>CAWJQV010000001.1:0-91850 GCA_963844985.1 uncultured delta proteobacterium
CCACCACCTTTCCGTCGGCGCCTCTCGGGGGACCACACTCCGAGGTCACGGCAAGGTGACCTGCCTGTAAAATTTTCTGAAGTTTGCTTGGGGTGTTCGAGGTGTTGTTTGTAGTCATATTTGCGAAACCTCCTTCACGATCTTGCGGGGTCCTCCATCAGGGGTTCTCGACCAGTCCTCGGGATCGGTCGGACACTCAAAACGTTCCTGCCGGCCAAACATTTTCACACGTTGCTAAGCAACTGCCGGCCGCAGGCAACTTCTTCAGTCAATTTGCGTTTCCCGTGCAAAAGATTTACTCAACTGGTTTGGGCTTGACCGGGGTTCAAGGCTTCGGTGAGCCTGCCACCGGCTCAACCATCGACTGGGCAGCACTATTCGCCGTGGGCCCGGCTTCAACCCGCATAATGGCGGAGCTCTTCAGGGTGAGATCAGGCAGGTGTCGGGGAACTCACTCAAATAAGCAAGGATTTGCTCAACAAGATTATCGTTCCAGGATGTCAGCGCGAGAAGGATCTACACGAAGACGAGCAAAACTAAACAATTGCCCCACAGAACCACCGAATTAATAAGCCATCGACGCCCATAAAACAATCTTTTTTTTGCCGGGCCCGCTGCGTTCACTGGAAATGCCAATTGATTCTGTGCACGCGAAAGCTTGACGCCCATCACGAATAGCGATGGACAGGGACTGGCGCGCCGGAGTTCGCGAGTGTTCTTGGGGACGCTCCCGGACCTGGGGCGATGTCAGATTTCGACGGCAAAGCCGTCTCGGCGGTGAAAATCGGCCTGCGGGCCGGGGTGGACCAGCGCCCAGCAGGTCACTTCACCGCTCTTATGTTTGAGCACCGCACAGACATTCGTTTCCAGGATCTGAGCGGCCTCGACGATCCCCCCACATAGAGCTTCAGTCTCAGCGAGAGGGAGCCCGGTTGCGACCGGACGGTGAAGGGCAGTGCTGTGAAGGCCGTTTCCTCTTGCATTCCGAGCCGGTAGTCTGAGAAGCGGTACACATTCCAGTGCCCGGCGGGCGAGAGGTTGAATTCCCAGTAGCAGGGAGAATGCTTCACCCCGACAAAGCATTCGAAGCAGGTTTCCAGCCACAGCCCATGCCTGCGGGCCGGCGTTTCCGCCGCTGCCGGGATGACGAGAGCAGCCGGACGTCCTGTGAACGTCCAATGGATGTCAAGGCGTATGGGAACAGCGTGCGATGCTGCCGGTGATCGCCCCGTCGGGCGGAGCGCCGGCAGCGGGAAACGGCCGCAGGGAAAAGCTCCTGACATTCATCTCAAGTCCCGGATCACGTCGCGGATGGCTTCTTCCCGGGACTCGATGCTCTCGGTGAGCTTGAATTGGACGAGCGCCCGGGCAAGATTGTGGTCCGCATGTCCCGCTTTGAAGTAGACGTTGCCCTCCAGGTAATCGGTGAAAAACCTCAGCCCCAGCTCAAAGGCAATCAGACGGACGGCGTCGTACAGATACTCGTAATCGTACTCGGTGAGGATCGCGGACGGCGCGGAGAGATAGCCATCCAGGATGGCCCGGCAGAGGTCGGGGTCGAAGCGCACCGCTTCCCACTGCCCGGTTTCCTCTCCCAGGGGATTGCAGCACGAGCGCAGACAGTCGCCGATATCGTAATGAACCAGACCCGGCTTGACGGTGTCCAGGTCGACGATGCCGACCGCCTGATTCGTGGCCGTATCGATCATGACATTATCGACCTTGGGATCGCCGTGAATCGGGCGAAGATGGAGCAGACCCCGAGCTTTGGCGCCTTCGAGGACGTGCGTGAAGTTCCTCCGGGCGTCCACAAACCGCACGCAATAGTCTGCCTCGGAAGAGCGGGGGGCACCTTTCCCGGCCAGCACCTCATCATAGTGCCGCACATACCGGGGGGTAATGTGGAAACTCGGCAGGGTGTCGGCCAGTTCTTCAGCCTCCAGGTCACTGATGAGGCCGTGGAACGTGCCGAGGGCAAAGCCGACTTCCCTTGCGTGTCCGGTGTTCAGGATGGTGTCGAAGGACCGGGCGGCTTCGATGAAGCTGATCGCGCGCCAGAAAGACCCGCCGGGGTCAATCCAGAGGTCCTGAGCATCATCTGTCAGGAGCACGCGCGGCAGCTCCCAGCGGCGACCGAAACTCAGGGGAGCATGTTCCAGGCGCTCGCGCACATGCTCGGTTACGGTGCAAATGTTCCGCATGACCCGCTCCGGTTGACAAAAAACCACGGTGTTCATGCGCTGCAGGATGAAGTGCTCTTCCGTTCCCGAGGCCAGGGTCACGAGGAAGGTGTCATGGACGTTGCCGTTCCCGTATTCCCGAATGCCTGTGACCGTACCCCGGGGGTTGAAGCGGTCGGCGGCCGCAGCAAGGTGGTCCAGGTCTTTGTGCCCTGCGTTGGGCTTTTCCGTCATATCCCCGGCCTGTCTCAGCTCCCATGCCTCAAGATAAGCCACGAAGTCACACGAAGGAACACTAAGAAGAGCAAACCTCCAATCCTTCGTGAACCTTCCTGTCTCTTCGCGGAAAAAATCAAATTCCCGTGCGGTCAAGAAATTCCTTGACACCGGCCCCTGCCGCAATGAACATCTTGGCGCCGATCATGACCGCATGGACATCATCGACGTTCCCGCAGGCCCTGGCAAATTCCGGACCGATCACCACCGCCGGTGCCGAGGCGCGGGGTTTCAGGCGCATGGCTTCGACGTAGCGGTTCAGGCGATCTTTCAGGACCTGGAAATAATCGATGTCCTTGCCGGCCATGAGACCTGCGGTTTCCGAAAGGCCCCGGGAAAACTCCCGCACAGCCTGCCAGTAATCCTCCGCAAGCCGACCCTTGTGGGGGGACTGTTCGAGGAAATAGGAAATGCTCCAGCCGACGCTGATAATCCGCAAGATCCCGAGTTCGTATTCGACCTTTCCCCGTTCGACCCCGGCATCATCGGGGAGAGCCGTCAGAAGGGTCTTGAGGTCCTCGCGGTCAACCGCGAAGTCGAACAACGCCCCCGCCGCTCGTTCAATTGACAATGTATGGTTGGTGGTGTCTTCCATGATCGGTCGTCTCTATGAACACCGCTCCAGTATGGCCTCGGGAGGCTCCCGGAACGTCCTCGGCCCCGCTTCAATCCGCGGGACAGGTTTCTTTCTTAGCCTGGCAATTGGTCATGTCAGGCTGGAAACCCTGCCCGGCAAATAAGTGGCTAACTTCACCTATCCCAACCCGGCTTGCCGGTACCCGATGCCCAAAGCACCCGGCTGAGGACTTCGTCTGCAAAATAGAGCAGAAAAGCGGATTGCTCAAACCCTTTTTCACCGGAAATCCCTTGTCGGGATAATGCCAAACGCTCAAAATCGGGTCCTCGCCGGGCCGGATTGGGGCCATCCGGGATTTGCCGTCCCATACCCCTTCCAACCCGGGAATTTCAAATAGAATCTGCCGCCGGGTTTTCATCGGAGCAGTTATGGATTAAGATCTTTCTCCACAGGAAGGGCACGACTTCGAGCGGCCCGCCTGGGTGGTGAGACGATTTGCGGCGCATAGAGCCGCCGCATGAATAAGGGGACAACCCGAGGGAGGTAACCAAACGATGGATGTGATGGATGCCATACACACGCGGCGCAGTATCCGCAAATTTCAGCAGGAGCCGGTCCCCGAGGAGCTGGTGAAAGACTTGCTGGCGGCGGCGATGAGTGCGCCCTCCGCGGGCAACCAGCAACCTTGGCACTTTGTGCTGATCACCGACCGGGAAATTCTCGGCAAGGCTGCGGGCATAAATCCCTATGCCGCCATGGCGAGAGAAGCTCCCCTGGGCATTTTGATTTGCGGCGACCTGGCCTTGGAAAAATTTCCCGGCTACTGGGTGCAGGACTGCTCGGCGGCCACTCAGAATCTGCTCCTTGCCGCTCACGGGAAGGGCCTCGGTGCCGTTTGGACCGGAATTTACCCTCTCCAGGACCGGGTCGACGGCTTCAAGAAGCTTTGCAGTCTCCCCCAGACCGTAATTCCCCTGGCGCTGGTGGTGATCGGATATCCGGCGCAGACCCTCAAACCGGAAGATCGGTTCCGCGCCGATCGTATCCGCAGGAATACGTGGTAGACGAATATGGACAACCATTTGCTGCGAGATTTGCTGGTGCAGCTCCAAAAGGGAGCGCTCGATGTGGAATCGGTCCTGGATCGTCTGAGGAGTCTCCCCTTCGAGGACCTCGGTTTTGCAAAAATCGACACCCATCGCTGCCTGCGCACCGGGGTCCCGGAAGTCATCTATTGCCAGGGAAAAACCGTTGCCCAGATTCAGGGGATCGTTGAGAGAATTGCCCGGCATCACCACAATATTCTGGCGACTCGGGCCGGTCGCGAGGTCTTCGACGGGATTCGAGAAGTGGTCCCGGACTGCACTTATCACGAACTGGCGCGTATGGTGGTAATCAAACCGCTTCCCGTCGAACAGATCGGTAATATCGCAGTGGTGACGGGGGGAACGTCCGATCTGCCCGTGGCCGAAGAAGCCGCCCTTACCGCAGAGGTGCTCGGCAGCCGTGTGAAGCGCATCTACGACGTCGGAGTGGCCGGAATTCATCGTCTGCTGCACTCGTGTGAAGAGCTCTTTCAGGCCGATGTGGCGGTGGTGGTGGCCGGCATGGAGGGAGCTCTGGCCAGCGTCGTGGGAGGGCTGGTATCCTGCCCGGTGATCGGGGTCCCGACCAGCGTCGGTTACGGGGCGAGCTTCGGCGGCATCGCGGCGCTTCTCAGCATGCTCAACAGCTGTGCCTCCGGGGTCTCGGTGGTGAACATCGACAACGGTTTCGGCGCGGGGTACCAGGCCCATCTCATCAATAAGGCGGCCGCCGGAAAGGCGGCTCCCGGTTGCTAGCTCTCGGCTCTCAGGCACTCAAGCCGATGGCCGCTGCGGCCCTGTCGCGGGCCGGCATGTACCCCTGTCCGCTGTTTTTGCGTTCACCGAGGTCTATGCCGTGGTTTTTCGTGCTTCTCGACGCTCTTCGCCGTGGGTCAACAAGAAAGGTCCGTGCGCTCTTTCTCTGCCTGCGCCTGGATCGCCGTGATGGCCACGGTGTTTATGATATCGGTCACCGAGCAGCCGCGGCTGAGATCGTTTACCGGCTTTTTCAACCCCTGCAGGACGGGTCCGATGGCCACGGCATGGGCTGAGCGCTGGACCGCCTTGTAGGAAACATTCCCCGTATTCAAGTCCGGAAAGATAAAGACCGTGGCCCGGCCGGCCACTTCACTGTTGGGCATCTTTATCTTCGCCACCTCGGGATCGAAGGCGGCGTCATACTGTATCGGCCCCTCGATTTTCAACTCGGGCCGCAATTGCCTGGCAATGCGGGTCGCTTCGCGGACCTTGTCCACATCGGCCCCCGTTCCCGATTCACCGGTTGAATACGACAGCATCGCCACTCGCGGCTCGATGTCGAACATTTCCGAAGTCCGGGCGGCAGAGATGGCGATGTCCGCAAGCTGCTGCGCGTCGGGGTCGGGATTGACGGCACAGTCGCCGTAGACCAGCACACGGTCCGGCAGGCACATCAGAAAAACGCTCGAAACGATGGCGCACCCGGATCTCGTCTTGATGATTTCAAGGGCCGGGCGGATGGTGTGCTGAGTCGTGTGGACGGCGCCCGAAACCATGCCGTGGGCGAGGCCCCGGTGAACCATCATGGTGCCGAAATAGCTCACGTCCGCCATGAGGTCATAGGCAAATTCCTTCGAGATCCCCTTGTGTTTTCGCATCTCAAAATAGGCCTCCCCAAAGCCCTCGCGCAGATCGGACACGCCGGGGTCGAGGATATCGACGCCGCCCATGGCCAGGCCGAGCTCGTTGATCCTGCTCGTCACCTCTTTCTCGGGACCCAGGAGGGTAACCTCGACCACTCCGCGCAAAATCAGGAATTCCGCCGCTCTGAGAACGCGCTCCTCCGTGCCTTCAGGAAGCACGATACGCTGCCGCTGCTGCTTGGCCCTCCGGATGAGATCGTATTCGAACATGAGGGGCGTAACCCGCGATGAGCGAGTGACGGCGATGCGTTGGAGAATGGCGGGCAGATCCAGGTGGGCCTCGAAGATACCCAGGGCGGCAGCGATTTTCCTCTTGCTTTCGAAGCCGATCCTGCCGTCGAGGGAGTTGACGGCCATGGCGGTGGAGAAGGTATCCCCGGCAACGGACATCATCGGGACCGGCAATTTCTTCAATCCGTCCAGGAGTCGCTGCACCTGCGGCGGGGGTTTCAGGCCGCCGGTCAAGAGCAGTCCGGCAATGTGAGGGTACGTCCGGGAAACTTCGGACAGCAGGGAACCCAGGATGATATCCGAGCGGTCGCCGGGGGTGATCACGAGACTCCCCTCTCCGAGGTGCTCGAGAAAGTGCGGCAACTCCATGGCGGCGACTTTGTAGTTGACGACTTCGCGCTCGAGTCCCTCGGACTCACCGTACAGCACCTCGGCATCAAGGGCCCGGGCAATCTCGACGACCGTCGGCTTGGCAAGAAGCGGATGCTGCGGGAGGACATAAACGGGGACCTCACCCTGCTGTTCATGCCCGAATCCGGCGGTTAACTCGGCGATGCGATCCTCACCGACGCGGTTGACAACCACGGCAAGCACATCGCACCTCTTTGCCTCGAGGGATTCAATAAGCGCCCGCACGGAATCGACCAGTTGCGCCACCGCCCCGCCCTCTCCGTTCATCACCGGGAGCATCGGCGAGCCCAGATTTCTCGCGATGGATACGTTGAAATCAAATTCGAGCACCGTGGTAACCCCCGTGAAATCCGTACCCGAACAAACAACGAAATCGCACTGCCCTTCCAGGGCCTTGAATTTTTCCAGGATACGGCCCTGGATCTCGTCCTGCCGGTCGTTTCTGCTCAATTCCAGGACGTCGTCGTAAGTGCACCCGTACATGGACTCGAAGGAGAAGTCCAGGTTGTGAAGGGCGGCAATGAGGTGGATGGCGTGGTCTTGCCCGCCTTCACCGTGGGCCACAGGGCGAAAAAAACCGATCCTCCTTCCCTGACGTACCAGAAGATCCATAACCCCGAGCACGACAACGGACTTCCCGCTTCGGGGCCCGGTGCCTACGATGTAAAGGGCTTGCGACATGGGGCTCTCCTTGTGCAGTAATTAATAACGCTCGGAACACGACCGGCTATCTCTCGTTCTTCAGGAACGCCGTGTCAACACCAGGCCGATGCCGGCTGAAACCGAAGCATGGGACCGTTCGCTTCCCTTTATACAACACTGTTCTCCTCAGGCCTTGTAAAATCCTTACAAAGCACCAGCAAATAGCCCGTTGGGTCTTGCGTCCTCGTTGGGGTCTCCGTTATAAACATAGTGGAACAGGACCGTCTGGCAAGCGCCTGAGGGCAAAGGCTGCCTGCCGGGAGAAACAGGGGCCCCGGCGAAGACCTGCCGGCCAGCCCCGGGCAAAGCATGCAACCGATGAGGGGCGAACGCCGGGAGAAGCGAATGGCGGCGGTTCTGGTCCCGGCGGCTCTTGCAGAAGCGATTGGCTTCGATTCAATGGCCTTGAATCGTCAAGACGTAACCGCGAAAGGCGCTGTAAACAGCATAAGATGTTAAGCTTAACAAGGGACATAAGATGCTTGAGTTTATAGGTTATTTTACAATAGGGGGATTGGTGGTAAGCCTTACTACCTACTATGGGTCTAAGGGACAAGGTTTTCTGGCAGCATTTATCAGCATGTTTCCGTCCATGACGGTATTGATATTTTTTCTGCTGTACAGGACCGGAGGTATACCTTCAGTGATCGATTATGCAAAGAGCCTTGCCTATGTTGTGCCGCCATGGATATTATACATCTGTACAGTGGCTTTTTTGTGTGATCGAATAGGAATATGGTCATCTCTTGTGCTCGGCATCAGCCTGTATTTGTGTGTTTCTATTCTGCTTAATCAAATGCGATGACAGACGCCGACGGGAAAGCATCGGAACAGCCGAAGGACCGAGAATATCTACTGGAGAGCATGTTGGGCCTTCCCGCAGTCAGAAATGCGGGACCCATTTTTTGAGTGACAGCGATCAAGAGGCAGCCGCTGATGGATTTAGCAAAGATCAACGTATGCATATTTGACGTCAACGGTGTGTTGATTGATTCAAATCTCGCGAACGCTCACGCCATGGCGCAGAGCTTTACCGATGATCCCCTGCTGCAGCGAAGGATTATCGCGTTGTATCTGCAACTGACCGGCATCAACCGGGGCGCCAAAATCCGCACCATTCAAAACGACGTCATAGGAAGCTCCTTCGAAGAGGGCGAATTTGACCTGCGCTGGGAGAGATTCCAGAGCCTGGGCCGTCTTTCCATGATGCGGGCTCCCCTTACCGAGGGGTGCAAAGCAGTGCTGGCGGCCGTCGGGAAGCGCAAAATCACCCGGGTCGCCTTGTCCAACACACCACTGGCTGAGTTGCAGGAGACCCTTTCGGCCCATCAACTCGAACCCCTCCTGGATCTGATTCGTGGCGGCGGTGATTGGCCGAAGTCGGAATCGTTGCTGCGCCTTTTGCGGGAGTTTCCGTTTGCCCCGGACCGCTGCCTCTTTTTCGGTGACGGCAAAGGAGACCTGGCAGCGGCAAGAGAGGCGACTGTGCCTTTTGTGGCCATCGATTCGGGCACTGGCCAGTTCGAAACCGAAGAAGGCTTCTTCGGCCCTTACACATCCCTCGCTCAATGGTGCGAGGAGATAATGCCGGGGGTCCGTTGAGCAGGCGGAGCAAAGAGCGCTGACAATCTGTAAAGACGCGACGAAACCAGCTTCCCTTAATGCGGCAAGGCCGCCGTCCCGCCAATAGCCCCAAGCTTGCCACAACCTGCCGTCCTTCGGGTCTTCTTCCCCCGTCTCCCCGCCCATTACTCGGTCTTCCTCTGTACCCGGTTGCGGAGAAACAACCAGGAAAGGGGCGGCAGGAGCACCAGATATCCATAGAGGAGAAAACGGAAGGTTTGCTGCACCGTGACCTGGTCGGCGAGTCTCCCCACCAGGGGACCGGTAATGATGAAGGCGATTCGGAAGGCCAGGGACTGGAGTGAGAGGATGCTTGCTCGATTCGCCGACGGGCTTTCAACCTGGATATGGTTGAGGAACATCGGCCCACGCAGCCCCCGCATGCCGGTCAGGAGATAATAGAAGAGGAAGCCGAAGGTCCCCCCGATGACCCCGAGCCCGAGATAGCCGGCGAGGACCAGGGTGATACAGAGCAGGATCATGTTACGGTCGCCGAGGGAAGCATGGGCCCGGTGGCTCAGAAGGGCGAAGACCGCCACCGTGAGATTGGCCCCTGTCCAGATCGGGCCGAACCAGGAGAGAGGAACGGAATGTTCTTGCATATAGGGCTGAATCAGCCAGACCGGGTAGAAGGAGGCCAGGCCGAGGAATGTGTTGAGCAGGATGGTGGCCCGAAGGCGACGGTTCTCAACAAAGGCGTAGCGGGTGATCCACAGGGCTTCCGTCAGATGAGTCCGGGCAAAGAGCGCCTTGTCCCGTGGAGGTTCATGCATGGTGCGGGTGATGGAGAAAGCCATGATCCATAACACGACCTGGAGGATGAACGGGAGAAGGGGAGCAGAGGCATAGAAAACTCCTGCAAACAGGGCTCCCGCGGCCTCGCCCGTCTGGGCGAAGCCGTTCATGCGCCCTTCGCAGCGGGCGTAGCGCCATTCCAAGCCCTCGGCACGCAGCGACTCGTAGAGGAGAGCGCTGTCGGAACCGCTTATAAACGACAGGGCGGCACCGAGCAGGACCTCGGCAACCAGCACCGTGGTGAAGGAGTCAGCTATGGTGTAGATCCCCCATCCGGCGATGCCGAGGATGCTGGCGATGGTGAGGGTATTGCGATAGCCGAGGCGATCGCCGAGATAGCCCGAGGGATATTCAAGGACCACCGTGGCGGCGGAGAAGATGGCCTGGAGCAGAAGGATTTCTGTCAGCGTCAAGCCGATCTGGTCCTTCCAGAAGAGGGTGATGATCGCCATGGGGAAAAGAGTCTTCTGGAGGGTGGAAAAGGCGTAAAGCTTGGTGATATTTGCATGGCAGCCGGTCACGTTTCGGCCAGCTCGACAGGTCCCGTTTAGAATCACCCCTGCCCCTCTTTGCCGGGCAGCAGCTTTTGCTGCTCAGCGGTATTAACGGCCTCTGCCGTGATGAGGAAGTGCCGGAAAGAATGCTTCATCATGGGCGGCGAGCCGAACGAAAGCCTTGTCAACGGCTTTCCATTTCGCACATACTATCTTCTTATCACGAATGCACCTTCCATTCAACCTGGAGCGCGGCCGATGGCGGAAACCTGGCAACCACCCCCGACCACGATGGCACGAAGAGGACGAAGAATGCCATTAAACGGATTTGTTCTCAAGGAACGAAGAACAAGCAGTGTTTCCCTTTCTTCTTATTTTCTTCTATTGTTTTACTTCTTGCTTTTTCTGCTTTTGGTTGTGAATTCCGGTTATGCCGAATCAATGGCACACGGGTGTCACCGGATCGATTAACGCCGAAAGATACAAGGAGTTGGGCTATGGGCAAACGAAAATTGAAAGAACACCGGATCAATCGGGAATGGTGCAAGGGTTGCGGCATCTGCATCGAGTTTTGCGCGAAGAAGGTGCTGGAGATGGATCGTCAGGACAAGGCCGTACCCGTGCGCACTGAGGATTGTGTTGTCTGCAGGCTCTGCGAGATGCGGTGCCCGGACCTTGCCATTGAAATCATTGCGGAAGAAGAGGGTGAGGGGAAAGCCATATGAGCCAGAATATCCGATTTGTCCAGGGTAATGAAGCATGCGTCGAGGGGGCGCTGTACGCGGGGCTGAACTTCTTTGCCGGCTACCCGATCACCCCTTCCACCGAAATTGCCGAACAGTTGTCTTCCCGCTTGCCCAAGCTCGGCGGCAAGTTCATCCAGATGGAAGATGAAATCGCCTCGATGTGCGCCATCATCGGGGCATCGCTGACCGGGTGCAAGGTCATGACGGCAACCTCCGGGCCGGGCTTTTCCCTGAAGCAGGAAGCCCTTGGCTACGCCATCATGGCGGAAATTCCGTGTGTGATCGTGAACGTGCAGCGCGGCGGCCCGTCAACAGGGATCCCGACGCACGTCCATCAGGGGGATGTCAATCAGGCGCGCTGGGGAACCCATGGGGATCATGCCATCGTGGCTCTGACCGCATCCAACCACCAGGACGTTTTCGCCATGACCGTGGAAGCCTTCAACATTGCCGAGACCTACCGGACCCCGGTGATCCTCCTCTTTGACGAGGTCGTCGGACACATGCGCGAGGCGCTGGTTCTGCCGGAGCCGGGAGCGATCCCCATCGTGGACCGCCTGCGGACATCGGTCAAGCAGGGGGTCAATTATCATCCCTATTTGGCGCGCGAGGACGGGCGTCTGCCCATGTCCGATTTCGGCGGCGTCCACCGCTACAACGTGACCGGCCTCTATCACGACATGTGGGGTTTTCCTTCGGATGAACCGAGAGTGATCCACGAGCTGCTCCGGCACCTGATGGACAAGATCGAAAACAGGACCAATGAGCTCGCCCATTATAAGGAATTTTACACCGAGGATGCCGAGTGCCTGCTCATTTCCTATGGTTCCTCGGCCCGCTCCGCCCGCGAGGTGGTGGAAAAGCAGCGTCAGCGGGGAGAACGCTTCGGCCTCTTGGAGCTGCAGACCATCTGGCCGTTTCCCTACGACCTGGTGCGGCAGAAGGCCGCTGGGGCGAGAATCATTGTGGTCGTGGAGATGAACACGGGCCAGCTGTGCCAGTCCGTCCGGCTGGCGGTGGATAGACCGGAGCGGGTCTTTTTGGCCAACCGCGTCGATGGCGTCTTCATCAGTCCGGAAGATATTCGGAAGACCCTGCGCTTGATCCAGGGAAAGGGGGTTTAGGCAATGGCGGTTAAAGATTATATTCGCGAACGGTTTTTTCCTCACATCTGGTGCGCGGGCTGCGGCCACGGGATCATTTTGAACGGTCTCATCCGGGCGATCGACAAGCTCCAGATCCCCAAGAGCGGCATCGTCATGGTCTCGGGCATCGGCTGTTCCGCGCGCATCGCCGGATACCTGGACTTCCACACCCTGCACACCCTGCACGGCCGCGCCCTGGCTTTTGCCACGGGGGTGAAGCTCAGCCGGCCGGAACTGAATGTCATCGTTCCCATGGGGGACGGCGACGCCCTGGCCATCGGCGGCAACCACTTCATTCATGCGGCCCGGCGCAATATCAACATCACGGCCATTGTCATGAACAACCGCATCTACGGGATGACCGGCGGTCAGTTCTCGCCCCTCTCCGGCGTAGGGACGCTGGCCAGCACCGCCCCATACACCAACGTCGACCAGACCTTCGATGTGGTGGCGTCTGGCTGCCGCCGCCGGCGCCACCTTTGTGGCCAGGACCACGGCCTTTCACGCGCAGCAGGTCTTCGAAATCCTCCAGGAGGCCATTCTCCACAACGGCTTCTCGGTGGTCGAAATCATGTCCCAGTGCCCGACCTATTTCGGGCGCCGCAACAAACAGGGGGATGCGGTCGACATGCTCAAGACCATGCAAAAGATTACGACCCCGATCGGTTCCAAAGCCAAAGAGCAGAATCCCGACCTGATTGAACGCGGCGTGTTTGTGCGCAAAGACCTGCCCGAATACTGCGCGGCCTATGACAGCGTGATCCAGCGGGCAAAGGAGGGAAAATAGCGATGGAAAAGCAGCGCTTCGTATTTACCGGCTCGGGTGGGCAGGGGGTGATCACGGCCGCCATCATCCTGGCGGAAGCGGCCGTCTTGCACGAGCACCTCAATGCCGTTCAAACGCAGATTTATGGCGCCGCCGCACGGGGTGGGGCGACACGCTCCGACGTGGTCATTTCCGACACGGAGATTTTCTACCCGAAGGTCAACCAGGCCAATGTGCTGGTCTGTCTCACCCAGGAAGCCTACATGAAATTCTATCCCATTATCCGCCCCGGCGGGCTGCTGATCACCGACAGTCGCTATGTGCAAGTGCAGCGAACGGTGGACGCGGTGCAAAAAGAGCTTCCCATGTACGAGACCGTGATGGCCAAAATCGGGAAGCCGATCGTCTTCAACATCTGCATGCTGGGCGCGGTGACGGCGCTGACCCGGGTGGTCACCAAACAGTCGCTCATGAAAATTCTCGAAGAACGCATCCCACCCGCCTTCCTGAACATGAACAGAAAGGCGCTCGATCTCGGTTTCGAACTCGGAGACACCGCGGCTTGATCTTTGCGTCCCACGTCAGCCTCCGCCACAGTCCGGCGGAGGCTGTTCCAACACTCATTGGCTCGATTTTCAGAGGAGACCCGCATGTCACCCCCTCTGCCGGCCTACGAGATCTATGCCGTCAAATATGCAGGACCCATCGTCAGCTCGGTCGCCATGGTCTTTTGGCTCACCGACTGGGACCGGAAAATCGAGAGAAATTACTACGTCTGGGTTGTCAGGGGGAACGGTGAAACCCCGATCGTCGATTGCGGCGTCGCCCCTGCCCTGGCGAAGGAGCGGCAGATCCCAGGCTACGTAAACCCGGCAGAGGTCCTTGCACGGAGAGGTCCCAAGCTGCTTCATCGTTGACATGGTTGCCTGGATGAACACCTATGACGAGTTATAAGCAAGGGTCTCCTCTATCGGCCTGCTCTTCCCGGGCCACGATATGAAGATGTTCACCGATTACCCCATGGTGGCTGAGGATATCACTCGCCTGGTTTGAGCCGGGGCGCGGGTAATCAACGGCGCGAATTCATTCTTGAGTACTCTTGGGATATTGTTTACTGAGGGTATCCTATTCGGTCCCTGTAGAGAAAGGCGGGTTTTGTGCTGAAGCTCCCTGAGATGTACCGGTTGAGGCAAAGCTTTCCCCGGCCCAAAGTTGAGGACATTCCGGGTACTGCCCGAGACGAATTGGCGGGATTGAGACTGTTAGACACAGTACGCCCCGGCCAGAAAATCGGAATCACCGTCGGCAGCCGCGGCATTCAGAACCTTTTGCCCATTCTCAGGGCATGCCTCGATTTCGTCAGGGAGTTGGGCGGGCTGCCGTATCTCCTGTCCGCCATGGGGAGTCACGGGGGCTGCTCGGAGCAGGGGCAAAAGGAGGTACTCGAAAGTTTGGGAGTCACGGAGGAAAATCTTGGGGCTCCGGTGGTGACGTGTGCCGAATGCCGAACCATCGCCCACACTGCTGACGGCCTCCCGGTGTTTGTCCTGGAGTCGGCACTCGAACTGGATGGCATCCTGCTGGTCAATCGCGTCAAAGCCCACACGTCTTTCAAGGCTCCCGTCGAAAGCGGTCTTCTGAAGATGCTCGTGGTGGGATTGGGCGGCCCCAAAGGAGCCCAACAGTTTCACGGTTTTGGCCCGGGAGAACTGCCACGGCTTTTGCCGGAAATCGGCGGAGTCCTCCTGAACGTTCTTCCCATCTTGGGCGGACTCGCTGTCGTGGAAAACGCCTACGAGGAGACGGCCCTGATCCGTGCCGTGTCCGGAGAGGACATGATCCAACAGGAATCCGAGTTGCTCACCTACTCGAAATCGCTCATGCCTTCGCTTCCGGTGGACAACATCGATTTTCTTATCATCCAGGAGATGGGCAAGAACTTCAGTGGAACCGGGATGGACACCAACATCATCGGCAGGGCGCGCATCCACGGTGTCCCGGAACCTGAAAGGCCGTCCATCAAGAGAATTGCCGTTCTGGATCTGTCCGAGGAGTCGCACGGAAACGCGACAGGAATCGGTATGGCAGACTTCGTGACCCGACGACTGGTTGACCGAATGGACCGTCAGGCGACTTATCTCAACTGCCTGACGAGCACATTTGTGGTGCGGGCCGCCATACCCATGACCTTCGATACCGATCAGGAGCTTGTCAAGGCCGCACTGTTCAGTCTGTCCGGCACTCCCTCCCACGCCCTGCGTATCGTCATCATTCCCAACACCCTTTTTCTCAGCGAATGCCTGGTCTCCGAAGCAGTGGTTGAAGAGCTGCGTGAAAAGCCTGGGATTGAGCGGGGGAGCAACCCCGAAGAGTTCCGGTTCGATAATGATCAACGGCTGCTGCTGCGAATCCGTTAGGCCCGAATAATACTGCATTTTAAGCAAGGTCGGTTGGGGCTTGCCGAAGAGCTCCCCCGGTGCCTTTTTAAGGAACCGTCCAAATGCCCGGACGTTCGGTTGACAGGATTGGGCGGTATGCTTATTGTTTCCTCGTAAGATTAGGGTAAATATCAAGTCAAAACAACAAGAAAGGAGGTTTCTGCAATGGCACTTATTCGTTGGTATGAAAGACCCACATTCCCACGATCGCTCGATATTATGGGCCAGCTGAAAAAGGAGATGGACCGCGTGTTCTCCGATTTTACGGGCAGAGGAGTCTCTCCTCATCGCGCGGGAGTGTTTCCTCCCCTCAATGTGAGCGAGGATAGCGAAAACCTCTACGTGAACTCGGAATTGCCCGGGATTGAGCCGGGGGATATCGACATTTCGGTTGAGGGAGAAACATTGACGCTCAGGGGTGAAAGGAAACTTCCGGAGGCTGGAGAAGGGGTGAACTACCATCGCCGCGAGCGAGAGGCAGGCCGATTCCGTCGGATTGTCTCCCTGCCTGCTCGAATTGACCCAGACGGGGTGGAAGCGGTCTTTAAGAACGGTGTGCTCAGAATTGTCTTGCCCAAGGCTGCTGAGAACAGGCCGAAACAAGTCACCATTAAGACCGAATGAGTCGTCCGGGCACGGCATTTACTGATTGCTGCGTGCCTTCATTAAGACGAATAGGGAGGTTCCTGGAAATGACCGATAAAGATTTGCAGGCGAAAGAAAAAGTGGAACTTCAAACGGTGGCCGAAAGCACGCGCGATGTGCCTTCATACATACCCGCCGTCGACATCTATGAATCACCGGAGGCTCTTACCCTGGTTGCCGATATGCCGGGTGTGGGACCGGAAGGCGTGGCTATTGACGTCCACGACAACCAACTGACGCTTCGCGGTACGGTCCGCACCGAGGGCGAAAAGGAACGAATGCTCCTTCAGGAGTACGGCGTCGGCGATTACTTTCGGGAATTCACTTTGGGAAGAATGATCGACCAGTCCAAGATTGAAGCGAGCATGAAGCACGGGGTCCTGACCCTGACGCTGCCCAAAGCCGAAGCAATAAGACCGCGCAAGATTACAGTCACGACTGGTTGATTTATAGGGAACCCCCCCTGCTCCGCCTCATATGCCAAAGAGGGGCAGGGGGATTTTAACCTCTTGTCGTGACCCGACGGGTCTTCCAAGGTCAACTAAACCGGTGTTCGCTTTCCGCACTCAAGATGAGCCGGTTATGTAGCCTAATCCAAACCCTCTCGTTTTGTCTTGTGTTGCTCTACGCGGCTTGCTTGACGACACGGCGGATCAGCCCCGATTGTTTTTCGGTTTTTGTTTTTGCCTTTTCTTTCTCTCCTTTAGTATTATCCGTTTTAAGCGACGAGTCCTCCCCACCCCTTTTCGGCTTCGCCCGGGCGGGTTGGGCAAAGGTGGGTCGCTTCAGTGTGAAGACGGGGCAATACCATGGTCCTGTTCCGCATCCTCTCCGGACCGACCCCTACGTGTTTCGTTCTGATGCCGTCCAATGTTTGTCTCCCCACTGGTTCATAGGCATATAATGGTTCAAGAGGTGGGGAGAATGGCGGGCGGGTTTGAAACTGAGCGGCATGGCACTTTGGTTGAACTTCAGGAAGGAGAAAGTATGAAAAGAACGACGAAGACGCAGGTGGGGAGGTGAAGCATGGTTGGATCTGATTCCACACGCCAGCTGGATGCGATTTTAAGACCGAGGAGTGTGGCCGTAATCGGTGCTTCCAATACTCCCGGCAAGTATGGCCATGAGATTCTCAAGAATATCTTGGACGGTGGTTATCAGGGGGCCGTGTACCCCATCAACCCCAAAGCTCAGACCATCCTCAATCTCACCTGTTTTCCCACCATCCAGGACACCCCGGAACCCGCCGATCTCGCCGTTGTTATCATCCCGGCACGATTGGTACCGCAGGCCGTGCACGATTGCGGCAAAAGGGGCGTGCGTTCCGCCGTGATCATCACCGGCGGTTTCAGCGAAGCCGGCGCCGAGGGTGCGGTGCTCCAGCAGCAGACTGCGGAGGCGGCGCGGCAGTTTGGCGTCAGGGTCCTCGGACCCAACTGTCAGGGAGTCAACAACCCGTATCATCGCCTGTGCGCGTCATGGCCCCTGCTCACCTACCGCGGCATCGTCGCCGTTATCTCCCAGAGCGGTACCGTCGGTGCGGCCATGATGGACTGGTTTTCCGAAGAAAAACTCGGAGTATCGAGCTTTGTCGCCCTGGGCAACCGGGTCGATGTCGATGAATCGGACCTGATAGACTATTTCAACGAAGACAACAACACCGGCGCGATTGCCGCCTACATCGAGGGACTCAAGAGGCCCGAGAAATTCATGGAGGCGGTTGCGCACCTGCACAAACCCCTGGTTGTTTTGAAACCGGGTCGTACCCCGAAGGGAAAGATCGCCGCAGAGTCGCACACCAAGTCGCTGGCAGGCGCCGATGCCATTTACGACGCGCTCTTCGCCAAGCACAACATCTGTCGCGCCTACACCGTTGAGGAATTCTACGACTTTGCGAAAGCCTTCGCCTACCTGAAACCCCCCAAAGGCAATCGTATTCTCTTTGTCACTACCTCCGGGGGTTCCGCAATCCTCGCCACCGACCAGGCGGAACAGGAAGGATTGGATGTGGCCCCACTCCCGGAGCACCTGGTCGAAGCGGTCTCCCCTCTCATTCCGCCCCATGCCATCAGAGCCAACCCCATCGACCTCACCGGCGACGCCACTGCTGACATGTTTGCCGAGGTGATCAAAGCAACCCGGAATGATTATGACACCGTGGGGGTGATCTTCGGCGATCCCGTTCCGAATGCATCCCGGGCCGTGACCCAGGGGGCCAACGAACTCGTCGTCTTCCTGGGCGGGGCCGAGGTGGAACGGCGGGAAAGGGAACTCATGCACCTCAAGGGAATTCCGGTTTTCCCCACACCGGAACGGGGCATGAAGGCCCTGGCACGAGTGGTCGGCCGCAAGGCCCTGGCGCCGCCGCAGCGACCGACACTCACCACGGCCGTTGCCGGCCGGCAGTTGCCGCCCGATAAAGCCATGCAGCTCATAGCCGACGAGGGCTTGCCCACACCGCCAACCGCCCTGGCAACCAGTGCCGCCGCGGCCGGCCGTATCGCCAGGGAAGAGGGTTTTCCGGCCGTCCTCAAGATCAGTTCGCCGGACATCGTCCATAAGAGCGACATCGGCGGGGTGCGCCTCAACCTGAACTCCGCCAAAGCCGTGGAGAAGAATTACCGCGAGCTTATGAAAATGGTGCGGAAGGATTTCCCCAAAGCCCGGGTGGACGGCGTCCTCGTGAGCAAGATGGCACGGCCGGGCCGTGAGGTCATCGTGGGGATGAATCGCGATCCCCAGTTTGGACCGATCATCCTTTTCGGTCTTGGAGGGGTCCTGGTCGAGGTCTTTCGGGATGTCAGCCTCCGCCTTCCCCCGCTGACCGAAGATGATGCCCTCGACATGATCCGGGAGATCAAGGGCTATCGCGTCCTTGCCGGCTATCGGGGAGAGGAAGCCGTCGATGAACAGGGGCTGGTGGGTTGTCTCATGAAGGTCTCCGAGATTGCCCGCAAGCATCCGGAGATCGTTGAAATCGATCTCAACCCGGTCCTGGCCTACCCGGACGGGATCATGGTGGTGGACGCCCGGATCATTGTCCGGTAATGTGCTCATCGGAGAAGGGGGACAGCGGCACGATCCGGCTGCAGCCCAAGGCGGGAAAAGCCTGGTTTTGTGTGGAGCTGCCGGTGGTGGACTATGGAGAGGCCTGGCGGCTGCAAGTGGCACTGGTTGCCGCGAGGCGAACCGCGGTCATCGGCTGCGATGTCCTGCTTCTCCTTGAGCACCCGCCGGTTTTCACCCTGGGTCGCAGAGGAGGGCGGGAAAACCTCGTGGTCTCCGAAAGGCTGTTGGAGCAATCGGGGATTCCGGTCTTTCATGCAGAGCGAGGCGGCAACATCACCTTCCATGGTCCAGGGCAGCTCGTGGGGTATGGCATAGTCGATCTTCATGCGGCACAACTGACCGTGACCGATTATGTAACCTTTCTGGAAGAAGTCATGATCCGGACGGCAGCCCATTGGGGAGTGATCGCCGAGCGCAATCCCCTCAACCGAGGAGTTTGGGCGGGCCTCAACAAACTGGGCAGCATCGGCATCGCCGTTCGCCGCGGCGTCACCTTTCACGGCTTCGCATTCAACGTGAATACATCGCTGGAGCCGTTTTCCTGGATCAATCCCTGCGGGCTTAAAGGGATCGGGGTGACTTCGCTGGAGCGGGAACTCGGATCCACGCTGCCTGCCGTTGAAGTCCGTGAGGTGCTGAAACGTGAAGTTGAATCGGTCTTCCAGGTACAGCTGGCCCCCACTGAACTGGCATTTCTGGAGAAGGCACTGGGAGAATCGAAGACTTCAAACACATAGAATGGCCGGAACATGACCGCACGGGAAGAAGCCTTGCCGCGCCTCCGCAAACCCAGCTGGCTTACGCGGCGGCTGCCAACGGGACCGGAGTACGAGAAAGTCCGCACCCTTATTAAGGACAGGGATCTCCACACGGTTTGTCAGGAGGCCAAGTGTCCCAACCAGTGGGAGTGTTTTTCCCATCGAACGGCGACCTTTTTGATCATGGGCTCAAGGTGCACGCGCAACTGCCGTTTTTGCGCGGTGGATCACGGGCCTTTGGAGCCGCCAGACCCGAAGGAACCGAACCGAGTCGCCGAAGCCGCGAAGCGGATGGGATTGCGTTATGTGGTGGTCACCTCGGTCACCCGCGACGATCTTCCGGACGGCGGGGCCGGTTTTTTCGCCGAGACCATAAAGGAAGTTCGCGCAACCTCGCCAGACGCCCTTATCGAGGTTCTGATCCCTGATTTTCAGGGTGACGCTTCAGCCTTGCGGACGGTCATTGCCGCCCGCCCCGACGTCTTGAACCATAACCTGGAGACGGTCCCGCGGCTTTACCCGCCGGTGAGGCCGGGAGCGATATATTTGCGCTCTCTGGAACTCCTGAGAAAAGCCGGGAGTTACGATCCGTCAATTTTCACCAAGTCCGGTCTGATGCTCGGCCTGGGCGAACTTCCTGAAGAGGTTCGCCGGACGCTGCTGGACCTCCGTGATGCCGGCTGCACGATGCTCACCCTGGGCCAATATCTTCAGCCATCAAAAGCGCACATCGAGGTAGCACGCTACCTTCCTCCCGAAGAATTCGACCGGTGGCGTGAAGCCGCCCTCACCATGGGTTTTACCCGGGTTGCGAGCGGCCCTTTCGTACGCAGTTCCTATCACGCAAAGGATCTCTATCAAGCGGTCCCGACTTGATGAATGACCCTTGCTGCGGATCAAGCTTTGCGGTCGATGGCCCTTTGCACGACCTCGGAAAGATCATCCGATATCTCAAGGATACCAAACTTAGGCACGACTGCTCTGTATTCCCACTCAATTTGATCGGAACCGATTCGCACCGTGGCGGTTTCAATGACCCTGACCATGACCTCGCCAAACACCTCTCTCAACTTCTCAACCGCTGATGCCAGTTCTTTGCACATGTTGTCTCCTTTTCCGAGAGGTTCCCCAAGGAGCGCAATCGCTCAGCTTGGGCACAAGAGTCCACCTCTGCGTGAACCTGTTGCCTTCACGCCTCACGAGGTTTCTGCAGTGAGAGGATATCATCTTTGATTGCCTTGGTCAGTTAAGAAAGACCCGCCGGCGCAGAAACAGGTATTTCATCTGCAGGGTCTTCGGGACCAGCGGCGGTGACCGTGAGTCATGGGGAGACCAAAACAAGTTCCCGCCGGTCGACATCGAAGCGCTCGCACAGGCACTGGTAATTCTTCCGGGTCTGGTCACAAACCATCCGGAACTAATGGAACCGGACATCATTCCGCTCATGGTGCTCGAAAAAGGAGAAAGCCGTGGGGCGGCCGATTGCCGTATCCTCCTTGACGGAGAGGGCCCGCAATGTGATAACATGAAGCCGCTGTGATCATCAGCCGGAAGATCAGGGTGAAGGACAAAAGCCACCATTTGTCATTCCCGGTTTGACCCGGCATCCAGTTAAGCTTCCTGGAGTCCGACTCCACGTTTAAAGGCTGCGCGGACAGGCTTCGCAGGCATGATGAGGGTTTTTCATTTACCAAGGAGATGAGAAGATGAGAAATGTGGTTATTGTGTCCGGAGCAAGAACCCCCGTGGGTGCTTTCGGGGGAACCCTCAAGGCAACGTCTGTCGTTCAGTTGGGTGCTCTGGTGTTTAAAGAGGCGCTCAAGAAGGCGGGACTGCGTCCGCAAACCGGGGCCGAACTGCAAGGGTTCGAACCCGATGCCCTCAAGGGTGCGGGGCCATCAGAGCTGGAAACGAAGGCCTATGACTACGATGCCTCCCTGCTGCCGATTCAAATCGACGAAGTCATCATGGGTAATGTTTTGCAGGCCGGGCAGGGCCAGAACACAACCCGGCAGGCCTTGATCGGGGCCGGCATCCCCAAGGAAACCACCGCCTTTACCATAAACAAGCTCTGCGCTTCCGGGATGAAGGCCGTGGCCTTGGGAGCCCAGGCCATCAGCAACGGCGACGCCGAGGCGGTCCTGGCCGGGGGCATGGAAAACATGAGCATGGTTCCCTATGCCATCCCGGCGGCGAGGTGGGGCGCCCGCATGGGGGATGCGGGCATGGCCGACCTCCTGATCCTCGATGGCCTGCAGGAGAGCTTTTACGGCTATCACATGGGAATGACCGCCGAAAACATAGCGGAAAAATATGGCATTTCGAAACAGGAACAGGACGAACTGGCGGTCCTGAGTCACCAGCGAGCGTGCAAAGCCATTGCCGAGGGCCTGTGCAAAGATGAGATCGCACCGGTTGTGATCCCCCAAAGAAGGGGAGACCCCATCGTTTTCGTGGTGGATGAAAGACCGATGGACACGAACCTGGAAAAGATGGCCAAGCTGCAGCCGGCGTTCAAGAAGAATGGGACGGTGACCGCCGGCAACGCCTCGGGTATCAACGACGCGGCCGCCGCGATGCTCCTCATGTCGGAAGAGAAGGCGAAGGAGCTTGGTCTGAAACCGCTGGCCAGAATCAAGGCGTACACCTCGGCCGGGGTGGAACCGGCCTTCATGGGCCTCGGCCCGATCCCGGCGGTGCGAAAGATCCTCAAAAAAACGGGGCTTTCCCTAAACGATTTTGGCGTCATCGAGCTCAATGAAGCATTCGCCGCCCAGGCCATCGGTTGTTTGCGGGAGTTGAAGTTTGACCTGGAGAAGACGAACCTGCTGGGAAGCGGCATCTCCATCGGCCACCCCATCGGCTGCACCGGGGCCCGCATTATCCTGGCACTCGCCGGCCAGATGGTGCGCAGCGACCTGGAATTCGGACTGGCGACCCTTTGCATCGGCGGCGGGCAAGGCATGGCGACGGTGCTGCAGAGGGTCTAATTATCGGAAAACAGGAGATGGATTATGGACCAGGATGACAGGGGAAAATCGGGCCCGGAAGCCCTGTTTGCCGAGTGGATGAAATCGGCCGCGGACTTCTGGCTGTCGGCAGCCCAAGCCGGGCCGCTCGGCGGCTTCAAGGTCCCGGAACCGATGCCGGCCTCCGCTGCCGGGTATTCCTCCCGGATGCAGGAGGGCTTTCAGGCGCTCCTCAAAATATGGCAGAACTCGGCTGCGGCCCTCAGTTCTCCGCAAACCATGGAGTCCCTTCTCAAGGGCATGACGGCATCACCCGATGCCGCCCTGAGAATCATACGCACCACCTGGGACGGGTATTTTCAGCTCTATCAGATGTGGCTGAAACAGACGGGCAAAGCGGGAGCGGCGGGTATGGCCTATAACTTCGAAGGACTGCAACCGGACGCTTTTGCCGAATGGGCCGGGTTTTATGAGAAGGAAATCCAGCCCTTCCTCAAGATGCCCCAGGTGGGCCTGACCCGCCTCTACCAGGAACGGGCCAACGACGCCGTGGACAAGTTCGCCAAGTATCAGACGGCCATCGCCGAATTCCTGAACATGCTCAACACCCCGGTGGAGAAATCGCTGCGCGTGATGGAAGAAAAAATCGTGGAGATGTCCAAGGAGGGGAAGCTGCCGGAAGACTTCAAGGACTATTACAACATGTGGATCAAGGTGCTCGAAGGGCACTATATGACCCTCTACAGGACACCGGAGTATGTGGAGTGCCTGGGCCGGACCCTGAACGCGGTGCAGGACCACAAGGCAGCCCGCGAGAAGGTGCTCATCGACCTCCTCCAGCTCCTCCCGATTCCGACCAACCGGGACATGGACGACCTATACAAGGAGTTCTACCTGCTCAAGAAGAAAGTCAAGGAAATGGCCAAAAAGATCGAGAACTCGGAAGCGTTGAAATAAGGGAGGCCCTTCATGAACCAGTCCGGCATTCCAATAGACCTGATCATGGGCAAATTGGCCGAGGATGTGGAGAAGTCGCAGGAGCGCATCCTCAAGTCCAAGGAGGTCCTGCTCGGCCCGCTCGAGACGGACATCGCCACGACCCCGTGCGACATCGTCTATGAGGAAGATCGCATCAAGCTGAAGCACTACCGCCCCGTGGCCGAAAATCGGGTAAAGACCCCTCTGCTCATGGTTTACGCCCTCATCAATCGGGAGACCATGCTCGACCTGCAGCCGGGAAGGAGCGTGGTGCAAAATATTCTGAAAGAGGGGATCGACCTCTACATGATCGACTGGGGCTATCCCACGGCCAAGGACCGTTTCCTCAGCATCGACGACCACGTGAACGGCTACCTGGACAACGTCGTCGATTTCATCCGCCGGCGCCACGGGGTGCCAAGGGTCAACCTGATGGGAATCTGCATGGGGGGAAGCTTTTGCATCATGTATTCCGCCCTGCACCCGGAAAAGGTCAAGAACCTGATTTCCACGGTGACCCCCAGCAACTTCGACACGGACAAGAGCCTGCTCAACATCTGGGTGAAGGCCATCGACCCCGACCGGGTGACCGAAACCTACGGCAATATGCCCGGAGATGCCCTGAACATGGGTTTTCTGCTGCTCAATCCGCCCCGTTTGATGCTCGACAAATACGTCGGCTATTTTGAAAGCGTGCATGACAAGGTGTTTGTGGAGAACTTCATCCGCATGGAAAAGTGGATTTTCGACAGCCCCGACGTTCCGGGAGAAACCTTCCGCCAGTTCATCAGGGACTGCTTCCTGAACAACCTGCTCATCCAGAGCAAGATGGAGCTGGACGGCAAGCGGGTCGATCTCAAGAACATCACCATGCCGGTCCTGAACATTTACGGCCGCTTCGACCACCTGGTTCCGCCCGCGGCATGCGAGCTTCTGACCGAGCAGGGTGGGGAGCAAGGACACCGAAGACATGTGTCTGGAAACAGGCCATATCGGGATCTATGTGAGCGCCAGATGCCAGAAGGAGCTGGCCCCCAAAATCGCCGGCTGGCTGAAGGAAAGAGACGGAGTCGAGGGAGCGGCGGCGCCTCCTCAGGGGCCCGTCGGGGATGAGCCAAAAGCAGAGGCCGGCCCCAAAAGGCGATCTCCTTCAACAAAAAAGGCAAAGGTGAAAACCGCTGCGCGTTAGGGACTATTCCAGCCCTGACCGGTGTGGGACGATCAACATCTCACAAAGAAACAGGAGAACTCTCCGATGATGAAAGGAAAAACCATCAGCGAACTCAAGGTCGGCGACACCGCGGAATTCAGCAAGACGGTCTCCGAAGCGGATGTTTACCTCTTTGCCGGGGTGAGCGGCGACCTCAATCCCGCTCACCTAAACGAGGCATACGCCCAAGGCACCTTTTTCAAAACCCGGATTGCCCATGGCATGCTCTGCGGCGGTTTCATTTCTGCGGTCCTGGGAATGCAACTCCCGGGACCGGGGTCGATCTATCTGAGGCAGGAGCTGATTTTCAAGGCCCCGGTGCGGTTCGGGGATACAATCACGGCTCGTGCTGAAGTCATCGAGATCAATACCGAAAAAAATCGGGTCCGATTGAAAACCACGTGCGTCAATCAGGAAGGCACCCCGGTCCTCGACGGGGAAGCCCTGGTGAGCCCCCCCAAGGCCTGAGAGCGCCCGACCCTGGCCGTGTTCTAATCCGAGGTCGGGGGTTCTTTTTTCGCTCCCTTGCTCAGGTTGGGGAAAAAGTCGAAGAGGGAGTCAAGCGACGCGAAGGGGGATGCGGGCGCCGGCGCCTTTGAAAAAAGGTCCTTGCTCAGGTCGAGCCAGGTTCTGAACTGCTGATCGAGAGTGGCTTTGTAGGAAAGATAGTTCCTGATGGTGAGTTCCAGATATTTGTCGAAGAACTCGTTGAGAACCGTTTCGCCGTACTGGATGATCAGGTGCAGGAGGGTCACGGGTAAAAGACTGTTGTTGTTTCTGGCCTCCTCCACAATGATCTGAGTGAGAATGAAAGCCGTCATGTCTTCTTCCGTTTTGGCATCGACCACATGCACCTGACGGCCTTCTCTGATCATGTCAGCCACCTGGCCCAGGGTGATATAGGCGCTTTTCTCCGTATCATACAATCGCCGATTGGCATATTTCTTAAGTAAGACTCTTTCGGACATTTCCCTCTCCTGCCTGAAAAAGAGTGGCATCCCGCACACACCGCAAAAAACTTTTTAACGGATCAACACGCACACTTTTCAGGATACAATGCTATCTATTCAATGTCATTATATTAATAGCGACACTTATTGAAACAATTGATCTATAAAAGATTGCTGCAATGCAGCAAATCGCCCTTGACTCTTGACTGGCAGCCATTAAAATAGAGGCACCTTTGATCAAGGGCGTCAGGTTTCGGGTCAGTTATAACAGAAATGCAGGAGGACTTACAAACATGGAACCGATTAAAATGGCAAAGCAGATGATCGACTTCAACAAGGCCACCTTTGACAACACTTTTCAGGCCATGGTTTTGTTGCAGGAGCAAACGGAAAAGATGGTCAATACCTTTATGGCACAGGCGACCTTTCTCCCCGAAGAAGGGAGAAAGATGCTCGTTGAATGGGTTCAGGCCTTTAAAAAAGGGCGTGAAGAATTCAAGAAAGCTGTGGACGAGAGTTACAAGAAGTTGGAGGGATTCTTCGGAGGCACCGCCTGAACGAACTCCCCGTCCGGTTCGGATGATGTCTGGATTTCCCCCTCTCTGGTTTGGTTTTGCCGGGGGAATCCAGCCATTCCTGGACAAGGCGGAAGCTCCGGTGTAAGAGAAAGTTTCCAAGAGACTAAGCCCAGCCCCTGGCAAGGATGACCTTCATGACCGAAGGGTTCCCAACGGAGGTTTGAAACGAGGCATTCAGTTTGGTGACGCCGCATTCGCCTGCAGCGGATCGCCGGCCCTGACCACTGGCATAGCCCCGGGAGATTCATCGATGGAGGATTTCTGCAGTTCGTTTACTCAGTCATTCGATTTATGGCGAGGCTTCCTTCAAAGAATGCCCCAATGGCAATCACAAACCCTGGAGGCATCCCTGAACACGGTTAAGGGCGCAGCCATCTTCTGGAATGGCGCCGTCAAATATACAACCGAGTTCATGGACCCCTCCTGGAATGCTCTTAGCGCTTTCTGCGACTCGGAGCGGAGAAAGCTCCCGAGCACCCCTTTCGGGCAAGCCCTGACGGGATATGCGAATCTTATGGACTTCAATGTCGATTTGGGCTCGAAGGCTTTGATCAGTCCTCTGGCACTGAACGACTATTTCCTGCGGCAAATGAACGAGGCCTACCGGGCGATGCTCAACACCCTCCTCGATCAGGAAGGAGAGGACCTCGCGCAGTTCACCGCACGCAAGGCCCAGCTTCTGGACGTGGTGGTGAATGCCTACCCCAAAGCCATTGCGGAAATAAAATCGGAATACGGCTTTCATTTCGATCAGGACAGATATATCAAAGCCGGTGAAACTGATCGCTTTGAGCTCTACCAAGTCCTCCCGTGGGACCCGCGGGTCAAGGTGAGAGAAAACGGCAAGCCCGTTGTCATTATCCCACCGTATGTTTTAGGCGCCAACATCCTGGCCTTTTTGCCCGGGGAGAACAAGAGTTACGTGCACTGTTTCGCCAATCAGGGAATTCCCACCTACATTCGGGTCATGAAAGACATCGAGACCAACGAGGCGGTTCAGCTCATGACCCCGGAGGACGACACCCTCGACACGCGTCTCTTCTGCACCCGGGTCATGGCCAGGCATGGCCGACCGGTGACTCTCAACGGGTTCTGCCAAGGCGGCTTGATGACGACCCTGGCTATTCTCTCGGGCGAACTGGACGGTCTGGTCGATGCCCACATAACCTGTGTTGCTCCGATCGACGGATCGCGGAGCCGGAGTCTGGTTGATTTCATGAAACACACCCCGGAGCGCTTCAGGGATTTGGGCTATTCGCTGAAGACCCTGCCAAACGGTATTCCGGTGGTCGACGGCAAAATTCTGAGCTGGGTTTTCAAACTGAAGAGCATCGATAAGGAGGCCCCCATCTTCACTTTCTACCGTGACCTCATGATGTTCGACAAACCCGGAAAGGTGGCAAAAGTCAACAAGACGGCAGCTGCCATCAACCACTGGATGCTGTATGACAAATCGGATCTCCCCCTCGCCATCACCCGGGCGAGTTACGATTCTTACACCATCCCTGTGGCCCAGGACGGCACGCTCCCAGTGAGAATGTTTAACCGCCCTCTCAGTTTGAAACATTTTAAGGAAAAGAACCTCCCGTGGCTCATCTGCATCGCCGAGAAGGACGATCTAGTAGATGAAGCCGCCAGTCTCGCCCCCCTTGATTGGGTGGACGCCGAGGTCACCGTTTTTCCCAAGGGTCACACGGCGATGGCCACTTCATGGTCGATGCCCACTACCGAGTGTTCTCTCGATGCCTGTTTCAGCTATGGCGCTCGCAGCTCGTCAAGCCGTCCTGACGGACAATGCCGGGGACCCGTCCGCTATCAGCTGGAGCTCGATGAAACCTCTCAAAGGAGGGCTAAGAAGGGTTAAGTCATGGACACAAAATTCATGGAGTTTTGGGGTAATTTCCTGTTGAATGCGGCCAGGAGCCAACAGCAGATCGAAGATATGACGAAATGGATGAAGGGAGGTTTCTCCGGCTTCGAAGAATTCTCCTCTCTTTTTCAAAAGGTTTATGGACTGGAAAAGGTTGATCAAGAGAGCCCCGACTATTCGAAACTGTGGGCGGGAGCCCGGGAGAATTTCACCAAATCGTTCAAAGACTACCTTGCCCTGTTGGGCGTAGTGGCTCTCGACGAGCACCTGGCCCTGGTCAACAAATACGATGCGCTCAAGGAAAAAGCCGCTTCGTTGGAGGAAACCATCAAACACTTGCGGATGCTTTTTGCAGAAGGCAAGAAGGAAGAATTTCAAGAAGTCTCCGGCCGGTTCGAGGAACTCGCAAAAAAGCAGGGGGAGCAGTTCCAGAAACTCATGGAAAGCTTCGCTCCATCGACAAAGAAGACGGATTCCTCGCAAGCCTGATTGCCGGAATGGAGAGGTGGAATGCCGATCGAAACCTGCCGCAGATACCTTGAATGGAGGGGTTCCCGGAGGTCTTTCTTGGAATGGATAGGAAACGAATGGAACCGATGATGACTTTCGAGCAGGGGCCGATCCGCCCGCCCAGTGAAGCGGGAAGCCTGCTGCTGCGGTTTACGCGAAACTGCCCGTGGAACCAATGCACTTTTTGTCCGGTTTATAAGGGACAGGAATTCAGTCGTCGATCTCTTGAAGAAATCCGCCGGGACATCGATGCCGTTCACAACATTCTCGACGACTTGGGCAAAGTTTCATTATCATTAGGGCAAAGCGGCCGAATCAACCAGCAGGTGTTGAATACGGTCCTGGCCAGCCCATCCCATGGCAGCCATTATCGCTATGTGGCCATGTGGGCATTCTCCGGGACCGGCAGGGCCTTCATCCAGGATGCCAACAGCCTCATGTTGCCGACTGAGGTTCTGACCGAAGCCCTGCGCTACTTGCGCATGAGAATTCCTCAAATCCGCAGAGTCACGTCCTATGCCCGCAGCAGCACACTGGCTCGAAAGAGCGGCGAAGACCTGACGGCTATTCGCGAGGCAGGCCTGGATCGCATTCATGTGGGCCTGGAAAGCGGTTCGGACCGGGTGCTGGCGTTTGTTAAAAAAGGGATGACCGCAGATCAACAAATCGTAGCAGGGAGAAGAGTCATTGAGGCGGGAATGACTCTATCCGAATACATCATGCCCGGTCTGGGAGGCCGGGAGTGGTCCCGGGAGCACGCCTTGGAGACGGCCCGCGTCATCAATGCCATCAACCCCCATTTCATCAGGCTGCGCAGCCTTCGCATACCGCCCCGCACGCCGCTCTACCAAGACAAGGCAGAGGGGCGCTTCACGCCCCTTTCCGACGACGAAACGGCCGGCGAGATAAGGCTTTTTATCCAATCCCTCGATCACATCACCAGCACCCTTGCCTCCGATCACATCATGAACCTGCTGCCGGAAATCGAAGGGACCTTTCCCGACGATAAGGAGCGGATGCTGGCGGTTATCGACCGATATCTGTCGCTCTCTGCCGAGGACCGGTTGCTTTACCGACTGGGCCGTCGCGGGGGCGCCATCCAGGCAGGTCTGGCCGATCTGGAAAACCCCGCGCTCAGGAGGCGTCTGGAAGCCGCTCGCCGCGAACTGGAGGCGGAGAGCGGCGGTGACCTCGAAAGCATCATCACGGAGCTGGGAGATCAATATATTTAGGAGAGCACCAACATGTCCGGCATAATCCTCCAGCGGTGCCCGAAGGTTTACATGCTGGAGACACATCGCTCCGAGACACCGGGCTCAACTTTAAGGTTCATTGAGGCCACCAGGGAGCGGGTCGGCATGATCTCGATTCTTGACGCAACCGATTGCGACCGCATCGGATTGCCGGTCTTCATCTGTGACCGGCAGCGGCCCGACGGTTCAAGGACCAGTCACACCGGCAAAGGGGTTTCGAAAACTCAGGCCCGGGTGTCTTTGATGATGGAAGCGATCGAGCGCTACAGTTCCGAATTCCGCGACGAATACAGGGAGGGACTCATCCGCGGCAGCTACCGCAAGCTCCGCCGGGAATTCAACACCCTGGACCCACGGGAGCTCATTCTCCCCGACTTCACGGATTTTCGGAGCGAACAGGACCTTCATTGGGTGCGGGGCTTTGACCTCGGCACGGAGGCAGAAATCCTCGTTCCGGCCGGCGCCGTTTACCATCCGTTCCCCCTCGACGGCAACTCCCCTTGCAAAACCAACACGAATGGCTTGGCTTCCGGGAACACGATGGAGGAAGCGATTTTTCACGGCATGACCGAGGTCATAGAACGAGATGCTTGGAGCATTGCTCAATTCAACCAGGAAATGAACGCGGCGTTGGTGATTGAGGACCAACCCGGGCATCGGTTCATCATCGATCTCGCAGAGAAGTTCGAAGCGGCAGCGATAGAGGTCACCGCCAGGGACCTTACCACCGATGTCGGAGTACCGGTGATTGCGGCCTTTTCACAAGATGCCCTTCACCCCAACCTGATGCCTTTCGACGGTTTCGGAGCGCACCTCGATCCCCGTGTGGCGATGGCCCGCGCCCTCCTTGAACTGGTCACCACGCGGGCTTTCTTCATTCATAAGCATGGACTTGCGAGCCTCCAGCAGAACCTTCCGTATTACTATGGCGACCGGGACCTGGAAGATCCTCGCTTTTATGCTTCAGAGCAAAAGCGCCTCGGGGAAATGGACCGCGATTTCAGCACCGACATCCGGGAGGACATCGCGACTCTTCTCAGGAAGCTCGAGCGGCGCGGATTGACAAAGACGATCATCGTCAACCTCACCAGAACGGATGTGGGTATGCCCACCGTGCGGGTCATTATCCCGGGCATGGAAGTCTGCTGCTTCGACAAAGAACGCAAAGGAAACCGGCTGCTCGCTGGATAGGTCGAATTATTTCATTGTGAAATTTTCTTAAAACCAAAGCAGATGGCTTGAAAAACCGACCGAGCAAGGCCTCAGGAGCATTCATGCTGAAGGAAGAGGAAATCAGAGAACGGGCGCAATACTGCTATTGTGTTTTGTTGCAGTTGGGATGGCTGCACGACAACGAACTTGTGGAACCACACCAATACCTGGATTATCTCGATAACTCCTCACTCCAACTGGGCAATGATGAATTCATAAAGACGACTCTCGAAGAGTCTCTCGCAATGCGACGGCCAGACGGTGGACTGGGCGCCCTTCTTGCCCTTTATGAAGGATTTCTCCACGCCTATTGTGAAGTGCTTGAAAGCAACCATGAAGAGGTGAGTAAAGAAATTCCGCAGGACTTCCTGCGAAAACTGGCATCGGAAGTCGGGGTTGAGATCAGACCCTAGGGGTGGGCGCTATCCCCTCCCCGGATTATCCCGAGTCCCTCCCAGCCAGCGTTCACACCGTCATGAATGCTGCTGCCATCAAAAAGAAACGGGCGGGGATAAAACCCCGCCCTTACCGCAACTTCGTGATGAGTCGGAATGTCCGGACCGGTAACGGTCAGGCATCAATGATCGACTGAATCGCCGCAGGATAGTCCGCCTTCTGGGGGAGGAAGATCAACTCGGGATCCACAAATTCCCTCAGCACGAACAGTTCCCGATACGTGGGACGTTGGGTTTCCCCTTTCAGTCGCGACACATTCAAGTCGAACCCGCAATTTTCCTTGATCTGTTCCACCGTGACCCCGGGATGGGAGGTTTCGAGATAAATGATGCCATTTTCGTCGAAACGGTACACCCCCATGTTGGTAACCACGGCCGAAGGCCCGCAGTCGGCAAAAGGCGTTCCTTTCCAGACTTCCTTTTTCGGCTTCCACTCCTTGGTTTTGTGGTCCCAACACCACCATCCGGGAGTCGTCGTGTAATCGTTCCGCTCCAGGAAGCGGCGCTTCTCCTGGAGGATAATGAAAGCAGTGCGCCGGGCCATGGTGCCGATGTCGGAATTGCCGCCGGACCCGGTGAAACGGTGGGCGGGGTGAAAGTAGTCCCCGATCGAGGTCACGTTTACTCCGCCATATTTGTCGATCGCCGCTCCCCCGAGGAACCCCAGGGTGACAAAGCCCTGCTGCAGGTAGTAGCCAAAGGTGTCGACCAGCCCGCCAAGGGTTGAACTCATGTTCGCCGCACGTTGATCGCACACCGACATGGGGACATGCATGGTCTTCCCGTCACAGATTCCCGACTCATAAATCAGCAGGGCATGCGGGGCGTTGAGGAAATTAGCGGTCATAATCCCCACCATGGGGAGTCCGGTGCCGGCGAAAACGATATCATCATCCCGGACTTCGTGAGCCACGGCAATGGCCATCAGTTCGGGCAGGATAAACTCACCCGGCTTTGCCGGTTCCTCGGGAATCTTGTCAATCAATTCCATCAAGTCTTCCATTGATTTAGCCATATTCTGTTCCCTCCTTCCTAATAGCCGCTACGCGCCACGGACAGGGGCATCTTCATCCTGGGCGCCGGTTTCTTGCCTCGCATGATCCTGGTGCTGTAGCCGGTAACGCTGTCGGCCTTGAGGTCCAGGAGTTTCTTGGCCCCGAGCTTGGTGATCATTTCTTCCCAGGATTGTGGGCCAAAGACCCACTCGTCGAGCCACTTCTTGAGATCGTCCGGATTTCTCGAAGCGGCATCCATCAACCGCATGAAGGGTGCGTCATAGTCATAAAAGAAAGGCACAGAACTGGGGAAAGCTCCCCACGGCTGCTCGACGATACAGTCCACGGTGAAGTAGGGAATCTGATTGGATTCCGAATGCTTCCGCAGTTCCGCTTCGGGAACGATTTCCTCACAGACGAGAACCACCTTATCGCAGGCAAAAGCGATTTCCTTGTCGATGGTCCCGACCCCACGCCACCTTGCGGTTCCCTTGTCCCCGGCCTGGGCGACATGGATCACGGCCAGTTCGGGTCTGGCTGCAGGCAGCAGCACGACCTCGCCGTCCCCGAAAAACGGCTCTTCCATTTGAATGAATTTATGTTTGGCGATCCTGGGGTCCTTGCCGTCGCGAAGGCCGGCCTTGCCCAGGGCATCGAATTCGGGGTTGTAGAGGTCGGAGCCCAGAGGGGCATAGTAAGGAATAAAAGGCGCACCGACGGCAGCGGCCAAGAACCTCATGGCCATGGCACCGTGGGAGTAATCCTCCAGGATCATCTTGCCGGCCTTGTAATTCCGTTCCAGATTGACGTCGAGCTTGCCGGCCATTTCGCCCCAGCCCATCCAGTCGGTTTCGTAGATCTTGATGGCATTGACGGCATTCAAGAGCCACGTACAAACACTGCCGTGCCGGTCCAACACATGGATGTCCTTAAATCCCTGCCTCACCGTTTCCCAGGCAAAGGCCACGGGATTGCGGTTGAACCCGGTAAAGCCACTGAAGGCAACTACTATTCCGTCATGCATATACTTCTTGACCGCCTCATCGAGGGTCAAAACTTCGGCTTTCTTAGCCTTTTCGCGAATACGCGGCATCGCCTTACCTCCTTTTGAATGCTGCAAAAACAGTCTTCGGAACCATCATGCCACGGGCACAATGATGTCAATGATGATCGTGAACGTAGAACGGCCACTTATGGAAGAACCACTCGTTCCAGAGGAGCGGAATGATCCACCAGAAATTCCAGATGAGCGATTCGCCGGTCACCAGGCGTTCGCCCAAACCTCCTGCCATATGATGATTGCCGAGGCCCCAGTGACCGAAGTTGAGATTGTAGAAGCACACATAGTTGATCACCATCAACACGAGAACGCCGAAGGTCCTGAACCAGAAGGCTCCCCACGAATCCTTGTCGGATTGTGGGCACATATCATCGAAGTAATGGTGCCAGCCGAGGAAGGGAATGAGGGTGAAGCCGGCAATTTCCGCGGCATGGTACCACAGGAACCGGGTCGGATCGCCCTTGTCCCCGGCCGGCAGGTGATGGATTATGGGATCCATGTCAAAAATGACCGGGATCAGTTTCACACAAAGCAGGGCCAAGAGGTAGCCAAGAATCACGTTGATGACGAAAGAAACGTTGCCCTTCCAGGGCTGCGGCAGTTTAATGACGCTCCAGGGTTTCATGCGCCAGACGTTGGGAGTCATGAAGAGGACGATGATCATCCATTCCCACCAGCCGAAGACCCAATGCACGTGGCCGGTCCCGTTAATCGATCCCCACCAGGGGGTGTTCAAAGCATAGGCCTTGCCGAATACTCCCTCCCAGATCAACCCCCAGAAAGGAACGATGAGCACCACGTAGAAGAACATGGTCAACAAGCTGCACCATCCGATGTCGCACAGACCCGCCTGGGGCTGGGTCAGGTCGCTGGGGCGAATTGGCCACTTGCCGTAAAGAATGGTTACAAACGGGTACGAGTAAAAACCGATCAGAACGAAGGTCACCACGGCCCTTTCGGCAAACCGTGCGCCGGGATTGGTCAAGGCTTCCAGGGTCAAAGTCCGGCCGCAGCCTTCAGGCATCACCGTCTTGCCGGCAGCGGCAAGATTCTCCAGATTGATCTGACTGAGAAAATTGAACCCGAGCCCAAGCACCCGGTAGAAAACGACATGAATGACAAACCAGACGACAATCAGGTTGACAATGGTTTCGATGACCCCCCGCCATGGCTGAGGGACATTTTGAAACGGCCAGTCCCCCAGAAACATGTGCTGCCACAACCCCACCAGAATCATCATGGCGAGATACATGACAAAGGGGTAGGGAAAGCTTCCCACCGGCCCTCTTGGGTCGCTGAAGAGATACCAGGTAAGCCATCCAACCAGGAAAAACACAATATTAGAAATAATGCCGGTAAGGGGTTGCCCCCAGCGAGGTTGAAGCTGTCCTGCCATAACGCCCTCCTCTGTATTTAAGGTCTGGTGCTCTGATGCCTGTCTCCACGATGCAACCAACAAACTTCGGACCGGTACCTACTCACCTCCTTTCCCAGAATCCCAATCGCACAAAAGTCTCTCACCCATCAGGCAGGCATTATCCATGGACATTTCTGAGAAGCGCCCTAGAATCAGAAGGAAGTATTGATGGGCAAGCTCTCTTTGAGCTTTGAGCCAATTGGTTCCATTCAAAGAAATCGGAGCTGGGATTAGCCCTGTTAATCAGTCTTGATGTCGCAACAGCATCGACCGTGAACTATTCAATGCAAGCGAATAAAACAAGCGAGAAAAAATCAGACCAAAGAAACTTCCAGCCAAGAGGAAGCGGGCGTTGAAAGGAATATGCTCAGTTCCAGGGAGAGGAAGCAGGAAACAGCTGAGCCTCATGATGCGGGGACGTTAGTGCCACTAATCGCCCGGCGTCTCCACTACTACCGCAAATCGGGCGAGCCGGTCAAGAAAAATTTGTTTGACATTGCCCGGCGCTCTGATTTAACTGGTCCGGTACCCCACGGTGATGCTCCTTCCAATCCCTTTTCACCAGAGGCAGGATGTGGCAGGGTTTGGAGGCTCGATCCGAACCCCGGCATCCTGCTCAAGACTCTCCCCTGCTCCTCGATGCTCTGCTCGTTCCTCGTTCCTAGCCATGCCGCCGGTCGGGCAGTTCAGGATATCCCGAGCACATTCATACGGCGGCTTATCAGCTTGAGTCCGGGTCCGTTTTTGTTCTCCGGGGTTTGTCGAGGAGAACTGCCAGGACTGTGAATTATTGACTACGAAATATCCCACATTGCGCCAGCCGCAGGGTTTTGTGGGAAGAGGCCAGGAGGGTGTAAGAAAATGGGAAATAGAATGCTTTCCGAAGCAGCACTCGAAAGAATGGAGAAGGAGTATCAGGAGTGGCTCGGAGAATACCGGAACGCCACCAAGAAGATGGCGGAGCGTCTGGAACGCTTTTCCACCGTTTCCGACATGGAAATCAGGCCGCTCTACACGCCACTGGACATTAAGGACACCGACTACTTCGAAGAAATCGGGCTCCCGGGATTCTATCCCTTCACCAGGGGGGTGCAGAGCACCATGTATCGGGCGCGACTCTGGACCATGCGCATGTTTGCCGGCCTCGGCGGAGCCGAGGACACGAACAACCGGTTCCATTACTTGATCAACCATGGCGAAACCGGACTCAGCACGGCTTTCGATTTTCCGACCTTGATGGGGTACGATACGGACTCCCCGCTGGCCCGTGGAGAATGCGGCAAATGCGGGGTGGCCATCGACACCATTCAGGACATGCAGCGACTCCTTGCCAACATCAATCTGGAAGAAGTGACCACTTCCATGACCATCAATCCGCCGGCCTCGATCCTTTGGGCCATGTATATCGCCAATGCGGAGAACGAGGGCTACCAGCGGAAGAAGCTCGGCGGTACCATCCAAAACGACTGCCTCAAGGAATTCATCGCTCAGAAGACCCTGATGCTCCCTCCGGAACCGAGTTTGCGCCTGGTCGTTGACACGGTCGAGTTCGGGAGTCGGGAAGTGCCGCGCTGGAACACCATCAGCATCAGTGGTTATCACATCCGGGAAGCCGGGTCCACCGCCGTTCAGGAACTCGCTTTTACGATCTACGACGGCATCTGCTACGTCGAAGAATGCATGAAACGAGGGCTCGACGTGGATGATTTTGCCGGGAGACTTTCCTTTTTCTGGAATTCTCACATCGACTTCTTTGAAGAAATTGCGAAGATGAGGGCCGCCCGACGCTTATGGGCACGCCTCATGAAAGACCGCTTCAAAGCGAAAAACCCCCGTTCGATGCTGCTCCGCTTCCATACCCAGACCGCAGGCTGCTCCCTGACTTCCCAGGAACCCTACAACAATATCATCCGGACCACCACCGAAGCGCTCGCAGCCATCCTCGGCGGCACCCAGTCACTGCACACGAACTCCCTTGACGAGGTCTACATGATTCCCAGCGAGCGAGCGGTTCTGATTGCCCTGCGCACCCAACAGATCCTCGCCGAGGAGGTCGGCGTAACCAACGTCATCGACCCCCTGGCCGGCTCCTACTTCGTGGAAGCCCTCACCAACAAGATGGAAGAGGAAGCCAACGTCTACATTCGTAAACTGGATGAGCTCGGGGGAATGGTGGCTGCCATTGAAAGGGACTATCCCCAAATGGAGATCGCCGACGCGGCCTATCACTATCAGCAGCAGCTCGAACGCGATGAAAAGGTTATTATCGGTGTGAACAAGTATCCATCGGAACGCCCTGAGCTGGAATTCGTATTGAAGATTGACGAGGAACTGGAACGGCGACAGGTCGAAAGAACCCATGAATTCAAGGCGAAACGGGACAAGGTTCAATTTCAAAAGGCCATGGATGAACTGAGGCGGCGCTGCGAGGGGCCTCCCTGCTGGGAGAACAACGTCATGCCGGCCTTGCTCGACGCCGTTCGCGCCGGAGCCACGGAACAGGAATGCTGCGACCTTTATCGACAGGTCTTCGGCACCTACTCGGATCCCGGCACCTTCTAGGCCGGAACAAGGCGATGTCCGGTCCGGGACTTTTATATTTGCATATGAGGAGGGACTGTTTTCATGGAAAAAGAACGAACACTTCGCATACTGATAGCAAAGCCGGGCCTCGATGGGCATGATCGCGGTGCTCGCGTGATCGCCCGGGCTTTTCGCGATGCCGGTTTCGAGGTCATCTACACGGGTTGCCATCAGACCCCGGAACAGATTGTCAGCACCGCCATTCAGGAAGATGTGGACATGATCGGCCTGAGCATCCTCTCCGGGGCTCACACCTATTCTTTCCCACGGGTCCTGGAGCTCCTTAAGGAAAACCGTGCGGAAGACATTGCGGTTATCGGGGGCGGCATTTTCCCGCTGGAAGATATCCCCAAATTAAAGCAAGCGGGGATCAAGGAATTATTCGAGCCGGGTGCCAAGCTGCAAGAGATCACTTCCTGGGTCAGCGAGAACGTGAAACCCCGGAAGGCTCTCGACGTCTAAAAGACAAAGGTTTTGAAGAATGAGTATTGCTGAACAAATTGTTGCAGGGGACGTGCGGGCGACGGCGCGACTCCTTCGAGATATTGACGACCAGATTCCCTCGGCACGAGAATTCCTGAGAGAGCTCTACCCTTATACGGGAAAGGCCCATGTGATCGGCTTCACCGGTTCCCCGGGGGTGGGCAAGAGCACCCTTGTCGACCAGATCGCCCTTCGCTGTCGCCAGGACGGGCTGACCGTCGGGATCCTCGCGGTTGATCCGACGAGCCCCTTCACCGGCGGCGCTATTCTGGGAGATCGCATCCGCATGCAGCGGCATTTCCTGGACAGCGGGGTTTTCATTCGCAGCCTGGCCACGCGCGGTCACTTCGGAGGACTGACCCGATCCACCAACGATATGATCAACGTTCTCGACGCCATGGGAAAGCAGGCAATTCTGGTGGAAACCGTCGGGGTGGGCCAGGATGAAGTGGAAATCGTCCACAGCGCTCACACCACGGTTCTGGTGACCGTACCCGGCATGGGCGACGAGGTACAGGCGATCAAGGCCGGCATCATGGAAATCGGCAACATTTTCGTGGTGAACAAAGCCGACCGCGAGGGCTCTCGCAAAACGGTCCGGGAACTGCGAACTCTCATCGACCTTGGCCTCCGGCATCGCCCGGAGAACGGATGGGAGCCCTTGATCGTCGAAACCGAAGCCCTCAAAGGGCGCGGCATCGAAGAACTCTACCAAAGCATCCAAAAACACAGAGAATACCTCCTGGCCAACCCGCAACACCTGGAAGAAATCCTCTGGAAGCGGGCCCGCACCCAGCTTGTCGAAGCACTGAAGGACCAGGCTTTGAGGACCCTCCTGGAGCGCCTCGAAAATCGGGGTCTGCCGCTGGACACGTTGATCAGAAAGATCACGAATAAAGAGGCCGACCCCTATTCCCTGGTCCACGAGATACTTGGCGAAGAACTTCGCTAGCCACCGCTTCTTTCCATAAGGCAGGCAAAAGCCTCCCCCATCCGGATGAAGGACTCGTTGTCCCCTCCTCTGTCCGGATGGAGTTCTTTCGCCTTTCGACGGTACATCCTGACCAGGTCTTTGCCCTTCATTCCTGCCACCTCTTCTCTGCTCACGCCAAAGACCCGGCAGGCATCATCCATCCCCATGCGCTGCTCGCCGGAGAGCCTCCGATAAGCCCGTCGCCGACCGATGTATTCCCTCATGAATTCGGGCCAATGCGGCAGGCCGTAGTCGGAATCAAAATAAAGGATCAGATATTTTGTGAGATATGGGTGCAAGGTGGTGCGGTCGCTTCTTTCCGCGCCTGCCCAAAAAGCCTCGTCCCTGTCCACGCAACAGAGCGACTCCAGGAAACAATTGTCGACCGCCTCCTGATCGAGCGCTTCGGGGTGATTCCGCAGCAGGTGATGAGGAAAACGAGCCTGGAGATGAAGCGCCGCAAAAAGGTATGGCCGTATCTCATGAGGGCGCAACACGGCTTCCATCCCTTCCAGAACGTGCTCGATTTCATCCCGGCTCTTTTCCGCAAGCACATTGAGGAACTTCCAAGGACGCAACTCCAGGTCGCCGATATCCACACGCCCGCAGCGCAGGAAATGCAGTCTCCGCTTGTCGAAACTGTGGAGCCATCGCTGCTTGCGCGTCAATTCAGGTTCTGAACTGCGTCGCCGGGCGATGTGACCTCCCGGTGTGCGCTTGGAAGTTTTCGATGATGCGACGAATGTGAGGTTTCAGGAACGGACGGAAAAGGCGTTCCAGATCTTCGGAAGAGTAGTCCACGCCTCCCGCCCGAAGCTTCTCCTCGAGTTCATCTTGGAAATAGAAGCCGTTTCCTCCCGTGTACTCGATGCACTCCCCGGGATCGGCCCCGAGATCGGCCACGTCCTTGTGCTTCCAAAAACCGGCGTCGCAATAGGATTCTCTGAGTACGTAATGCCAGCCGTCTTGAAACTTGACCCGTCTGAGATACAAAGAACGCGCCTCCTCCGCAAAGTTGATCGCCCTGCAATCACCCTTTATGTTAACCGCCACAATGCGGTTGAACAATACCCGGTTTTCCAAGTGCAGTACCCCAGCACTCGGCGACCATGACCTCAAGCCTTCATACCGGCGAGCGCCCATGACCGGAGAGGTCACAACCAACAACGACAGTCATCCAAAGCACCTCCTCGTCATTCCGGCAGATCCGGGATCATGTTCCGGGACCGGCACCGGGACCCGGGAAAAAAGCCTGGAAACCGGCGTTCGTTGGTATGACGGGTGGGTTTTCACGGGAACGCCGTAATCCGGTCTTTGAAAGGTTTCGAGCCCTGGTTCCCCGCTTAAGTTGTCCTCGCAGGCTTTAGGCGGGGAGCCTGCGGGGACAAGTTTCTCCGGTATGGCGACCTAAGTCCGGACGGTTTAGGCAGTGTGGTGACGACAAGGGTGCACAGGCGGGAATTGATCAGGGGGATGCGGATGGCAAAACCGGCGGACAATGGTGAGGGATTCGGCAGCTGATAAAACCCGGCAACGAATCACGCATTGCCCGGGCGCGCTGAAAAAAAAGACCGGATGGCGAACCATCCGGTCTCAGGGTTAGTTACGGAAACCAGCCGACGAAACTACCAGGCCCACTGCAACCGGGCACCGAGTTCGTAGGCATTGTCATGGCCCGGATAATCGAAGTTGCTCGTCTGGGCGCGATAGGCATCACCCGTGATCATGTAAGCGGCAACCAAGTCCAGGTTCAGCTTGTCGACGATATTCTGGGTAAGGTAGAAGTCGATTTCGCTACCCAGATCGTTGCTCATGCTCCAGGTTCCGTTGACGTTGTCATAACGCGACGGGACCTTGTTGGAAGTTCCGAAATACCAGTACGACAGAGACAGCTTGGTCTGGGGCAGCACCTGCCAGGCGGCGCCGGCGGTCAAGGTCCAGATGTTGCTCGGGGCCGGATAACCGGACCAGTAGCCACCCGTAGGAGCGATGTTGTCCAGGATGCCGCCACCCATGATTTCCGAGAAGTACTTGGTGGTTGCGAGCGGGTAGGTGAAGGCATCGATGTTATCCCTGCCGGGAAGGGGGTACGTGCCCAAGGAAGCGCCGGTACCGGTCGGGTCCAGATTATTGACATCAACCTTGTTACCGGTCGTGTAGAAGCCGCCCAGATTCAGGGTCCATGGACCGCAGAAGTAGTTCATGCCGGCATCGACCATCCAACCTGTGTAGTCAACCGAGGTGAACGTGGCTTTTTCATTGCTAAAGTTTGTCCCGGTGCCATCCGCGGTGCCGTAGGCAAGGTCTACGCTACCGAAGTTCTTGACAAAATTAACGTAGGCACTCAGGTAATCCATTTTATAGCCCAACTGGAGCCCCAAGTCGATCAAGTTGTTGTTCTGAGCCTGGACGCCATTGTACGGAACCGGCAGTCGGTTGAGCCAAGGGTCGGGGTAAGCGAACGGAGCGGCTAAGACATTGTACTGGATCGGGGTATCCGTACCCAGCGGCCCGATTCCGGGGAATACACTGGCGGGAGTATTGTGAGCATCTTGCCAGAGGCCCACGAGCGACGCACTGAACGGACCCTCTTTGTAGGACACTACCGCAACCAGGTCGTCAACGTTTTCCGATTCGGATTTGGTGTCGAAGTTCTGGCCGGAAACATAACCGATCGCTACCGTGAACGGTTTCAGATCGGCCGCCAGAATAGCCGCGGAGAAATCATCGTCGATGATCCAGGAGTCGACCAGGGCAATACCCTGGACACCCACGGTCGCTTTAAGAGGGGTGTTGGGAATCTTGAAATCCAGGTAGGCGTTCTTGATACCCAGGTTGTTGTTGTCGGCGCCGACATTACCGCCACCCACGATGTTCCGGGCACCGGGACTGCCGTAAGCGCCCCAGACGGTGTTCGCTTCCAGCTTGGTTACGACCTTCAGGTTTTCGCTGGAAATGAAGTCGATGAACATTCTCAGACGTTGGTCGAAGCGGTTGAGGTGCTGAGTGGAGGCGACGCTTCGCTCTGCGAATTTGTTCGGCACCGGAATGTAGTTCGGGAGACCCGTCTTGGGATCGATCTCAAGTGCTTTAACAGGGGCACCGTCAGCGCGAGCTGGCAGATTTTCGAACTTCTTGGTGGCGGGATTATACACTAGGGTGGTCCCGGGTACGACCTTGCCCGTCTGAGTGTCCACAACCCGGCGCCCATCTGATCATGGCGAGATCATTGGCGGGATACGAGTGGTTGGTAAACATCGGATTGGCTGAGCACACGGGCACGGAACAACCCGCCCCACTTGACTTCAAGGGCGAAGGCCGGCACGGCGATCAGCAATGCTAAAACAATAACCAATGATGGAACGAGAAACCTTTTCATCTCTGTCCTCCTCAAAAACTAATCGATTCTTTTCACTAAAAAAGCCCCAAAAGAAACACCAACCCTCTAAATCCCTGGTTTCACCCCCTTTCGCGTTGTTAAGCGGTTAACGATAGCCCCTTTGCCATATTAGAATGCTCTGTATACGCTAGAGAAGAGAAATGTCAAGAAAAAACATTGCGTAAACGGGAAAGATTTTTTTACTGAAAGCATCATGAAACGAAGGGTTGAGGGCTTCTACAGTGAAGTCCAAATTCTTTATTTTCCAATACTTTTCAAGACCCGACCGGCGCAGCTTGCCCCCATTTTGTCATTCCCAAAATCCCCCCGATCGAGTATATGGCAGTAGCCGGGTTGTCAACCGGATGCGTTGTCCGGAGGTTTGGCATAATAAAGAACGTCTTTTTGAACTCATTTGAGGAATACGAACATGGTAACCCAGAAATCCTCGAGAACGATCATAACCGTACTGTTCCTGTCCCTTCTTGCCGGAGCGTCAGGCTCTTCCGCACAGACGGCACCCGCACCGGTGAAAGTGGCGATTCTCCCGTTCAATATGCACACGCCTGCTCAGCTGAACTACCTTCAGGATGGGATCAGGGACATGTTGACCTCACGGTTGGGCTGGGAAGGGAAAGTCCAGGTCATCGACCGCTCGGCGGTCGACCAGGCAACTCGCGGCATGAAATCCGACATTTCCTCGGAGGATGCTCAACGCCTCGGACGAACTCTTAAAGCGGACTATGTCGTCTTCGGCAGCTTGACCGGCGCCGGCCAGGCGCTCAGTATCGACGCGAAAATGGTCCCCCTCTCCGAGAAGGGCTCCCCCCTCACCTTTTCCTCACAGACCCGATCTCTCGATGATGTCATTCCTCAGGTCAATCAGTTTGCCCAGGAAATCAATCAGAAGGTCTTCTCCCGACCCGGTGAAAAAGGCCAGGCCAAACCGACCGAGGAAGAATCCTACTCCACCCGAAACCCGGAACTCCTGGTCCCGACCACCATGCTGCCCGGGGATAAAATTTCCTACCTTAACCCTAATTTCGTCGAAATTACTCCCGATGGCTCACTCAGACAACCCGGTCTCTGGAAAAGCCAGGATTTCCAGGGCGGCATAATCGGGATGGACGTCGGCGATGTCGATGGGGATCGTCGAACGGAGATGGTCACGATCACCAAAAACACGGTTACGGTGCTGAGGAAGGAAGCCCAGGGACTCAAAACCCTTGCCACCTACAGCGGCCCGGATACCGATCGTTACCTCTGGGTAACCCTGGTTGACATCAACAAAGACGGGCGTGCCGAGATTTTCGTAACCAACCTGCGTTCCCTCATCGGGAAACCCAGGCCGGACGAAATCCAGCACAATGAACCCGGGTATGGCAGAGAAGCCCTCGGCTCCATGGTGCTCGGCTTTGCCGAACCGAGACTGCAGCTGCTTGCCGACAATGTACCCCACTACCTCAATGGCGTGGATCTTCCCAAACGGGGTAAAGTCCTTCTCGGCCAGCAGCGCGGCGGCTCCGACCGAGGCGCCTTTCAGCCCGAAATCTACGAAATGCAGTTCCAGGGAAATCGCCTGTCCCCTCTCGTCCAGGTTCATCTCCCGAGCCGCTGCAATGTCTTCAATTTCGCCCGAGCCGACATCAATAACGACGGCGCCGACGAGACCATTCTCGTGGACAGCTCCAATCACCTGGCCATTTTGAACACGGCCGGCGATCAGATATGGAAAAGTGACCGCCTTTTCGCCGCCACGACCAACTCCTTTGAGGCCAAAATCGAAGACCTCCGCTATAACGATATCAAGTACTACGCCATTCCCTCCGGCATCCTGGTCGCCGACCTCAACCGCGACGGTATCCCTGAGATTGTCCTGACCCGGACCACCGAGCAACTGTCCAGGTTCATGCCCGAGGGGCTTAAGTTCTACGATCGAGGTGAGATCGTCTCGCTTTCCTGGGACCAGCTCGGACTTGTCGAAAACTGGAAGACCCGGGAGATCAACGGGATGGTGACTGCCATTCGGATCGCCGACCTGAATAACGACGGCACCAGCGAGCTCATCGCCAGCCTGGTGCTCGCCAAGGATTATGTCAAATTCTGGCAGTCGAAGAGCACCATCTTCAGCTACGACCTGAACATATCGCCCGCAAAGTCTCCTGCCAAGAAGCCTTAGACCTTCCCTATTGACACTTCCTTCGGACTTGGTTAACCTGACTTTCGAAATAGGTTAACCAAGTCTTCGTGCCGTTTTCGGACAGCACTTTCAGGTTCGGGGGTTGTGCTCGGTGGAACGGAAGCAGTTGCAGCTGGTGGTCTATGCCTCGCTGATGGCCGCTCTCATAGCGGTTGGCGCTTATCTCCAGGTTCCCCTCCCGATCGGGCCCGTTCCGCTGGTACTCCAGAATCTCTTTGTGCTGCTGGCCGGGTTGCTTCTCGGAAGCCGCTGGGGTCTCGTCAGTGTCGGGATCTATCTCCTTGTGGGAGCCATCGGCTTGCCCGTGTTCGTCGGTGGCAAAGGGGGACTGGCGCACTTCCTGGGACCGACGGGCGGTTATCTCCTCGGCTTCGCCGCCTGTGCTCTGGTCACGGGTTATCTGGCTGAACATTTTAGCAAACCAGCCCTCGGAGACGTCCTGGCGGTTGTCCTCGGGTCGCTGACGATCTACTTATTCGGGGTACCGTGGCTCAAGTTGGTAACCGCCATGTCGTGGCAAAAGGCAGTGGTGCTTGGAATGCTGCCGTTTCTTCCGGGAGACGCACTCAAGGCTGCGGCGGCAGTCCTTCTGGCGCGGGCCATTCGACCAATGATCCAGCACCGACTGGAATCACGCGACAACTCTTAGCTCTTATGCTCTTGGCTCTTGGTGATCCTAACCGCGAACCCCTTACAGCCTGCTCGGATGGCTTTTGGCTATATGATCCGCCTTCAGAATCTCAGCTATTCATATCCCGATGGCACTCCGGCCTTAAAGGAGCATAACCTTGAACGTGGGTGACGGGGAATTCCTGCTGGTCTGCGGTCCGAACGGAAGCGGCAAAACAACGCTCATCCGCCACCTCAACGGCCTGCTGAAAGCCTCTTCCGGGACGATCCTGGTTGACGGGCTGGACCCCGCGAAAGCGGAAAAACAGGTGATGCAGCGCGTGGGAATGGTTTTTCAGGATGCAGACAGCCAAATTCTGGGCGAAACGGTGGCCGAAGACGTCGCCTTTGGACCGGAAAACCTGGGACTCCCTTGCGACGAGGTCAGCGCGCGCGTGACTTCGGCCCTTGGCATGGTGGGGTTGACAGACCTCCAACACCGACCCTGCCACCTTCTTTCCGGCGGCGAAAAGCGCCGCGTTGCCATCGCCGGGGTCCTGGCCATGCAATCCCGCATTCTCGTTTTTGATGAACCGTTTGCCAACCTGGATTACAGCGGCGTTTGCCAGGTGCTGGAGCAAATCCTGAAACTGCACGGCAGCGGGCACACCGTGATTGTTGCGAGCCACGATGTGGAGAAAGTGATTGCCCATGCCGATCGGGTCGCGGTGATCTCCAGTGGCGAATTAAAAGCGCTGGCTCCTCCCCAGACCATCATCCCCATGCTGCGGCAATACAACGTTCGACCGCCCTGCTACAGTCTGCTGGGAGAAAGACCGATATCGTGGCTTCTGGACTAGCTTTTCACTATTTTCCGGGAGATTCGGTGCTCCACCGATGGGATGCCCGATGCAAATTCCTCGGCCTCATACTGGCCACCTTCGGCCTGCTTCACATGGACGAAAAGGCGCTCGCGCTCTTTTCCTTGCTTCTGTTCAGCGCCGGGTTCTGCTGCCGCCTGCCTGTCAAGGCTGTGGTCCATGATCTAAAGGCCTGGTCGGTCTTCCTGGTTTTCATTTTCCTGGTGCAGGCACTGGGCGCTTCCGATCCGGAGAGGACCTTTTTCCCCTGGCTCCCCGTAAGCAGGACCGGCTTGACCGATGCCGCGCTCACCTGCTGGAGGTTGGGGCTGATGCTGGGCTATGGGGTGTTGTTTACGCTGGTCACCAAGCCTCGCGATTTGCAGAATGGTCTGATCTGGTACCTGCAGCCCTTTCCCTTCCTGCCGGCACAGAGAATCGCCCTGATGGTCACCCTGACAATCAGGCTCATCCCCCTGATCATGGATCAAAGGGATGAAGTCGCGCTGGCCACCCGGTCACGCCTGGGCAATGGGCGAAAGGACCTGTTGCGGAGGGCCAAGTTTCTGGTTCTGCCGATCTTTCGCCGCTCCCTGATTCGGGCCGATGAGTTGGCGACAGCATTGGCCGCCCGGGGCTATCGGGAAGATCGGCCGCTGAGTCTTCCCCGGATTCCCTTGCCTCATTGGCTGGCCTTGACCCCGTTGGGTCTTTGCGTAATGGTGTCTTCACCCCTGCTTTCGGAATACATTCAGGATCCGCTGACTGCTCTTTTGTCCCTCGTGTAGATTTCTACCGCCAGGGCTTGTAAACCCTGCCCCACATCTCAGCCCTTTGACTTACCCCGTGCGTCCCGATCCCACTCCCTCCATGTTTACTCCTTGCTCCTTACTCCTTACTCCTTACTGCATCAGCCCCGCCGAGTCGCTCCAGATCTCCCTCGATTCGCCGCAGCAGTTCGGGATCGACGCTCACCGCCATCATCTCGCCCCCACTTTGAAGCCAGACCGGGGCGGGCTCGCGCCCCGCTGCGGGGGATTTCTCCCAGCTCAGGCTCAAGAGAACTTCTTCGGCATTCCGGAGGGTGATCCGGCAGCAGGGCTCGGGTGCGAGGGGCGGAGCCGGGTCGAGTTGTTTTTGATACTCACCGTCGCCAAGGTCCCACAGGAGCGACCGGACGTGCCATGAGTCCTTGATCGGCTCCGGCCTGCCCTCTCCTTTCCTGAGACCCCAGTTGCTTTCATCCAGCCGGACGGCACATCCCTGAGAGTCACCCCGGCTCCATTCCACCTCGCTGACGGCATCCGGTTTGAAATTCGACAGGGACCGATCCTGCAACGCCAAGAGATCTTTGGGAAGGTCGCTCAAAATACCGGCAGCGACCTGGACTACCGAGGGCAGTTGCGAGCTCAAGGCGGCGATTTGCTTTTCGTCTTTCTCTTTTTTTGCCAAGCGGAGTTCGGCGTTTTCCCCGGACTTGAGCCGCATGGTCACCGCCGCAAAAGGGGGCTCCAAGCCATAAGAGGGCAGGTTCCTCGGGTCATTCTCCAAGAACTGCTGAGCTCTCAGCCAATGGACCTGTTCTATGACGTTATCAACCTTACTCTTCTTGATCCTCACTTTCGGGTCCCCGGGAGCCTGCCATTCCCTTTCATTCGACGTGAGTTCAACCGCGATGGCGTTCCCACCATCCCACCTTACGGCCACGGCGACCACGTCAACCAGCTGAAAGCTGAAGAGCTGCCTCCTCCGCAGTTCGTCCAAGCCCCGATTAAGGACCGGGCGGTTGCCCTCGGCGATCAGAAAAACCGCCGGTCGGTCTGAGGTTTTAGCAAATGAAGCCTCCCCCACCGGGTTCTTGTCCCCCACCAGCAATTCGATTCGCTTCTCTCCAGCCTGAATGCCGATCACGAGCGACGGCGGCAGAAGACCGAACGGTTTCAGATCGTCGGGAGCGGCTGCCACTTCGCGTTCGGCCTGCAGATTTGATAAAGCGTTGAGAAAGTCATCGACCGAAGACTTATCGGCCTCCGCTGCGATCGGCCCAACAATTCGCCAGTCTCCTTCCTTCTTAAGCTCGATCGTCTCTTTTCCCGCGGCGGCAAAGGTTAAGGCACTCACGCCGTCGACAGGAAAGCGAAATATCTTTTTTGCCTCCATGGCGGCCATATCCTTTTGCCTCTTTTGGACCACCTCGAAGTAATAGTAGTAGCCCCCCAACATCAGAAGCACCAAGAGATACAGCAGCGAGCTTCGCCACTTCATCGCTGGGACCTCCGCACCCGATAGACCGCCAGCCCGGAAAACAGCACCAGCAGCGGCATAACCACCAACACCACGAGGGATGCCACCCAGGCTTGATTCTGAGTCATCAGCATCGGCTGCTGAGAGCTTCCTCGCGGCTTGATGGTGATGAGGTTCTTCTCCTCGGCCAGGAAATTGACCATATTCAGAAAAAGGTCCTCGTTGCCCGACAATTTGAAATAGGTGTTCGCAGCAAAATCGGAATCGCCGGCAACGATCAGAAAGGCCGCATTCGTTCGGGTCTCGTTGCCGTCGGCGGCGGCCTTCTTTCCGTCTTCACGCGGCACGCCCGCGGTTTCGCCCCGATTGGCCGGCGGTCCCTCGATTTCGGCAAGAACAATGAGCGGGATCGGTCCCGGGATATCCGCCGGTTCATCGAAACTAGCCTCGCCGCGCTTGAGCATGTCCCGGTCCACCTCCGCCCAGGCGTTTTCCGAAGTTGAGGCAAGGGTTTCCAGCAGCACACCCTGAGGGGGATCCGGGGAGGGAATTACCGACCGGGCTTCGGGGTAGAAAGTGGCCAGTTCGAAATTCTGAGTGATCCGGTGAGGACCGTACTGCATCACCACCGGCATGAGGTAATCGCCGCCGAAGACGCGGCTGAGCTTATCGATGACGATATCATCACCCAGTTCCACGCCATAGCTTTTCAAAAATTGACCGAGGCCCCCATCCCGATAAGGATCGATGAGAACCATCAATTTGCCGCCGCTCTCCAAATAGGTTTTCAGACTTGCGAGTTCCGGGGCAAGGAGGGGCTTCTGCGGCCCGGCAACGATCACTGCTGCGGCATCGGCCGGAACCTGCGCCTGACGCATCAGATTCAGATCGGTAACGGCATAGTTTTCCTTTTCCAGCGCCTCCCGAGCCGCCGAATATCCTTCCTTATCGGTATTATCGGTGGAGTGTTCGCCATGCCCCACCAGAAAGTAGATCTTTTTCTGTTCATCCCGGGTGAGTTTGAGGATAGCGTTGGTCAGGCTCTCTTCGTCGGCATTGGGGACAGTCTGTATTTTGCCGTACCCTTCGAGAACCACGGTGCCGTAGGAACGGACCTCATAGCGCCGGGCCGTTTCCGGCTGACGGTCGGGGTCGATGAATTCATACTTGATCTTGTCGCTCGCGTAACGGTAGGTCTCCAGCAGGTCTTGCACTTTTGTCTGTTCCGGCGCCGCGGTGGCGAAAAAGGCTCTAATGTCTATAGGCTGATCGAGGGAACCGAGGATGTTCCGGGTTTGGTCGGAAAGGGTGAATGCGCCCGATTCGGTCATATCCATGCGCCAGGGATGGCGTTCTGCAATCAGCACCACAAGGACCAGAATGCCGACAAAGAAAAGCGTTCCAAGGAGCGCACTGGAACCATAGGTCCATGCGCGACGGTATCTGTTTGTGTCTGCCATGATGTTCCTTTCCTTTACCCTCGCCATCGGTAAGCTGCCATCTGCCGCAGCGTAAGAAAGAGGAAAAACACGGTGAATATGAGGTAATAGAGGAGGTCCCGAGAATCAAGGATGCCTTTTGAGAAGGTATCGAAGTGTCTGATGATGGATATATAGTCGATGACTTCTCCCATCGCCGATCCCACGTACGATTTGGTCCATCCGATCACCCAGAGCATGAGCAGGGCTCCGAAAGAGAGAACCGCGGCAATGATTTGATTCTGGGTCAGAGAAGAGGTGAAAACACCGAGGGACAGGAAGGAGGACCCCAGCAGCAAGACACCCAGATAACCGCAAAGGATCGCTTTCCATGCCGGACTGCCCAGGAAATTCAAAAGGAAAATACCGGGGAGGGTGCCTGCCACGATCACCGCGAAAGCAGTCACCACCGCCGCGTATTTTGCAAGGACAATCGACCGGTCCGAAAGCGGATAGGTGAGGAGCAGTTCCATGGTTCCGGACTTCCGTTCTTCGGCATAAAGGCGCATGGTGAGAAGCGGGGAGATCAGCAGGAGGACAATGCTGAGATCAAAAAAGAAAGGCCGCAGGACCATCTCCATGAGGTTCATCTGCTTGGCCATCACGGGATTTTGGCCGGCCTGAAAGCTGAGCAAGTTGTAGTAGACGATAGCGTTGAAGAAGAAGTAACCGGCGATTACCAGGAAAGTGAACGCAACGGCATAGAAGACGGGCAGTGCAAACAAGCTGTAGAGTTCTTTTCGATAGACCGAAAGGAAGCCTTTCATGATTGCTTATCCTCCTGAGACGGTTCTTCTGTCACCAACTGCATGAAGATATCCTCCAGGCTGAGGTCCATAAGTTTGAGCTCCAGTAAATCCATGCCCCTGGCAATCACCAGGCGGGCGATTTCCGGTCTCAGGTCCCCGGACCGATCCGTTTCCACAAACAGCCTTTCCTGGTCCGCCTGAGTCAGCAGCACCCTCTGAACACCTCTCAGATTTTCCAGGGCACGGGCCAATTCCTTGGCCTCTCCCCGCACCTGCAGTTGGATCTGCGCGGACTTCTGTAGCTGACTGGTAAGGTTGGCGGGGGTATCGGTGGCAACAATCCGGCCTTGGTTGATGATCAGCACCCGCTGACAGATCTGGGCCACCTCCGGGAGGATATGACTGCTCAGAAGGATGGTGTGCTCCTCGCGCAATTCCTGGATGAGGCGGCGTATTTCGATGATGTGAGCAGGGTCCAGGCCGATGGTCGGTTCGTCCAGAACCAGCACCGATGGGTTATTGAGGAGTGCCTGGGCCAGACCGACACGCTGCCTGAAACCCTTGGAGAGGTGGCCGATAATGCGATGGGCAGCGCTTTCCAGGCCACACACCGCAATGACCCTCCTGACTTCCCCTTCCTCTTTCCTGGCCTCGACTCCCTTTGCCCCGGCGGCAAAACGAAGGAACCCCCTCACCGTGAGTTCCCCATAAAGGGGGACGCTCTCCGGCAGATACCCGATCCTGCGGCGGACCGCCAGGGACCGATCAAAACAATCCAGACCGTCAATACGCGCCAGGCCTGTGGTCGGCGGCATATAACAGGTCAGAATGCGGATCGTCGTCGACTTACCCGCGCCGTTTGGTCCCAGAAAACCGACCACCTCGCCCCGTTCGATGGTAAAGGTTACATCTCGGATGGCCGGCAGGGGACCGTAGTATTTGGTCAAACCTTCCGCTTCAATCATACCCTATCCTCTTCAACAATTTTCAATCGGGGGCACCCCAATAGTCCTCGTCGCCCTTCCATCTCCCGCAAGGAAGGCGGCAAGAGAGCTTCGGCACCGGCAAGGCGAGGTGTCGCCCGTCGCGGGGATGCACCTCGAAGGTGGTGCGGGGTCGAACCATGAACGGGAATACTCTTGGGGACCATGCTTCGGAAAAGTCCGGGATCCTGGAGACCATCAAGGCGTGTAAAGCTGCGATTCCCGAGCCTGCCGCACGGTCTTGGTGCCCAGGGAAGAGGCGCACGCCTGACAAAGATACTCGTGCAATTCGCCATCGGGCAGGAACAGCAGCAGCCGACTGCGCACCGGCATGGCTCGTTTACAGCGGGGGCAAAAAAGTGCAGATGCTTTAAAATCTTCGAATTGGCCGGAAGTTGCCCGTTTCCTCAAAACTCAACTCCTCACTCGTTCTTATAAAAGCATCTTCAGGAAACAGCTTCTCGCGAGTGAGTTGCTGAAGCATCCTTCTCGCGATCCTTCCGGCGAGGCCATGGCCATTTTCGAACCTTTTCCTCACCTTTTTCCTTCTCAAGCTCCATCAACTCCTGAAGCAATTCTTCCTGGCGCGGGGTGAGACGCGAAGGAATTCTCACCTGCACCTCAAACAAGAGATCTCCCCGGCCCTTACCGCGCAGACTCGGAACGCCTTCTCCGGGGAATCGAATCACCGAACCGGGCTGAGTACCGGGCTGAACGTGAACGGCTTTCCTGCCTTCCAGGGTCGGGACCTCTACCTGGTCACCAAGGGCGGCCTGGGCAAAGGATATGGAAACCTTGCCGTAGAGATTGTCGCCATCTCGTTCAAAGAATTCATGGGGCTTAACATTCAATCGCACATAGAGGTCACCGGCAAGGCCCCCGCGATACCCGCTTTCCCCCTCTCCGCGAAGCCTCAGGCGGGTACCGGTATCCACTCCCGCAGGCACCTTCACCTCAACTCGTTTCGACTTGTTTCACGCGGCCTTGCCCACGGCAGTGCTTACAAGGCGAGACGAGCACTTTCCCTGCGCCGTGGCATCGGGAGCACGTGGTACTGATGCGGAAAAAACCCTGGGACTGCACCACCTGGCCACTGCCCTGACACATCGGGCAGGTGGTCTCTCTGGTGCCCGGTTCAGCCCCGCTGCCATAGCAGTGATCGCACTCGGCAAAAGTCTGGATCTGGATTTCTTTCTCCACCCCAAACACTGCTTCTTCAAAGCTCAAGGCCATGTCATACAGGAGGTCGTCACCGGGTCGCGAGGCGTTCTGAGTTCGGGACGAACCACCAAAACCAAAGAAGAAATCTTGAAAAACATCGCCGAAAGAGCTGAAGATGTCTTCGAAGCCGCGGAAGCCCCGAAATCCCGACCCTTGCAGTCCCTCATGCCCGTAGGTATCGTAGATACGACGTTTCTGAGGATCATGGAGGACTTCATAGGCTTCGGCAGCTACCTTGAATTTCTCCTCCGCCTCTTTATTCCCGGGGTTTCGGTCCGGATGGTATTTGAGAGCCTGCTTTCGATAGGACTTCTTGATCTCTTCATCATCAGCCTGACGCGAAACACCTAAGACCTCATAGTAATCCTGCTTATCCATCGTCCGAGCATTCCTCCACAACTGCTAAAAATTATGAGATGAAAGATATAATTTAGTTAAGAAACTCGTAAACACGGTTTCCTCGCTTGTCAAGATCGGACGAAACGCAAGGGGTGACCGGGCGGTTCTTCTCCATCACCATCAGGAAACCGTATCGCCGGACGTGCCCGCAACTCCGCCGAGACGGTATGCTTCGTCGGCAAAGGTAAGTTTTCCAAGTTGTTCCGCTTGTTTTGCGAGAGCAAGCCACTCGTCGGGACTTGGTTCATACCCGAGGATGCGACAGATGCGACGATAGAGAAAGAGGTTGCCCGCTTCCCGAGCTTTCGTCAGAATCCGGGCAAGTGCGTCCTTGTCACCGCCCTTTTCATAAAAGTCCACCGCCTCATAAAGCGACCCGACCTCGTCATAATGCCGGCCCCAGGAAAGCAAGGTCTCGATTGAAACCGCCGCATCATTCAGCAGGTCCCGCTTCTCAAGGCAACTCAAATCGTATTTCTTTGCCACCAAAACCTTCCCCTATCACCGCCCGGGGTGAGAAAACCCTGTATAACACCTGACACCGCAAAGAGGCGGAAGCCGCCACGAAAGACCCGACAGCATTCACCGCAGAGGCCCGGAGAATGAGGATCATTCGCGAACAAATCGGGCCTTCCAGACCTATTCCTCATCCTGCTCGGGAAATTCACCCTGATCGTCGTACTCCAACGATGCATCGTATTTGGTTTCCGCATCAAGAAGCTCTCTCACCTCCAACCGGCTCACCTCTTCCTTTTCAGGGGGCCTGGCCTCGGTGACGAGTCTCATCTCCTCGAGTTCGCGAATGTTTTCCGGAGTCACCCCGCCGGCCGCAATCTCACGCAGGGCAAGAACCACCTCTTTGTTCTTGGGACGTTCCATCAAGAGAGGGACACCACTGCGCAACTGCAGGACTCTGCGCACTGCCAGGTGCACCAGAGCAAACCGGCTGTCAACCTTTTCCAAACAATCCTCAATTGTTACTCGAGCCATACCGGCTCCTCCTCAGTGCTTTCACGCAATCTGCGTCGATGAAGAAAAACCCGCAAAAGCGGACCGCACTCCGCTCGGGGCAAAACGCCACCTTCACCCAAACCGTCCTTCCGCGGCGGCACCCGTGAAGGAGAGCACCGACTGCCGTTTTCGATTCAGGCCTCTCTCAAACCGCTGACCCCGCCTGGGCGGGGCCGCTCTTCACTAAGCTCGATAGTAATCTTCCGGCCCGTGTCTTAGAACCGGCTGGTTCTTATAAAACAATTTCACCGAGAATGACAATGATAATTGCGGTAAGGCCTGCCTATCCTTTCTCTTCGGAATAGCGAGCAAGGGTAAAGAGAAAGTCCCCGAGGCGATTCAAAAAGGCATGGACTTCGGGGCTATCCAGTTGCCCTGCTTCCTTCAGAGCGGTACACCGACGCTCCGCGCGACGGATTATAGTACGGGATAGATCGACCGCGGCACCGACGACATTGGCTCCCGGGAGAATGAATTGACGCGGCAGCGGCACCTCCGCCTGCAGTTGCTGAATCCACTGCTCCAGCCTGAGAGTACGGTTCGCCTCGACCCGATAGCCGGGCTGCTCCTCGCCTTCACACGCCAGCTGGGCCCCCAATACAAGCAAGTCCTCCTGTACTGCGGCAATCATGTCTTTGATCACGTGATTCTGAGTAAAAGCCCTCGCCATACCCAAGGCCGAACTGGCTTCATCCAAAGTCCCGTAAGCTTCAGGGCGCAAACTGGCCTTTGAGACCCGCTCGCCCGTCAGAAGACTGGTCTCGCCGCAGTCTCCTCGCTTAGAAAATACGAAAGCATCCACCTTTTCCTCCCCCTCTCCAGGAACTGCGCAGGCATCGAGTCCGAATGATGAAAAAAAACCTCTCGGCGGCAAAAGATCTGTCGGAGATCAGTGAATTTGACCGTTATGAAAAGACTGCGCAACTTCAGCCCCCAACGAAACACGGATTTCCAAGAGCAGATGATTAGTCGCTTCCTCGATTTTTGAGATATCTTTTTCGTCAATCGTCTCTTCGACAACATTTGCCAGAGAATCTTTCAAGCGCTCGAACTTCTCCACCACATCCGGCCTGATCTTACCTTTGCCGAGACGCTTGTCCAACTGCAAGATGGTGTCAACACAACTTTCCACTCGCAGCCGAGAATGCCTCGGGATTTGTTCATTATGAGGATTCCGCTTGAGCATGGTCAGCCTCTCCCTAAACTGAAGACCGCCCCCTTTTGGCGAGCTCATCATTAAAAACCGCGTAGAAATTTTCATGGTCCTTCAGCAAAGGATCGAGAATCACGGGCATTTTTTCCACGTCTTGGAGATTGAGAATCAGGTTCGCCCCGATGCGAAAAGCCGCCATGGGGTCGAGCGTGGGTGTCTGTTCGCTGAGAAGGCACAAAAAGGACTTTCTTCTCGACGGCATAGGCAGACGTTGCAGGTAGAGCAGAACGGGATTGGCCGACCAATCTGCTCCGCCATACCCTTCCTCCAAAACGATCAGCTGGTATTGGTCGTCTTCGATGCGACTCAGCGCCGAAGCGGGATTTCGGGCAACCACAGCACGATAATCAGCCTTCCGGACAACTTCGGCGATCTTCTGCGAGAGGGCCCGGGCAGTAATGCAAATCAGCGCCGTTTTGCCTGCCGCCTCGATCAGATGCAGCGACGCGACCTCATCGCCTTGACGAATCAACTCCTCTTCAAGCCCCATCATAAATTCCTCAGGACGAATCGCCTCTATCATGTAAAATGAGATAATTGAGCATACAGGTTCCTTGCTGAATTTGACAATGCAAAAATTTTGGAATGGATGGAGAATACTCGGTGGCGGGTCGTGACCGGCCACAACGAATTGAAGGGAGGTGCTGGAACATGGATAGAGTCCAATTCGGGCAAACCGATCTTGATGTTTCCGCCCTGGCGTTGGGGACATGGGTTACCGGCGGCTGGGCATGGGGAGGCGCTGATGAGGGCGAATCTCTGAGGGCGGTTCTGAGAGCTCTCGAGCTGGGTGTTAATTTTATTGACACAGCCCCCGTATACGGTTTTGGCAGATCGGAGCGAATCGTCGGGCAGGCCCTGAAACAATGGGGACAGCGCGAACGCATCGTGATCGCCACGAAATGCGGTCTCGAGTGGGATGACAAGGAGAACATCCGCAGAAATGCCGGCCCCGAGAGAATTCGACAGGAAGTCGATCAGAGTCTCACTCGTCTCGGTCTGGATTACATTGACCTCTACCAGGTTCACTGGCCGGACGGTAAAACCCTCGTCGAAAAATCCATGGAGGCCCTGGTAAGACTTCAGGAGGTTGGCAAAATCCGCTACGTTGGCGTCAGCAACTTCAGCTCAGAACAAATCATGGCCTGCCAAAGCGTCGGTCCCGTTTCCAGTCTGCAGTCGCCATACAACCTCTTTGAGCGGGAAATCGAGAAAGAGGTTTTGCCCTTCTGTCATGCAAATGGCATCGCAACCATGGCGTATGGAGGCCTCTGCCGGGGACTCCTCACCGGCAAATTCGACGGCGAGGAAAAATTTCCGAGGGGCGATTTACGCCGCGCCGACCCCAAGTTTAAACCCGACCGTTTCAAACAGTATGTCAAAGCCGTAGAGCAACTGAAAAAACTGGCAGGCAAATACCACAGGAGTGTGGCGCAATTCGCTCTGCGCTGGGCCCTGCAGCAACCCGGCATCACGACGGTCCTGGCCGGTGCGCGAACGGCCGCGCAGGTCGAGGAGAACGTGGGAGTCGCCGGCTGGCAGATTACGGCTGAAGACTTAGAGGGCGTGGAGGGGATTCTCAAGGCCCGCATCAAGACCCCAGTCGGCCCGGAATTCATGTCTCCCCGTCATGAATAAGACGGTCCAAGGGCCACTCCCGGCAGGGACACGGAGAGGGGGCGTCCTGCTTTCTACAGTCGCGCCATGACGACAAAGATGGGCAAGCCCCCGTGACTGATCTGCCAGAAGCGCATGGAAGGCATCTTTAGACTGAGGGCCGTGGCTCTGTCGGGAGCCAGTATCGCCGTTTGCCATCCTTCGAAAAAATGGCGCAGATGACGCCCAAGCTTCTCGTAGAAGCCTTTCCCGCTGCCATCGAGCCGCCTGCCGTAAGGGGGATCCAAGACCAGAAGCCCGGGAGGCAGTTGACGGTCGTGGGGCTTGAAGGCGAACAGGTCCAGCACTTGCCATTGAATGTCCTGGTCGACTCCGGCTCGCTCGGCATTTCTCCGGGCAATCCTGAGCGCCTGCGGTTCGCCGTCGATGGCCAGAATGGGACTGGGGGAGCGAGCAAGCGCTTGACCCGCCAGTTTCTTTCTCAGATGGTTCCAGCTCTTCTCCTCAAAGCCGGGCCACAACTCGCACAAGAATGATCGACGCAATCCGGGCGCAATCCGGCGGGCCAGCAGCGCCGCCTCGATAGCCACGGTGCCCGCTCCGCACATACCATCGATAAGGGGAATATCCCCACGCCACTGCAGGCGCAGCAGGATGGCTGCCGCAAGGGTTTCGCGCAGAGGCGCTCCGGTATGTTCCAAGCGATAGCCGCGCCGATGGAGGTGCTCCCCTGTGGTATCCAGACTGATTTCACATTGGTTATGACGGAGACGAACGAAGACCCTTTGTCTTTGCGGGAGTGCCGCCCCTTGGACTTCATCGGCCCCGGTCGAGACCCAACAGGCGGGCGGAGAGAGGTGCCGGGAGAGAAACCGTTTCCCCATGCCATCGATCAAGGCCTGCTTTATCAGACCTTCGTGACTGATGCGCGAGTGTTGGACAAAAGCCCTCAACTCCAAGGGTATCTCGGGATTCAGCCACAGCTCCCAACGGCATTTCGAGGCCCTCTGGAACAACTCCTCAACGGCGCCTGCCCGAAAAGGGGGCAAGCGGCAGAGGACGCGGCTGGCAGTGCGCAGGCCCAGGTTGGGCAAACAGCAGGATCTGAGCTTGCCGGCAAACTCCACTCCCGCATCCGTTATTTCCAGATCGGAGAAACCCAGAGAGGCCAACTCATCTCTACAGACGGGCGACAACTCGGGTGGCACAATCGCCGCAAATCGATGCTCGGGTGCCTGCACATAGTGCTTCATGTGGCGCAGGAAGATCTTCTTCTCCTGAGCAATCCCTTCTTCTTCCGCCAATACGTCATCCTCTTTCGTGAGTTTGACAGACTTGACGAACGGCACCATCTCCTATAGGCTGGTCGCCCAATGAGCTTTGGAGGGCCGCTCCGTAAGTCTCTTTTCTTTAGCACGCTTTGACTGTAAATTGGGCTCCGATTCATTGTATCAGACTCCTGCGAACGGAAGGACGGATTCTTTGATTGATGCTTCCATTTCGACCCCACAGGATTTCAGGCTGCCGACACAATACCGACCCCGCCAGCTGTCGGCGTTGTGGGAACAGCCGCCCGACAACTGGCGTCAGGATCTCATCACCGCCCTCGAATGCGACCTCGGGAACCATCGCCCATGCCTGTTTTTTCGGGCTGACGATATCGGGGCCGGAGGACGCCCCTTTCAGGCCCTCTGCCAGCTTTTTCGCAGCCATCAGGTCCCTTTGGCCATGGCAGTTGTCCCCGCCTGGCTAACCGGGGTCAGAGCGAAGCAACTCTTTGCTGCAGCCCCTCTCGACGAACCCTTGTGGGGATGGCACCAGCACGGTTGGCGCCACGTCAACTGTCAGCGCAACGAAGAAAAGTCTGAGTTCGGTGAGCAGCGGCCTGCGGAGAAACAATGGCGTGACATCCGCATGGGACGGAAGAAGATGACCGAGGTTTTTGGGGAGCATTTCGTTCCTGTGTTTACCCCGCCTTGGAACAGACTTCCTGCGGCCACTCTGAGGATCCTCCAGAAGTTGGATTTCAAGGCCGTCTCCATGACCAAACCTTTCCCAAGCTCAATAAAATCCGGCATAGGCCTCAAAAATTTACGAATCCAGCTTGACCTCCATACTCGGAAGGAGAAAAATGCCGATGCGGATTTCCTTGCCCTACTGGGCGAATTGAGTGCCCTCATAACCAAAAAGGAGCCCGTCGGGATCATGCTTCACCATCAACGCATGCCCCCTTTTGCTTTCGAATTCCTTAACGAATTGTTGCATCTCTTGAAACACAAAGCCGCAGCGCGTTTTTTGAGCTTTGCCGATCTTCTGGAAAGCGACTGTGACAGGTAGGCCTTGCCTTCTGTATGCCGATGAGGAAGGCCGGGTTTTCGAATGGCCGGAACTGGAAATGCTGGGGTCCAGTGGTGGTGAATATGAGCGTGTGAGACCCGGCGATTGGATTCCCCTCCCCCCCGGCAGTGAACTCTTCCTTCTCCCGAAGCGACTTCCGGCGGGCTACCATGCCGGAAAAAGGAAATGTGAGGTCCTGGACCGCGATCCCCGCAATCACGCCAAATCGGTCCAGGCCGTAGCAGCCTTTATGGCCCCCGCCTATACGCAGATTTACTCACCCGCCTACGAGACCTTGCCCGAAGCCCCCATATTGCCGCTTTTCGCTTACACCGCAGTCGGCTGGAAGGATGGCCGTTTCGTGGCGACAGGAGTGCGCATCGATCCTGACGAGCGACAGGACTTCCGCCATTTCGACCCCGACGAAATCAGACGCAGGACCCGGGCACGTGTCGGGAAGGAGCGGCACAACCGCCTGCTTGGCCACCTCGGGAGATGTGCCCTTTCCTATGGTTGCCCTGCTGCCAGAAACCTTTTCTTGAATCGCTGGGAAGCGCCCTTGCCCACCTCGCCGTCGTGCAACGCCGCCTGCCTGGGATGCATCAGTCACCAGGAAGGAACAGGGATCTGCGCCACTCAGGAACGCATAGGCTTTGTACCCAGCGTTGAAGAAATCGCCGGAGTTGCCGTCCCTCACCTCGAGAAAGCCCCGAAAGCGGTCGTCAGCTTCGGCCAGGGCTGCGAAGGCGAACCTCTTTTACAGGCCGGAGTGATCGCTGCGGCCATACGCTCAATGCGACAGGCCACTGCCCGCGGCACCATCAATCTTAATACCAACGGCAGTCTGCCCGAAGCCGTGGAGAAACTGTGTGAAGCCGGCCTGGACAGTATCCGCGTCAGCTTGAATAGCTGCCGGCCAAATTATTACACAGCCTATTTCAGACCGCGCGGATATAACTTCGAGGCGCTCAAGAAATCTCTTCGGACGGTCAAAGCTCATGGCGGGTTTGCATCCATCAACTACTTTATATTGCCCGGCTTTACCGACCGGGAGGATGAGTGGACCGCCCTGTGCGGTTTTCTCAAAGAGACGAAAGTAGACCTCATCCAGATGCGCAATCTGAACATTGACCCCGAATGGTATCTCAAGTCCATGGAAGTCGCTGAGAGAGGAAAACCCTTCGGCATTCGCAAGTGGATGAAGCGCCTTAAAGAGCGGTTTCCCGACCTTCGTTTCGGCTACTTCAATCCGTGCCTGGATAAAAACAGTGGTTAGCGACTCACGGAAGACGAGGAATCACACTCCGGCGGTTGCCCGTCACTGGCTCCTCCTTTTTGCCGGTTTGCTCTGGTCTGTGGTAGGGGCTACGCTCTGTATCACTGCCTGTTTCTGGCTTTCACACCACGAGTGGCCTCAGAGCGGAATGTGGGCTGTGTCGGGGGTGAGTTTAGGGGCTTGCGTCTATCGCTTGATCTTTTCGTCAATCGCAAAAAAGAACATCCGGCGAATTGCCCAACAGCCTGAAAGGGTGTGTCTGTTCGCCTTCCAGGCGTGGCGCAGCTATCTCCTGATCGTCTTCATGGTAACGCTCGGCTTCGTGCTTCGCCAATCGCACCTCTCCCGACCCATTCTTGCCGCGATCTATTTGACGGTCGGAACGGGCCTTTTGCTGAGCAGTGTGCTCTATTACAGTGAGTCCACGTGAGCGGCACAATTGCCGATTGTCGGAGGACTGCGAAACCCGTCCTTATGGCTGTTCCCCCCGACGGATGGGCTTGAGGGCGGACACTAGCTGCTGGGTTCTTCGGCTGCTTCCTCTTCGAGGTCGCCCTCATCTTCGGATGCAGCATTCATGTCTGGCGGATTTTGACCGGGTGGCGCGACGGGACGGCGGGCTCCCGGGGGAAGGTTGCCCACATTGGGAGGTTGGCCGACACCGGGGACATTGCCCCCCATCTGACCCTGCTTGTGGCGGTGGTCCACCCATCTGACCGGGTGGCGCTTGCCCGGGTTGGGGAGGTGTAGGAGCGGGAGTCGGTGATGTCGGTTGGGGTGGAGCCGGGACCACAATCTTGCCTTCGGCAAAAAGATTGACGACCTCCGTCTGCCCGTCTTTCTCCAGAGAAATTCTCCGCGGTTCAATTTTAACCACTTGAAAATCGCCAAGTTTTTCGCCCTCGGTCACCGTAACATAGGGGTTTTGAGTCTTGGCTTTGTCGGCGCCGGGGATCTGCCCTTTCACCCGCACAATGGCCTTCTTGGTCTCACCTCGAATGAAAACCCCATCCAACTGGATGGCTTTGGCGGATAGCCCCGCTTTGTTCGGTTGTGGACTCTGGACGGCCGACTCCGGTGAGGGTGGCTTCCGATCCAGGGCAAAGAGGTTTTTTTCCACCATGATCGGGGTGCCGGCAACATTCGCGGCAAGGAAGCACACCCAAATCACGGCCAGAGCCAGTGACGATGGCACATTCTGTTAAACGTTTCATATTATACTCCACGTTCAGTTGTTGCCTGGAGGAACTTCAAGTTTACATATACTCTTTCTTGGCCGCGGTTGCAAACTGATGTCCTTTATCTGCAACCGAATCTTCTTGTTTTTTTCCTATCTTCCTTAAAGGCAAGTAAGTTTACTTTTGAGAGCGGATCTGTTAAAGGATGCTGCAAAAAGAACCGCACTATTTCAGGAGTTTATATGTCTGAATCACCATCTCTTCTGAACACGTTTCAGAAGGAACTGGGTCTGCTGGACGAGCAAACCAGACAATTGCAGGCATCCTGCTTCATCGGAGGCATTCCTTTAATGGATGCCTTTGAAGGCATCGGATTCACCGACGAAAGACGAGTCCTGCATGTGCTTTCCGACTACCTCGAACTGCCTCTCCTTGAGCGCGAAGACTATCCTGAAAAACCGGTGCTCCTCGAAGGCGTTTCCATGTTCTTTCTGCGAAAGCACGCGGTTCTGCCCATACAGGTGGAGAGCGGCAGCGTGCGAGTGGTGGTGAACAACCCTTTGAACCTCCCCCTCCTGAATGTTCTGGGCAGTTATTTTGCCGGAATGGAACTCAATTTGTGCCTTGGGCAGCGAGAGGAAATCCGAACCGCTATCGATCGTCTCTACGGGACGGCAGCACGCGAAGCCGAGGCCCAGTCGCGCGACGGCGACGGAAGTGCGCTCGGCCTTGATTCCTTCGAAGAGGATCTGGAACACCTCCGAGGGTTAGCCCAGGAGGCGCCGATCGTGCGCCTGGTAAATGTTTTGATTTCGCGGGCCCTGGACATGCGTGCTTCGGACATTCACTTTGAGCCCTTTGAACGCACCTTTCAAGTACGAAGTCGGGTCGACGGCGTGCTCTATGATCTCGATCAACCCCCCAAAACCATGCAGGCGGCAATCATCAGTCGCTTGAAGCTCATGGCCAATCTCAACATTGCGGAAAGGCGACTCCCCCAGGATGGCAAGATCAAGCTGAAATTCGGCAATCGTGAGGTGGATATCCGTGTCTCTTGTGTTCCGACCATCTACGGAGAAAGCGTGGTTTTGAGACTGCTTGCCCAGGAATCGGTGGATTACAGCCTGAACAGTCTGGGCATGGACCCGCAGCACCTCGTTTATATTGAAAACCTGATTGAGCGCCCGTTCGGGATGATGTTGGTCACGGGACCGACCGGTTCCGGAAAAACCACCACTCTCTACGGTGTGCTCAGGAAACTGAACACCATAACGAGGAAGATCATTACCGTGGAAGATCCTGTTGAGTATCAGATCAACGGGATCAATCAGGTGCAGGTGAAGCCGCAGATTGATCTGACCTTTGCCAATGCCTTGCGGTCCCTGGTGCGCCAGGACCCCGACGTACTCCTGATCGGTGAAATCCGCGACAAGGAAACCGCTGATATCGCCATTGAATCGGCACTAACAGGCCATCTCGTGCTCTCCACCCTGCACACCAACGACGCTCCGGGGGCGATCACGCGACTCCGGGATATCGGCATCGAATCTTTTCTGATGGCCGACTCGCTTCTTGCCATTCTCGCCCAGCGACTGGTGCGCCTTTTATGTCCCCTTTGCAAGGAACCTTATGAGGCCCGCGATATTGACCATGCGCGCATCAGGGAAGTGCTCCCCGAGGTTTCCTCTTCGGTCGTTCTGTATCATAACAAAGGCTGTGAGAAGTGCGGATACACCGGCTTTCGGGGGCGCCAGGCAATCTTTGAGGTGTTGCCGGTGAATGACGCCGTCCGCTCTGCAATCGTCGCCGGAAAAGATGCGGGAACCATCTCTCAGGTTGCCCATTCCACGACCTACCGCCCGTTGATCCACCATGGCTTCCGCAAAGCGGTCGAGGGCCTCACGACCCTCTCTGAGGTCCTGAGGGTGACCAGTCTCTCCCTGTCGGGATAGGCCCATGAAGGGAACCGGATGGAGTCTGCGAAGGGATAGCCAGTAACGCTATGGGTTATTTTCAGTATCAGGCACGCGATCTACAGGGCGTGGTTCATAAGGGGGTTCTGGAAGCACTGTCGGAACCGGAAGCCGCGCGCAAACTGAAATCCACCAGGCTTTACCCGGTTAAGATCAAGGCGATCAAGAGTCGCAAACCGCGACGCGTGCCCGAAGATCACATCATCCGCTTTTTTTACGATCTGTCCGATCTGCTCTCTGCAGGTCTGCCGGTGGACCGGGCGCTGGCCCTGATCAGCACCAACCAGACACACAAGGTTTTCCAGAAGGTCGTCCAGGACCTTCTCGGAGAAGTCCAGGGGGGCATGGATCTATCTGGGGCAATAGGCAAGTATCGGGATGTTTTCGGGGAACTTTCCGACCACATGGTAAGAGCCGGAGAAGCCAGCGCCACTCTCGGTCCGATAACCAAGCGCCTGGCCCAATACCTCGAAAAGCGCCGATCCTTTCGACAGAGTTTAATCTCCTCCATGATCTACCCATGCATCCTTCTGGGAACCAGTGCGGTTTCAATGGTCATCCTGCTCGTCTACGTCATTCCCAAATTCGCACAGATCTTCGAGGACTTGAACCAGAAAGTCCCGTTTCTGACCCAGGTGATGCTCCAGACGGGAGTCATCGTTAAGGAATACGGATGGGTTTTTCCGCTCCTTCTGGCCGTCTTCTTCTTTGGCGGGCGGTATCTCTACCGGCAGCCGAAAGCACGACGGATCATGGACCGTTTGCTCTTTCGCATTCCCTTCACGCGCTATCTCATCCTCTACAGCGAACTGGCCCGCTTTTGCCGGACTCTCGGCACGATGATTCAGGCCGGAGTGCCCCTGCTGCGCGCCCTCAGTCTGGGACAGGAACTGCTGATCAACAGCGTCCTGAAGGAAGCGATCGCTCCGGTGCACCGGGAAATTAAGGCAGGTCATTCGATGAGCAACTTTTTCCGAACCCATCAGCCGTTCCCCAGCAGGATGGGAACCATGCTTCGCATTGCCGAGGAACAAGGCAACCTGGGTGAAGGCCTGCTGGCCCTGGGCGATCACTTTGAGGGAGAACTCCAAAGAAGAATTCAAAGACTGATGATCCTGTTGGAGCCGGCGGTCATCATCCTTACGGCCCTGATGATAGGGACTATGGTCCTGAGCATGTTTACGGCCATTTTTGGCATCAACGAGATTAAATTTTAGAACCGTGAGGCTTCCCACCAAAACCATGCATCGCAGTTCATCTGACCGGAGTGCCGAGGGATTTACCCTCATCGAACTCATCGTCGTCCTGGTCATTTTCGCACTTACCATCGGAATCGTTCTGCCGCGCGTGGGAGCCAGCTGGAAGCGGATGGAAGACCGCGAATTCTTGCAGGAATTCGTGCAAACACTCAAACGAGCGCGCCTTCGTGCCATGAATTCGGGGGGGATCGTGGCCTTCCGGATTCGAGGTTCCGAGAGAACATACGATCTCGTGCTGCCTCCCGGCAAACCGATACCCCCCAACGTTGACATCGATGCCGACTTTCTCGAAACCGATCCCGAAACCAAGGATAACCTCATTCTCTTTTTTCCTGACGGCAGCATGTCCGGAAGCGACCTCGAAATCACCTTTGATCAAGCGCGCACCTTCCATATTGCCATCAATCCTCTTTTTGGGACCGTGCATGTCTACAAGGTTGAACGATAATGAGCAGTATCTTTCGACTCAAATACAGCCCGACCCCAAAGGGCTTCACCCTCCTGGAGGTCCTGGTCAGTTTGGTTATTGGGGCCTTGATTCTGGGTGGTCTCATGGGTCTGATCTCGGTCTCCCTGCAATATAGCCAGCGTTTGAAGGAGAAGAGCCAAATCCAGCCACTCCTGGAGTCGGTTGCCCAGGCGATTCTGGCAGACCCGGTGAAGGCGATCAGCGGCTCATTAGCCCTGCGCAGCGAACCCGGGGCTCCTCCTGTCAATATGCATTTTATGGAAGAGGAGCTCCCGCGACTTCAGGGAAAGCCCGCCGGTCCCCGAAAACTCTATCGGGTCTTGCTGGAATGTCGAGGTCAGGTTTTGGAATTCAGTCTCTTCGTCACCCCTTCAGATGGAAAGCAGGGAAATGAGTTGTCGGATTGAGATGGTAAGCCAGCCAAACGGAAAACGGCTTCTTTCCCAAGCGCGAGGTTTCACCCTTGTGGAACTGGTGCTGGCGACGATGATTTCGGCAATGGTCATCGGCATATTCTCGGTAGCTCTCTCGCTCTCCTTGCGCGTCTGGGAGCGCCAACAAAACCGTGAGCCCAGCGATCTTCCGAGTCTCCTTGAATTGCTCAAGTGGCAGCTGGCAGAATTCGAGCCGATCCCGGTACGTGATGAAGGACGGCAGCGTCCCATCTTTCAGGGAGACGGACAATCTCTGGCCTTCGCCACGGATTACTCCGTTCGAGCCATCTCTAAGGGGGTCCCGGTGATTGCCAGATACGTTTTCGTGCCCGGAAGAGGAGAACTTTATTATGCCGAAATGCCCTTCGATCCCTATCATCCTGAACCCATCCGCCGATTCCTCCAGATGAATCCGGGGGAAACCCCGGCCTGGCCTCGCTTCTACCTGATTCCCGTGGGGGACTTCGCCCTTTCCTATGCGGCTGAGGAGGAGGGGAATTCGGTCTCTTCAATAGATGAGGGAACCGGGATTCCCTCTGCCGTGACGATTACATCTACCGCACCGGAGGGCTCCGCCTCGTTCTCCGCTGTTCTCCCCGTTAACTCCCCGTTTACCAAATTGACCCTGGATAGCAATGCCTCGAAGGCCGGTCTGAAGGCGCCCGTAATCAAACGGAGAAAGGCACGCTGAGGAATGAGGAACGGAGGAGAGGCATAGACCGAAAGGATGAGCGGCAGGCGACCGGGCAGCGGGGACTGAGAAGGCATGAGAAAGGGGTGGTGCTGATTGCAGTCCTCTGGATCTGTGCTCTGGTGATGTGGTTTACGCTCCAGATTGGAGCAACGGCACGCCTGCAGGGGGAAGAACAGGTCCATCTGTTTCGACGGGCACAGGCCTATTACCTTGCCATCGGGGGCTTATACGAAGCATTGGCGCGCATGGGCCAGCCGCCACCCTCGCCCCTGGACAGGGGACCCGACCTGAGCTGGCAGCCCAACGGCGCACAGCACGGGGTGAAGTATCGGATTGGTGAAGCCATGGTCCGTGTGGACTCCGAAAGAACCAAAATAAACGTCAACTCCGCCAATCCCGAACAGATGAGGAAAGTACTGATCGCAGCACACGTTGATGAAAATGAGGCTGAAAGGCTTGCTGATGTCATTGCCGACTTCGTGGACCCCGATGACCTGAAGCGCCTGCACGGCATGGAGGCGTCCGATTACAAGAGGCTTGGTCTGCCTTATGGCCCTTTTAACGGCCCCCTTTTCAGCCTCGACCAAATGCTTCTGATCCCCGGAATTACGGAAAGACTATTTTACGGTTATTCGGGAGAGGGCGACGGCGCAGAAGGGAACGGGGCGGAGATGACCTATAACCTTATGGTTCCACGCAAAGATTCTCTGTTTGAGATGTTGAGCATTTATGGTACAAACACCTCTTTGCAGAAACCAGATCTTGACCAGGAGAACGAAGCGAAGGTAATCACCTGGGAAAATGGAGGAATCTATCGCATCTGTTCTACGGGAATGGCCTACAATGGGCCTCCTGCGGTAACGATTTGTCTGATTGTTCGTTTTGCTCCTCAAACGAAGCACGGCTACGAGGTCCTGTCGAGGGATATTCTTTAGCGGGAGCCGAACATCGAGAAGGAATTCTGGATGCTGAGATTCGCCATGGAACATCGCCCCAAACAGCTGCTCGCTGTTTATGTTGAACAGCAGAAGGTGGAGGTCCTTCGCGCTCATCGCCAGTGGCGATCATGGCAAATCGATTCTGTAGAACACTTTGACGTCCCTGATGTTGAGCCGGTCTATGATTACCTCCAAAGGCTCAACCTGCGCCCGCGAGACCGAAAAGCAACCACCTTGCTCCTTTTCCTTCCCCTCACCTTTTATACTTTCCACCGGGAACACTACCCCGCAGGAATTCAAGATCAATTGCAGGAGGCGCTCACTTTCGACTGGCAGGAGAACCTCTTCTTGGAACACGAGCGGACCTTGCACTTCCCTGGCCCGGCCGTGCCTGTGGACCACAGCTTATCAGTCCCCATTTTTTCCCTGCAGCGTGACGTCTTCGACAAGTTTCATCAAGTCCTCGGTGCCGCAAATTTTCAGAATTTTCGCATAATCCCCACTTCTCTCCTATATCGTGCTTTCCTGTCCCCGGACCATTCCCAAGGAGACTCACCGGAAGTCGAGATCTATGCGCGGTTGATCGACCTCTCGCATCTTGAGTTGCACCGGTTTTATAAGGGTCAGTTTCTGGATTCCATGCTGATTGGTCAGAATCGGGACAACTTGCGGGTATTTCTCGAACACCTGCAAATTACCGAAAATGGCCTCGGCGGCCCTCACCTGGTGCCCATCCACCTGATCTGCACGGACAGTGAAAATCTCAAGGCCAAAGCATGCGAGCACTACTACAGCGATGAAATCGCCTTCGAGATCGAACCTCTTCAGGGTTCCCTGATATCCCACTGGGTGACCTACCTCTTCGGACAAAATCAAATCCAGACCTTCGATGCTCAGCTGCTTCTCAAGCCATGGAAGGTCCCGAGAATCGCCTGGCCGCTCTTGGCCATGGTGGCTGCCTACTCAATCTTCGCCCTGTACGAGATCCGCACCAACAGTCAAATTCAAGAGACGAGCCGCCGCCTGAAAAAGGAGATCGCACAGCTCGAAACACAGTGGAAACCGATCGAACAGCTGCAGACCCGCATAGCCAAGTTCCAGGAAGACCAGAAGACACTGTCGGAATTCAACCTCGAAGGGTATCCGCTCTTCGAAATCCTGACCCTCCTCTCCCAGATAACCCCACAAGATACCTGGCTGAATTATTTCTCGGTGAGAAAGGGCCAAATCATTCTGCGAGGAGACAGCAAATCAGCGATAAAATTCCTTTCTGAACTCTCCAAGGTTGAAGGTTTCAGCGATGTGCGCTTTGCCTCGCCGGTGACCCGAAACCCGTCTTCCGATGATGAAAGGTTTAACGTACAGTTCCAGGTTGATTCCGAAAAATTAAGAAAGACCCTGGAAGCTATGGGCCTCAATAAGAGAGAAGAAAGCATCGAACCGGGCATCCCGGAACAGGAGGTCAGCCTCCCGAAGGCCAAAAAACCCACCCGAAGCGTCCGACCGGCACCAACGGCGCCCGATGGAGGAAAGCGAAGACGAAGAACTTCCAGACGATGAGGCTGAGACCGCCGATTAATCCTGAAGAGGCAAGGCAATCATGAATTACCCGAAGGTCTCACTGAGAGCACTCAAGGAGCAGCGATCTTCTTTCATTATGGCACTGGTGGTGCTCCTGGTGCTTCTAGCCGGTCATATTCTTTGGGTCGCCCCGACTGAATCGGAAAACGAAGATCTGGAACTGAAAGTCCAGCAACAGGGCGAACTCGTCCACAAATACCAGGAGAAATTGACTCAGGCCCAGAGCATCAAAGAGAACCTCATTAAGCAGGAAAGCGAACTAAAGGCGATGCAGAAGCGCCTTTTTCGTGGGAACGATCCTTACCAGCTCGCCGCATCCCTGGGTGATTTGCTCTCCCCCAAAGGGGAGCAGAAGAAATTGCTGGATATCAAGACTTATCAGGTTTTGGCAAGCAAAGAGTATGGTCTTTACCAGGAGGTCCATCTGAGGTTCAACTTTATGACTACCATCGAAGGACTCCACTATTTTTTGGAACGACTCAGAAACTTTGAGACGGCAATCCTTGTCCAGGAAATCAATATTCAGAAGGTGCAGCGCAAATCCGGCCCCGACCTGGTCATCAATGTCATTCTCGCAGCACTGATGGAAAAGGGAGAGAAAACTTAGGGAGGGGAGCAGAGGACGTGAATGTCATTGGCGGCGATCGTCAACACTACTTCTTGCAGATATACAGCAAAACCAGAACAGGAAAGGGCTGTTGCATGAAAATACGCGGAGTGCTTCTATCACTTGCATTGGTGATTGTTCTCCAAGCTTGTGCCAACAACTCGACCAATCGCGACCCGGGGCTTCGGCCCCCTCCCAAACCTCCCCTCGCCACCGATCAGCCGGTGGAGCGAGAACGGACCATAGACCTCACGACAGGCGGCAAATCATCCAGCCTGTCCGCCGACGACGCAAGCAAGGGAACCGCTCTGCAGAGTAAGGCCGGAGCGGCCTCTTATGGTCTTCTCGGCGCTCCTGCCCTGGGAAGGCCCCAGACGCCGGCCTGGTCGGACAAAGAAAAACAAAAAATCGTCCTCAATTTCGAGAAAGCTGACGTTGCTGAAGTCACCAACCAGATCTTCGGTGACTATCTGAAGCTAAACTACGTGGCAGACCCGGCTCTGCAGGGACGAATCAGTGTTTATCTTGAGGGCGAGTACAATAAAGACGAATTGTACCAGATGGTCACCAAGATCTATGAAGTCAACAACATCTCCATCGTCCCTCGAGGCGGCATCTATTACATCCAGCCGGTGCAGAGAAGTACGAGCAGCAGCCTGCCCGTTGCGGACTCCGCCATCCTGCAGGACGACAAGGCCGGAGCAAGACCGGTTATCATCATCTATCGCATGCATTACATGGACGCCACCAGGGCGACCAACATCGTGAAGTCGTTTCTCACGCCCGGCAGGCCGACCGCTACCGACACCCTGACAAATACCATCATCTTTGTCGAAAACTCCGAAAATGCCCGGACCATTCTCGGTGTTCTAAAAGCCTTAGACATCAATGTATTTCGGGAATTGAGCATGGAGATCGTACCGGTGCAGTCCATTACCCCGCAGGACGCTGCACAGGGCATGGAGGCCCTGGTGGGAAAATTGGCCGTGTTCAAAGAGAGTTCCCTGAAAAACAACCTTGCCTTTATCCCGCTGCCCAATTTTGGCGGGGTTCTGATTCTGGCTCAGGATCCGGAAGTTCTGCGCAACGCCAAATCCTGGATCACCGCCCTCGATACCCAGGGCAAAGAAACCGGGGAGCAGATTTATGTCTATTTCGCCCAGAACAGCCTGGCTATTGAGATCGGCGAAGTGCTTACCCAGGTCTACGGTCTGGGAGGGATGGGCGGGGGAGGAATGGGGCAAAGAGTTGTGCAATCGCAACGACAGGGCGGGTTCGGGACGAGCGGCCGGTCCAGCAGCTTTGGGTCTTCAGGTTTCGGGTCTTCGGGTTCCGGATCCAGCGGCTATGGTTCGTCCGGTTTCGGCTCTTCCGGCTTCGGCTCTTCCGGTATCCGGGATCTTCCGGTATGGGATCCTCCGGCTATGGCAGATCGTCCGGATCTTCCTCTACCTTCGGTTCTTCCACGTCCGGTCAGAGTTACGGAGGTTCATCACTGGGAGGTTCTTCCTTCGGGACGGGTTCTATGCAGAGAGCAGGAGGGACGGCCGGCCGCCTCGGGGGAACAGCGGCGGGAGGACAAAGACCAGCCATGTCGCTTACCGGCGAGGTGGTCATCATTCCCGATGAGGTCAATAACGCTCTCGTCATCCGGGCCAACGCCGCAGATTATGCCAAGATCAAGAAAACCATAGAGACTTTGGATATTCTTCCCCGGGCCGTGCTCATTGATGTGGTCATCGCCGAAATCGCCCTCCAGGATGAACTGAGGTATGGCCTGGAAATGTTCTTTAAGAACATCAACGCCCAGGTCGGCGGGGTCCCGGCGTCCCTCGCGGGCATATTCCATGGTGGTTTGGGTATCAAGGACCTTGCCCAAAACATCCTTCCCACCTTATCAACCTCGGGATTGGGCACCCTCTGGGCCACGGATAATCAAAAGCTGGCGATACTCCTGGAACTCCTCTCCCAATACACCGACGTCAATGTGCTCTCCACTCCGACTTTGCTGGCCGTCGACAACAAGGAGGCGTCGCTCATGGTGGGAGGCCGGGAACCGGTTCCGACCGGACAATACTCAACCGGGACCAGCACCGGGGTCCTCACCACCGTCAACTACGAAGATACCGGCATCATTCTGAACCTGGTCCCCCATATCAACGCCGGAGGTCTGGTGCGGCTGGAGGTACAGCAGACCATTCGCCGAAAAGGGCCGGACCGAATAATTGGAGGGACCACCGCTCCGTCATTCGACGAACGCAACGTGACAACCTCCCTCCTCGCTCAGCACGGGTCGACGGTTGTCATCGGCGGCATCATTCAGACCATTCAGGAAGACACCAAGGGGGGTCTCCCTTATCTGAAGGACATGCCCATTCTGGGTCCTCTCTTCACCTCAATCGCCGCAAAAGTCACGAGGAAAACAGAATTGATCATTGCCGTCACGCCCCACGTAGTGGAGCATCGGGAGAGCGAGGTGACTCGGGAATTTCTCGATAAACTTCGCGATCTGAAATCGAGAGTCGAAAAATAGCGCCGACAAGATCGTATTTAGCGTCGTTGCACCGGGAAATCTGCTTCAAGCTGCCGCCGCAACAGGTCAAAATCCTCGGCCAGGGGGGCCTTAAACGCCATCGATTCCTTTGTCCGGGGGTGGAAGAAAGTAAGGACCTCGGCGTGCAACATCTGCCGGTCCGCTTTCGTCAATATCTCCCGCAGGTGATCCGATTTCACCAGGCCGGCCCTCCGCTTTCCACCTCCGTAGGTGGCATCGCCAACCACCGGATGCTGCAAGTGGCTGAGGTGCACTCGAATCTGATGAGTCCGGCCGGTTTCGATGGTCACGCGCAACAGGGTGACTTCCTCCCAGGCCTTTTCCACCCGCCAGAGAGTGACCGCTTCTCGCCCCTTTCCTTCCAGCACAGCCATCTTCTTGCGGTCCATCGGGTGCCGACCCAGCAAGGTTTTAACCTGACCTGACGACTGTGGGAAACATCCGTACACCAAGGCCAGGTAATGTTTTGCCACCAACTGGTGCTTGAATTGATGGATTAGGTCGAGGTAGGCCACATCACTTTTCGCCACCACGAGTGCCCCTGAGGTGTGCCGGTCCAACCGGTGCACAATCCCCGGTCGGAGAGGGGCGCCCTGGGGCGCCAGACGCCGGCAGTGCGCCAGAAGTCCATGCACCAGAGTCCCCTCGGTATGCCCCGCTCCGGGATGCACCACGATTCCCGGGGCCTTGTTGATCACCACGATATCTTCATCTTCGAAGAGAATATCAAGGGTCATGGCTTGGGGGATTAAGCGATCAGGATGCTCAGGCCCCGGCAGACGGACGGAAATAGAGTCCCCGGTGCGGATTTCGTAACTGGGTTTTGCGGCCAGACCGTTGACCAAAACCTGACCGGCCTTTATCAAGGTCTGGAGGCTGCTGCGTGATGAGCCCCTCAATTGGCGACTGAGAAAAACATCGAGCCGCTGAATCGGCTCACCATCGCTAACCACAAGAACGGTATCGGAAGAAGGGCATATCCCTCTCACCGGACTCGAGCTTTTCCCCTGCCTCGGCGGGAGGGGCAAGAGGAGGGGGGTTATCCCTTGACAGAAAACCCATCTCTTTTTTCCCCCCACCTGCCCTCATCCCCCATCGAGAGGAAGGGACAAAGAAGACTTTCCCGAGAAAAATCCGGATTATATTCGTTAACGTTGGATTACTTCAGCAATGAGAGAGCATTGCACCTCGGTGCAAACAACGCTTCCGAAGAACGAACTTTGACCGGAACAGGAAATTTTTCAGTGTTGCTGGCGCGTATGCTCGAAATCCTTGATGATGGTGAAAATCAAGCGACCCGCAGTAGTTTGCAGAATACTGGTGACAGCGACATCAACTTCCTTGCCCAGCAACCTGGCGGCGTTCTCCACAACCACCATGGTGCCGTCTTCAAGATAGGCTATTCCCTGTCCCTGCTCTTTTCCTTCTTTAAGAATCTGCAGTCGCAGCACCTCGCCCGGCAGCACCACGGGCTTAAGAGCATTGGCAAGTTGGTTGATGTTCAACACCCTGATTCCCTGCACTTCAGCAACCTTCGCCAGGTTATAGTCGTTGGTTACGATTTTGCCGTTGACCTTCAGCGCCAAGGCAACCAGTTTAGCATCCACATCATTCAAGTTGTCGAAATCCTGCCGATCGATTCGCACCTCCACCAGTTTCTCCTGCTGAAGGCGCTTGATAACATCCAAGCCGCGGCGCCCGCGAACCTTTCGCGTCGGATCAGAGCTGTCGGCAATATGCTGAAGTTCCTGCAGAACGAACTCCGGAATCATCAGGACTCCACCAAGAAAACCGGTCTCAACGATGTCGGCAACGCGGCCGTCTATGATAACGCTGGTATCGAGAATCTTTAATACCTGATCACTGCGGGACACCCCCCTCACCGACCAGGGCCAGTTGTGGATGCGTATTTCCTCAATTTTAGTACTTCCTAGGACCATTCCAATGTAACCAAGAATGCACGACAAGATGACATAAATGGCGACCCGGGTGGCATCGCTCTCAAAACCAATGAAGCCGTAGCCAATGAGCTTCGCTACGGACAGTCCGACCACAAGACCGATGGTGCCGCCGAAAAGCCCCTTAAGGGGGATCTGTTTGATCAGTTTTTCGACTGAAAGCGCCAGCAGGGCGGCAATTATCCCCACCAACGAACCGGCCCACGGAGCCCATTGATACTCCGCGAAGGACCCCGTTTTGGCAGCGACAAAATAGCCTCCCACGCTGCAAACGATAAACAAAAGGACTTTCAAAACAAGCCAGGCCCAGCTCAATTCAATCACCTCCTTCCCTTTGTGAGTTAGCGCCGGTTCTCTGGGAAACGGCGAGCAGTCAAGCCTATTCCCCGGCTTCCCTCCGAACCCGCACTCTCGCTGCGAAATTGAATGGTCCTCGGGAAAGTTATTTGCGTCAATATCTAAGCAGGATTCTGCAATTGATCAAAAAAAACGAAAACCCGCTTTGGGGCTGGCATGACGTTATGGTGTGATTCCTCATCCGACCGGAGGCTTGCCCGCACAACGCTCCTCCGTCCGGTGGCTCGAAAGCCGGCGATCCAGAAGCACCTCCAGGGTTCCGAGTACCCCCGGAAAAGACTCCCGATTCGATTATTTCAGGATTTCACGAATTTCTTCCTCAAGCTCGTTCTCACTCACCTCGCAGACAATGGCAAGTTCCTTCAATAGAAGACCTCTGGCCGTGTCCAGCATTTTTCTCTCACCGAAAGAAAGTTCCTTGTCCCCTTTGAGAACGGTTAAATCTCTCAAAACCTCCGCCAGTTCATAAATCGAACCGGTCTTGATTTTCTCCATATAGCCTCGGTAGCGCCGATTCCAGGTGCCCCCATTGATGGATATTTCACGCGTCTTAAGGATGTCATAGACCTTGGCGATGTCCGTAGAATCAATCAGTTCTCGCAACCCCACCGCCCCGGCATTGGAGATGGGAATCATGATTTTCATATCATTATCCAGGATGCGCACAATGTAGAATTCTTGTTTCTTTCCCGCCACATTCCTTGTTTCGATAGACTCGATCTTGCCAACCCCATGAGCGGGATATACTGCTAAATCACCGATTTTAAACATTATTTCCTCCCTGCTCGTGGACTTCTCAAAGGTTTTGCATTGCCTGGAAAAGAGGCGTTTAATCATACCACTAGTAAAATACGATTTAAAGGCCCAAAAGAAAAACCAGAGACAGAGACTAAAAAGCTGCCCGGCACTGGAACCACGAAGGTGTGGTTGACCCGGCGATCTCCTGATGACAAAGCCCTTCAACGAGGTCACACAAAGCCGCTGTCATCCGCGAATGCGCACCAAGAAGCACTTTAGGGGGGACTTTACAGATACTTTTTGGCTTTTTGTGCCATTGGGGGAAAAAATATAAATTCTGACACGGTCGGAACGGCATAGCTCAGATAGAGGGCGCTTGCCCCCGGGGGACGGCAGAAGGAGTTTCGGTGACGGTATCACTCCTGTTGAAAGCGTTCATGGCTCTCACCAATCCGGAGAATAGAACCGCTTGGGCGGCTTCTGCGCCACGCACCACCATCTCCTCGAAAGCTCCTGCCTGTTCCGGGTAGGGCGAACGGAGCACATAGGCTTCCACCGTTTCATCGTGGAGTGGTCTGCCGATGCCCAGTTTGAGCCTGGCGAAGTCCTGGCCCCCCCCAGGTGCTCGATAATCGAGGAAACTCCTCGATGCCCCCCCGAACCGCCCCTGAGGGCCAATCGGATACGCCCGAGGGGGAGGTCGAGGTCATCATGGATAACCAGCATCTGTTTTGGCGGAATCTTGAAATACCGCAGCATCTGACATACAGCCTCACCACTGCGGTTCATGAAGGTGACCGGCTTCAGGAGAAAAACCTTCTGTCGATTAATTGAACAGGCGCCCCAGCGGGCTTGGAATCTCCGCTCCTCCAAAGGCACTGAGAGGGATACAGCCACTCGATCCAGCACCTTGAAGCCCACGTTATGGCGGGTGGGTTCATATTGCTTTCCGGGATTCCCCAGTCCAACAACGGCGAGGATCGGTTCCACCCGCTCAATCAAATCGCCCATCTCTCATCCGCTTACCGCGGGCTTCGCCGGGCTCCCTCAAAACAGGGTTTAGGCCGGCTCCTCTTCCGCTCCTTCCGCGGCTTTCATCATCTCTTCGGGAACGGCCACGGCCACCACGGCAAAGTTTTTATCGTCCATCAGTTCGAATGGCACGCGAGTGACCAGATCACCCACATGGATGGAAGAACCCAGATCCAAGCTGCTGATGTCAATATGGACTCTTTCCGGGATTTCCCCGGGAAGACAGCGCACCGCCAGGGTGCGGCGAATGAGATCGATCACTCCGCCTTTCTTCTGACCAATCGATTCACCATCAAGCTCCACCGGCACTTCCACAACAATAGGCTGATCCAGAGGCACTTCGTAAAAATCGACGTGAACAAAACGGCGACGAACCGGGTGGGTCTGGACTTCTCTAATCAGGGCCTGCCTGACCTGTTGACTTTCACCCTCCCCGATAACGAGGCGAATGAGTTTGCTCTCTTCGCCTATTTCCCGCAGGAGTTTCAGCAGCCGTATAGCCGGCACTTCCAGCGGCATCGGGGCTGTCGTGGGACCATAAAGGATGGCCGGCACCGCGTCCCGTTTGCGCAGACGCCGCGCAGCCCCGGTGCCGGTTTTGGTCCTCAACTGAACACGCATTTCAACATCCATGGCAATTTGCCTCCCGAATAATTTCGAGGTGGTCATTCGCTCGAGAAGAGAGCGCTGACTGATTCCTCATTGTGTACACACTGGATGACCCTGGCAAGCATGGGCGCAATACTTACCGTTCGGATTTTTCCCAAGCGAGCGGCCTTCTCCGAGAGAGGAACGGTATCGGTGACCGTCACTGAACGCAACGGGGAAGAATCCAACCTTTCCACAGCTACCCCTGAAAAGATGCCATGAACGCAGCAGGCGTCAACAACGGCGGCACCTGCCGCCGTTGCCCCCACGCAGGCTCGAACCAACGTATTGCCGGTATCCACCATGTCATCAAGAATAATAACGCGACGACCTTTTACATCGCCCACGATACGCGAATAGGGGAGATCGCCCGTCCCCCGATGGTCCATGATCGCCAAATCCACACCCAGGCGTCTGGCAAATCTCCTGGCCCGTCCAACACCGGCAGCATCAGGAGCCACCACGATCTCATCGCCCCGCAAAGCCCTCTTTACATCCTCCAACAGGATCTCCGTTCCCGGGATGTGATCCACCGGGATCTCGAAAAATCCCTCAATTTGATCTGCATGAAGATCAATGGCCAAAAGCCGGTCGGCGCCGGCGACGGTTACCAGGTCAGCCACCATTTTAGCGGTGATGGGAACCCGCGGCTTCTCTTTCTCATCCTGGCGCCCATAACCATAGTAGGGGGTCACCGCATTGATCCGGCGCGCCGAAGCGCGCTTCAGCGCGTCTATCATCACCAGGAGTTCCATAAGGCTTTCATTGACGGGCGGACAGGTGGATTGAAGGACGAAAACGTCCATTCCGCGCACGCTGTCCTCGACTTCGACGCGGACTTCGCCGTCGCTGAAGCGTCCCACCGACATCCTTCCCGGAACCGCCCGGCAATAATTGCACACTTCACGGGCAAGTTGCGGGTTCGAATTGCCGGAGAATATCAATAGCCTGTCTTTCATAGCCCGCCGGGTTCAACCCCTCTCATGAACTGTGCTGAAAGCGCACCGGATTCACGCCGGAACGAAATGGCTGGGGTGGGAGGATTCGAACCTCCGAGTGCGGGTTCCAAAGACCCGTGCCTTACCGCTTGGCGACACCCCAAATACGACAGCATCTATTCTGCTTCGAAAGCGGCGTTCGCGCGCACTTGCGTGACCGCCACCCAGCACCCTGCCCATCTGCGCTTCGCTTCAACTGCAAGCAGCGCGGCCTCACCCACTTCCCGAAACACCCCGAAAACCGTTGGCCCACTCCCGCTCATCAAGGCCCCGATCGCCCCCTTTTTGAGCAGCCACTTCTTGATTTGATCCAGCGCTGGATACTCGGTAAGTGTGACCGATTCCAGGTCGTTTTCCATGACTTCAGCAAGCTGCCAAGGGCTAGCCATAAAAGGCAAAAATACTAATGCGACTCTCCCCCCTTGTCAACTTTAAAGTTTGGTAAACCCAGCGAGTTGATACGGTCAGAGGCGGTTTGATCAGGACCAGAGGGTATTCCGGGAGTCCGTCAACGGGGTAGAGATTCTCCCCGATTCCGGTCGCCAATGCCGGCCGCTGGTGAAGGAAAAAAGGCACATCGGCGCCCAAACTCCGCCCAAGAAGTTCGAGCTGGGGCATTGCCAGGCTGTTTCGATGGATGCTGTTCAGCGCCAGGAGTACTGCCGCCGCGTCGGCACTGCCGCCACCGAGACCGGCTGCGACCGGAATCTTTTTGGTAAGACGGATATGCACCCCGGTTTGAGACCCGACCGCATCCAGAAACTGCTCGGCCGCTCGCCAGGCAAGGTTCCTTCTGTCGGACGGGACCGCGGGTTCATCGCACTCAAGGCTGATCCCACCCCGATCACAAGTTTCCAGTTCCAGCCAATCATAGATCGCAACGGGCAGCATGAGGCTGGACAGATCATGATAGCCATCTGCGCGCTTCCGGACGACCTCCAGCCAGAGATTGATCTTGGCAGGCACGCCGACTCTAAGGCACAATCTGCTTACCCTCCTCCCGCCGACAGCTTTCGGACCCGGCTCACTCTTTGCTCTTCTGAACGTATCGCAGGCGCAAATCGTAGAGAACCGACTTCAAAAGGTTATCCTCGTCAGGTTCGAGGTTGCCTCTCGTCTTTTCCTGCAGCATCCCCAGGGTATCGATGATATGCTTCGCCAACGGTAGATGGACTTCCACAGCATTCGTTTCAGGATCCGGGATTTCACCCAAGTGGAGTAATGCTGAAGAACTGAGAGAAAAAATAAAGGTGGCCAGAGTCACCTCGGGCAACGGAACATTTCCATGCTCACGATGATGTCCGGAAGTTCCCGCAGCATCGGACTGCTCTCGACCCGGTTCGGTGCTCACCTCTTCCCTGGCCTGGTCCGGTTCCTTCCCTTGCTCAGTCTCATCGCCGGAGAACTTGCGGCGATCCTTCACGACGAAGCCTTTATCTTCCTTGTCTGCCATACCCTACTCTCCCCCTCCTGATTCAAAATGTTATCGCCTGGACGACATTCACGTTATCCAGAGAAAGCAGTTCCTGAATTACGTATTGCGAAACCGGCGTGTCCGTCCTCAGAAAGATGATGTTTTGGCCTCTCTCCAGCACCTGCCCCACGTCCATCATGGAGATGTTGACATGATGGCGCCCCAGGCAGGTCCCTATGGCCCCGATCGTACCGGGAGTGTCAATGTTGTAAATCAAGAGACTGTTGCCTTCCATTGCCGCTTCCAGCCGGAAGTCGTTGATACGCACCAGGCGCGGATCTTTCTTCCCAAACATGGTTCCCGCCACGAGGTTCGCATCTTCCGCGGTTTTCACATGGACGGTGATCAGGTTCGTGAAATCTTCGGCCTCATCCCTCGATGACGCAGTCACTTTGATGTTCCTCTCTTTCACCACCACGGGCACATTCACAAAGTTGACCATATCTCCGAGAATCGGTGTCAGGACTCCTTTGAGAATCGAATAGGTCAGGGGTTTGGTGTCTACCGTGGTCACCTCTCCGATGTAGACAACATTGACCTCCTGGATGGCTCCTCTGGTTATTTGAGCCTGCAGGCTTCCCAGTCTCTCCGCAAGCACAAGGTAGGGGCGCAATACCGCCAATGCCGCACCATCGATGCTTGGCGCATTGACCGCATTGCGAATCGTGCCGCGGGTCAAATACTCCGTCACCTGCTCGGCCACGGCAATGGCGACATTCTCCTGAGCCTCGTCCGTCGATGCTCCCAAGTGGGGAGTGGCCACCACTTGATCCAAGCGCAAAAGAGGATTGTCCTTGGGCGGCTCCTGGCTAAAGACGTCAAGGGCCGCTCCCGCGACAACTCCCGACCGGATCGCCTCTCCCAGGTCCTGCTCGTTGACGATCCCGCCACGAGCGCAGTTGACGATAAACACTCCCTTCTTCATTTTCTTAAAAGCGTCGGCACTGAGCAAATTCCGGGTTTCCTTGGTCATGGGGGTGTGGATGGTAATATAATCGGACTGCGCGTAAAGCTCGTCCAGACTCACCCCCTTGATCCCGAGTTTTTCAATTACCTCGGGACTGATGTAGGGATCATAGGCGATGACGTTCATCTTCAGGCCTTTCGCCCGGTCGGCAACGACCCGCCCTATTCTGCCGATACCGATAATCCCGAGTACTTTGTGAGACACTTCGCGGCCTCGAAATCGCGACTTTTCCCATTTTCCGGACTTAACCGAGGTGTTGGCCTGAGGAATATTGCGGCTCAAGGCAAGCATCATGGCAATGACATGTTCAGCGGTGGTAATGACATTGCCTTCCGGCGTATTCATCACCACAATGCCGCGGCGACTGGCTGCTTCGATGTTCACATTATCGAGACCAATCCCGGCTCTGGCAACCACTTTCAAGTTGTTCCCGGCATCAATGACGTCAGCGGTCACCTTCGTTGCACTGCGAATCACCAGTGCGTCATAGTCCATGACAATCCGGCAGAGTTCCTCGGGAGCAAGTTTCGTTCTCACGTCCACCTGGAATTCAGGCATGCTCCTGAGCTTTTGAATACCCGACTCGGCCAGATCATCGCTGATCAGAATCTTCATCTACTCCTCCTGAGGGTTCGGCAACTCCAAAAACAACTGTGACGCTATTTCTTCATGCCACGAAGACCTCTTTCTTTGATGTGCCTTTCCGCTTCCTTCAGCCCCCGGTCAATCTCTTCCCGTTTCTGAGGAGAATCCGAAATGAGGGGCCGAGCTTTTCGGAAATGAAACACCGCAGTATCCCAATTGTGCTGGTGCAAATAATAGCGACCGAGATGGAAGTGGGCAGGACCCATCTGGTTCACTTGCCCGTATAAAATCCCTAAATTATAGTCAATATCCGGAAAAGCGGGAGCCCACTGTTCGATGCGCTGAAGATGTTGGATGGCCTCTTCCTTCTGCCCCAGCTCTTTCAACGTCAGAGCGAGACGATAGTGAACCACGGGAGCGGAAGGGTCAATGAGGAGCGCCGTCTGCAGCACCCGCTGAGCATCTATCAGTTTGCCCTGCTTGAGATAGGCATCACCCAGGGTGCTTAGCACAAATGGACTGCGCGGGTCCTCTCGTGCAGCCTCCTGCAAATAGGGAAGAGCTTCCGCAGCCTTTCCCTGCCTCAGGTACAAGCGCCCAAGGCCGTAGGTCGCCGCCACATCTCCCTTGCGCGATGCCAGGCGAAAACGGTCTTCAGCGGCACGCGGATCGGAATATTCCGCAACCAGGGATGCCTGCATGATGGGGAAATCGCCCAGGACCTCAGCGTTCTGAGCTTTGGACTGGTATTCCGGCTTTCTGATAAGGGTCTGGAGATACTGAATGCGCTCAGTCAATGCCGGGTGGGTCAAGAGATAGGACGGGATGCTGGAGTGCACCATCCACTGGGCCTGATTCAACCGCTGCATGACGGTAACCATGTCTTTTGCCGGGTATCCCGCCGCACACAGGTACCGCAACCCCAACTGGTCCGCCTCCTCTTCGTTTTCACGGCTATACTTCAGTTGCGCGGTCTGGGCTCCGGCCATGGTCCCCATGGCCAACGCCTGCGCGCCCGCCCCTCCACCCTGGGCACCAAGCAAAGCCGCTGCAATCACCCCCGCGATCGCTGCGATATTGAGGGCCGTGCCCTGCTCCATGCGTCGCTGGTAGTGATGGGCCTGGATGTGACCCAATTCGTGGCTGAGAATCCCGGCCAGTTCCCCCTCGCTGGTCATCATTTCAATGAGGCCGCGGTAAATGAAAATGTATCCCCCGGGGATGGCAAATGCGTTGGGGACCGGTTCGTTGATGACGAAGAACTGGTAATCGTAAGGGGTGTGTCCCAACTGTTTGACGATTCGGTTCCCGACCGATTGGACATAGGTCAAAACCTCACCGTCCTCCACCAGAGGCAGCCGCGCTTTGATCATTTCGAGCGCCTCTTTACCGATCTTTTTCTCATCGCTGAGCGCAAGGGCGGCCGCGGCGGGCGGGGTCAATAGGTTCACACTCAGGAAGGCAATGATCAGCCAGCACACGAACAAAAATCGGACGTGTTTTCGGGAAAGGCCACGTGACATCATAAAGCCCCCTCGTCCGTCTCCTGCCGAGCGAGCACGACATTCCCCGACCCGGTTACCCGCTTGGCATCAGACCAAAGGCTTTCCAGGTCATAGAAATACCGCACCGGTTCGTAGAAGATATGAATTACGACATCGGCATAGTCCATAAGGATCCAATGCCCATCCACCCGCCCTTCAATGCCCAGAGGTTTGACCCCGGCCCCGGCGAGAGCCGCTTCCAGATTGTCGGCGATGCCCTGGACTTGCCGACTGGACTTGCCGCTGCAAATGAGAAAATAATCGGTGAACGAAGACAGGCCGGTTACGTCAAGCAGGACAAGATCAAGGGCTTTGTACTGAACTGCCTCGCGGGCACAAAGCATCGCTTTGTCTCGGGCAGCCATGGGTGGCTCCAGCTTGGTTCTCATTCCAGTTTCCATTTGCTCACTCAGTCCGCTGCCCGTCTTTTCCCAGGGTTGCAGCGGTTTGGTTTTCGATAAATTCAGCCCCGCCGTAAAGCTGATTTGCCTGAATATAGTGCATAACTTCGGCCAGGACCAGATACCGGAGGGATTTTCCTGCTTTTGCGAGCTGTCGGATACGGGTGGAAGAAATATCCAACCAGGTATTGTTCAGGAAATACACCGGAAAGAGCCGGGGATGCCGGTAGCAGGCATCGGCATCATCGTAGCTGTAAAGAGAGGAAACCCGTTCTCTGAGGAACCCGAGCATCTCTGTTTCGTGGTAACCGGGGCGTCGCAGCACGACTAAGCGGGCAAGCCGGAACAAATCCTGGTAATGCCACCACGTGTCCATCTCGAGGAAAGCATCGAGCCCTGCGATGAAGAAAAGTTGCGCCGCGCCGGCGTAGGTTTCGGACAATTTGCGCAGCGTGACCACGGTGAAAGACTTGCCCGGCAGTCGCTGTTCGATATCCGAAACCATAAACCGGGGATGCTGTTCTGTGGCAAGCCTCAGCATTTCCCAGCGGTGCTCAAAGGGGAGAATGGCTGTCCCCGTCTTGTGCGGAGGAACCGCGGCGGGAACAAAGAGGAGCGTGTCAAGCCGCAATTCCTCAACCGCCTCCTCCGCCACCCTCAGGTGTCCCAGGTGAACGGGATCAAAAGTCCCTCCCATAACTCCCACTCGCTGCGGCACGTTCATCACTCAGCGCTCACCGCATCTTCTCAGCCGCGAAGCTGGCCATTTCCCAGCGCAATGAATTTGGTGGTGGTCAATTCCTCAATTCCCATGGGGCCGAAAGCGTGCAACCGCGAAGTGGAAATACCGATCTCCGCCCCCAATCCCAGCTGAAAACCGTCGTTGAAGCGCGTGGAGGCATTGACGAGCACCAGGGAAGACTGGACCTCCTGGAGAAAACGATGGGCCTGATCAAAGTTCCTGGTAACAATCGCTTCCGTGTGTTGCGATCCATAGGCGGTAATGTGAGAAATAGCCTCTTCCATGTCGGCTACTACTTTCACGGCGAGGATAAGATCAAGGTATTCGGCATACCAGTCATCCTCGGTCGCCGCTGCGCAATCCGGTACCATCGCCCGGGTCTTCTCGCAGCCGCGCAGCGCCACCCCCTCCTTGCGGAAAGCGGCAGCCATCGGGGGAAGAAAGGCCGCGGCAATGTCCTGATGCACGAGCAGGGTCTCCATGGCGTTACAGGTTGCCGGCCGCTGTATTTTCGCATTCAGGCAGATTCTTTCGGCCATGTCCGGGTCCGCCTCGGCATCCACATAAATATGACAGACGCCCTTGTAGTGCTTGAGGACCGGCATGCGGGCATGCTCGGCAACAAACCGGATGAGGTCCTCGCCGCCGCGGGGAATCATGACATCGATATAGTCTTCCAACTTGAGCAGGTCGAGGACGGCATCCCGATCAGTGGTTGCCACCAACTGCACCGCCGTTGCCGGAAGTCCGGAAGCCCTGAGTGATCCCTGCAGAATGTCCCCCAGGCATTGATTGGAATGAAAAGCTTCGGACCCGCCTCGCAAGACCACGGCATTGCCGGCCTTGATGCAAAGGGCCGCAGCGTCGATGGTCACATTGGGCCGGGACTCATAGACAATCCCGATCACTCCGAGGGGAATCCTCATCCGCCCCACCCTGAGCCCGTTGGGGCGCGTCCACATGCGGGTGATTTCGCCGACGGGATCGGGTAAGAGCGCAATCTCGTGAAGCCCGCCTATCATTTCGCCGACCACTTTGTCGTCCAACCGAAGCCGGTCCACTTTCGGTGCCGGCAGCCCTTTGCGCAGGGCATCGTCAACATCCTTTTCATTGGCACGAGCGATTTTTTCCCGTTCCTTGCCTATGGCGAAGGCGAGATGTTCGAGGGCTTCCTGCTTGCTGTTGCTGCTTGTCTTTGCCATCTGATGAGCCGCAATGCGAGCCTTTCTTGCCCATTTGCAGGATTTCCTCACGCATGGATTCCCCTTTCCTGTTCCTGTTCCGCAATTTCACCGGTCAGCACGAAATTATTCCTGTGGATCACTTCGTCCGAATGTTTGTAACCAATGAGATTTTCAATCTCCTCCGTGTGGCGCCCTTTAATCAAATCAACCTCTGCCGACTTGTAGTTGCAAAGCCCCACGCCAATGACCTCGCCCCCTTCATTGAGGCATCTCACGGGGGCCCCAATCCCGAAAGTTCCTCGAACCTCGCGAACGCCGATGGGAAGGAGCGACTTGCCGCGCTTTTGCAGAGCCGTCACGGCGCCGCCATCGAGCACCAGTTCCCCGACAGGCTTGGGAAGGTTGGCCAGCCACAGTTTCTTTCCCTGATAAATGCGCTTCCGGGGAAGGAAAACCGTACCCAGCGACTCACCGGCGAAAATCCGCAGGAGCACATCCCGTTCCTTGCCCGGAGCAATGATCATCGGAATACCCGAAGCAAGGCATTTTTTGGCGGCATTGATCTTGCTCAACATCCCTCCGGTGCCAACGGAACCGGGCACTGGGGTAGCACAGGCCGTGAGCTTGGAATCAATCCGGTGGACAAAGGGAATGAGGCGTGCTTGCTCATGAAAGCGGGGATCACAATCGTATAAACCGGCCGTGTCGGTCAAAACAACGACCAAATCGGCGCCAATCAGGCCGGCGATCATAACCGACAGGTGGTCATTGTCTCCAAACTTGATTTCCTCGACCACCACCGTATCATTTTCGTTGATAATGGGCAAAATGCCCCAATCCAGGAGTGTCTCCAGAGTATTGCGCGCATTCAGATACCGGTGTCGATGGGAAAGGTCTTCACTGGTCAGGAGCACCTGAGCCACGAGCAGATCGTATTTGTCAAAGGCCGCCTCCCACGCCTCCATCAGCACACCCTGTCCAACTGCCGCCATGGCCTGCTTGTGGGGGATGGTACGCGGACGCTCGGTAAAGCCGACCTTGCGCAAACCCGAAGCCACAGCACCCGAAGAGACAACGGCAATCTTGCGGTCGGGGTCAGCCTGGCGGAGTTCCGCAATCTGATCACTCAGGCGATGGATCATCACCCGGTTCAATCCGCGCGAATCCGTTAAGACGGCACTTCCAACCTTGAGCACCAGCCGCCGGCAGCCACTGAAAAATGCCGCGCGGTCCTTAATCTCCTCCATAATCCGAGAGACCCTCCGCTAGCTGTGATCTTCATCATGCCGAATCAAGGGAACCTGAACAGCCCGCATTATATTCAACTATTTTATTTATTATACCCTGAACTGACGGAATCCTCTCTCCCTTTCGTACTCCTTAGCGACCGCTGGCAATGCAGGAAACAGGGGACTCCCCATTTACCGGGGCGGCAATGAGCTGGCCCTAATCCACCTCATACCCCGAATCGCTCAACGACAACTCCGGTTCTCCCGCAATGGAAAGGAGTTGCACCAGGATCCGCAATAATTCCGGCAGACCCCGACCATCGAGGGCGGACAGGAGAACCACGGGTTGTCCCGTCTCCTGGTACGATTGGAAGATCTGCTCCAGCGTCTCCGGTTCGTAAATCAGATCAATCTTATTCAAAGCAATGACGCGAGGCTTACCCTGCATTTCCGGAGAATAACTGAGCAATTCATTTTCAACCAGGCGAAAGGGGCGCAGCGGATCGTCGGAAGGCACCTCGTGGACATCAATGAGGTGGACGAGAATGCGCGTCCTTTCAATATGGCGAAGAAATCTTGTGCCAAGTCCCACACCCTGATGAGCCCCGGCGATCAACCCGGGGATATCTGCGATCACAAAAGGAACCCCATCCCCATACTGGACCACACCGAGATTGGGAACCAGCGTGGTGAAAGGGTAGTCGGCAACCTTGGGCCGCGCTGCCGAGACTGCTGTGATCAGGGTCGACTTGCCGGCATTCGGCAATCCGACCAAGCCCACATCGGCCAGAAGTTTCAATTCGAGAACCAGGTCTCGTTCTTCTCCTTCTTCTCCAGGCTGCGCGAACATGGGGACCCGCCTGAGGGAAGAGGTAAAGTGCGCATTTCCTTTACCCCCGCGTCCACCCCTTGCCGCCACCCAGCGCCGGCCGCATTCAACCAGATCAACCAGAACCTCTCCCGTTGACAGGGTCCTTCACCAGCGTCCCCGGGGGAACTTCCAGGACCCGGTCCTCGCCGCTTCCTGCCGTGCTGATTCTTGCCCCGGCCATGAGACCCCGAGGAAGCCCTGAATTCATGGCGATAACGAAAATCGAGGAGGGTGCGCTTTCTTTCCGAGACTTCCAGGATGACGTCTCCTCCCTTTCCGCCATCACCCCCGTCAGGACCACCCTTGGGGACATACTTTTCCCGGCGAAAACTGACGCAACCTTGACCGCCGTTGCCGGCAACGACCCTTGTTCTCACTTCATCGACAAATTTCATGGCACCGCTGCCTGGGAGAAATGCTGAGTTCCGGGAGTTGAATAAAGGTGCAGACCCTATCGAGCGAAAGAACCTGCACCGGATTGCCTAAGGATTCAAAGGAGGGAAAAGCTTTATGCTGGGACAGGAATCGGATAGACACTGATCTTCTGGCGCATCTTGTCCTTGTATTCGAAGGTAACCGTGCCATCAATCAGAGCGAAGAGGGTATAGTCTCTACCCATACCGACATTCTTGCCGGGGTGGAATTTGGTCCCCAGCTGACGAACCAAAATATTGCCCGCCCGGACAGACTCACCGCCGAATCGCTTCACGCCCCGGCGCTGGCCGGCACTGTCCCGACCATTCCTGGAACTCCCTCCAGCCTTTTTATGTGCCATGGATCACTCCTCCAAATCTGCGTGACTTCAGAACCTATCGTGAGGGTCTCACGAAACGGCCCGGGACGCTTCTTCAGCCCCTTTATCAATGCTTTGGATCAGCACGGCAGTAAAATACTGTCTGTGTCCCTGCTTCTTGCGATAATCCTTGCGCCTCTTGTGTTTGAAGATGATGATCTTGCGGTGGCGCCCCTGCTCCACGATGCGCCCGCGCACGGATACATCATCCAAAAGGGGATGTCCGATCTCCACTTGGTCGCCATCACCAACCAGAATCACTTGATCCAGGGTGACTTCGCCGCCAACCTCCCCCGGGAGTTTTTCAAGCTTGATCACTTTTCCGGGTTCGACTTGATATTGTTTGCCACCCGACTGAAAGACCGCATACATGCTCATACCCTCCAGGTTCGTCGCTCTCGGGCAATTTCGTTCCGCTCAGCCGCTATGTCGTTGTTGACAAGAACCGGCCGCCAAAGGCGTACTTTGAAGAGGCCGCGACAGCCCTACTCACATCGTTGCATAAATCCCTTGCTTTAGGATCAATTCCTGATACTCTCGGAGTTTGTCACAGCTCTCCAGGCATTTGTTCTTGTCCTCAGCCGCTCTCTCACAATTAACGCAGGGGCTCTTTACCATGACAACCGCTCCTCTCTGAAAAATATTTGAACGGTTATTACTATTTGAAACTGCCTCTGATTGTCAAGAACTTTTTGCAGGGGAGTGGCAGAGAACCTTTTCTCCGAACAACGTCACCCATGCAGCATGCGCCGCAAACCACGCAACCTCATCCCTATTTTTTGTGGTCTCTGGTAGCCGTCGGCATCACCGCGATCTCCTTTGCCTCCATATTGATCCGGCTTGCCGATGCCCCTTCCCTGGCCATAGCCACCTATCGTGTCGCTCTGGCCTCTCTGATCCTGACTCCTTATTTTCTCGTGAAGAAACCGACAGCGCGGCAACCCTGGAACGGACAACTCGTCGGCGCCACCTGCCTTTCCGGATTCTTCCTGGCGCTCCATTTCGCCTTCTGGGTTCGCTCCCTGCAGTTGACTTCCGTTGCCAGTTCCGCCACTCTGGTCAGCACCACCCCGTTCTTTGTGGCCCTGTTTGCCTACTTTTTCCTGGGCGAACGCCTTTCCCGCCACGGCATGGGTTGGAATTCTTCTTGTCCTCGCAGGCAGCGCCCTCATCGCCGGAAATGATTATCAGTTCTCCAAGGAAGCCCTGCTCGGGGATTTCCTGGCCGTCGCCGGCGCCCTTGCGGCCTCGGGCTATCTCCTCGCCGGGCGATTCCTAAGGCGCTATCTCGATTTAACAACGTATGCGCTGGGGGCATACGGAAGTGCCGCCCTGTTCCTCTTCGTTTTCAGCATCACCTGCGCGACGCCGCTGTCAGGATTCTCAAAGCAAACCTACCTCGTGTTCATCCTCCTGGCAATCATCCCTCAGTTGATCGGCCACACAACCTTTAACTGGACCCTGAAATTCCTGTCCCCGACAACCGTCGCGGTGTTGATTTTGGGCGAACCCATTGGTGCAACCCTCCTCGCCTATTGGTTTTTCGACGAGGGATTCACTCCCGCAAAAGCCTTGGGACTCTTCATCCTGGGATCGGGAATTGTCTTGAGTGCGGCAGTCCAAGCCGATCCCTTGAAGCACAAGGTCGGCAGATGAAATCCACAGAGCCCTTGCGAAGAAGTTGACAGGTTTCGAGAAAATAAGTACTTTCAGAACGCGCCGGCAGACGGCAAGGAGTGAAGGTTGGATTTCCCTCAGATTTCGGCATAGGTGAGCGATGTTTATTCTGAGCAATCTAATTCTGGCAGTGGCTAATATATTGCACATCGTGCTCAACCTTTACATGTGGATCATCATCGCCCGGGCGCTTCTTTCCTGGGTGAATCCGGACCCTTACAATCCCATCGTCCGTTTCCTCTACAACGTTACGGAACCGGTGCTTTATGCGATTCGCAGGCGGGTGCCGATATTTTTCGGGGGGATTGATTTCTCCCCGATGATTGTCATTTTAGGCATCTATTTCCTGGACAGTTTTCTCGTCCCCACTCTGGCAGGAATGGCTATCCGGATGGGAATGTGAGGACCCCGCCAAGGTCCCTGCGGAGACGCCTCAAACACCTTGTTGAACGGTCGCGGAGGGGATTCGTCTTTTCCCTGATTTTCCCGGCAATATCCGGTTATGAGGGAACATGACACCGGCCCCCTGACCGGCGAACGGGTTTTGGGCTGAGCACTAATTTGGGGTGGAAGGCCTATGAGTTGGACCTCGGATGAGATAGAGCACCGGCGCTTTCGCACCCGATTGATCGGCCTTGATGCCAAAGAGGTCGAGCTTTTCTGTCGGCAACTGACTGAAGAAAGTCTTCAGCTGAAGGCTGAGAACGCCGGTCTTCGCAAGGATGTGCAGGACCAGGAAAGGGAACTGCAAGAGTATAAGGAACGCGAGAAGACGATTCGCAACGTTCTTGTCACTGCTCATAAGACCGCGGAACAAATCAAGGCAAATGCGGAAAGGGAGGCGAAGCTGATTATCGCCGAGGCTGAACTCCATGCCGAGAAACTTTTGCAGGGCGCTCATCAGCGGCTTGCCCAGATCCATGACGACATTGAGGAATTGAAGCGCCACCGGATATTGCTTGAATCGAAGCTGCGCTCCACGATCGAGAGCTATCAGCAACTCTTGAATATGGATAAGGAAGACGAAAAGGAAAGCGAACCCCAGAGCAAGGTCAAACTGGTGAATGCTTAGGCGTCGCTGTTATGGCGGGTGCAACCCGCCCTGGAGACCCAGGAGGGATGAGAAAATATGACTATCAGCAAAGAATTGCTCGACATTCTGGCCTGCCCGAAATGTAAAGGCACGATCACTCTAACGGAATCGCAGGACGGCCTGATCTGCCGGAACTGCAAACTTCTCTATGAGATTCGGGACGGGATTCCCATCATGTTGATTGACGAAGCCAAACCGCTTGAAGATTAGCGCCGGCCTCCCATGCAAGTTCGAATGAAGCTTTCCCCGAGTCGGAAAAGACGCCTGCTGGAGGCCATCTCCCGCTTTCCGGCCAGTCGTGTTCTCATTGTGGGTGACGTCATGTTGGACAGCTTCATCTGGGGGGAAGTCAACCGCATCTCCCCGGAAGCCCCCGTTCCCGTGGTCGTCGTCCGGGAAGAATCTCACCTTCTGGGGGGCGCAGCCAACGTAGTCCACAACGTGGCGACCCTCGGGGGGCAGGCAATGGTGGCCGGATCCATCGGAAACGACCTCGCAGGCCAGGAACTGGTGAGACTCTTCGAGCAGATTTCCGTACCGACTTCCGGCCTGATTTGTGAGGATGGCCGCCCGACTACCGTGAAAACCAGGATCATCGCACGGCATCAACAAGTGGTCCGTTATGACCGAGAGCACCGGGCTCCTCTCAAGCAGGACACACGACGAGCGCATTCTCTCCTTCATCCGCGAAAATTTTCCGCACCTTGGCGGCATTATTGTGTCCGACTATGCCAAGGGGGTGGTAACGCGGGACTTTCTGGATGCCCTTCGGCTCCTGGTTGCCCGGTTGCCCGTTCCGGTGGTGGTTGATCCCAAGGTGCAACATGCGGATTTATACCGGTCCTTTACCATGATCACACCGAACAACCATGAAGCATCCCAAATGTCGGGGATTGAAATCGGCGATGAAGAGACCTTGATCCGTGCCGGAAGGTCTTTGCTGAAGCAACTCGCCTGCGAAAGCGTGCTCATTACCCGGGGCAAGGATGGGATGAGCCTCTTCCATCATGACGGTCAAATTGTTCATATCCCGACGGTGGCGCAGCGCGTGTTCGACGTGACCGGCGCCGGTGATACCGTGATTGCGGCAGTCACCCTGGGGATTGTCGCAGGGTTGTCACGAGAGGACGCGGCTCTTTTGGCCAACCTTGCGGCCGGTTTTGTCGTGGGGGAAGTC
>CAWJQV010000002.1:0-23569 GCA_963844985.1 uncultured delta proteobacterium
GTGGGCTTCCCGGGCATGACCCTTGAGGATGTTGACCATGGCTTCCGGGAGGTTGAATTCAATCACATCCAGGATGAGCTTCTTTGACTCAATTTTAGAGAAATCGAGTATATCATTGATTAAGGTCAGCAGAGCATAACCAGAGTTCTTTATCACCTCGATGTATTCCCGTTGCTCCTCGGTGAGGTTCGTATCCAGAACCAGGTCGGTCATGCCGATGACGGCATTCATGGGCGTTCGGATCTCATGACTCATGTTGGCCAGGAATTCGCCTTTGGCCAAATCCGCAGCTTCCGCGGTGCGGCGCGACTGAACCAAGTCGGTGACGTTTATGACATTCAAGAGCACTCCCTCATAACCGTTCTCCCGATAAATGGGTTGTACCCGCAGGATCACCTCCACGTTGCCCAAGGCCCGTTGAATGACGACGGGTTCGGAATTCGGTTCCTGACGGAACCTGGAGATAATTCTCAAGATGTTTTCCAACGCCTCGCCGCTATGAAGTTCTTCGATTGTTCTTCCAACCAACTCCTTCCTCTCCCGCTCCACAAAACGGGCAAACCATTGGTTTATTTCGGCAATCTCGTTGTTGGCATCGGCAAAAACAACCCCCTCTTCCATTCCCGAAATCATGGTGGCGAGTTTCGTCGTCTCCTGCTTGGCAACGTGTTCGGCTCTTTTGACCGCGGAAATGTCGACGATGCTTTCCAGCAGATATTCGCGGCCCTTCAGAGTGATTCGGGAAGCCGTCTTGAGGATGGGTACCCGGTCGCCTTTGGCGGTGAGGAGGACGCGTTCGGTATTGTCAACTCTTTGTCCGAGATCGGTGATCGGACACTTTCCAACCTCCGCGGGGCAGACATATTGGTGACAAACCTTGTTGATTATTTCTTCTTTGCGCTCCCCGATTCTCGCGATGATGGCGGGGTTGGCATCGACTATCTGGTGGGTTTCCGGATCGATGATCAAAATGCCGGTGTGCACGGCATCCAAAATCGCCTTCAGCGATCGCTGGGACTCAAGCAATTCCTCCTCGATTTGTTTGCGCTGAGTGATGTCGAGGATAACGCCGACCAAACCGCCCAAGGTCCCATCCACCGTCGAAAAGGTGGCCTTGTAATAAATCACGCTGCGCAACTGGCCTTCAGCATTTCTGGTTTGAGCCTCATAGGCCTGGCTCCCCGGGTTGTGGAAGAGCTCCTGGTCTTTCTCGTAATACAGCTTAGCCAACTCCCCCTGGGCCATATCAAAAACCGATTTGCCGATCAAATCCTCTCTCTTAATCCCCATAAATGCCTCGAAAGCTTTATTGCAGCCTCGATACAAGCCTTTGGCGTCTTTGTAGAAAACCGGGTTGGGTAGGGCGTCAAGAAGACTCTGTAAGAAATTGAGTTGTTCCCGGATCGTCGTCTCTGCTTCTTTGCGCTGCGATATGTCGCGAACCGACTCGATAGCGCCGATGATCTCCCCGTTCTCATCGCGGAGCACGGAAGCCAGGCCGCGCAGATGAGCCCCTTTTCCCCCGTAGGCCCTGGGTGAGTGGACTTCAGCCTGGAAGGTGTCTCCAACCTTTGTCAGGTTGTCGTATTGGGTCTCGATGTCCTTCCCTCCACTCATGACCAGGTCGATGAGTATGGGTCTTGGTTCGCCATAGAAGGGCACCGAATAAGCTTCATTTCCCTTGCCCAGCATCTCCTCTTTACTTATTCCGGTGAGCTGCTCCATGGCCCGGTTCCAACCAATGACTTTTCGCTCATGATCAACAACGAAGGTGGCATCGGGAAGCCATTCAAGGATGTCGTCAGACTTCTTGCCGATGATGCGAAGGGCTTCCTCTGCCGCTTTTCCCTCGCGGATCTTCTGGAGAAGGCGCCCTTGCACGGCTTCGTGTCGGCGAAAAACAAAGGCTGCGGCCAAAGCGGCAACCACTGCGGCGAACAGAATGGTCGGGAGGTGGGCTTGCCAGCCGGTAATGCCGGGAAAAAGCAGGTCTTTAAGCCCTTCAAAAGCTCCCATGAAGCTGAGCGCCAGTCCCGCGGAGAGCCACACTCCGGGTGTGAGTCTCAGGGGCTGTTGCTCGGGGTCGCGTTCGAAAGATCTTTCAGTCGAACCCTGCTCCATTATCCTGCTAACCCTCATGTTCAGATCTCACCCTCACCTTCAGGGAACCGATCATGCCCGATCCCCGTAGGGAACGGGAAGTCAATCGGGGTGCTCGTTGCGTCTGCATCAGTCCGGCTGCCGATCCCCGGTTTCGGCGAAGCCGGCACGATCGGCGGAATTGACTCTTGCTGCAAATAGTAACATGAAACGACGCAAAGACAGATCAAAAAGACCGCTGATCGGGTGCTTTCCCGCCAGCGTCGGTCATCGCATTTGGTTAAGCACAATAGAAGCACAAAAATACAGGCTGATGCCAAGGGTCAGGGATGACCATATTCCTATTCGATCGCATAAAAAGGCGACCGTGCAGACATACAATATCCATGGCGGCACAACATACGCCAGGCTCTTTGCATAATCGATTACGGAAGGGATGCCTCCCGTCCTGTACAGGAGAAAAAATATCAATACCGTCATCGATGGGAACATGCTGATGAAGGCTGCCACAAAACCTTGTCCCTTCGATCCGAAGTAGGTAGTGAGGCTTACCACCAAGCCTCCCACCATGAAATAAGCGATAAACTCCAACATTATGTTTCCTTTATGCTTTTCGTTCTTTTACCCTGAAGCCTTTCTCCACCGGCGTAATCATGTAGGTTTATAGCGGACAACGCGAGAGGATGCAAATCCCTTCGCCGGCAAGGTGGGTTCGAAACCCTCAGGAATGATGGGGCGGACGACCTCCAGGAGTCGCTCCCTCGAAGACACAGATTTTGGAAACCCGGCGCATTTCCGCATGTCCTCCCGGGCCGACGCGACCGTCCGTGGTTGACGCCGCAAGCACTCTTGGTCACCTCCTTCTCTTGAACGGTGCCTGGCATAGTCGTCGAATTGATGATACACTGGGGCGCAAAGAGGTTGTAGAGGCTTGAGTCGCGGTGTCGCAGCAGAAGATGAGGCGCCAGAGACCGTTATCATCAACTTGATCTTCCCCAACAAAGGGCGACTCAGCCTCGTTTGACCACTGATGGTTTTTATTGCATAGGAGAGCACCGTGTCGCATGCCCTTTACATCGTTGGCACCGGCCCTCGAAGCGGGAAGTCCGTGGTCGTGCTGGGGGTTATGGATCTTTTGGTACGTCAGGGAAGGAGGATCGGTTTTTTTCGCCCGGTGGCCCAGGGCGAAGGCGGGCAAGACCACGCCATCCACCTCATTGCGGCCCTTCACAACCTGGACTTCTCTTACGAGTCCATGTACGGGTGTACGTACAACGATGTCCTGGAATTGAGCAGAAACGACCATCAGGGCGAGATCCAGGGCCGTATTCTGGAAAAATACAAGGCCCTGGAAGCGCAGTGTGATTTCGTGCTCTGCTCGGGTACGGATTTCACGGGGGTTACCACGGTGCTCGAGTTTGATTTTAACGTAACCATCGCGAGGAATCTGGGATCTCCGATGCTCCCGGTGATGAACGGAGAGGGCAGGGCCGTGGCGGAAGTGGTGGATTCCGTGCGAATGCTCATCGAATCCCTTGAGGCAAAGAGGTGCGATGTGCTTGCGGTGGTAGTCAACCGCGTCGGCGAGGATTGCATCGCCGAGATAAGCGCCGGATTGAGGCATGAACTGCAAGGGGAGGTCCCCACTTATGTCCTCCCGCAGCATCCGCTTCTCGCCAAGCCGACGGTCGTCGAAATTGCCAGGGCGCTTGATGCCGAGGTGCTGTACGGCACGTCCGAGGGGCTCGAACGCGAGGTCGTCAACTACAAAGTCGCGGCCATGGAGCTGCCCCACTTTCTCGAGCGCCTCGAAGAGGGGAGTCTCGTTATCACCCCCGGGGACCGCTCGGATATCATCCTTGGCTCCCTGCTGTCTGAAGCTTCCCGCACCTACCCTCACCTTGCCGGACTGCTCTTGACCGGAGGTCTGAAACCCCCACCGCAGGTGCAGCGGCTCCTGGACGGTTTAACGAAATTGCCGGTCCCGATGATGTCGGTTGCCGGGGATACGTTTTCTACCGCCATGGCGGTCAACACCCTCGACGGCAGAATCGGCGTTGAAAGCAAAAGAAAGATCGCTGCCGCCCTGGGTATATTTGACGCGCACATGGATCCTCCAGCCATTCTCGAACGCATCGCCGTCACCCGGTCACCGCGAGTCACACCCCTCATGTTCGAATACGATCTCATCAAGCGGGCCAAAGAACAGCGACAGCGGATCGTACTCCCTGAAGGCACGGAGGAGCGCGTCCTGAGAGCGGCGGAATTCTTGCTCCTGCGCGGAGTGGTTGAGGTTACCCTCCTTGGTCCTGAGAAGGAGGTGGGGAGCAAAATCACCGAGCTCGGCCTTGCCATGGCCGGTGTGAAGATCGTTGATCCCGGTGTGTCCGATCTGCGCGAGGGCTTTGGGGCGACGTACTTTGAGCTGCGAAAACACAAAGGGATCTCGAAGGAATTTGCCTTCGACCTCATGGCCGACGTGAGCTATTTCGGTACGATGCTGGTTCACCAGGGTCTTGCCGACGGTATGGTCTCGGGTGCGGTGCACACGACCCAGCACACCATCCGCCCGGCCCTTGAGATCGTCAAGACGAGACCCGGGTGCTCCATCGTTTCGAGCGTCTTTCTGATGTGTCTGCCGGATCGCGTGCTGGTCTACGGCGACTGTGCCGTCAATCCCGATCCCGACGCTCAGCAACTTGCGGACATCGCCATCTCCGCCGCCCGGACTTCGGAAATGTTCGACATCGAGCCGAGAGTGGCGATGCTGTCGTATTCAACCGGTGAATCGGGAACGGGAGCGGATGTGGACAAGGTCCGGGAAGCGACCCGGATTGCCAGGCAATTGCGGCCCGAGTTGAAAATCGAGGGGCCGATACAATACGATGCCGCCTTCGATCCCGAAGTGGCGAAGGTGAAGATGCCTGGCAGCGAGGTGGCGGGGCGGGCTACGGTCTTTATCTTTCCGGACTTGAATACCGGGAATATCTCCTACAAAGCGGTTCAGCGCTCAGCCCATGCCGTGGCCATCGGACCCGTGCTGCAGGGGTTGAAAAAGCCGGTGAATGATCTCAGCCGCGGCTGCTCGGTCACGGATATCGTAAACACCGTTGCCATCACGGCGATCCAGGCGCAGGCAGAGAAGGAGCGCACGGACCTCTCTTGTTGAGCAACCACAAACTGTGCTAAGAACCACGAAGAAGATTATCTACAAGGAATTTTTCATGAACGAAAGCTGCGCCATCACCGAATCGATCCTTCTGGTCGACGACAACCCGGCCAACCTGCAGGTACTCTTTCAGACTCTGGGGACTCTCGGGTGCAAGCTGCTGATCGCCAAGAGCGGGGAAGCGGCTCTGGCGATTACCCGGAAAGCACGGCCGGACCTCATTCTGTTGGATATCATGATGCCGGGAATCGATGGCTTCGAGGTGTGCCGACGTCTGAAGGCAGATCCGGCCACCGAGAAGACCCCGATCATCTTCCTTTCAGCATTGGATGAGACCGCCGACAAAGTGCGAGGACTTCAACTGGGGGCGGTTGACTATGTTTCCAAACCCTTCCAGCCGGAAGAGGTCATTGCCCGGGTGAACACGCATCTGACCATCCACCGGCTGAACCGCGAGGTGCAGCATCAGAGGGATCAACTGGAACACGAACTGAAGGTCGTCTCCCAGCTCCAGCGAAACCTTCTGCCCGAGAGCCTGCCGAAGATCGACGGCCTCAAACTGGCGGTGCACTATGCAACCAGTCGCTATGCCGGGGGTGACTACTACGATATCGCCCCCCTGCGGAACGGCCGGTGGGGATTCCTGGTGGCCGATGCCGAAGGCCACAGTGCGCCGGCGGCCGTCATGATGGCCATGACCTGCGCCCTCTTTCGTTCCTGTTCGACCTGCGAGGAAGATGCAGAGCAGATGCTTTCCTACATCAACGAAAACCTCTGCAAGGTGAACAAGGAAAGCTTTGTCACCGCTATTTACGGCGCCTACGACCCGAACTGCAGGACCTTCCGTTTCTCGCGCGCCGGCCACCCGCTGCCCATCCTTTACCGGTCCGCCGATAAAAAAGCGACGGAAGTCTCCTGTCCCGGCGTCTTTGCGATGGGATTGGAGCCTTTTCCGCCAGTCCCGGTCACCGAAATAGCACTCGCACCGGGCGACCGCCTGCTTCTCTATACGGACGGCGTGAGTGAACTCTTCGACGAGGCGGGTGAACCTTACGGGGAAAAGCGCCTGCTGCAGCAATTCGAAGCCGCTGCCTCGGCCGGTCCCGAAGGAATTCTCGAAGGGATCAACGAAGACCTTGCACGGTTTGCCGGGGATCGCCCGGTTGACGATGATCAGGCGATGCTGCTGATCGTTGCCGAGTAGCATCGGGACTTTTTCACCCTTGTTATGGATAGTGGTTTAAATAGAGGAGAGATGCCGATGGATGATTGGAGCCGCTCCAAGCAGCCAAGGCCCTCCGGAGGTCCATGGAGGTGCATCATCCCGATCCTTGCTTGCCAAGGGCGAGTTTCTGGCCAATATGAGCCATGAGATCCGCACCCCCATGAACGCCATTCTGGGCATGACTCATCTGGCGCTCAAGACCGATCTCACGCCAAGACAACGAGATTACCTCAACAAGGTCCACCTCTCCGCCAACTCACTTCTCGGCAGCATCGGGATTGAGAGCGAGCCCGGGGTGGGCAGTGCGTTTTTCTTTACCGTTGTGCTCGGTATCGGAAGGGCAGAAGGACAAGTCCAACAGGTTCCCCCGGCGGATTTAAAAGGCATCAAGGCACGGGTAGTGGACGACAACCCGACCTCCCGCAAAATTTTCCAGGAAAGGCTGGAATCCTTTTCCTTTGAGGTGGCTTTGGCGGCTTCCGGGGAAGAGGGACTGGCGGAAATTGCAGAGTCGATCGAGGGCGAGCCTTACGACCTGGTGATCATGGATTGGAAGATGCCGGGAATGGACGGCTACGCCGCCACCCGAAAGATCCGCAGCGACCCGCAGTTTCATCATTTGCCCATCATCGCCATGACCGCCCACGCCATGACCGGAGATCAGGAGAAAAGCATTGCGGCCGGCATGAACGATCACATCACCAAACCCATCGACCCTGCCCAACTCTTCGCCACCCTGGCAAGATGGGTCTCGGTTCGGAAAGCAAACCTTGCAGAGGAGACGATACCTGCGGGTGCTTCGGAGAATGCTGCTGCCGAGAGCGAGGTTGATGCTGTTGCGCTCCGCCCTGCCGAAGAATTCTTGTCGCAGACCGGGGAGTTTCTTCCTTTTAAGATGAGAATCGTGCAACTGGCGGATGACTTCGACTTCGAGGGCATCCTTGCATTGGCCAACGACCTGGAGAAGATGTCGGGATGATTTCAGTACTGAAGGAGGCCACAAGAAATAACCTGAATAGATTCGTCTTGCGTTGCTTGGTGCGCCCGCTCGTTCCCAAGCTCCAGCTTGGGAACGGAATCCCGGAAGCTTCAGCTTCCAGTGCTTGCGAATGACGCCAAGCTGGAACTTGGCTACGTGGGTTCCCAAGCCGGAGCTTGGGAACCAGCAAACTCGTATAAGAATCCAAAAGGCCAAAAGGCCAAGAGCCAAGAGCCAAGAGCTAAGAGCTAAGCTCCACGTTGCCGGCCGCCGCCTTATTGATGAGATGGGCCTGGTAGCCGGCGCCGAAGCCGTTGTCGATGTTCACCACGGAGACCCCGGAGGCACAGCTGTTGAGCATGCTGAGGAGCGCCGCGATCCCGCCAAAGCTGGCGCCATAACCGACGCTGGTCGGGACCCCGATGACCGGGCAGGATACCAGCCCTCCTACGACGCTGGCCAGAGCACCCTCCATGCCGGCCACCACCACCGCCACATTGGCCTGAAAGAGCTCGTCGCAGGAATGGAGCAGACGATGAATTCCGGCCACTCCGACGTCGTAAATACGCTTCACCCGGCTACCCAGCACCTCTGCGGTGATGGCGGCTTCTTCGGCCACAGGCAGGTCGGAAGTCCCCCCGTCACCACTGCGACATTGCCGATCTGCTCGACGGGAAGCGGTTTGATCACGACTATGCGTGCCAGGTCATGATAAGTGCAGTTTGCGACCACTTCTCGAACCCCGTCGAAGACCTCGCGGCCGGCCCGAGTCGCCAGAATGTTGTGGTGATGCCGGGAAATTCTCTCAACGATACCCTGAATCTGCTCAACGGTTTTCCCCTGGCAATAGATGACTTCCGGAACCCCGGTGCGCAGGCAGCGATGGGTGTCGATTTTGGCGAAACCGAGGTCCTCGAAGGGAAGCGTCTTCAGACGATCCAGAACCGATTCCACATCGAGCATTCCATCTTGGAGTTGCTCCAGCAGATGTCGCAGTAAATGGTTGTCCATAACGATTTGCCTGCCACGTATTCCGGTGGACGCGATCGGCGCGGAACCGATTCTCCGGTTTGAGGGTTTGTGCGGGATATCCCATAACCACCAGTGCCAGGGGAATTGCTTTCTCGGGGAGATTACAGAGTTTCTTGAAGCCGTCGACCCGGTCCTGAAGCGGGTAGATGCCGGTCCAGACGGCGCCAAGGCCCTTCCCGTGAGCGGCAAGGAGCAGATTTTGAGTTGCCGCTGAGCAGTCCTGCGCCCAATAGCCGGGATACTTTTCCAAAGCCAGGTCGCCGCAAATCAAAATGCCCAGAGGGGCTTCTCTTGCCATGGCAGCATAGGGATTATAGGCCGGGACCCTGGCGAGAATGTCCGGATCGGTGATAAGAACAAAGTGCCAGGGTTGCTCGTTGCCCGCAGAGGGCGCACTCATGGCCGCTGCCAGCAAGTCCTTCACCAGTTCCTCGGGAACCGGCTTCTGCTGAAATTTGCGGATACTGCGCCGCGTGTGTATGGCATCCATCACATCCATCGCTCGTTAACCTCCCTCAGGGTTGTTCCTTTGTCTCATGCGACGACGCTGTGCGCCGCAGATGAACTCACCAACCAGGCGAGCGGTTCGAACTCGTCTTCACCTGAACAAAGATCTTAATCCATAACTGCACCGATGAAAACCCGGTTGCAGTCCCTATTTGAGATCTCTGGGTCGGAAGGGGTAGTCAAATGCAAATCCTGATGTATCCCAAGTACTCTGATCGAGAATCCGGTATTCACCGTTTGCCATGACCCCGATAACGGATTCCCGGTGAAAAAGAGTTTGAGCAATCCGCTTTTCTGCTCTATTTTGCAGGCGAAGTGTTGGGCCGGGTGCTTCATGCGCCGGGTAGAGGCAAAATTAGGTTAAGAATCGGTCAAGTAATCCACTCATATGTGGATTGAAGCAGGGTCCAGGAGGTTTTGGGGCTTCCCGAGGCTATCATCGGGCGCTGCGAATAGAGACGAGACGATCATGGAAGACACTGTCAACCAAACATTGTCAACTGAACAAGCGGCAGGGGAGTTATTCCGCTTCGCGGTAGATCGCGAGGACCTCAAGGCACTCCTGGCAGCCCTGCCGGAAGAGGCCGGGGTCGAACGGGGAAAGGTCGAATACGAACTCGGGATCTTGCGAATCATCAGCGTCGGCTGGAGCATCTCCTATTTCCTTGAACACTCTCCTCACAAGAATCGGCTTGCGGAAGACTACTGGAAGGCCGTTCAGGAGTTTTCCAGGAGCGTTTCCGCAACCGCAGGTCTCATGGTCGGCAAGGACATCGATTATTTCCAAGCCCTGAAAGATCGGCTGAACTACTACGTCGAAGCCCTGCGCCTCAAGCCCCGCGCCTCTGCGCCGGCGGTGGTGATCGGTCCGGAATTCGCCAGGGCCTGCGGGAACGTCGATGATGTCCATACGGTCATAGCCGGCGCCAGGATGTTCATCGCGGCAGGGGCCAGTGTTAAGGAATATCTTGATGGTATAGGAATTTGATTTCTTCCACGAAGAGACACGAAGATTTCCGAAGTAGTGGTGGTTAGCTCTTCCTAGTGTTTCTTCGTGTGATTTCGTGGATCATCTTGAGGCACTGAAGCTGAGATAGGCCGGGGATATGGCAGAAGAAGCCAGCACAGGACGCAAAGATTTGGGCCATCTTGCCGGCGCGGCCGACCGCTTCAAACCCGGGGGCAAGGTCGTAGGCATTCGCGAATACGGGAACGGCAACGTCCATGACACCTTCCTGGTGACCCTGGCCTCAGAAGCAGAGGAACACTTCATCCTCCAGCGCATGAACACCCAGGTGTTTCGGCAACCGGAACTGGTCATGCGGAACATGCGCACCGTCACCGAGCATGTGCGTGAACGCCTGGAGCATGCCCCCCTCAGTTCCGGCCGCCGCTGGGAAACGCCGCGCGTGCTCCCGGCAGAAGATGCTCGGGATCACTGGATTGACCCCGGAGGGTCGTTCTGGCGTGCCATCAGCTTCATTGACGCCGCCCGATCCTTCGACACCGTCCTGGACATCGAACACGCAAGAGAGGTCGGCATTGCGCTCGGCACCTTCCACGGTCTCATCAGTGACCTGCCAGGCCGAACAGCTGGCCGACACCCTGCCGGGTTTCCACATCACCCCGTGCTATTTGCGCCACTATGACGAGGTGCTGGCCGGGAAGCGGTGCTGCCCCGATCCCCCGAAGTGGATTATTGCGTGCGGTTTGTGAACGCACGGCGGGCCTGCGCGCACGTCCTTGAAGACGCCAAAGCCCGGGGCCTGCTCCGTCTACGCCCGATTCACGGCGATCCCAAGGTCAACAACGTCATGATCGACACCGCCACGCGGCAGGCCGTCAGCATGATTGACCTGGACACCGTCAAGCCCGGCCTGGTTCATTACGATATCGGCGATTGTCTGCGTTCGTGCTGCAATCTCCTGGGAGAAGAAACCCAGCGGTGGGAGACGGTTCGATTCGAACCCGACCTTTGCCAGACCATCCTGCAGGGCTATCTCTCTCGGCCAGCTGCTTCCTCACTGACAATGATTACGCCTATCTGGCTGACGCCATCCGCTTGATCGCATTCGAACTGGGGCTGAGGTTCTTGACCGACTATTTGGCAGGCGATGTCTATTTCAAGGTGGAAATCCGGAACATAACCTGGCTCGGGCGCTGGTGCAGTTCAAGCTCACCGAAAGCATCGAATCCCAGGCAGCAGCCATTGGCGCCATTATCCAGGACCTGAGATGAACGTGAGGAGCTTTTCCCTGCAGCAAAAAAAAAGATTGTTTTATGGACGCTGATGGCTTATTTATTCGGATGTTCTGTGGGGCAACCGCTCAACTACGCTGGTCTTCGTGAATATCCCTCTCGCGCTGACATCCTGGAACGACAATCTTGTTGAGCAAATCCTCACTTTTTTGAGCCGAGTTCCCGACTCCGGCCTGATCTCACTCTGAAAAGCTCCGCCATTATGCTGACTGAAGCCGGGCACACGAAGAGTGGTGCAGCCCAGTCGAATGTTGAGCCCGTGGTCGGCTCGCCGAAGCCTTGAATCCCGGTCAAGCCCAAGCCAGTTGAGGAAATCTTTCCCACGGGAAGAGGAAACTTAATGAAGAAGCTGCCTGTGGCCAGCAGTTGTTCGACCAACGCGTCAAGAAGCTTGGCCGGCAGGAATGTTTTGAGTGTCCGACCGATCCTGAGGACTGGTCGACAACCCCGGATGGAGGACCCCGCAAGGTCGTGAAGGAGGTTTCGCAAAGATGAGTACGAACAACACCTCGAACACCCCAAGTAAACTTCAGAAAATCTTACAGGCAGGGCACCTTGCTGTGACCTCGGAGTGTGGTCCCCCAAGAAGCGCCGACGGGAAGGTGGTGGAAGAAAAGGCTAACCTGGTGGGTCCCTATGTGGACGCTATCAATGTGACCGACAACCAGACCGCCGTAGTGCGCCTGTGCAGTCTGGCGGCCTGCATTCGCATCAAGCAGATGGGTTTGGAACCGGTCCTGCAGATGGTCACCCGTGATCGAAACCGCATTGGCATTCAGAGTGATATCCTCGGCGCCGCATCGTTCGGCATCCACACCATGTTGTGTCTGACCGGGGACCATCAATCGTTTGGCGACCACCCCAATGCGGCCAACGTTTTTGATCTCGATTCCACGCAATTGATTCAGACGGTCAAGATGATGCGCGATGAAGGCAAGCTGCTCAGCGGTTTCGAAATGAAAGTGCGTCCCGAGATTTTTATCGGGGCCGCTGAGAACCCCTTTGCCGATCCCTTCGAAATCAGGGTCATGCGCCTGGCCAAGAAGGTTGCTGCCGGAGCCCAATTCATCCAGACCCAGTGCATCTACAACATGGAGAAGTTCAAGAAGTGGATGGAGGGGGTCGTTGACCGTGGGCTGGATGAGCATGTCAGATCCTGGCGGGCCTCACCCCGATGAAAGGTGTCGGTATGGCCCGGTATATGAAGAGCAAGGTCCCTGGCATGGACGTTCCCGACGAGATCATCAAGCGGCTCAGCGGTGTTCCGAGGGACAAACAGGCCGAAGAGGGGATCAAATGCGTTGAGCAGATCCAGGAACTGAAGGAGGTCAAGGGTGTCAGGGGTTTTCATATCATGGCCATCGAATGGGAAGAAAAGATTGCGGAAATAGTGGAGCGCTCGGGGCTTATCCGCGTCCCAGGGTGGAGTAAGCCGAAAGCTAACCCCGGAAGTTGCCTGGTGAAGGTCGGGATCTACTTCCCGGTTTCCCGCTCTCCCGTCGAGGCTCCCCGCGGGGAGGAATTTTAGGGAGCCTCCCCCCCTCCCCCACCCGCCGGTTGCCGGCTCTTTTAGCAGGAATGAAGCGGTGTTGAGCTGATTTCAAACAAAGGGAGATCAAATGGATCATAAACCACACGAAAACAGTGCCGAGCTTTGTGCGACCTGTTCCGCAGCCTGTCCGGTGCATACCGATACCCGGGAGTATGTCCAGTGCATCAGCCGAGGCGACTATGAGGGGGCCATGGACATACTTCTCCAGGTCAACCCGTTTTCTTCGGTCTGCGGGTTCATCTGTCATCACCCATGCGAATCCGAGTGCCGCAGGAAGGTAATTGATTCACCCGTCCAGACAATACGCAACTGAACGAGTAAGATGACATAGAAATGATGAACGTATTGCTGATTGCCTGGACGCCTGGCTGCATTACCAGGGCACGGTCGGGCTGCCCGGCTCGTTCGCGTCCAAGGAGGGCGTGCTCTACGGCGCGGGCGGCTACGAAGCCGGCGGCTACAACCAGCATCACGGCTGGATCCTCTGGATGCTCGGCGAGCATTACCGCTTCACCCGCGACGACGCCTGGCTGCGCCGCGCCGCGCCCGGCATCGTCAAGGGCGCCGACTGGATCATCCGCGAAACCGCGCGCACCGCGGACCGCCACGAACTCGAGCGCGGCCTGCTGCCGGCCGGCAGCCTGGAGGACATCGGCGACTGGTGGACCTGGCTGTCGACCAGTTGCTACACCTGGCGCGGACTCGACTCCGCCGCCTGGGCGCTGGAACAGATCCAGCATCCCGACGCCGCCGCGCATCCGCCAGGCGGCCAGCGACTTATCACAGCGCGCTGCTCGCCAATTTCCGCGCAGGCCTGCGCACGCGCTCGCCGGTGGTCCGCCTGCGCGACGGCACGGCCGTGCCGAACATTCCCTCCCACGTCCACCGGCGCGGCCGCAGTTTCGGCTGGATCTGCGAAACCCTCGAAGGCGCCCTCCACCTGCTCATCACCGCGCGCGCTCGATCCGAAGTTCGCACGAGGCCACCTGGATCGTCAAGGATTACGAGGACAACCTCTATCTCTCCAACCAATACGGCTACACCCTGGACGATTTCGACCAACACTGGTTCAGCCGCGGCGGCATGTCCATGCAAGCCTGCCTGCTGCTGGACGTGGAACCGTACCTCTACCGCGACGATGTCAAGCACGCTTTGCGCGCGCTCTTCAACGGCCAGGCCGTCAGCTATTTCCCGGACGTCCGCATGAACACCGAGCACGCCTTGCCCGACATGGGCGACTGGCGCGGCGACCATTTCAAGAGCTCCGATGAATCCAACTGCGCCGGCTGGCTGCGCTACCTCTTCGTGCGCGAGGAAGGCGAAAAACTGCTCCTCGGCCAGGCCGTCCCGCGCGACTGGCTCAAGAAAATCAGCGCTGCGGAATCGAGAAGGCCGCCACCTACTTCGGCTCCTGCAGCGTGGTTTTCACCGGTGGGGCAGACGAGATCGTCGCCCAGGTCGAAGGCCCTCGCCGCAACCCACCCAAAGAGATCCGCTTGCGATTTCGGGATCCTCAGCAGCGCCTGTTGAAATCGGTCAAGGTCAATGACGAAGCCTGGGACGAGTTCAAGGGTGAATGGGTCAATTCCCGGGGACATCGGTCAAGCGACCGTCGAAGCGCACTTCTCAGGTTGGCGGCTTTTGAGGCCTGGTAAGTTGGCGCCTCTGCGAACACCTTTCCTCTGACTCCCAGAGTCTGACGCGGGAATCACGAAGAAGGGCCTAGTTTTCCGGTCCCGGGGGTCCCATCCCTGAGATCGATGGGACCGCGTGAAGTGCCGCGGTAACAAAAGACGGAGTCTTGACTCGTTTGCCGCCTGGCGCGAGCCGCTTCCCCAACTGCATGCACGGCGCCTCGACAGCGCTATGCAAAAGGGCAGCGGCTCCGAGGATCAGCGGTATTCCAGCGAAGAAGAGCCAGAGCGCTGCTTCGGCCGGGGAGATGCCAGGTTTTCAGCCGTAAGAGCACAGCTAATAAAACATAATGATACGGCCAGTGAATCAAATACAGGGGATACGACAGTTTGCCGGCGACTGCAGAAAGGAATGCTCCAGCACTCGCCGCAGGCACACAAAGGAACGCGCCAGCCTGGTATTTCCGTCCACAAAAAGGCACCCGAAAGCTAGCGACCAAATGGCCAATGTGACTGAGTGCCAGGAAACCAACACGGCCCCACCCAGGAAAGCGGCGATTCCAATGAGATACTGTGGCGATCGACGCGCTCCCGACGCGCAGAAGGCCGCAAAGGCGTGATAGCTCGCCACCCCAATCAGAAAGAATGGCAAGAGTGGGGGCACAAAAGCCAGAAGGGGGTTTTCCCACCCGCGCGCAAACCGGTGCCCTAGCCAGGCAACGGCTGTTAACCCCAGGATTCCGGGTGCCGAGCAAGCCAATCGGACGATCAGGGGCGCCAGCAGATAATATTGCCATTCCACTGAAATGCTCCAAGCCGGGGGCAGGAAAGTCACGCTGCTGTCGCGCAGGACGTTCGTTGGGAAAAGCCCATTGAGCAAGGAAAGATGAGCGAGCAGGTGGGCCGCTGGATGCGCACGCTCGCTTTGCGAAATACCAGCCACGCCGAAGGTAAGTCGCATCTCGCCAGGACGCAGTTTCCAAAATCCATGGAGTAGTCCAGCCATGGCCACGTCAGGAAAAGGCAGACCAGGTAGACCGCATAAATTCGAAACCAACGTCGAATCATGAAGCCCATGTAGGACTGCCTCCGTCCATAAATCAGAAAAGAGATGGCGAAGCCGCTCAGGATAAAGAAAGTCTGCACGGCCGGTTCCGGCGCCACCAAAAGGTGCCAGAGACTTCCAAGCCGCCATTTAAGCTGCAGTTGAGTGAAACCACACCAGGAAAGAGATGGGTGACCGCGACCGACAGGGCCAGGAGTCCTCGCACGGCGTCGAGTTCAACAACCCGACCATGCGGATGAGTTGATGCTGAGGTCATCGAAAGACATCTAACGACCGACCGGAACACCTGGGCCGACAGTCGATGCTGGCCTGCCAGGAGCCGGCGTGCACCCTGGCGAGGATTAAGATGGCGAACGACTGCCACCTCCGCAAGCTTCAACGCGCCCGGTGGTTCCGAGGCCTGGATCGTAGGGGGCGTCGGTCCATCGGTGCCGAGTTTTGAGGATTAAGAGCTTAAGCGATTTTGCGGGACATCCCCTTTACATTTTTCTAGGCTGGCGGCATGGGCAAACACAAACGCCGTGAACTTTCCGCCGACGAACAGCACATATTGGAACATGGGCACCTGCAGTTGTTGACCCGACCAGAGCAGATCCTCCTTTGCGATCAGGCCATAATCGAGGACCACTACTTGCACGACGCCACGCTGGTGGGCGAGCACTTGCGCTACGTCGCAACCTACAAGGGCCAGTGGCTGGCGCTGGCCACCTGGAGCGGGGCGGCTTTCCACATCAAGGACCGCGATGAGTTTATCGGCTGGGACTTTGAACAGTGTCGGCGGCGGCGCGCACTGCTGGCCAACAACTCGCGGCTACTGGTCTTGCCGGAGTGTCACAGCCCCAATCTCATCAGCCGCTTCATGAGGCTGATGCTGGGGCGCCTCTCCCAAGACTGGCTGGAGCGGTGGGGCATCCCCTCGCTTTGGTGGAGAGCTTTGTCGATCCGCAGCTTTATCAGGGCACCGCCTACAAGGTCAGCGGCTGGTCGCACTTGGGCAAAACGGCCGGTTGGAAACGCGATGCGGCTGATTTTTACATTAAGCACGATGCCCCCAAACAGATCTGGGTGCGGGAACTGGTCAAGCGAGCCTGCGTCAAACTGCGCGCGCCGCAACTGCCCCCGGAGTGGGCGATGGTGGAGGCCGCCGCGAGGGCGCACTGCACCACCCCAGTCAAAGCAATCCGCAGTTTGATGGAGGCGCTACGGCAGGAGTTGCCAGAGTTCCGCCGGGCCCAAGCCCTGGGTTATCCCCTGGCCGGGATGATCTGCCTCATCGTCATGGCCATGGCCACCGGCGTGCGCCAAGGTCCTGACGATCTGGCCCAATTCGCCGACACGCTCACCCAAGCGCAGTTACGGGCTTTGGGGTTTCGCCGAGACCAGCACACGCGGTGCTATCGCTGTCCCAAGAAGACCACCTTTACTCGGGTGCTGGCTGGGGTGGATGGGGGCAAACTGGAGGAGGTATTACTCCGGTGGCAGCGCCAACTGACTGGCCCCATTCAGGACTCCTTGGTCATTATTGACGGCAAGAAGATGCGTCACGGCGGTGTGGAAATGGTCAATGCGACCGACGGTAACGGGCAGTACCTGGGCGGGATGATCACCGAGGCTAAGAGCAACGAGATCCCGGCGGCGCGCCAAGTGCTCAAGCGCCTGGACCTCACCGGCAAGATCGTCTTAAGCGACGCGGCGCACACCCAGGTGGAGACTGATCAACAAATCCTCTACGAACAAGGGGGCGATGTCCTCCACACGGTCAAGGGCAACCAACCGACCCTCCAAGCAACTTTGCAAAACCTGTTTGAAAAACAGGCTTTTTCCCCCTCAGGCCACGCCGCGCACCCGAGTGTTGAGGCGCGAGCACAATCGGAGCCGATTGGAAATTCGTTATCTGCAATGCCTGGAAGTGACGCCCAGCCAGGTGGGCTTTCCGGGTGCCCGGCTGGCGGCCCGACTGGAAACCCGAGTCAAACGCGGGGGCAAGTGGAGCCGGGAGGTGGTGTTTCTGTTGAGCAGCCTGACGCTGGACCAGTTGCAGGCCCTGGGCATGCTCCAACTCAAACGGCACTACTGGGTCATTGAAAGCCGACTCCACCACTGCTTGGACATTACCATGCAGGAGGACTTGAGTCGGGTGCGAACCCCCAATTCGGCTCTGGTGCTGGGCATGATCCGGCGGGTCGTGCTCAGCTTGGCCAATGCCGCCGTGGACATAGCGCGCAAGCACAACCCCAAATCGAAATTTAACACCAAGAGCTTCCAGCAGCGCTTCCGCTCGGCCCGTGGCGGTCGCGAACGCCTCCAGGCGCTGATTCTTGCCAAAAAGCCTGCGGTGTTGGACTTAGCAGCATGAAAGGACGCGTCCTGCCTGGATCGAGGCGGCATATATTGTTTCTTGCAATCAACTGACTGTTGATACAAGATTAATCGTTTGTTGAGGAATGCAAACTACTTTAGAGACGTAGCTCCGCTCCACACCCCAGAAGCGTTCTGGCGCGCATCTCGTGATCGAAAGTGCGTGGGAACTAGCCTGGGCCAGGTTTTCGGGGGATCATGAGGGGAGTCAGGAGGTCACAACACCTAGTATTTCGGAGTTCTTTACGTGCTCATGAGCCAGACAGTTATCGCCGTATCGCAGTTTCCAAGTCATACGTCATCGGGCGAAAGGCCGATCAATTGGACGCCCTCAGGCACAGAGTGGAACGAGCGATCCGATCCCCTTGGCAGTGGCTTAGAAGCAAAGGGAAGAGTGTAGAAACCGAGAACTTTGGTGCTTTAAAGGACGTTACCTTCGGCGTGAATCACGGTGAAGTGGTGGGCATTATTGGTCGCAATGGTGCCGGGAAATCCACGCTCATCAAGATTCTGAGCTGAATCAGAAGGCCTCTTCCGGCAGTATCCGGATCGGGGGACGGGTTGCCAAGTCTGCTGCAAGTGGGCACTGGATTTCTACCTGAACTCACCGGTCGGCAGAATATCTTCCTTGACGGTGTCATCCTCGGCATGACTCGGGGCGAGATTCGGAAGAAATTCGACGAAATAGCCGCTTTTTCCCAAATCGAGCGTTTCCTTGACACGCCCGTCAAGAGGTACTCTTCCGGCATGTACGTGCGTTTGGCGTTCGCTGTGGCTGCCCATATTGAACCGGAGATTCTGATCGTGGATGAAGTGCTGGCCGTTGGTGATGTTTCCTTTCAGAAGAAATGCTTGGCGAAGATGGAGATGTCGCTCATGCCGGACGCACGGTGCTGTTCGTCTCCCACAACATGCAGGCCGTCACACGCCTTTGCTCGCGGTGCCTGCTGATCGATGGCGGCCAGGTGCGGATGGACGGCCCCTCCGACCAGGTGGCGAACGTTTACCTCAATGCTGGCGCAGGCACGACCGCTGTGCGTGAGTGGTCTGGACTGTCCGCGTCTCCGGGAGATAACGTCGCCCGCCTCCGCGCCGTGCGGATCCGGTCGGAAGAAGGCGCAGTCATCGATTCGATAGATATTCGCCATGGTGTAGGGGTCGAATTGACCTATACGGTGCTGGAGGCTCGTCACGTGTTTTGCCTCATTTTCCGCCTCCAAACGAGGAAGGCTCAACGGTCTTCACTGCGGTGGACCTGGATCCCAAATGGAGAGGGCGCCCGCGCCCCACGGGCCGCTATGTGAGCACAGGGTCGGAACACCCCGGCAACTTCCTGGGGGAAGGCTTGCTTTCGGTCGTCGTTCGTGGTTACGGGCCCCCTGAAGCCGGATACGTGGCATGCTGTGGTCGAGGACGCGGTGGCCTTTCGGGTCGTGGATTCTCTCGATACAAGAAATACAGCACGAGGCGACTTTGGCCGGCCCATGCCACGGGGGCTGCGGCCGAACTCGACTGGAAACCCAAATTCCAACGGGATACCTTTTTCGGCCACGGGTCCGGTTCGAACTGATCTTCGCGCGATTTCTATGCAGGAACTCGTTATTGAATCGTGGCTTGCACCCAACGTCGGATACTGGAAAGACGTTTGGCGTTTCCGAGAGCTACTCTATTTTCTTGCATGGCGTGACTTGCTGGTGCGATACAAGCAGACGGTGGTAGGGGTGGCGTGGGCCTTGGTCCGCCCCGTGGTGACCATGCTCGATTCTGACCGTGGTGTTCGGCCGTGTGGCCAAACTGCCGTCTGGGGGGGTGGCTTATCCGCTCGTGGTGCTGTGCGGCGTTTTGCCGTGGCAGTTCTTCGCGACGGTTTTGTCGGAGAGCGGGAACAGCTTGGTGAATAACACAGGGCTGATCAGTAAAATCTATTTCCCGCGGTTGCTTGTCCCGGCGAGCAGCTTGATCACCAGCCTGGTGGAATTCGGGATCTCGTTGGCCTTCTTGATTATCCTCATGATTTGGTATCACCACACGCCAGGGCCGGCGAGACCGGCCCTCCCGCTTTTTTTTATATTACTCCTCGCCGTGGCGTTGGGGGTAGGTATTTGGGTATCCGCCTTGATGGTCCGATATCGTGATTTTCGGCATATTGTGCCTTTCGCGATTCAATTCGGGCTTTACCTTTCCCCTGTGGGTTTTAGCGATGGAGTGATCTCAGATCGATGGCGCCTGGTTTACGTGCTGAATCCCTATGGTCGGTATCATCTACGGCTTCCGCTGGTCGTTTCTTGGGGAGAACATGCCCCTGCATTTCAATGGGCTGATTGTCTCTTCTGTCGTGACCGTGATTCTCCTGATCACTGGGCTAAACCACTTCCGCAACGTCGAGGACACGTTCGCAGATGAGATCTGGAGCGGCCTCTGCTGGTACCGCCCTGAGACATACCGAGCGGCGTCGTGTATTTTGACGGTCTGACGATTAACTGTCCATCCTAGTTACTCTCCCTCTTCACTTTCCGAACGCCATCGGCGTCCGCAGATCCCCTCCGGATGGCGAGGACTGCTCCCAGACCGATGCACGCGATGCTGCCGAGCTCGAGTATCCAGTTCATTTTGAGACCGCCTAAATCCATCCCCCAGCATGCGGTCAACATGATGAAAGGACGAAGCCCGGATCAGGATGAAGCACCCGGAAAAAAGTCCCCGCCGATCAGGGCGGTGCGCACAGCGCCGGTCCCGTTGCCCGCCAGCAGCCTCATCCCAGCGAGGCTGACGACGCCGGCCAGGGCGACGGCGCCAATAAAGGCTGCCTGGAACTGCCGCCTTTGCTCGTAAACCAGCCTTCGTTGAGCGCCTTATATTTGAAAATCAGGGTGAACCAGGTCTGCAGGTCGAGCTGTTTATCGAAGCCGAGCAATACCAGCACTATCGCAAAGAAAGACCAGAAAGTCGCCGCCCATCGCCCTTTTCCGTGACGGGCGCCGCGCGGCGCGCTGCTCCCCAGCAAAGGCCAGCCGCCAAAAAGTAGGCGACCACCGTTACCCATCCCACCACGGTCGGATCCCCGCACCCCTGGCTCCCAGTGATCATCTGCGGTAAAGGCTAGCATAGCAAATTGGCGGTTCTACCGTATCCGGTTCCGGCGCAATGTTCTACGCAATTTGCAGGCAGCAAACCTGGTTGTTCCGCCGCAGCCATCAGCGCAGGGGTGAAAAACTCAGCGCACCGGGAGACTGTGCTGAGATTACGGGCGGTCTTCCCAGACGCTCTCGTGCAAGGTAAGCACGAGGAGGGCGCGGTGCAACATCATGAAGGTGCTCCCTTCTCCTGCAGCAAGTTGTGCGGACACGCTGCGCGCCGGACGTGGTGCGGTCCGCGCAACGGACGTCGTTGCGGTAAGACCCAGCTGCCGCTTACCCACTCCTTCCCACCCAACCCCGGTGCAGACCCGATGCAGAGCCGATGCAGACCCAATCGGCATCGGCTCTGCATCGGGCTTGGACCGGGTTGGCAACGGGGTTGCCAGCTTGGAACGGTGCCAGCGTTTCGAACAACTCCGCTTCATATCTAGTCCTCGGTCTCCCCAGGAACGCCGACATTGAGCTGTTTCGGATTGAAGCTTTCGCGTTGGACAGTTTGCCGGAGACGATCGACCAGGTCGCGGGAGGCCCTGGTTTCGAAACCGTGCCGTCCAGGTGGGGCATGGGAATTGCTTTGCTGTAGGTTCCACAATGCTCCTCGGTTGAATCGTCATATGCAACAGCTGCTGAAGATCGGTGTTTTGTGCCGCGGAATTCTCCGTGTGTTTGAACGGGGCGCACGTCTGACGTGTTGGTCCCTTTCGGCGCGGAGTGGCGTTTCCAGCTTGGCACTCACGAAGCATCAAGTCCGTCCGATGCCTGGCGCCAATCTTAGTTTCCTGACGAGGATTGGAGCGACGGAGTCGCTCCAATCGGTTATGGGGAGCCGGACATCCGCACGGCGATCTCCTCCAGCAGCGCGGGAGAGTGGCTGAGTGTTTATTTCCGGCATGACTTCGCGCTGGCGAACATCGCCGGGGTGGTGCAACTCGATCTGACCGTCCGGATCGACGACGGGTTCGTTGCGTATATCAACGGGACCGAAGTGGGTCGTTCTACGTCGGTGCCGGAGGGAGATCTGGCTCTTCCAGCAGCAATGCCAGCAGCGCTATCGAACCCGTCACAATCTCGATCACGTCTAACCAAACCTCTGAAAGGCTTTTGACTCTACGGGACGAACGTTCTCGCCATCCATGCGTTCAACGCGAACTCCACCAGCAGCGATCTGCTCCTGGACGCCCAATTGGTCAGCACTTCTGATACCGCGGCACCCGTGGTGGTGGACGCGGTCCCAGGCCAAGGCGCCACCGTCCGCGACCTCCAAATCAGATCCAGGTCTTCTTCAACGAATCTGTGGCCGCGGTGGATGCGGCTGACCTGCTGGTCAACGGCGCACCCGCGACGAGCGTGACCCTGGTTTCGCCGCGCGAGTATATTTTCGCCTTTTCTGCGCCGGCGACGGGAGCAGTGCAAGTAACATGGGCACCTGGTCAACGGGATCCGGGATTTGGTGATCCTCCCAATTACTTTGAAGGCAGCAGTTGGACGATCAAATTCGATCCCAACGCGACCCAGTCCGATCGTCATCATTTCGGAATTCCTGACGGACAGCATCACCGGACCCAAGGACGAGGACGGTAGTCGTTCCGTCGATCTATTGAGTTGCTGCGTAATCTTGGAGCGGAAGCGGTAGACCTCGCGGGCTGGTCCCTCACGGATGAGGTCGGACAGTTGACGAAGTGGCGCTTCCCGCAATGGATTCTGCCCCCCAATGCTTATATCCTGGTGTGGGCGTCCGCGAATAAGAATCGCACCAATGCCTCGGGGCCGCTGCATACGAATTTCAAGCTCGCCAGTCACGGAGAGTTCCTGGCCCTGGTTGACTTTCTACGAATGTCGTTTCCAGCTTTTCGCCCACTTACCCAGTGCAGCAGCCGGACATTTCCTTTGGGCGGGACCGGGCGGATCCGGGCGTGACGGGATACTTTGTGACGCCGACTCCCGGGAAGCCCAACTCGACCACAGGCCGGGGATTTGCCGAAGATCCTGTCTTTTCCGTTCCCCGGCGGCCCCCACACCAATAGCACGGTGACCGTGGTGATCGCCGCTCCCTCCGGAGTCATCCGCTACACCCTGGACGGCTCGATCCCGACCCAAGCGTCGGCGCGTTACACGCAACCGCTGTCCTTAAGCGTGAACACAGTCATCCAGGCGCGCGTCTTCCAGGTGGGATTATTGCCCAGCCGGATAGGCATCCAGACCTATACCTTGTTGGACAGCGGGGCAGGCACGTTCAGTTCGAACCTCCCGGTCATGATCATCGAAACGGCAGGAATGGACATTCCCCAGGATCAGCGGATTCGGGCCTTCGTCTCCACTCTTCGAACCGCGCGAGGGCCGCACCCGGTTGACTGATCAGCCGGGTCTCATGAGCGCCGCACAGATCGAGATCCGGGTCAGACGTCGGCTGGTTTTGCCAAGCCACCGTACAATCTGGAGTTGGACGATCCGTCAGGCTACGATCTTAAGGTGCCCCTCCTCGGATTGCCCGCCGAGTCCGATTGGGTCTTGCACAACCCTTATTCGGACAAGTGCCTGATGAATAACTTCC
>CAWJQV010000003.1:0-39537 GCA_963844985.1 uncultured delta proteobacterium
ATAAAGAGGTTTCTCGGGGTTTTTAAAGGGATGATTCTCCATAATTCGGCAGGGGATCAAAAGTTTCCTTTCCTTGCCAATCTCCAAGAAGACTCGTGCAACTGGGCCGACCCAACTTCTCAGAACGTCCTTTGCGTCTATCATATGTTGTAGGGTCAATGTGCAGAGGCCGTCAACCAAAGACGCCAAGGAAATAGAAGGGCGGTTATTCGCCGTACATCTCCGTGATGATTCTCCTCAATTGGGATGCTTGCGCGGCAGGCAATTGATCAATTTTCTCTCTCAGGCGCTTCTTGCTGAGTGTTCGTATTTGATCGACGGCTATCTCAGCTTCTTTTCCTGCACAGCTTATCTGCAATCGCGAGCGCCACTGGGGATGCAGTCTTGATGTCAAAGGGCAGACAACAACCGTGTCCAAATACTGATTCATGGCATCTTGACTGATAACGACAACAGGACGGACCTTGCCGATCTCACTGCCTAGGGTTGGATTCAAATCGGCAAAATAGATGGCGTATCGTTTAGGGCTCAATGTCGGCTTCCTCCAAACCATCCAGCAGGGTTGCATCGAAATCCGCCCAATCTTCACCTTCTTCAGCCATGGCCTTAAAGGTATCTCCCCAAGAGAGTTTGCCGTCCCGTTTCTTTCGCAAGAGGATTCCCTGGTCGGTTTCTTCGAGGACCAAAGAGTCCGACAAGTTATATCTCTGCAGTAGAGCCTTAGGAATACGGATACCTTGAGAGTTGCCGATGGGTACTAGCTTAACGTCTCTTGCGCGCAAATGTTTTTCCATGATGGCACCGTTTAGTCGGAGGAAAATATCATCCATAATTACAGTAATTACATTATGGCAAATTAAAACCAGAAATCAAGGGAATTTCAACCGCGCCACCTATTCGATTGACAACCGCGACCCAAGACCCGTCGGCATTTCTGGTGGTCTATACAACCGAATCAGTTCCATGTTTGCATTAATAACGAAGCGGCTATTAGTGTCCTGAACTTTTCCTGAGGGAGATTCCACGCCCTCTGTGAATGCCACCTTTCGCATCGTCTGTGGCACCGTCCCCGTGGCGGCGCTGGTCAGCCTGCCCTCCCGCGCCCACGCCGTGACAATCGAGAATGCCACCTTTGCCAAGAGCATCACCATCGGACAATAGCGGGTTCCCCTGCACAGTGCAGCCCTGCTGCGCTGGCAGAAGCTGGTGAAAGCCTACGTGGCGCCGCTTTATCTGTCTGAGCAAACAAAGCCTTCAGTGGCGTTGTCCGACATCCCCAAACGGCTTGAGATCAGTTATCTGCTCTCCATTTCAATGAATACACCCTCTATTGGTCATGGTCACCCTCAGCAAAACCCGAGTCTACCACCTTACGCAAATTTTCCCAGAACTTGGTTCTATTCTGCGAATCCAATGGCGAAAGGGCGGGAAACTTAAAGAAAGGAACCGGGATATTTTCCTTGAGAAACTCTTCCATTAATATGCAGGCAGATTGATCATCCGTCTTCTCTTGCTTGCGCTGAAAGGTGATTCACTGAAACAGGTCGTTTTCGATAGCATCCAGCTGCAGAAGAACCCGCTCCTGGGTCACCCGTTCCAGGCATGGCTCAGCAAATCCGACGAGTCCGTCGGCGGCGGACATCTCTAGCACCGCATGCTATGTTGAGGATTCAGTCCCGGCCGCCATCTATCTTGCTCTCAAGAACGCCGACCAGCCCGAGAAAGGGCTCATCGTCAATACCAATTTAGAGGGAGACAATGCACACCGAGGGGCAGTGCTCGGGGCGTTGCTTGGTGCGGCAAACGGAGTGGAAGCGTTTCCGGAGCATTGGATTCGAGGATTGGTGAAACCGCAACCAGAGCTGGAGTTGGGCTGCGACCCACCGGGTCATAATGGTTAGAAGGAAGAAAAGGGCGGGCCGGGATCCGCATTTTCACATCTCCTCACCCGCGGGGGGTTGGGAGACCAAGAATCCAATAAGACATGCCGATTACGTTGATGTGACTGATTTCCCAAAGTTCTGAATGGACCTCACGGCAACTTCGGTACCTGCTTTTTTCCGGAGCCTGTCGAGAAAGGGTCCCAGGCTGATTATGGCGCGGGTGTGAGTGCCTTCGCCAACCTTTTCGCGCTCATCGTAAGCCTCTACGCGGAAAGTGAGGATACGGTCATCAATAGCCATCAATTCCGCGCGGGCCGTTACGCGCATTCCTATCGGGGTGGCGGCCCGGTGCTTGATATCGAGGCTCGTGCCAACGCTGAGCTTTTCCGGCTCAAGCAGGGGATCCACCAGGTTGCGTGCAGCCTCTTCCATCAAGGCAATCATGATCGGGGTCGCCAGCACGTGGACCGCGCCGCTGCGGAGGTAATGCGCCGTGTGCTTTTCCTCCACAATGAGCGTTGCTTCTCCAATCAACCCCGGTTTTAAGCTCACCACTCTCCTCTCCTCTGCTTGAATGTTGAGAAAATTTCACAGGCGGGCCGTCTTTCGGTCCCGGCGAGCGTGACAAGAACATACTTGGCTATCGACCCTCTATTCATAATGCTTCCTTCGCTACCCAAGGTGAGGTGATTCGAGGTTTACTCCAGTGCACAACCTCGTCTTCTGTCCGTTTCCGCCTATCTCGCAACGATGCGCAACCCTATGCTGATGGGATCGAAAACCAGGTGCATGCCCAGATTTGCAAAATAGCGGCTCGATCCGTAGATGATCTGCCAGAGGGTGCGATCAAAGTCAAAATGCGCCTCTACGGTAATCGAGCCGTCGGTCGAACGGTTGACGGTCGCGAGGAACTTGACGACATTGCGCACGCCGCGGAGGTCAAGTGTCCCTTCCACCTCAAAATTGGGGGCACTCAAGGATTCGCCGATCTGCCGCGCCGAATCGATCGTGAACAGGGCTTTCGGGAAATGTTCCGCGAAGAAGAAATCGTCCGATTTCAGGTGAGCAAGGAGGACCGCCTGCAGCTCGTTACCCTCCAGGTTCAGATTCTTGAGCGAGTGCATGTCGATCTCGAAAGATCCTTCCAGTCGGCCGTGCCGGATTGCGACATGGCCTCTCAAGAAACGTAATGTGCCGTAGTGCGTCGTGTTCGGGTTGCGCCCGGTCCACTCGACAATGCTCTGTCCGATGTCGACCTTATAGGTTCGGTCGTCCAATATGAGACGATCGCCCTCATCCACAGAATCCGGATCATCACCCTTCAGCGGATATCCCGCTTCTCTCCAGGCAGCCAACCCTCCGGCGAGCACCAACACTTTCGAATAGCCAAGCCGAACCAACTTTTCGGCAGCCGTGACAGAATCACGGGATGCCCCGCTGGAGCCGTAAAGGACGACCTCCCGGTCGCGATCCGGGACGATGGCCTCCACCTCCGATGGGAAGACAACTTGAAAGACGCAGGCGTTACGGGCACCTGGCAGATGCCTCTTCTCGAACACTTCTTTTATGAGGGTGTCAATGATGATCAGATCTGCATCCCGACTCATCTTGTCGTACAGCGCCTCTGCCGTGACCGTGATAAATCCCTTCGCCGCTTCCATCTTTACTCCTTGTCAAGACACCCCGCCGAACGGTGCACACTTTTTTCATCCAACCGCCGGGGCCGATTTTATTTGCCCCGACGGCGGCGCCCTTCTGACTGCTTCGGAAGCAGCCCTACTTCGAGAGCTTTGCCGCTATGGAAGCGACGTGCTTTCCCTGAAACCGCGCGGCGGCAAGTTCGTTTTCCGTCGGCGTGCGCTCTCCGCTTGTGCCTGCGATCGTCGACGCTCCATAGGGGGAGCCGCCGGTGATCTCATCATTTCTCATCTGACCCTGGAAACTGTACGGCAGCCCCACAATAACCATTCCCTGATGGAGGAGCGTGATATGGAAGCTGAGGATCGTGGATTCCTGCCCGCCATGCTGGGTCGCGGAACTGGTAAAGACACTTCCAACCTTGCCCACCAATGCTCCTTGAGCCCAGAGCTGTCCCGTAGCGTCGAGGAATTGGCGCATCTGTCCGCACATGTTGCCGAACCGCGTGGGCGTGCCAAAAATAATCGCGTCGGCCGTTGCCAGCTCTTCCACCGTGCAGACCGGCACGTCGGCCATGATTTTTTGGGGCTCGACCGCCCCCATTTTTCCCAGCACCTCCGCGGAAAGGGTCTCCGGCACCCGGCGCAGGACCACTTCGGCGCCCGGGACCTCGCGGGCCCCTTCGGCTACGGCCCGGGCCAGAGTGTGAACATGCCCGTACATTGAATAGTAAACAATCAGAACCTTCATTTCGGATTCCTCCTCTTGTCATGGAATCCCCTCAACCCCCTTTTCTCAAAGGGAGGTACGGGGATTTCCTGCTTGGTTGGGTCCATCAGAGTCGCGATGGTCCTGTTTGAAATGTTTTTCCGTTTCCAAGTCCCCTTCCCTGCCTGGCGAGGCCCGACCGACCCCGCGCCCGATACAATGTCCGGGTGCAACCGGCAGGCACGCTGAGAACCGTCATGCCTCGCAGTCCGCACGTGCCGGATTCCATCAATATCCAGTCACGATAAGGACGATCACGGTTGGAGTAAAGCTTCCCGGACGGCACCGCTCCATCATAACATTGAGCAGAAAGGGAAAATCATGTAATGGAAGGGAACACGGAAATGATAGTGACGGGTGGTTTGTACCGATGGCGTCGAATAACCCCAATCGCACAACAGAGGCGGCCCGATGAGCACCCCTTCAAAGATCGGCATTGCCGACAGCAAAGCTTTTATGGAGATCTGCGACGCTTCGCCCACCGGTTCCGGCCCCCTTGACGGCCTCACTTTCGGCGTCAAGGACCTGATCGATGTGTCGGGCATGAAGACCGGCTGCGGCCACCCCACCTGGCGGGACTCGCATCCCGAGGCCGTCGCTCACGCCGTTTGTGTCGAACAACTGCTGCGGGCAGGAGCGCGCTGCGTCGGCAAAACCATTTCCGACGAACTGGCCTTCAGCCTCATCGGCGAGAATCACTTTTATGGCACACCCCTCAACCCCGCAGCGCCGGATCGGGTTCCCGGAGGCTCGTCGAGCGGGTCGGCATCGGCGGTGGCCTGCGGGCTGGTCGACTTCGCCCTGGGGACGGATACGGGCGGCTCGGTGCGCGTGCCGGCGAGCAACTGCGGCATTTATGGCTTTCGACCCTCTCACGGGTTTATTTCCGTGGCCGGCGTCAATCCCCTTGCACCGACCTTCGACACGGTTGGCATTCTCGCCCGCAGCGTGGACGTTCTGGCCGGAGCAGCCTCCGTACTGCTCGCCCGGGAACCGGTCGCCGCCGAACAGCCCGCTGCCGTATATCTGCTCCGCGACGCCTTCGACCTCGCCGACCCCGCGGTGCAACAGGCGCTGGCTGAACCGCTGAGGTCGCTTCAAGCCCGGTTCGGCGATCGTCTCCGCGAAATCCGCCTGCACGACATCGACCGCGACCGGACCGGCGCAGGCCTCCCGACATGGTGCGACACCTACTGCGTGCTCCAGTGGGCGGAAATCAAAAGTTGCCTCGGTGCATGGATCGCTTCTGCCAGGCCTGTTTTTGGCCCCGCCGTTGCCGCGAGCTTTGCCTTGAGCGATCAGCTTGATCGCCGGCGCGTTGCCGAGGCGGTCGCCCGACGAGAGCATTATTATGAATGCCTGAAAAACTTTCTCGGACCGCACGACCTGATCTGCCTGCCGACGGCACCCACGCCGGCTCCCCTCAGAGGGCAGCCGGTAATCCGGTCTGCGAGCGGCGGCGGTTACTATCCCCGTGCCCTGGCGCTGACGAGTGTCGCCGGCATCGGACGGCTGCCTCAAGTATCTTTGCCCCTTGCGGTGTCGGCCGGGGCGCCCGTCGGCCTGTCGCTGCTCGCGGGACAGGGTTGCGACGCGTTTTTGCTGGAGGTGATAAAGGGCCTTCCCTGAATTTCGAGACTGGCTTCCACCTGGGGTGGCTGCCCTGCCGGCCCGGCATTTAATCAAGATCTCAACCATACCGGCTAGTGCCCATCCGGAAATCCCTCCCTTGGCGGGAGGGGCAGGGGGAGGGGGTTGGTCAAGTGTCGGCAATCACATTTCTTTTCACCCCCACCCGGCCTCCCCCATCGAGGGGGAGGAGAAATTCGGGGGATTTCCGGATGGCAACCGTCTACAACCCGGCAGACTTGCCGGCCGCCTCTCAGGACATTTGGAATGAACGACTTCGAAAATAGGACCCGAAAGAAACCGTTGAGCGAACTGGATGCGCTGCGCCGGCGAGTCGCCGAACTGGAAACAGAAAAGGCCGAGAGCACGCAGGTGGGGGACGCGCTCAAAGAGTCCGAAGCGAGATTCAGGATCATTTTTGAACGTTTGCAGGACGGTCTGCTTTTGGCCGATAAGGAGACCAGGAAGTTCCTCCTGGGGAATCCCGCAATCCACCGCATGCTGGGCCTTTCCGCGGATGAACTCAGCGGCCTTGGGCTGAACGATATCCATCCCGAGGAGGCCCTGCCCTCGGTGATTGCACAGTTCGAAAGACTCACCCTCGGCGAAATCCTCGTCGCTCCGAATATTCCTGTAAAAAGAAAGGACGGCACCGTTTTCTACGCGGACATAAGCGCCTCCTTTGCCCTCGTCTTCCACGGGAAAGAGTGCGTGATGGGGGTGTTTCGAGACATCAGCAAGCGCAAGCGGGTGGAGGAAGCGCTGCGGGAAAGCGAGGCCAGATACCGGAACATTTTTGAAAACGCCACGGAAGGCATTTATCAAAGCTCACCCGATGGACACTATATCGAGGTCAACCCGGCCTTCGCGAGAATAATGGGCTACGATTCACCGGAGGCGCTGAGAGATGACGTCGGGGACATCGGCAGGCAGCTCTATATTGACCCGGCAGTGCGCGAAGAGTGTATTCGCACCCTGCAGAGGCAGGATGCCGCTCTCTTTGAGGTTCAATTCCGCCGAAAAGACGGGAGTACCGGCTGGGCCTCCAACAATGTCCGAACCGTTCGCGACGCTTCCGGAAAGATCATCTATTTCGAAGGGATCGCTGAAGACATCACCGAGCGCAAAAGGGCCGAACAGGCGCTGATAAAAGCCCGTGACGACTTGGAGGAAAGGGTAGCCGAGCGGACCAGGGAACTGAGAGTGATAAATGCCAACTGCGCCTGGAGATCTCCGAGCACAAGCGTACCCAGGAGGCCCTGAAGCTCTCGGAAAACCAACTCCGGTTTCTCTCCTCCCGCTTGCTTGAAGCCCAGGAAGAAGAGCGAAAGAGGATTGCAAGGGAGCTCCATGACAGCATCGGCCAGTCCCTGGCGGCGGTCAAGTTCAATGTCGAGAGCCTCATGCAGGAAGCAGTCATAAAGAATTCCGAGACCCTGCTGAAACCCCTCGAAGTCCTGGTACCCGTCATTCAGGGCGCCATCGAAGAAGCCAGAAGGATTTACACGGGTTTGCGCCCATCGATCCTCGACGACCTGGGGATACTGGCAACCGTCAGCTGGTTTTGCCGCGAATTCCGCAAGTCTTTTCCACACCTTCCGGTTTATGAAGCGATCAATGTGGACGAGTATGAAATCCCGGAGCCCATCAAAATAGTCATTTTCAGGGTCCTCCAGGAAGCGTTGAACAATATCGTCAAACACAGCAGGGCCGACCGGGTGGAGGTGAGACTCTCGGTGGCTGCGAAGACCATCGAGCTGCAGGTGAAAGACAACGGCCATGGCTTCGACGTGCGGGAAGTCGTCGCGAAAAAAGCCCCTGAGAAGGGTTTGGGCCTGACGGGCATGCGGGAACGAACGGAACTGTCCGGCGGGGCTTTTCTGGTTGAGTCCATAATCGGTGAAGGGACCAATATCCGGGCGCGGTGGCCTGCCCGGGCATGACCCTCAAGGAACCGCAGAGTTGGCCCTCCTCTTCAAGCGCTTGCCAGTGCTTGTTTGGGGTAATCCTCGATATATCGACACTCCCCACTCGTCATTCCGGCAGGCTCTTGTCCGGAATCCAGGTCTTAACCTACTCCCTGGACCCCGGCTGGAAACCTGCGGGGGTGACGGTTTGCGGATATGTCAGAAATTTGTGCAATTAAGGACTAGGCCCGCGTCAACTGCCGGTACTTGATCCGGTGCGGCTGTTCGGCGGCGGCCCCGAGGCGGGCTTTGCGGTCGGCTTCATATTCGGAATAGTTCCCGTCAAACCAGACGACCGAACTCTCACCTTCAAAGGCGAGGATGTGGGTCGCGATGCGGTCGAGAAACCACCGGTCATGGCTGATGACCACGGCGCAGCCGGCGAAGTTCTCGAGGGCGTCTTCGAGGGCCCGCATGGTGTTCACGTCCAGATCGTTGGTCGGCTCGTCGAGCAGGATGACGTTGGCGCCCTCTTTCAGGATTCGGGCCAGATGGACGCGGTTCCGTTCGCCTCCCGAGAGCAGGCCGACCTTCTTCTGCTGGTCGGTGCCGGAGAAGTTGAACCGCGCGACGTAAGCCCTTGAATTCACGGCCCGGCTCCCCAATTCGACGGTATCCTTGCCGTCGGAAATCGCTTCCCAGATCGTTTTTTCCGGATCAAGCACCTCGCGGCCCTGTTCCACGTAGCCGAGCTTCACCGTTTCACCCAGCCTGACCGTCCCCGAATCGGGGCTTTCGCTCCCGGTGATCATGCGGAACAGGGTGGTTTTTCCGGCCCCGTTCGGCCCGATAACCCCGATAATCCCGCCGGGAGGAAGGGAGAAGGACATGCCGTCGATGAGGAGCCGATCGCCGTAGGATTTGGTCACCCGATCCGCCTCGATCACCACTTTCCCCAATCGCGGTCCCGGGGGGATGTATATTTCCAGCTCCCGGGCCTTCTTCTCGACGTCCGCCCGCAGCAGGGTTTCATAGGCGTTGATCCGCGCCTTCGCTTTGGCGTGCCGCCCCTTGGGCGACATCCTGATCCACTCGAGTTCCCGCTCGAGGGTCTTCTGACGCTCAGTCTCGCCCTTTTCTTCAGTTCTCAGCCGCACCTGCTTCTGCTCCAGCCAGGACGAGTAGTTCCCCTTCCACGGGATTCCCTGTCCCCTGTCCAGTTCCAGGATCCAGCCCGCGACATTGTCGAGAAAGTAGCGGTCGTGGGTCACGGCAATGACGGTGCCGGGGTAGCGCTGCAGGTGATGTTCCAGCCAGGCGACCGATTCCGCATCGAGGTGGTTGGTCGGCTCATCCAGAAGCAAAATGTCGGGCGCCTGCAGCAGAAGGCGGCAGAGTGCCACGCGGCGCTTCTCGCCTCCGGACAGCAGCTTCACCGGGGTCTCTCCCGGCGGGCATCTCAGAGCGTCCATGGCCATTTCCAGCCGCGCGTCGAGGTCCCAGGCATTCAACGCATCAAGCTTCTCCTGCACCTCGCCCTGGCGCTCGATGAGCTTGTCCATTTCGTCATCGCTCATCGGTTCTCCGAATCGTTCGTTGATCCGGTTGAAATTCGTCGAGCAAATCGACGGTCTCCTGGACGCCCTCCTCGACGATTTCCCGCACGCTCCTGGTCTCGTCAAGGAGCGGTTCCTGCTCGAGAAAACCGATGGTATGGCCGGGGGCGACCACGGTTTCGCCGTTGAAGTCCTTGTCCACTCCGGCCAGAATGCGCAGCAGGGAACTTTTGCCCGAGCCGTTCAGGCCCAGCACGCCGATCTTTGCCCCGTAGAAGTAGGAAAGGGAGATGTCCTTCAAAATGGGCTTCTTCTGGTAAAACTTGCTGACGCGGATCATGGAGTAAATGATTTTGTTCGGTTCACTGCTCATGGACTTTTAATTCCTCCCGATGTTAAATTCCCTATCGTCTATTCCCGGCACCGTCTTTACTTATACTATACGGATAAGGGATGGAAGCCAAGAAAGGGCTGAAATGGGTATTGCGGCTGATATTGTCATCATCGTTGTGGCGGCGCTGATCGGAGGCACCCTGGCACATGCCCTGAAGCAGCCCATGATTCTGGGCTACATTGTGGCCGGTGTCTTCGTTGGACCTTATACGGGCGGGGGGGTTACCGTATCGGAAGTCCGCAATATCGAATTGTTGGCTGAAATCGGGGTCGCCCTCCTGCTCTTCGCCCTGGGGCTCGAGTTTTCCCTCACCAAGTTGAAGCCGGTGCGCGCCATTGCCCTCGCCGGCACCCCCATCCAGATTCTCCTTACCATTCTCTGCGGCTACGGCATAGGGCTCCTCCTGGGCTGGGACCGCCTTCCATCCGTCTGGCTCGGGGCCCTCGCGGCCCTGTCCAGCACCATGGTCATCCTGAAGACCCTGATGAATCAGGGATTGTTGGGGACCCTTTCGAGCCGGGTCATGATCGGCATGCTCATTGTGCAGGACCTGGCAGTCGTGCCGCTCATGATCATCCTGCCCCAGCTGAACAATCCCCGGGTCGGCTTGCCGCTGCTGGGCCTGGCGGCCTTGAAGGCCGCTCTCTTTCTGGGGCTGATGATCCTTCTCGGCACGCGGCTTCTTCCGCGCGTGATGGCCGCCGTCGCCCGATGGAACTCGCGCGAGCTCTTTCTCCTGGCCATAACCGCCATCGGCCTGGGCATCGGCTACGCCACGCACCTCGCCGGGCTCTCCTTCGCGCTCGGGGCCTTCGTCACCGGCATGGTCCTGAGCGAGTCCGACTACAGCCATCAGGCCCTGAGTGACATCATCCCCCTGCGAGACCTCTTCGGACTGCTCTTTTTCACCTCGGTGGGCATGCTGCTCGACCCGTCGTTCCTGTGGGCGCATTGGCAGACGATCCTGTTGCTGACGGCCCTCATCGGCTGCGGCAAGGGACTGATCTTTGCCGTGCTGGCCAAGCTCTTCCGGTACGGCAATGTCGTGCCCCTGGCCGTCGGCCTGGGGCTCTTTCAAATCGGCGAATTTTCTTTTGTGCTGGCCCGCACGGGGCTTGCCACCGGGTCCATCAGCCACGAGATCTATACCCTGGTCCTCTGTACCGCGATCATCAGCATGATCCTGACCCCGTTTCTTTCCGGTCTGACGGCGCCGCTCTATGCCCTTCGCCGACGCTGGTTCCGACACGAACCGCTGCAGACCATCAATCTCCCCGAAGCGGGACTGAAGGGGCACGTGGTGATTGCCGGGGCGGGAAGGGTCGGGCAGCATGTGGCCAACGTTTTGCGCTGCCTGGAACTCCCCTTCGTGCTCATTGAACTGGATTACCGAAGTTTTGATCAAGGGAAGACGGCCGGCTTTCCGATCATCTACGGGGACGCAGCCCAGAAAATAGTTCTGGAAGCGGCCCAGACCGAAAAGGCGGGGCTGCTTCTCATTACCGCCCCCGCCATTGTGGTTTCCCAGGAGATCGTCCTCCAGGCCCGGCAGCTCAACCCGACCCTGGACATTCTCGCTCGGGCCGAAGGGATGGAGCAGATGAAGGACCTCTACGCAAAGGGGGTGAATAAGGTCATCCAGCCCGAGTTTGAAGCCGGCCTCGAAATTACGCGGCAGGCCCTGCTTCACCTCCGTCTGCCCGCGAGTGAGATTATGCGGTATACGGATGCCCTGCGCAAAGACCAGTGCTCCCTGTTGAGCGCGGACGATGATGAGCTCAAAAGGATTGCCCTGCTCGTCGACAGCGGTTCCCTGGAACTCGAGTGGCTGGTTCTGGACCACCGGAACCCCCTTAACGGCCGCACCATCGGCGAAGCCGCCCTTCGCACCCATACCGGCGCTTCGGTGGTGGGAGTGAACCGGAAAGGCGTTTTCCTGCCCAATCCGGGACCTGAATTCCGCTTCGAGCAGGGGGATTCCGTAGCCGTTATCGGTAAGTACGACCAGGTCGAGTCCTTCAGGGAACTGGTCGCTATGGATCCGGAAACCCCCCGTATGTAAGGTCGGGTTGCCGGGTGCCGTCTCCCTTCCGCAACCCTCTCCTGCCCACCCCCTTTCGCAAGGGGCAGGGGAGATTTTCACGATGACCGACGGCTGAATTTCCGGACGGAGACTTATACCCAGCCTCATTCAGACGCAATGAAAGGAGTGACTCCCGTGAAGACCGCAACAAATCGATCGGCAGTAAGGTTGATTTACCACCTCGCCTTTTTCATGGTGATGCCGGCCATTTTCGTGCTGACCTCGGCCCCTCCCGCCGGCTCTGAAATCAGGCGCCTCAAGGGCCAAACCGTATATGTCCCTGCCTACTCCGATATCTATTACGGAGACCGGCAAAGAGCCCTTCAATTTGACCGTTACCCTCAGCATCCGCAACATCGATCCGAAGAGTCCCCTGACCGTCGTTTCCATTGACTATTTCGACACGGAGGGGAAGCTCCTCACTAAGTATCTCGAGAAGGAAATCAGGATTTCCCCGATGGCTTCCACCAGCGTGGTGATAAAGGAATCGGACAAAGCCGGGGGCGTTGGGGCCGGTTTCAAGGTGGTGTGGAGGTCGGAAGCAGCGATCTGCGAACCCCTTATTGAAAGCGTTATGATCGGGACTCTATCCCAGCAGGGAATCTCATTCACTTCACGGGGACAGGCCACAGAGGAAACCCCGTGACCTTTTTGACGAAACGAATAACCGGGAGGAACTCCATGACAGAGGCAAAGGCGCACAGGAAGAGGATTTTATTGTTTTTCACCGCGGCATGGCTGGCTTTCTGCGGGTTGCCGGCCCATGGCAAGACGGTCAACGATGTGACCTTTTCCGATGAAGTGACCGTCGGAGGCAAACCCTGCCGGCTCATGGGAGTGGGGGTCCGCGAGAAATTTTTCGTGGACGTTTACTACGGCGCGTCTTACCTGCACCAACCCACCCACGACCCGGGGCAGGTTATTGAGTCCGAACAGCCCAAGCGCGTGGTGCTCCATGTGGTCTACAAGCAGGTCGACGCAGACAAATGGGTCGAGGGCTGGCAGGAAGGGTTTTCCAAGAACACCCCCGATGCCTCCGGGGCGCTCAAGGAGATGATGAAAAAGTTCATCGCCTGCTTTGACGAACCCGTGAAAAAGGGGGAAGAGGTTCGCGTCGATTATCTGCCGGAAACGGGAACGGTCGTCTTCATCAAGGGCCGTGAGCGGGCCACGATTCCCGGGCATGATTTCATGGCCGCCTTGTGGCGTGTCTGGTTCGGCAAACACCCCCCGTCGGAGTCGCTCAAGGCACAAATGCTGGGAAAATAGGTTGCCGGAGGAGCACATTCTCCGGACGGCGTCATAAGGAGCAAAGAGGCCCACCACCAAGCGTCTCCGGATCGAGCGATGTGTCGGGCACTGCGCTCTTCTCGGAAATTGCGCAGGTGGAAGAAACTGCGCGTCACCATGGCTTCCACATTTCTGACGAATCGAGCGGGAGGTTTACGCTGAGCAGACTATCACTGAGAATATTCGCACCACATTGCCATTGATGCTGCCTCGGCCCGGCAATGGGCCTCGAACCGCATAAAATTCCTAACCGGAGGTTGCCGAGCGCAGAGGCTTACCTGCCAAGGGGTTAAAGAGCTTCATGATCGCATACTTCATGACATCCAAGGTCTTCAGATCGGCCACAAAACCCATCAGGATATTCTCTGCCTGCTCGGGAAGCACACAAGCATTGGAGGCGTCAAAGGTTAGTCCCGGAAAGCCCTTGATCAGCTTCTTTTGATCCATCTTGCTCATCCCCAACTGGATCAATTTCTTTCCGTCCATTTCCTTGATCTGGCCAGTCAGACCAGCAGCCTCAACCGTCTTCAGTCTGTCCTCATTCAGGTGAACATTGACGTAATAATCTGCCATCTTTGGAACCTCCTTGAAAAATTTGGTTTTCGATTCCCAACGCCATCCTGTCTTTGTTGGGAGATTACTCTCCCGGAGCGCAATCAATCTACACACCTTATGCAAAAAAGTCCATGCCCTCATCACTCATCACCCGACCGCACAGTTCATGGGCGCTCAATTTCCATGACCGTTCTCTCGGGGTGAGGAGTTCACACACAATCGGCGGAAACCGTTCAGCATTTACATGAAAAGGATACGGCCAGGGAAGAATAGTCGGAAGCAGGGCTTTGCGGACGGCGTATGGACGCCGTCATGAGCGGGACTTTGACCCGGCCGGAAATCACCTTCCCCTCCCGGGTGTTGGGGGTTCAAATGAGCCAAGCCACATCTTCCCGATCCGGATCTCACCTGCCCTCGCAGGAAGTTTGTCGGGGGGATGGGGTGGTGCCGGAGTCCCCGACCGGAGCTCCCCGTCGATGGGGAGGCACCGGTCGCGGGTTTTCATCTCGTGCAACCGTTACCAGACTTCCGGAAAGGCAATATTGGTAAACGTGTCCTCGAGCTTGACCTTATGGCCCTGCTCCATGCGGGCAAGGGACTCGAACATCGACTTCTGCTCCTTGTCAACGCTGAACTTGGCCAGATCGGAGTACATGTTCATCGCTTCTTCTTCGTTTTTCATCGCCAGGGCGATGGCATCCGCGGGCTTCATGCTCATGCTGAGCTTTGGTTTCTCAACCGTTTCCGAAATCTTGTAGTCCTTGGCCTCGTCAAAAGCCAGTGGCTTGCCCTGGGAAAGCAGGCCCTGCAGGAAATTCCGGTGCTTTTTCTCTTCGTCTGCCAGGGCTTTGAAGACCGTCTTCAAATTGGGGTCTGCCACTTTTTCACCCACCGCCGTGTAGAAGTCGTAGGCCTCAATTTCATCTTCGATCGCCATGGAAATGATCCTTTTGTACTCGTCAGCTTTCATCGCAGCTCCTCTGTGATTCATGGGGAATTGGTATTGCTTGCCGAAGGGAGAACATTAAGCCAAAAGGAAGATTCTGTCAAACGAGGTTTTGACATGGTTCTAGAATACACCTGAAGACGATCATGCGCCTCGTCGAGTCAATACCATTGCCCCGGGGCATCGTTCCCCACACGAGCAACAATCCTCTTTTCCTGCCAACCTGTTCTCCACAATCCTCAAAACCCGATGAACAACATTTATGACTTCAAAACCATTCCCCACTTTGCTGAAGAAGGAACCACGGAAACGGTCCGAGGTGGTGACGGATGATTGGATCAACCGTCAACACCGGTTGCTGCGCCGCTTCGGCAATGAATCGGCGCAGCTTTCCGAGGTGCGGGTGATGGGGCATGCATTCGGCGAGTCGCTGCCTCGATCCCGGGCCTCTCCGATGCGGCCGAGGCGGAGCAGGGCTGCAGCCTGCCACAGCAGTCCGTCACCGCAGGGGTTCCGGAACTGGTTTTGGAAGAAGCGGTCGGCTTCTTCAGCCGCCTGCAGGGACTGGTCGAAGTGGCCCCGGCGGAACTCAAGCCGGGCCGGGCCAAGCAGAGCCTTGTGGCAACCCCGACGGTCTCTTTCGGCAGCTTCGAGAAGAACCTTTCGGGCCCTATCCCACTCGCTCCGAACGATCAGGACACCCGCTTCGGTCCACCGGAGATAGGGCCGTCGGCGCTTGAACGGGACGCGGCTGAACATCGGCCGCGACTCGAACCGAAACCTTTCCCTCGAATGCCTGCTTCGCTGAAAATTTAGGTGTTAAAATTCGCCTCTGCTTCCAAACTCGCTCCCAGTGTGAGGACGCTCAGGCGGGAAGCCTCACAGCCCTTAAATAAAGAACCTGCGGCCGTGGATAATGAGATTTACAAAAAAATGCATTCTTCATACACAACTAACGGACTGAGCCGTTATACTGATTACCATCGTTAAACGATATCCTTGGTTAAACAAACTCAAGGTGACGGTCGAAAAGATCAAGACCGCTTCAGGGATGACACGAGGAGAGCAGCGATTTTAAAACCGCTTGCCGAATACAGAAGATATATCGAAATATTGGAAGATGCCGGCATGAAGGTTTTCGATCTCAGGGGAGAGGACGTTCTGACCGCCATGGAAGCGCTCGTGCCATAAGCTTATGCTCCATGTCTTCCTAAAGCACTTATGCAAAAACCGCCGGGTAAACTGCAACGAGTCGTCAGTACTTGAAATGGGTTTCCGGTCACCTTTTTCGCGCTTCCCGACATGGCCACTGATCACCATTTTCCGGGTGCCGGAGGAGCAAGACGAGCACTCTCCATAATTTTCCCACAGCCCCTTCATATTTCCTCCACAATTGCCTGCTATTAACCTGTGCCGAAACACGGGAACAGGCTGGACCACAAGCAACTCTTGCAGAGGAGAACAAGCGATGAAAGTCAAGGAAATGCTCGGATCTCGGTTGGCGCTTCTTGCTTTCGGCATGAGGTCGCTTTTCACACGAAAGAGCCCCACGGAACTCTACCGTTCCGACGAAGAGCGGGAAAGCTTCAGCCGACGCTTTGAGAATAGCGTAAAGAGGAAGCTCCCGCGCGAGGAATTGATTGTGTTCGGCGCGTTTGCCTCGGCCTACCTGTTGGCCTGGGCAGCTTCGAGGGTCTTTCAGCAGTGAGTCGCTGACGCTGGGACTCACGTAATGGTGTTCACAATGCAGAAGTAATCGAGGAGCAAAAACGATGGAACTCAAGAGAATGAGTAAAACGGTTTGGGTACTGCTTATTTCCGGGATGACCCTGATGATGGCGGGAGTTGCCGTCGGTCAACCGGGTGTTCCCGGCATGAAGGGCGGTGGGTTCATCCAGAAATTCGACCAAAACGGCGACGGCAAGGTCTCAAAGGAAGAATTCCCCGGTCCCAAGGACCATTTCACCAACCTCGATGCCAACGGGGATGGCTTCATCGATCAGTCCGAAGCCCCCAAAGGGCCGCCTCACGGCATGAAGGGCGGTGGGTTCATCCAGAAATTCGATCAAAACGGCGACGGCAAGGTCTCAAAGGAAGAATTCCCCGGTCCCAAGGACCATTTCACCAACCTCGATGCCAACGGAGATGGCTTCATCGATCAGTCCGAAACCCCCAAAGGGCCGCCGTTGAAATGACAGCGGTCATCCGTTTTCTCTCTGGAAGGCCATAATCTCGCTCACCCGCGCGTCGATGACATGGCCCATCCCCCGCTCTTCCGCTTCTTCCAGAGAGAATTCAACGCTGGTAATGCTGTGAATGGAAAGGAGGCCCAATCCGGTGGAGAGGGCCTCCCGCACCCACCCCGACCAGAATCGGAGAGACTTGGGATCTCCCTCCAGGAGCGACTCTTTTGAAATCCGGCCGGACTCACCCGAAAAATTGAGATCGTTGTTGATCTCCTCAATGAACCCCTCGTCCAGAAACGGCCGCCTGACCTTGACCGCCTCGGCCGCCACTCTCAGGTAAATGACGAAAGGATCAACGGGAAATAATTCAGGATGACAGATCAGGCAGAGATGAGAGTCGTGCTCGAAATTTCCATTCTCGGCAAACCGGTTCTGCCGGGCGATTTCCTTGAAATGTTCGATGGTGCGAGAGAGTACTGTCCGTGGTTCCGGGTTCATCAGCCAACCTCCTTGAGGGAATGCCGCCCTTGCGCTTTCCTGTTTTTGCCGCCGTCGGACTGGTGGAACAGACAGAGTCATCATAATCCACTTTTGGCATCGAGGATAGCCGCTGTGATTCTCTTGATTTTCCCCATAGATAATATGAACGGGCGTTAACCCATTGCGCGGAACGACCTGCAACCCAGCAAAACTTTCGAAGCACCCCAACGGAGGGCGGGCATTCCTGTCCGCCTTGGTTTGCGGGCGGGCTGGAAAACCCGCCCTCCTCCTGTTCGTGATTGTCCCTACCGGCCCTCTCCTGTTAATGTTACCCAAATTGAGCGATTTCCTACCCCCTCCCCCTACCCCTCCCGCCAGGGGAGGGGTTGTACAGAATAGTCCCTCCCCCTCGATGGGGGAGGTTAGGTGGGGGTGAAATCATTGTCAGAACGAAACGTTACCCTGCTGCAGAGGACCGAATCGCTCAACTTGGGTGTTAGAAAGTAAGGCCTTCTTTCATTAACGACCACAGACGGAGAAGCGAACATGATCGCCAGTCAAGCCATCACCGACATAATTCATCACCATGGGATTGATAAAGTGGGCTATCTGCCTTGCGACAAACTCAAATGGCTTTTCGCGAGATTGAAGCGGCAGGTTCCCGTCTGGCACCTCAGCCGGGAAAGTGCGGGGGTGGCCTTGGCCTTCGGCTGGGCCCTGGGCCGGGGCCGGCCGGCACTGCTCATTCAGAACACGGGGCTCGGCAATCTGATTACGGAACTGATGACCCTGCCGGTACTTTACGGGCTGCCCCTGCCCCTTATGGCAAGTTGGCGAGGCCACTACCAGGAATCCATAGAAGCTCAAACGATTCTCGGCGAACGGGTTTTGCCCATGCTCCGGGGGCTCCAAATACCCGTCACCGTAATTGAGAGCCCGGATGACCTGGATGAGTTCGAGAACGGCGTCGGAGAATGCTTTGATCGAGCAGAGGTCCGGGTCTTCCTCTTGTCCCCCCGCTTGTGGGAGGGTGAGCAGCTTGAGGAAGCACCGGAAACGGGCAATCCTCGAGTGACTGCGGTTCGCATTGAGGAGGACGGCTTTCATGGAATGCCCGAGCTGACTCGCTACCAGGCTATCCAGGTGATTCTTGAAAGCCTGGGAGAACATGAAGTCCTGGTGACCCAGATCGGGTATCCCTCCCGTGAGGCCTTCGCCATCAAGGACCGCGCAAGGAATTTCTATCTTCTGGGTGCTCTCGGTTCGGCAACCCTGGTCGGCATCGGCCTTGCGGAAGCCCGACCGGATTTGAAAGTCACGGTCCTTGACGGCGACGGGGCCTTCATCTTAAACCCCAATCAGATGCTTGAACTCAGCCAGAACCAGCCACGGAACTTGTCCGTGGTTGTGCTGGATAATGGGTCATGGGGTTCCACCGGTTCTCAGCCGACGTTCACCTCGCGCGGATTGAATCTTGCCGCCTTCGGCGCCGGTGTCGGGACCCCGCAGTGGCATCGGGTGGCGAATGCGAGCCAATGGCAGGCGTTATGCCCACGGAGCGAGCAGTTGGTGCACTTCCTCATCCGTCCCGGCAATGCCGACGTACCCCCCATAGCCATTCCTGCCCGTGAGATGACCAGGCGCTTCCAGGCAGCCGTCTCCCACCGCTCGGAATAATGGGTCGAAGAATCTTCTCCATTAGCACTGGGCAAATCAACTCGTCTGAAATCTGCGGATTCCCGCCAGAAGGCTGCGGTAATGACGAGGACTCGATTCATATGATAGGCACAGGAACAGCACATTGGTTTGCGCAGGCGCGGAGGAACCCGGGTTATCGGCCTTGGGTCATTGAGGTGTTACCGCTAGCCCACCCGCAATGGCTATCGGCCGTCGGATCGACGACCACGACCGTCAATCCCTGCGCCTTGAGAATCAAGCGCTCGACAACGGTTTTTCGACCAAGCCAGCGCCGCCATGCCGGCAGGGGCCCGGGGCGCCCGATCACAATGTGTCCCACCCGATATTCTTTCGCGAAATGGAGAATGGTCTCGACGATATCCTCGCCCTTGTAGGGAAACACCAGCGCCCCGAGGCTGTTGGCCAGGGTCAGGGTTTCTGAGAGATGCCTCTGGGTGGCGGCGTCGATGACGGTTGGCTCCTCGCGCGGGGTCTGCACATAGACCGCATACCAGTTGCGGTTGAGACGCCCCGCCAGTCGGGAACCGTAGCGCAGGAGCGCCGCGCTGTTGGGACCGCGGGAGCTCAAACAGACCATCACCTGGTCCGGCGCCGTGTCAAGCTCGCCCTCCGGCTGCCCGCGGCGTTTGATGTCGATTTGCGAGGCGAGTTCCCGCAGAGTGAGTTCCCGGAGCGCATCGAGATTGGGGCGTTTGAAGAAATTCTCCAACGCGGTCGGAATCCGTTCCATCGCATAAACCTTCCCGTCGCGGAGACGCCGCTGCAGGTCATCCGTCGCCAGGTCCACATTGACGATCTCATCGGCCTCAGCCAGCACGGAGTCCGGCAGACGCTCATGGACTTTAACCCCGATGAGTGATTCGACCGTGTCGTAGAGGCTCTCGAGGTGCTGCACGTTGAGGGTGCTGATAACGTGAACCCCCGCTGCGAGCAGTTCCTGAACATCCTGATAGCGCTTCTCATTTTCACTTCCGGGTATATTGGTATGGGCCAGTTCGTCCACCAGCGCCACTTCCGGGCGGCGCGCCATCACGGCTTCCAGGTCCATCTCCTCCAGCGTAATACCGCGGTATTGAACTTGCCGCCGGGAAACAACCTCCAGGCCTTCCGCCAAGTTTGCCGTCTCAGCCCGCCCGTGGGTTTCGAGCAAACCCACCACGACATCGATCCCCTCCCGCTTGAGCCGATGCCCTTCGAGAAGCATCTGCCAGGTCTTCCCCACCCCGGGCCCGTAGCCAAGGTAGATCTTCAGCTTGCCGCGCTGGGCGCGCCGAATCAAATGAAGAAAGCTGAGCGCGCGGTTTTCAATCATCGGTTTTCCCCTGGAACCGGTCGAGCGCCAGGTTCAGTTTCAGGACATTGACCCCGACTTCGCCAAAGAAGGCGAGCCTGGGAGCGTCCTCAGACTCCTGAATGAGTCTGCGGACCTCTTCCGCCGAGAGGTTCCGCGCCCCGGCGACGCGACTTGCCTGAAGCTCGGCATTGTGCGGACTGATATGAGGATCCAGGCCGCTGCCGGAACTCGTCACGGCGTCGGCCGGGACCGGCAACTCAGGTGCCAGGTTGTTTTCGAGGCGATAGGCGCTCAGGCGATCTTTTACGTCATCGACGAGCTTTTTTGAAAGCGGACCGAGGTTGCTGCCGCCTGAACTCGCTGCGTCATAACCTGAGCCCGCTGCCGAAGGGCGAGGGTGAAAGTAGCGAGCGCCGGAAAAATCCTGACCAATCAGGCTGCTACCAACAACCCGACCATGATACCGAATGGGAGAGCCATTGGCCTGGTGAGGGAAGACAACCTGCGCAACCCCCCATACAACCAGAGGATAGGCGGCACAAAGAACGACGACCAGAAACAGGTTTGTGGTTATTGCTCTTTTTAGCTTCCTGGATCAAGATTGACCGTTTCATGGGGTCATTCCCTGTTTTGTTTGCGCCACGGGCTGCACTCCGGCAAGACCCTTCCCGAATCAAGTCAGATGAACGAAGGTGATCAACATATCGATCGCCTTGATGCCGATGAAGGGCACGACGATTCCGCCCAGCCCATAGATCAAGAGATTGCGGCGCAGGACCTCCGCCGCCCCGAGAGGCCGGAAACGAATGCCGCGCAAGGCAAGAGGTATCAGCGCAACGATGATCAGAGCATTGAAGATAATCGCACTGAGAACAGCGCTTTCAGGCGAACCAAGTCTCATCACGTTCAAAGCGGCAATCTCCGGAAACGTGGTGACGAGCATGGCGGGTATGATCGCAAAGTACTTGGCGACGTCATTGGCGACACTGAAGGTCGTCAGGGCGCCACGGGTCATGAGGAGCTGCTTGCCGATCTCAACGATTTCGATCAGCTTCGTCGGGTTCGAGTCGAGATCCACCATGTTCCCGGCTTCCTTGGCCGCCTGCGTGCCGGTATTCATGGCCACCCCAACGTCGGCCTGCGCCAGTGCCGGGGCGTCGTTGGTCCCGTCGCCCGTCATGGCCACCAGGCGTCCGGCTGCCTGTTCGCGACGAATGAGGGCAAGTTTGTCTTCGGGCCTCGCTTCTGCCAGAAAATCATCGACACCGGCCTCTGCGGCGATGGATGCCGCCGTCAACGGGTTGTCGCCGGTGATCATAATGGTGCGGATGCCCATGGTGCGAAAACGCTGGAAACGGTCCGGAAGGCCACCTTTGACGATATCCTTCAAGTGCACGATACCGAACACCCGGTGGCGGCCGGCGACCAGCAACGGGGTCCCACCGCCGCGGGCAATGTCTTCGGTTGCTGCGTTGATTTCCCTTGGGATGCCACCGTCTGACGAACTCACGGACGGCATCCGGAGCGCCCTTGCGATACTCTTCCCCATCGAGGTCGACCCCGCTCATCCGCGTCCTGGCGGTGAACGGAATGAACACGGCATGCTTGAGCTCGTTGAGATCGCGTCCCCGCACCCCGTATTGTTTAGCCAGCACGACAACACTTCGCCCTTCGGGCGTTTCATCGGCCAGCGAGGCCAGCTGGGCAATATCCGCAAGTTCCTTCACGGTGACTCCCGGCGCCGGCAGGAACGCAACCGCCTGGCGATTGCCGAGGGTTATCGTGCCGGTCTTGTCGAGCAGGAGCACGTCCACATCCCCCGCAGCCTCGACGGCTCGCCCGCTCATCGCGAGCACGTTGGTCTGAATCAACCGGTCAATCCCGGCGATGCCGATAGCGCTGAGCAAGCCTCCAATGGTTGTGGGGATAAGGCAAACCAGTAGGGCAACCAGCACCGGGATCGAAAAGTCGATCTGTGAATAGGCGCCAAAAGGCTTCAGAGTCACTATCACGACCAGAAAAATAAGGGTGAGAGCAGACAGCAGTATGGTCAGAGCAATCTCGTTAGGCGTCTTCTGGCGTTTGGCTCCCTCAACCAGGGCGATCATCTGATCCATAAAGCTTTCCCCGGGGTTGGCCGTAACCCGAACCGTGATTTCGTCGGAGAGGACCACGGTGCCTCCCGTCACGGCACTGCGGTCGCCGCCCGCCTCGCGGATTACCGGGGCGGATTCTCCGGTAATGGCCGATTCATTGACCGTTGCGGCCCCTTCAATCACTTCGCCGTCCGCAGGGATGATTTCACCCGCCCTGACCAGCACCCTGTCATCTTTTCGCAAAGACTCGGCAGGGACGACCCGAGCCACCCCATCGGGGCCTAAAAGGGTCGCAGCGGTCTGGGTCCGTGCTTTGCGCAGGGTGGCTGCCTGGGCCTTGCCACGCCCCTCGGCCATGGCTTCTGCGAAATTCGCAAAGAGCACCGTAAACCAAAGCCATAACGTGATCTGAAAGAGAAAACCGACGGGCCTTCCACGCCAGGGCGCGAATACCAGCTCTATTGTCGTTACCACCGCGCCGACCATCACCACAAACATGACCGGATTGCGGACCTGCACACGCGGGTCCAGTTTGAAAAAGGCGCCCCGGACGGCTGGAAGAAGAATGGTCCGGTCAAAGAGCGAGCGAGTTGTTCTGGCCATGGCGGATTCCCTCAGAAGAGTTTCGCGGAGTTGATCATCAGGAAGTGTTCGACGATGGGGCCAAGGCTGAGTCCGGGCAGAAAGGTCAGCGCCCCGACAAGAACCACGGTGCCGATAACGATAAGGGTGAAAGTGATACCCGATACCGGGAAGCTTCCTGCGCCTTCGGGAACCGGTTTCTTACGGGCCAGGTTCCCTGCCAGCGCCAGCACCGGAATGCAAACAAAGAAACGCCCGGCAAGCATGGCCAGCGCCAGGGTGACATTATACCAGGGAGTGTTTGCTGAAAGCCCCGCAAAAGCACTGCCGTTATTGTTTATGGCCGACGCGTAGGCGTAAAAAATTTCGCTGAACCCGTGCGGCCCACCATTTCCCGGACCCGCAAGCCCCCACCGGCTCGTGGCGGCCCAGGCCGTAAAGAGTAGAAGCAACAAGGCGGGGACAAGGATGACCAAAGCTGCAAGCTTGACATCATCGGCTTCGATCTTCTTCCCCAGGTATTCCGGCGTGCGACCGACCATCAGCCCTGCCAGGAAAATAGCCAGCACCACAAAGATGAGCATGCCATAGAGGCCCGCACCGACCCCGCCGAAAACGACTTCTCCCAGCAGCATGTTAAAGAGCAGCACAAATCCTCCAAGGGGGGTGAAGGAATCGTGCATCGAATTGACCGCGCCGCAGGAGGCATCGGTGGTGACCGTGGCGAAGAGCGCCGAATTGAAGATGCCGAAACGCACCTCCTTGCCTTCCATGTTCCCATATGATGGATCGACGCCAAGGGCTATAAGGCGGGGGTCGCCACGGCTCTCTGCCCACCAGCACACCAGGAAGGCAGCAAGAAAAAGCACAAACATGGCAGACCAGATGGACCATCCGTGCTTTTGATTTCCAACCATACGCCCAAGATAGTAGGTCAGGCCGCTTGGGATAGCGAAGATGGCCAGCATCTGGAGAAAATTCGAGAGCGGTGTCGGGTTTTCGTAGGGATGAGCGGCGTTGGCATTCATAAAACCTCCGCCGTTGGTGCCGAGCATTTTTATGGCCACCTGGGAAGCCATGGGACCCTGGGCAATGGTTTGCACGGTACCTTCCATTGTCGGTACCGAAACATAGGGCGAGAAGTTCTGGATCATCCCCTGCGAGACCAGAAGCCCGGAAAAAATCAGGCACAGCGGCAGCAAAAGGTAGAGGCAGCTGCGGGTGAGGTCCACCCAGAAGTTGCCGACACCCTTTGCTCGGTCACGGGCGATGCCGCGCACAAGCGCGGCCGCCACCGCAACACCGGTGGCGGCCGAGGTGAAATTGTGGATGGAGAGCCCGACCATCTGGGAGAAATAGGACATGGTGCTCTCGCCACCGTAATTCTGCCAGTTGGTATTGGTCGTGAAGCTTGCTGCGGTATTGAAGGCCAGATCCGGGGCAACGCTTGCCAGGTTTTGCGGGTTCAAGGGGAGCAGGTATTGAAAGCGCAGGACGGCATAGGTAAAAAGCATGCCCACGCAGCTGAACATGAGAACTGAAACGGCGTATTCTTCCCACTTTTGCTCACTCCCGGGGCCAATTCCAAGGAGACGGTAGCTCAGCCGCTCAATCGGTTTCAAAACCGGATCGAAATAGGTCCTGCCGTTTGGGTCGAGCACCCGAACCAGATAGAGTCCCAGCGGCCTGGTCAAAACGACCAGCAGGGCGACAAAGGCAGCCAGCTGAAGCCAGTCTTCCAGTCTCATGCAAACTCCTCCTAAAACTTTTCGGGCTTAAGCAGTGCTGCAAAAAGGTAAAGGATCAAACCTGCCGCAACCATTCCAACCAAAAGGTCTTCCATCACTTCTGCTCCTTGGAAAGAAGACGGACGTAGATCAGGCAAATGCCATAGAACATGACCGTCAAGGCGATAAAGACCGCATCCATCTCAACCATTCTCCCTTCATGCGGGCGTCATGCCGCTGTCGGAAGGACTCCCGCCTGCGCCCGGTTCAATGGCCTTGAGGGCAAAGGTGAACCGGGCGCCCTTACCAGCCAGGTTCATCGCCTCGACCCTGCCGCCATGCAACGCGACGATTTCTTTCACGATGGCGAGTCCCAATCCCGTGTCACTCGACTCGTTGTGGCCCGGCACGCGAAAGAATTCCTCGAAAACATGGGGAAGATATTCAACCGGGATCCCGGGCCCGGTGTCCTCAACAACAAATCGCACAACCTCCCCTTCCCGACGGGCCGAAATGCTCACCACGCCTCCGGGCGGCGTATTTTTGAGAGCGTTGTTCAGCAGGTTGGATAAGACATGGTGCATGCGGACCGGATCGGCAAACACGGAAGGCGCATCAGGAGGCAGTTCAATCTTGAGATGGACACCTCGGTCCATAAAAGCGGTGCGAAACTCCTCCGAGGCCTCGAGAACCAACTGGTCGGCAGTCACCGCCACCTTCTCGATCGCTGCCCGGCCGGATTCCATACGGCTCATGTCGAGGAGGTTTTCGATAATGCGATGCAGCCGCTCGCTGTCACTGCGGGCGGCTGCAAGCAGTTCCGATTGTTTGAGGGTGAGCGGACCAACCCTCTCGCTCAGGAGCGTGTGAATGGCCAGCCGAACGGAGGTAAGCGGAGATTTCAATTCATGGGAGACGGTTGCGATCAATCCCCTTTTGAGCTCGATGAGCCGCCGGATATCGGTGACATCGGAGATCACGAGGGTGACTCCAACAAGCTCACGCTCTTCGTCCAGAATAGGAATCGCCTCCGGAAGAAAAAAGTGCTCCTCCCCATGATGGAAAACCTGAACGGCTTCGGCATAGCTCCTGGGTTTCAGGGGGCGAAGACCGCGGCATGCCCGCGAAAAAAGCTCGGCAATGGCTGAATGTGCGGAGGCCGAGATGGACGCATCCGGCTTCAGGTCAAACAGGCTTTGGGCTGCTTCATTAGCCAGTTCTATCTCTCCGTTCTGGTTACAGATGGCCACTGCGGTGGGCAAGCTGTTCAGGGCAAGCAGCGTGGACCGTTGGGTGCGCAGCAAACGGGAACGATCACTGCGCCGATACTCTCGTAAGCTGCGAGCCATGTCATTGACCGCTTCCGCAAGTTGTCCGAGTTCATCCCGGGAATGGACCTTCACCATCAAGTCGAGGTTGCCCTCACGAATGGCCGCCACAGATCTTGTCAATCCTGCAATGGGACGCAGGATCGCGGGCAAAATGACGGCGATGAAGATCGCGGCGATGGCTATGCCGGACAGCAACAGGATTACCATCGTGCGCCTGGTCTCGATAGCACGAACACGTGCCTGCCCGTCCACCGAAACCATATTGTTCAGGTTCAGCTCGATGATCTTCTGGGCCGCATCGCGCACCTCTTGCGACCGCGGGAGGAGTTCATGGCGATAAACCGAAGGGCGACCGCTGTTTGAATCGGTTTCGAAAAATCGGCGATACTCCTCCAGATAAGCCACCCACCGTTGCGCCAATTCATGAGTCGCCTCCTGCTCCCCGGAAACAGTCACATTTCCTTGTTGAAACCTGAAGCTGTTTTCAAATTCATTGATGGACTGCTGACTTTCGCGGCGCAGTTCGGGGTATTCTTGCCAAAGGGAGATCTGGGCAATATGATCAAGCCGATTGATGGCTTCCTTCATCCTGTAGCACGCGGCAATGCTGTCATAGTTCTCTCGGAATATCCGGTCCAAGGCATTGCTCGACTCGGTGACCGTGCGCACGCTCAGGACACCCACGATCACCAAAATCAAGACGAGCCCGAAAAAGGCAATCAATAGTTTGGCCTTCAAATTCATCACACCCATACCTCCGCAAACCATTATTGCAAGCCTCATGCCCTGATGGATAGCTCATAAGTTATTGATAATTATTGATTATTTCAAAAGAATTGGGGAAAGACCGGACAACTGACTTTCAGATTTCAGGATTGGACCTTTGCAAGGACTTCAAAATGAAATGCGGGTTCAGATCCCGTAGCTCTTCCTGCGCCTCCAGAGGGTTACCGAATCAATCCCCAGAATCGCGGCCGCTTCCTCCAGCGATCGGGCTGCTCCCAAGACGCGCCGAATGTGCATCTCTTCAATTTTGTCGAGGGACACCAAATCGCCGATATTCGGCATAGGTACGGTGGCCGGCGCGAGCTTCACCGGCAGGTGCTCCACACCGATTCGGTCTTCGTTACAAAGGAGCACGGCGCGTTCGATGGCATTGTGCAGTTCGCGAATGTTACCGGGCCAGTCGTACGCCTGAAGCACCCAGAGGGCATCATCGGTCAGCCCGAGAATGCGGCGATGATTCTGCCGGACAAAGAAGGCCAATATCCGTTCCGTCAGCGGCTGGATATCTTCACGTCGTTCCCGAAGAGGAGGGACCGTGATATCCACCACGTTCAGCCGGTAGAAGAGGTCCTCCCGGAAGGTTTTGGCTCTCACCGCGGCTTCCATGTCGACGTTGGTGGCCGCAATGATGCGGACGTCGGCCCTGCGTGTTTCCACTTCACCGACCCGTTCATAGACCTTGTCCTGAAGAAGGCGCAGGAGTTTGGGTTGAACCGACAGCGGCAGATCGCTGATTTCATCGAGGAGGAGAGTCCCCCCCTGGCAGGCCGCAATCCGCCCGGGATAGTCCCGCAGGGCGCCGGTAAAGGACCCCCTGGCATGGCCGAACAGTTCGCTTTCCAGAAGCTCCGGAGACAGTGACGGACATGAAACGACATAGAATGGCTTGGGGGCGCGACTGCTCCAGGAGTGGATGGCCCGCGCGAGCACCGTCTTTCCCGTGCCGCTTTCTCCGCTGATCAAGATCGTCGACGCGCTGTCGGCAACCTGCCGCGCCAACTGAACGGTTCGCTGCATGACGGGGCTGTGGGTGGTCAAGTCCACCTCAGGGGAGATCTCCCCGAGGGTTTCCTGCAGGGCGGCAACCTGCTGCTCCAAGGCCCGCACTTCAGCCACCCGGCGCGCAACCAAAGCCACCTGCTCATGGGTGAAGGGCTTGGGGAGGTAGTCGAAGGCGCCTCGCTTCATGGCTTCAACGGCCGTGTCGATGGAAGCGTAGGCGGTAATGACAACGATTCGGGTCCAGGAACAGAGAGCGCGCAAGGCGGTGATCAGCTCCATTCCCGATTCGGCGCCCAGGCGCAAATCGACCAGGGCCAGATCGAAACAGCGCCGCCTCGCTTCGTTAAAGGCATCCTTTGAATTGCTCACCGCGGTGACGTGGTGTCCTTCGGCTTCGAGCGAAATGCCGAGAACCTTGCGAATATTCGGCTCGTCGTCCACCAGCAGAACGGCAAGCGGCGAAACAGGGTTTTTCCGGATTGGCATCGGCGCTTCTCTCGGGGTGAATTGAGGCTCTTCCCGCCACCGGCAAACTTTGCCGGCAGGCCGGGAAGAGCACCGGGATAAACGAAGGAGAACAGTGTTGCAGGTTGTCGACAGAAGGTCAGCGGGGGCCGGCCTCGCCTGTTTTGCGATTGGCGCCCCCGCTCAACCTCAAGATCCGGTAAAGGCCTTTATGGCAACATTATTCTCGTATGTTGCGCCCAAATCTTCCCATGTCTTGCCGTCACAGGAGATGAAGCTCTCGAGCGTACCGGCCGTAGCTCCCGACGAATAGCCGTCCAATGGCGCCTCTGTCGGCAACACCTAACCCGAAAACAATCCCGACCACTGCGGAGTGTACTTCAACACCACGGCGAACTTCGTGCCATTGGTTAAAGGGATGGCCGCAGGAAGTTTGACCGTGTGATAGCCGACATTGGCAAAGGTAATGAGTTTGTTCACCTTGATGGCGCCGCTGGTCGGCTTACCCGCCGTCACATTGACATACACCTGGTATCTGACGGTCTGGTTGGGGTGAGCCGTGTAAAAGCTGATGGCCTTTAGCTTTTCGTTGGCCTTGGCGGTGAAGATGTTGGCGCCCCAGGTCGGATTGCCGTTGTTGCACGCCCACGTATTGACCCAGCCGAGCTTATCGTACTGGTAGTTGCGGACGTAGTTGCCGGTCGCCTCGGCATTGTAAAAAGCCCAATTCTGGGTGCCGAACAGGGCGTCGTAGTAGGAAACCCAGAAATAGCCGTTGTCCCCCCAGCCGGTTCCCCAGCTGTTCTTGACCAGGAAAGCGCCGTTTTCAGGTGCCGCGGTATTGAAATTGGTACTGGGATAATCGTCATCCCAGCCGATGATGGCCACCGTATGGTTGGAAGGATACCCCAGGCTCCCGTCATAGTAATAGGCGGCATGGGTACCATTGTAGTAGTTGCCGTCCCAATAGAAGGACGAACTGAGTGCACCGCCGTTGCTCTTGGTGAGGAATTCCTTGATCTTGTCCATGTCGAAGTCGAAGTATTCGGCGTTTTGAACATGGTACTGGCGCGGCTTGGAGACCCCGCAGTTGGTCCAAGAGGCAGACCAGTTGTAGGGACAATTGCTTTCCGCCACCGGTCCGGCCCACCTGGCCAAGTAGGCCAGGGCCATGATTTCGAAACCACCGTCGCACGGTCCCCAGTTAAAACCGTGATTCCAGACCAGATGTTTCTCGGAAAAGTCCGGTTCCGGAGCTCTAGGCATCTTAAAGGATTCCAAGGTCGCATAGGTGCCGAAAGCCCAGCACGATCCACACTGCTTCTGGTCTTTGACGGCGGTCACCTTACCAGTCGTGCGCAGGTCGAATGATGCGGGATAGGCAAGCGCACCGGCTTTTTTCAAGGCGAAGAAGGCATCGACCGGGGCTTTTTCCTTGCCGACAAGCCATGGCTGCAGAGGCGGGATGTGGCCGAGAGAAGGCTCCTCCGCAATAGTTGCCCGGCGCAGGCCCATATCCTTCTCCGCGAGGTACTGGTCAAATGCGGGGTTAATCGGGGCTTTGGAGATCGGAAGATCTCCGGCCGGAGCACCCGCCGGCACCAATGCCAGCAATAAAGCCAATCCAATAAAACCGATTATTTTCCTGTTTCCTAACATGACAGCCCTCCTACTGAACCAAAGACAACGATAATTCCTCGTTCCTTGCCATCTAGTGTCCATCCGAAAAGGTCCCCAATTTCTCCTTCCCCTCGATGGGGGAGGCTGGGTGGGGGTGAAAAAGGATGCGATTGCTAAGACTTGATCAACCCCCTCCCCCTGCCCCTCCCACCAAGGGAGGGGTTTCCGGATGGGAACCATCTAAGAAAATAGATCAAGGAAGTGCCTCGAATGGACTTCAGCCCGAAATGGTGAAGCTGATGCTCTCGCGCACCTCTTCAACACCCACCCGCAATTTGATGAGAATGCCGTTGTCACCTTTGGGCATCGGCTTGTGGGCCCAGTTGAGCCTGGGGTCGCTGAGCGTGCTGATGCCGGAAGGATTGGCAAGAATTACGGGATAAATAGTGGTCACAAAGGTCTCCCGAGCAAGAATGATCTCGAATCCTCTAAGGCGGGCGCCCAGCGTTCCCTCCAGTGAAAAACCGCCGTTGGGCTGTCCCGCCTGCAGATAGAAGGTTTCATCCCAGTTGATCGTAACGTCCTGACCGGTCTTGTTCCGCACCTCCAGGATCATGCCGGTGTAGCCCACATTGATGGCGTACTGCCGGTCCAAAACAGGCGTCACCGCAATGTCCACCCATTTCGTATACACATTAGGCGCCGGAGGGGTCACCTGCCATTCCGGCAAACTTGAACACCCCGCCGAAAAAACAATTGCCAACCCCCAAATTACCCGATGGAATGCTATTTTCATGGTTGCTCCAGGCATAAACTAAAGAAGAAAGGACGCTTTGCCGCCGGAATCGAGATTGATGGAAGAAGCTTCAGCAAAAGCATCAGCGTTATGGCCGACGGCCCTACTATACTCGAGGCGGTGATCGCTTTCAAAAACATTCCGAAACATCGACCCTTATTCCTTTCGGGCATTTTTCCGGGAGTGCTCCCGTGAACAGCTTGAGAACTTCGGGCGGCACCTGCAAGAACCGCAAGCGATGGCTGCCCAAAGCGTCGCGGGGGTCCGCGGCGAGGCGCAGGGCCTTGACCAGGGCCGCGGGTTTGGCTTCCCCGGTATCATCGAGGTCCGTGTGGCATATTCCACAGAGGATGCAGGTCGCCGGATCTTCGAGGCGGCGGGCGATCTCTGGCGACATCCGGCCGTCGTAATCCTCGCGCAGCACGAGCCACGGCACCACCGCTTGAAGCGACTCAAACAGGGGCTCAAGGTCCACCACCAGGTCCTTCAGTTGCCGAAAACAGGGAAGAGGTTCCACGATGATCGCCCCGCCAGGCATCACAGCATTTTGGATCAGTGTTTGACAGGCGAGGGCCGCTTTTCCGTTAACAAGGACCGCACAGGAACCGCAAATAGCGCTGCGGCAGGAACGCCGGAAGGAGAGACCCGGGTCTTCCTGCCAGGCAAGCAGCAGGCCGTCCAAAACCGTCCGGGTCCCTTCCAGATCGATCGCAAATTCCTGAAAATACGGACCCGAATCCTGATCGGGATTGAATCGACAGATTTTTAACGTCATCTCCATGTCAATAGCCCCTCTTACAGAGGTCAGAGGTCGGTACTCAGAGGTCGGATAAAGGTCAATGGCAAAAGGCGATAAGTTTTTCAAGCCAGCCGCCGACCCTCGGGATCACGGCCGTCAGTAGCCCCTCTTACAGAGGTCAGAGGTCGGTACTCAGAGGTCGGATAAAGGTCAATGGCAAAAGGCGATAAGTTTTTCAAGCCAGCCGCCGACCCTCGGGATCACGGCCGTCAATAGCCCCTCTTACAGAGGTCAGAGGTCGGTACTCAGAGGTCGGATAAAGGTCAATGGCAAAAGGCGATAAGTTTTTCAAGCCAGCCGCCGACCCATGGGATCATGGCCGTCAGTAGCCCCTCTCCTGCGGTTCATGGACGGTGATTGCGACCGGACCGGCACTGAACTCCGGGCCTTTCTCTCCCTTTTTCACGAAGGTGTGGCACAGCCAGTTCCGATCGTCACGATGGGGGTAATCCAGCCGGAAGTGGGCCCCCCGACTCTCCGTGCGCGCACGGGCTCCGCCGGCAATGATTTGACACAGATCGAGGAGGTAGCCGACCTCGAGGTAATCCATGAGGGCGTAGTTGAAGGGCTGAGCTCCAGCCGGAGGCCGGAGTCCCTGATAGCGCTCCCGCAACCGGCCTAAATGCATCACGGCATGATCGAGCTCGGTTCCCGTTCTGAAGACCCCGACCTCATTGGTCATCAGCAACGTCATTTCGCGCCGGATGGCGAAGGAGCCGTCCTCCGGCGGAAGCCCTCCCGGGCGGCTCGACAGTAGCCAGTCCCGGGGCTCCAGAGCGTGCCTCACCGTTTCCCGGCTAAGGTTCGGCCATGATTCCCCACGCACCAGTTCCACAGCCCGCTGCCCCGCGCGCCTGCCGAAAACCACCGTCTCGAGAAGGGAGTTGCCGCCCAGCCGATTAGCCCCGTGCACGCTGACGTTCGCGACCTCGCCGGCCGCCAGCAGTCCGGGCAGTGTTGTCATTCCCCAGATGTCCGTCCGCACCCCACCCATACTGTAATGCTGGGCCGGCTCGATGGGCATGGGTACAGCCACCGGGTCGGAGCCGGCGTAGCGAATGGCCAGATCCCTCACCTGGGGCAGCCGCTCCCCTACCAGGGCCTCACCGAGATGAGTGAGATCCAGGTGCACGTAGTGCCCGTCAAAACCTCGCGCTTCCTTGATCTCCTTGAAAATGGCCCGCGCCACGACATCGCGGGGAGCCAGCTCCATCTTCTCCGGGGCATAATGCGCCATGAAACGTTCCCCTGCCGCGTTTCGCAGATACCCCCCTTCCCCGCGGGCGGCCTCTGAGATGAGGATGTTGGTTCCATAGAGCGTCGTGGGGTGGAATTGGACGAATTCCATGTCGGAAAGCACCGCTCCCGCCCGGTACGCGATGGCCATGCCGTCTCCCGTATTGGCGTGGCCGTTGGTCGTCTTGAGAAAGGCGCGACCGTAGCCGCCCGTTGCCAGAATGATCTGCTTGGCCCGGATGACTTCAAGCCTGGCCCGGGCCAGATCGTAGACGAGGGCCCCGGCGACGCGCCCTTCATCGACCAGGAGTTCGAGAAGGTGCCATTCCGGATAGACCTTCACCCCTCGTCTCAGGCTCTGCTCGTACAGAGTGTGCAGGACAATGTGCCCGGAAAAATCCGCGGCGAAGCACCCGCGCGGAAAGCCTGCGCCACCGAGAGAGCGTTGGGCAATGCCGCCGTCGGCGCGGCGGGTCCAGGTGACACCCATTCGTTCAAGTTCGAGAATGACTTCCGGCCCCTCGGCACAGAGCACTTCAATGGCATCCTGGTCGCCCAAATAATCGCTTCCCTTGACGGTATCGAAAACATGGTCGGCAACCGTATCGTCTTCACCCAGGGCGGCATTGAAACCTCCCTGGGCTGCGCCGCTGTGAGAGCGGGTGGGATAGACCTTGCTGAGCACCGCGACCTCGGCGCTCTTCGAAACCGTAAGGGCCGCCATAAGGCCGGCCAGCCCTCCCCCCACAATGAGTACCTCGTGCATGATCATGCCAACTGTTCCTTCATCCCGACCGTCAGGCAGATTATATACCGGCGCCAATTTTCCCTCCAAACCTCAGAGCCGGCGATGTCTCCTTATCCATTGTTTACCTTTACCACAATTCAATTCCTGATTTCCATTGAGGCCTCGTGGGTGTAAGGTGTTTGCCGATCAAACAGACATTCTGTTTCACCGGATTATCCTCAACATTTGCCGATCCTATCACAGAGGGATTATGATGAAGCCATATCTTTCCGATGTCCGCGTGCTGGAGCTCGGGCAGGTCCTTGCAGCCCCTTATGCCGGAATGATCCTCGGAGATCTCGGGGCCGAGGTCATCAAGGTCGAGTCTCCCGATGGTGGAGACAGCGCGCGCCGGACCCCGCCGCATTTCATAAGAGGCGAAAGCGTCTATTTCATGGCCTTGAACCGGAACAAGGAAAGCATTGTCGTCGACCTGAGCAAGAATGCGGGTCGGCGCGTTTTCTACGATCTGGTCAAAAAATCCGACGTGGTCCTGGATAATGTCAGGCCTCAAACCCTTGAGAAGCTGAAGATCAATCACGAGGTCCTGCTGAAGCACAACCCCGCCGTCATCTCCTGTTCCATCAACGGCTATGGGTCTGATACGCCTGACCGGGCCAAGCCTGCCTTTGACCTGATGATTCAGGCGCAGGGAGGGGGTATGAGCTTGACCGGCGAGCCGGGTGGACCGCCGCTGCGCATGGGTGTTTCCATTTCCGACCATGTGGCGGGGATCTACGCCGTGGTGGGGATTCTGGCAGCGCTTCACGGACGGGAAAAGACCGGCAGGGGCCGAAAAATCGAAGTCCCCCTGTTCGGCACCATGATTTCCCTGCTCAGTTATGAGGCGGCGTTCCACCTCCATTCCGGAGAAGTACCCGGTCCCGTCGGTTCCGGCCACCGTTCCCTGGTGCCTTATAATGCCGTCAGGACCAAGGACGGGCACATCGTGATCGATGCCCATTTGCCCAAGTTCTGGTCGTCTCTGTGCACGGTGCTTGATGCCGAGGCCCTCGAACGTGACCCAAGATTCGCCGGCCAGGAGGCACGAAACCAGCACCGAAAAGAACTGTTCGAGGTCTTGAATGAGCGGTTTGTCGCCAGGACCAGCCGGGAATGGCTGGAAATCCTGGAGACAAGAGGCATCCCCTGCGCTCCCATAAACGATCTCAAGGAAGCCCTCGGCGATCCCGCCGCCCGCGCGCTCGACATGGTGGTCGATATCGAGCACCAGGGGATTGAGGCCACCTTCAGGGCCGTGGGAAACCCCATCCGCATCCCGGGCGCCGAGAAGGGACCCTATTCCTCCCCTCCCCTTCTGGGAGAGCATACCGAGGCCGTTTTGAAGAATCTTCTGGGCTATTCCAAGGGCAGAATCGATAATCTCATAAAACAAAAAGCTCTTTATCGCGCTCCCCAAGATCAATAGACTGAGACCAAAGGTCCGGCCTCTCTAAAAGAAGCTCGAGCCGTCCCAACAGTGCGTACAGAGCTTTTCCTTGGGCAGCCCGATGGCGGTCACCAGGTCTTCCAGGCGTTGGTACTTGAGGGTGGTCAGGCGAAGCCGCCGTCGCACTTCGTCGACCATGGCCAGGTTCCCTTCCGATCCGGCCCTTGCGAAGGACTCCAAATCACCTTCTCCGGCTCCCGCCAGTTCATGGATCACCTTCCGACCCACCAGGTCCAGGGTGGAGCGGGAAGTGGAAAAGTTGAGAAACTCGCAGGGGTATATCAGCGTCGGGCACGCCGGCCTCATGTGCACCTCGCGGGCCCCGTAATCAAACAGGATCCGAATGGTGTCCTTGAGCTGCGTGCCGCGGACGATGGAGTCCTCGCAAAACAGGAGGCGCTTGCCTTCGATCAGGCTGCGAACGGGAATCAGTTTCATTTTAGCCACCAAATCACGGAGTTGTTGATTCTGCGGCATGAAGCTGCGCGGCCAGGTGGGGGTATATTTCACGAAAGGACGGCGGTAGGGAAGCCCCCTCTCGTTGGCATAACCGATGGCGTGCCCGATCCCGGAATCGGGAATACCCGAGACGGAGTCGACGGCAACGTCGTCGTTGTGGGCCAGGGCGGCACCGCAGGCGTTGCGGGCGGACTCCACGTTGATGCCTTCGTAATCGGAGGCGGGGTAGCCGTAGTAAACCCAGAGAAAAGAGCAGATTTGCATGAGCGGTCCCGGAGCCCCCCGTTGCTCGCACCCGTCGGCAGTCAAAAAAAGAATTTCCCCCGGACCCAAAAATCGCTCCGTTTCAAAGCCCAGGTTCGGGAAAGCGCAGGACTCGGAACTCACCGCCAGGGCACCCGCGCGGCGGCCGACAACCAGGGGGGTCCGTCCCAGTCGGTCCCGGGCAGCATAGATGCCTCTCTCCGTGAGCAGGAGGAGCGACATCGACCCCTGAATGGCGGTCTGGGCCCTGCGAATGCCGTCCTCGAAGTTTTCTTCGGCGCAGATCAGTTTAGCCACCATTTCCGTAGGACTGACGGCACCGCCCGCCGTGCTGAAAAAGCTGCGCCTCTTGCCATAGGCTTGGTTCACCAGATCATCCAGGTTGGTGATCTTGCCCACCGTGACGATCCCGAAAGTGCCCAGATGAGAGCCCGCAATCAGCGGCTGCGGATCGCTGTCGCTGATCACCCCGATGCCGCTGTTTCCCTGAAATCGTTCCAGTTCGGATTCAAACTTGGTCCGGAAGTAGCGGTTCTCTATGTTGTGGATCGCATGCCGAAAGCCATCGGCGCCGCGGACGGCCATGCCCCCGCGCCTTGTGCCCAGGTGGGAATGATAATCGGTCCCATAGAATACCTCCGAAACGCAGTCTTCTTTTGATACAACACCAAACAACCCGCCCATGCCGGTTTCCTCTCCCCCATGGTTGGTTCGACGACTGTTTTTGATCTTCGCGCAGAATGCGCCATCAACCCGGCATGTCAGCCACCACCACTCGAGACTGGGCTGGAGCACTGACGGGCCGGACCGGATGATAACACTGAGGGCAGGATACTGTCCAGGCGCTGAAATCTTGCCCTCAAAAAAGATTGCGGGGGCGAGTATGATGAGAATTGGCAGGCGCGGAAGGCGTTTTTCCGCCCGATTGTGGCAAAAGGGACGGCAATCAGGTGAAAAACAAACGCGGGCGGCGGTCGCCGCCCGCGGAATCAGGAGATTCTATTCTTATAAGCCCGTCCCTCAAGGCACAACCCCGGACTCAGGCTATTTCCCCGATTGATAAGGATCCCAATCCATGCCCCAGACTTCGCTGTGGAGGGGCAGTTTGTAATTCCGTCTCTCCTCGTAGGACGGGTATCTTCGGTCGCCGCTCTCTCCGGGAAGCATGCTCACCGGGAACTTGGGCGCCAGCAGCCCGTGCTTGCGCGCTTCGCTTTCCAGCCATTCCCGGTCATCGGGGTGAGCGATGGAAATCAGGGCGCTCGCCCGCTCGTAGCCGCTCAGCCCTCTCAGGTTGACAATGCCGTACTCGGTGCAGACGTAGTTGGCCAGCTGGGCGGGAACATCGACGCTCGAGCCCTCGGGAAGAAAGGGCACGATCCTCGAGGTGCCGTGTTTGCTTCTCGAAGTCATGGAAGCCACGCCCCGGCCGCCTTTGGACATGGCGCAGAAGCTCACAAACTGGAAATACCCGCCGGTGCTGGAGATGGGCCGTTTTTCATAGAAGCCCGCACACTGCTGCCCCAGGAGGTCCACGGAGACGCAGTTGTCGATGGCGATCATATTGTCGATGCGGCTCAGGATCTGGAAGTTGTTCGTGTACCCGATGTCATAGACTGCCAGTTGCTGGTTCCGATGGACGGTATCGTAGTACCACTGCACATCGACGGGAAAGGCGAAGGTCCACACACTCTTGCCGCGATCGATCGATTTGTAGGCGTTGGTCACCTGGCCCGATTCGATCAGGTGAATGAGCCCGTAGTTGAGCATCTCCGTGTGGATGCCGAGGTCCTTGAAACCGGCGCTCGACATGGCGGCGACACAGGCCGAAGGGAGGGCGCCGATGCCCAGTTGGACAATGTCCCGGTCCCGCATGATGCTCATGACGTGCTGAGCGATAGCCTGTTCTTCCGGTTTCGATTTGATCGCCTTCTCGTTGATTTGAGGCCACTTGTATTTTTCGCAGTCGACTTCCACCCAGTAGTCGACGTCATCGATGTGGATGGTGTTGTATCGTCCTCCTTCGGCCCAGGGATAGTCGGAACGAACCTCGAAAACGGTCTTCTTGGCGGTCTGTCGAAAGATGTTGGTGTTGTTGGTGCCGTAGGACATATTGAAAAAGCCGTGCTCATCGGGCGCGGTGGCGGCGTTGAACCACCAGTCGATGCCCCGGTTCTCCTTGGCGGCGTTGACGAAACGGTAGTGGTGCGCCCACATGCCGTAAGCCCAGCCCCATTGGGCCCAGTCGGTCACGTTGTTGGTGTCCCGGGCCTTGCGGTTCCAGGGAAAGAAGAAGTACTCGTGGACACAGTGCCTCTCCTGCAGGGGATCCACTTGCTGGAGCTCATGGTGAGGATAAAACTGAGCATACATCCAGAATTCGATATCTTTCAATCCGCCTGGGCCGGGCTCCAACCTCTTGGCGACCGCTTCGGTGCAAACCGTGGAATCCCCGCCGACACTGCCGTTGTTGATCCAATCGCCGGATTTCACCATATCGGCGATCTGCGCCGGGGTTCTCTTCTTGTCTCGAATCTTTTGCTGGACGGGCGTTGTCATGAATAATTCCTCCCTGCGTTAGTGAATGGTTTGGTATGGGCCGGCCGGTCCTGCGGCCCCGCAGATCCGGCCGGCACCCACTGATTACGACTAACGGCTGGCTTTTCTGGCAAATTCCTCGCGGGTCAGTTCCCGGGCAATGATCATGCGCCGGATCTCACTGGTGCCTGCCCCGATTTCATAGAGTTTGGCGTCCCGCCACAGCTTCTGGACGGGAAATTCCAGGCAGTAGCCGTACCCGCCGTGAATCTGGACGCCCTGATCGCACACCCACGTTGCGGTTTCAGCGGCAAAGAGGATAGCGGCGGCCGCCTGCCGGGTGAGTTCGGTGCCCTTCCCTCCCCGGGGCGATTTCTGCGCGAATCGGCAGCCCGGTACACCAGGAGCCGGGAGGCTTCCGTGCGCGTGTACATATCCGCGAGTTTTTGCTGGATCATCTGGAAGTTGGCGATGGGCTGCCCGAACTGTTCCCGCTCGACGGCATAGCGAACGGAATAGTCCAGCGCCTGCTGGGCCATCCCGACGGAACCGCCGGCCAGCACGATGCGTTCGATATCGAGCCCGCTGGTCATGACGTGGACGCCCATGTTCTCCTGCCCCACCAGGTTTTCCGCCGGCACTTCACAATCCTGAAAGACGAGCTCGGCGGTGGGAGAGCCCCGCATGCCCACTTTTTTCAGTTTCCGCGCCACCGAATAGCCGGGAAAATCCTTCTCCACAACAAAGGCGCTGATCCCCTTGGCTCCCCTGTCGGGGTCGGTTTTGGCATAGACCAGCAGGGTGTCGGCGACCGGGCCGTTGGTAATGAACATCTTGGAACCGTTCAGAAGGTATTTATCCCCCTTTTTGACTGCGCGCGTGCGAAGGCTCATGGCGTCCGAGCCGGCATTGGGCTCGGTGAGGCCCAGGGCCCCGATCTTTTCACCGCTCACCAGCGGCGGCAGATACTTCTCTTTCAGCGCCTCACTGGCATTCTTGTAAATATTGTTGGCGCAAAGGTTGGAGTGGGCCCCGTAGGACATTGCCAGGGCCGGACAGATGCGGCTCATCTCCTCGATGGCCAGGGTCTGCATCAGGACATCCCCACCCAGTCCCCCGTACTTTTCGTCGATGGTGATTCCGAGAATTCCGATTTCCGCGCATTTTTTGAAAAAATCCGGTGGGAACCAGTCTTCCTCATCGATCTTCTCCTGCAGCGGTCCCAACTCGTTCACCGACCACTTCTGAACCGTTTCCCTAATCATGCGTTGCTCGTCAGTCAGCTGGAAATC
>CAWJQV010000004.1:0-14539 GCA_963844985.1 uncultured delta proteobacterium
GCCACCGGCTATGTCGGTGGGCGGCTGGTGCCCAAGCTCTTGGCGGAAGGGTATAAAGTCAGGGCCATGGCGCGCTCCATGGCCAAGCTGGCAAACCGGCCATGGGGCTCCCACACCAACCTGGAAGTGATCGAGGGCGATGTTCAGGACCTGGAGGCACTCAGGAAAGCAACAGCCGGCTGCTGGGCGGCCTTCTACCTGGTTCATTCGATGTCGTCGGCAAACAAGAACTTTGTCGAAGCCGACCGCAGATCGGCTGAGAATATGGTCGCCGCAGCTGCGGAATCCGGTGTTGAGCGAATCATCTATTTGGGAGGCCTGGGGAGAAGTTCGGACCCTTGCTTGAGCACCCACCTGCGCTCGAGGCACGAAGTGGCGAGAATTCTCCAGTCGGGGCCGGTCCCGACCACTCTGCTGCGTTCGGCCATGATCCTCGGCTCGGGGAGCGCCTCCTTCGAAATGCTGCGTTATCTGGTAGACCGCATGCCGGTCATGTTCACCCCGCACTGGGTCCACACGCCGGTACAGCCCATTTCCATCCGCAATGTCCTGAACTACCTGGCGGGATGCCTGGAGCACGATGAAACCATGGGCCAGGCCTACGACATCGGAGGCCCTGACGTACTGACCTACGAAGGGCTCATTCAGATCTATGCCGAGGTTGCAGGACTCAAACGCCGGCGAATCATTCCACAGCCCTTTATCACGCCCGGAATGAGCGCCCTCTGGATTCACCTCATCACCCCAATTCCGGCATCTCTCGCCCAACCTCTGGTGGAAGGGCTCCTGAACCGGGTGGTCTGTCTCGACACCCGCATTCAGCCCATCATCCCGCAGGAGCTGCTCGATTCCAGAGAAACCATTCGGCGGGCCCTGGAAAAGACGCGCAAGCAGCTCGTCGAAGGCTGTTGGGCCGATGCCGGAGAGCTGCATCCTCCGGAATGGACCCACGTCGGTGACGCCGAGTTTGCCGGCGGGACGATCATGGAATGCGGCTACCGCATTCGCCTCAGGGCGACCCCTGAAGAAATCTGGGGGCCCATTGTGAGGATCGGCGGCCTGACCGGCTGGTACTATGGGGAGCGACTCTGGCGGCTCAGAGGATGGCTGGACCGCATCGTGGGCGGCATGGGCTTGAAGCGCGGGCGGCGGGCTTCCTCGGAGTTGTATGTCGGCGACGCTCTCGATTTCTGGCGGGTCTTGGATCTTTCCGCACCCTATCGCCTGGTTCTGCTCTCGGAAATGAAGGTACCCGGCGAGGCTATTCTGGAGTTCACCATTACCCCGGTCGGCCCCGAAGAAACTGAGCTGCAGCAGCTCTCGCGCTTCGTTCCCAGAGGATTCGCCGGGCTCGCTTACTGGTACAGCCTCTACTTTCCCCATCACTGGCTCTTTCGCGGGATGCTGCGCACTATTGCCAGGGCTGTGGGAAAACCCTTATTGGAAGGCCCGAAGCCCTTTATTCCCGAATTGCGATGGACCTGTCCCCTCGGGGAGCGGGAGAGTGGGGACTGATCGAAAAGAACTGCCATAATCTAAAGTCATATGTGCAAAGCCGCTTAATTCTGAAGAAAAGGAGATGATCATGCCGCATCATAAAACGCCGCCGGAGCTGGCCTCGACAGTTGCCAAAACCAGCGGAAAACATTCGCTTTTTGAGGAGGAAATCCGGAAGCTTCCCGTTTCCGTCTGTTCGGTTTTTCTCGATGAATCGGGTAGCGTCCGCCCGGCCGTTTTCCGGGAAACCGACACCGTTCTGCCGAGCAAAAACCGCGAACGGATGATGGAGGTCTTTCCGATAACGGTCGCAAAGAATAGAAACATTGTTCTCGAAGCGACGGCCTCCACCGGCGCCGCGCCGATTTCAGGAAAACGGATCGCCGTGCTCTTCTCGGGCGGACCGGCGGCCGGCGGCCACAATGTGCTGGCCGGCCTCAAGGCGGTGCTCGGCAAGAAAAACACCCTGCTTGGTGTCAAAAAGGGACCGAAAGGACTGCTCAACGGCGACGTCTTCGAGATCGGCTGCAAACATGTCGAGGCCGTCATCAACACCGGGGGGTTCGACCTGCTCGGAACGGACCGGACAAAAATCAAGAGCCCCCAGCAGTTCGAAAAAGTCAAAGAGACGGTCGTCAAGAATAAGCTGGATGGCCTCATCATCGTCGGCGGAGACGATTCCAATACCAATGCGGCCTTCATCGCGGAGTATCTGGAGCGAGAAGGGGTGAAGTGCAGTGTCATCGGGATTCCGAAAACGATCGACGGGGACCTGGCGGTCGGCAATTACCTGCCCATTTCTTTCGGATTTGATACGGCCTCGAAAATCTATTCGGAACTGGTCGGCAACCTGACTCAAGACGCCGCTTCTGCGGTGAAATACTGGCATTTCGTGAAACTCATGGGGCGCACGGCCAGCAAGATCACCCTGGAAGTGGCTCTCCAGACCAAGCCCGCCATTACCCTGATATCCGAAGAGGTGGCTGCAAAGAACATGTCCCTGGAGGATATCGTGAATCACATAGTGGATATCATTACCCAGCGCCGCCTGAAAGGGATCAATCATGGCGTCGTGCTGGTCCCGGAAGGGCTGGTTGAGTTCATCCCCGAGATGAAGACCCTCATCCAGGAATTGAATAAGGTGCTGGCCGACTACGAAGCCGACATCAAGGACCTTCCTACTTTGAAGCACAAACAGGAGTTCATTTATCCTCTCCTCTCGCCCCAATCCGCTCAGCTCATGGCTTCCCTGCCCGATGAAATAGAGGAGATGCTGATCCTGGATCGCGACGAACACGGCAATGTCAAGGTTTCCCAGATCGAAACGGAAAAACTGCTGATTGATAAGATTCGCTACCGGGTTTCCGAGATCAAGCGGCATCCCGAGAGGTTTTTCGGCACAGGCGAAGGGAAAATTGACGCGACTCCCGACCAAATCGAAAAGATCAAGAGCCTGAGCCTCTCCACCCAGTCCCACTTTCTCGGCTATGAGGGCCGCTGCGGCAAGCCCACCCCCTTTGATGCTGCGTTCACCTTCAATCTCGGATTGACCGCCGGCTCCCTCGTTCTGGCCGGGAAAACCGGCTACATGGCTGCGGTGACCGACTTTGACAAAGGCGGCAGGGCGTTGGGTCTGCCTCTCTCCGGCCTGATTACCAGTGAAATGAGGAAAGGGAAACCGGAAGAGGTCATTGAGAAATCCCTCGTCGAACTCTCCCTGCCCTCCTTCACAGCCTTTGCCGAAAACCGCGACCGATGGGCGCGTGAGGATCTCTTCAGCAGTCCCGGCCCCATCCAGCATTGGGGACCGACCAGCAGACAGATCCCCGTATCCGTTGCCCTGGACCAGGGCTATGCGGACTATAAGAGCTTCAAACTCGGTGAAGAACGGAAGATCGAGTTCGAAGAGAAACCTCGATGAGCTCATCCGGGAGAAAAGAGAAAGAACTGCTCAGCTTGGAGATCGATCTCCCAATCAGCCGGGAGGACTTTCAAGCCATGGGCCGAACATCCCCTTGCGGCAGACCGGGACCTGGCGAGCTATCTCAATTTTCTGGAAATGATCGGCGCGTTTGAATCGCAGAAGACTGACGTAAAGATCTACTCGGAGGAGTTCCAGCGTGAAGCTCGGGCGAAAACCCATCCACGCTCATCAAAGCGCAGCTAAGCCGATTCCACGGGAAGCGTGATGATTACCTGACAACCCTCGTCCAGATTGCTTTTGACTTCGATGTTGCCGCGGTGGACCTTGATGATCCCGTAGGAAATCGCGAGGCCCAGTCCTGTGCCCATTTCTTTGGTCGTGAAAAAAGGATCGAAAAGTTTGTCCAGGTTCTGCTGGCTTATCCCGGGCCCGTTGTCTTCACAGTAGATGACGACTTGAGAGCGTTCGAGGTCGTACTCGGTGCGGATTTTGAGAATCCCCCCGTTGGCCATGGCTTCCGAGGCGTTGACAATGATATTGAAAAAGACCTGCTTGAGCTGGTCCCGGTCTGCCATGAGCGGAGGGATCTCATCGTCCATTTCCCTCACCAGTTCAATATTCTGGAAGGACTCCTGGTTCACCACAATGTTCAGGACTTCATCGAGGAGCCCCCGAATGTCTACGGCACTCTTCTCGGGAGCGGTCTGGCGCGAAAATTCCAGAAGCCCTCGCACGATTTTACGGCACCGCAGGGTCTCCTGGTTGATCACCTTGAGGTCTTGATACTCACTGCTCTCCGGGGGAAACTGTTCCATCAGGAGCTGGCTGAAGGTGAGGACGCCGGTGAGCGGGTTATTGATCTCATGGGCAACTCCGGCTGCGAGCTTCCCGACGGAAGCCATTTTCTCGCTCCGAACGAGCCTCTCCTGAGCTTCTCTCAGGTCGCGGGTGCGCTCATCCACCAAATGCTCCAGGCGGTTGGCCCATTCCGTGAGCGCCTTTTTGGCTCGTTTCAAATCCTGGGTCATTTGATTGAAAGAGCGGGCGAAGATGCTCAACTCATCTTCGGTGCGGATCGGGATTTGAAAATCCAAATCTCCCTGGGCGACGCGATGGGTGCCTTCAATCAGCCTTTTCACCGGTTGATTCAGAAATCGATTCATCAGAAACATGATGAGGCAGGCAAGAGACAGCAGCGTTGCCAGGCCAATCAAGATGAGATTCACTTCCGCACTGAGAATGCGCTCATCCGTCGGCTGCAGCGACACGTCGATGTCCAGGACCCCCAGCACCTTCTGTTCCGGTGGATGAACGTGGCAGCTGGCATTGTAACAGTCGGGCTCGTTATAAATGGGATTGATGACTCCAAGCACCCGGTACCCTCCCGGCGCCCGGAAGATCCTGGTGCGCTCCGGGGTGCTCAGTCTCTCCAGCGGTTTTTCGGCGGCATGACACGCGTAGCACTGTTCCGCCCGCTTATCCACGAGCGTGTTCGTCTCTGATTTATCTGACGAGTAGATGATCTCACCCAGCGAATTAAAAATCCTCATCTTGTCCAGAGACGGCTGGGTCCCGAGGGTGTCAACCAGTTGATGAAGGCGGTCGGGTGCATAGAGCAGCATATCCTTGCGGGTGCTGAGCTTCACGGTATCGCTGAGAAGGTTGGCGCTTCTGACGACTTCTTCAATGAGCTGTTTGCGCTGATTCTGGATGGCAAAATACGTATAACCGGTGATCAGAACAATCACCAGCAGGCTGGTCAGAACGCTCACTTTCGTGCCGACGCGCTGGTACCAGGCTAATTTTTTCAGCCACATGCGGATTTGCCCGTGTTAAGGTGAAACCCCATTGCCCCCGATGGAACCTGGATTCTAAACTAACCAATTCGTCATCGACTCTCAAGCAGGATTTCAATCGCCCAATGCGGATCAAGGGTAATGTTCGAACTTTTCCCTTGTCGCCGCATCAGCGATCTTGCGTTTTTCCCTCCACCTCCTTATGCTAGCTTCCTCGATTGCGGGAACGCCTGCGGCTTCATCCTTGAGACCCAAGGCTGAGGGCAGGACCCAACTGATTCTGACACAGGAAACGCTCATGACCGTCAAGCTCACCTTTGATCCTTATGACATTACCATCGAAGTTCCGGAGGGAGAGAATCTGCTCAGGGTCGCCTCGGATGCCGGAATCCATATCAATGCCTCCTGCGGAGGGGAGGGGGTGTGCGGCAAGTGCCGAATCCTTCTGGAATCAGGAGAACTGGACACGACGCGTTCGGGACTCTTGAGCGATACGGCATGGAACATGGGTTACCGTCAGGCATGCCAGTGCCGTCTGGTGTCCGATGCCGTAGTTCGGGTCCCGCCTGAGTCCCTGCTGGACCGCCGCACGCTCACACGCCGACGCTCAGGGATTGCCTTGCGCCCCAGTCCCATCGATCTCGACGCCCTGAAACGGTCAGGGTACTATCATCCGGCTTTTCAGAAGCGGTTCGTCAAACTGCAGCCGCCGACCATGCATGACAATGTCTGCGACCTTTCCCGCCTCGAGCAGGGTCTGGCCCGTCAGCACGCTCTGGGGACCCTCACCATAGACTGGTACCAACTGCAGAAGCTTGGCCGGGTGATGCGCGAGGGCAACTACGAAGTCACCGCCACCGTCGATTATTCCCGTCGTCGTTACCGGTTTCCCCATCTCCTGAACGTCGAACCGGGGGACGTAACCCGGAGCCACTTTGCGCTGGCAGTAGACATTGGCACCACCACCGTCTGGGTCCAATTGATCGACCTGGCCAGAGGCGAGATTATCGACCATGCCGCTGATTACAATGGTCAGATCAGCTATGGGGATGACGTCATCACCCGGATCATTTTCAGCCAGACCGAGCAGGGGCTGCAAAAGCTACAGCGCTCCGTCGTGGCGTCGATTAATCTGATCATGCATCGGGTACTGGAGCGACACCAGTTGTCGCCGAACGATATTTCTCATCTCACCCTGGCCGCCAACACCACCATGACCCAACTCTTTTACGGCATCGACCCAACCTACATCCGGTTGGCGCCTTATACTCCGGTGGCCTGCAGCATCCCCCTCGCCCGAGCCCGAGATCTCGGACTTGAATTACCGCCCCACGTTTTCATCTATTGTGTGAGCTCGGTCTCCAGTTTCGTGGGTGGCGACATTGTCTCGGGGGTCCTGGCTTCCGGAATCTTTAAAGACCCCAGGCTCACCCTCTACATCGATATCGGAACCAACGGCGAAATTGTCATCGGCAATGAAGACTGGCTCGCCTGCGCCGCCTGCTCTGCCGGGCCGGCCTTTGAAGGAGGCGGTATCCATTATGGAATGCGCGCTACCAGCGGGGCTATCGAAGATGTTAGCATCAATCCGGACACCTATGAGCCCATGATCATTACCATAGACATGGTCAAGCCCAAAGGGATCTGCGGCTCGGGTCTGATCAATCTGCTGGCAGCTCTGATGGAGGCTGACCTCATCGCTCCCAACGGCAGGTTTCGAGATGATTTGAATACTCCCCGCATTCGCCTGGGAGAGAGCGGTCGGGAGTACGTCCTGGCCGCAGCCCCCGATACTCAGAGCGGCCGGGACATAATTTTGAGCGAAGCGGACGTCGACAACCTCATGCGAGCCAAAGCGGCCATGTTTGCCGGCTATGTGACTCTGCTCCAAAATGTGGGGTTCACCCTGCAGGACCTGGAACAGGTGATCCTTGCCGGAGCATTCGGCAATTCTATCAACATTGAAAATGCTATTGCCATCGGCCTTCTCCCCGATCTTCCCCGTGACCGGTTCCAATTCGTCGGCAACGGTTCCCTGCAGGGAGCAACGCTGCTGGCGCTGTCCCGCGATTTACTCGCAGAGGAACGGAGGGTAGCGTCGATGATGACCAACTTCGAGCTGTCCGAAACCCCCGGTTTCATGAACCATTACACGGCCGCCCTATTTCTGCCCCATACCCAGATGGAGCTTTTCCCGACGGTCCGCGAACGGCTCCAGAACCAGAGGGACAAGAACCCGTAAGCTTCATTTTTCAGAAGGTTGTGTCTTGACCTTTCAACCCGTTGCGTATATGTACTAGGGCCACTGCGAAAAACAAGCTGAGACTCGAGCTAAGATCCGCATATTGTTCTCACACCCTTTTCGACCCATCTCGACCTTTGTTCCGCGTTCCTTTTTCGATATTTGGAGGTATTGGTATGGCAACCAAGGGAAGGATTCTCATTGTAGATGACGATCCCGACTTTGTGAAAACGACCAAGATGATCCTCATTGCCGCCGGCTATGAGGTGACGGTCGCCGAGGATGCCGGGCAGGGCCTTGAAAAGATAAAGGTCAGTCAACCCCATCTGGTTCTCCTTGACATCATGATGGAGAGCATCTTTGAAGGTTTTAGTTTCTTGAGCGTGCTGAGGACGGCCCCGGAATACGAGGATTTCAGAACTACTCCCGTCCTCATGGTCTCCAGCGTGAAGACCGATACCGGCTCCCGCTTTTCCTTCGCCGATGAAGAGGACATGGGAGACTCTCCGCAGCCTGACGATTACATGGATAAACCCCTAAAGCCGAAGCTCTTGTTGGATAAGGTGGCGGCCCTTATCCCCAAATGACCCGTCCCTGCGATTGCGGACTTCCTGTTCCTGCCCCCGTTCCCGTGCGCTGCGTCATCAACGGCACCCGGATCTGAAATCCGGCCCGTTCCGTTTTGTTTCCGATTTAAACCCGAAATCCTCAAACACAGGATGCCGGGAACTGCTGAAAGTGTCTTGTTTATGCTCTGCGGCCTTGCAGGAGAGCACTCTCCCGAGAGCCGCTCACTATTTTTTGGAGCTCCGAGAGGGGAGCACGGCGTTGTTTCGCTGAGGGCGAGAGTGAGCAGTCCCAAGGTACTTGTGATCGATGATGAAGAGATCAGCAGGATATCCTGCGATCGGATCCTCAAGCGGATCGGCATTGAAACGACGAAAGCGAGCAGTGGCCGCGAGGGACTCGACGTGCTGGTCCACGAACCTCAGGATCTGGTGCTCGTCGATCTGAAAATGCCGGAAATGGACGGGATGGAAGTTGCCCGCCGTATCCGCGAATACGATCCAAATGCGGTCATCATTATCATTACCGGGTATGCCACGATCGAAACGGCGGTTACCGCTATCAAGGAAGGGGCCTACGACTATCTCCCCAAACCGTTCACACCCGACGAACTGGTCATTGTCGTCCGACGTGGCCTGGAAAAGCGCAGGCTGGATCGAGAATCTCGGTCTTTGCGCGAGGAGAAAGAGGCAATGGAACGTAACTTCGTCACCATGGTGACGCACCAGTTGCGCTCCCCACTTGGAGCCATCTACCAATATTTCGAAGTGCTCCTCAGTGACCTTGGCGGGAGTCTCAGCGAGGTGCAGCGCGAGATGATCGAGCGGGCACGGGAACGCCTTGACGGATTGCTGCAGCTCATCAATGACTGGTTGGACATGAACCGCATTCGAGCGGGAGAAATCGTCCATCGCCTCCGGTCCAACCCCCTCGCGCCCTGTGTCGAATCCGCTCTGGCCGGGCTGGAAATGGCCGCCCGGGAGAAAGGAATTACACTCATCGTGGACTTTCCCCCGGAGCTCCCGGATGTTTGTGTGGATCCTGACACCTTCCGTGAAGCTTTGAGCAATCTGATCGCCAACGCCATCAAGTACAATCGACCGGAAGGCCGGGTGTGCATCAGGGCCTATGAGCAAAGCGACTGGGTGGTGGTGGCGGTGGAAGACTCCGGCCTGGGTATGGACGAAAAGGAAATCCCCTTCATCTTTGAGCAGTTTTACCGCAGCAAAGACAAAGACGTCCGTCGCCAGCAGGGAACCGGGCTCGGCCTCACCATCGTCCAGAAGATCGTTCGGGCTCATCGTGGAAAGATTGAGGTCCAAAGCCGACCGGGGGAAGGCTCGACCTTTTCGATTTATCTCAATAAGGGGACTGGGGACTGAGGAAAAAGACGGTTGGAGGATGTGCATGGAATTCAAGCTTCAAGATGTCGACGCGATCATTGATCATTGGGGGTCAAGGCCCGCCTCGCTGCTTCAGATCATGCTGGATATCAATCATCGCTATCATTATCTGCCCAAGGAAAGTCTGAGTCGTGTGGCCGAACGTTTGGTCATGCCGATCAACCAGGTGTACAGCGTTGCCACCTTCTTTAAGGTTTTCAGCCTCAAACCCCGGGGGCGCATCATCATGCACGTCTGCACGGGGACGGCGTGCCACGTCAAAGGCACTCCGCGCCTGCTCGATCGCCTGGAACAGGACCTCCACCTGAAGCCGGGCGACACTACCGAAGATTTGGCCATCACTCTCGAAACCGTCAATTGCGTCGGGGCCTGTGCTTCGGCCCCGGTGGTGGTTGTGGACGGCGCCACCTATGCCGAAGTCACACCCAATAAGGTGAGCAAGCTCGCCAAAGAGATGCGAGCAAAAGAAGATGCCTGAGCTAGATTTGAAACTGACGGATCAAAAGTAATCAAGGAAAAGAGGTCTCGAAAAAAGCCATGAACCGGCTGAACAGTGTGCATGATCTGGAAACATTGCGGCAGGACGTCGTCGCCAGGCACCAGAAGCTAAAGAAATGGATTCGAGTATGTGCCGGGACCGCCTGCCACTCCCAGGGTGGCGAACAAGTGGTTCAAGCCTTTCAACAGCACCTGAACGACAAAGGCCTCGCCGCCGAGTACATGGTCAAGCCGACGGGCTGCAACGGTTTCTGCGCGCAGGGCCCGATCGTGGTGGTTGAGCCGGAAAATGTCTTCTACGCTCGCGTCGGCACGGACCGGGTCGGCGAGATCATGGAACGCACCGTGCTGGGCAATGAAGTCATCGATGACCTTCTTTATGTCAACCCGGAGACGGGCGAAAGAATTGTCCGCGAACAGGATATTCCGTTCTTCGCCGGGCAGGAGCGACTGGTCTTTCACTCCACCGGCATCAATTATGTCACCGACATTGAAGATTACATCAGCCGGGGCGGATATTCGGCCCTGGCCAAGGTGCTCTCGGAAATGAGCCCGGAACAGGTCATCGCCGAGGTCAAGGTTTCCGGCCTTCGCGGCCGCGGCGGCGGCGGCTTTCCCGCCGGCGTCAAGTGGGAATCCTGCCGGAGATCTCGGGGCGACGCCAAATATGTCATCTGCAATGCTGATGAGGGAGACCCGGGGGCCTATATGGACCGCTCCGTTATGGAGGGCAATCCCCATCAGGTGATCGAGGGAATGATCATTGCGGCTTACGCCATTGGCGCCACGGAAGGCTACATCTACTGTCGGTTCGAATACCCCCTGGCGGTAAAGAACGCCGGGTGGGCCCTTGATCAGGCACGGGCGTACGGATTGCTCGGGCAAAACATCATGGGGTCGTCCCTCAGTTATGACATTCATATCAACCGCGGTGCCGGCGCCTTCATCTGCGGTGAATCCACGGCGCTCATGGCTTCCCTTGAAGGCAAAATCGGAGAACCCAGGGGAAAGCACATCCATACCGTCGAAAAGGGCCTCTGGAACTGCCCGAGCAATCTCAACAACGTCGAAACCTATGCCAATGTGCCCATGATTATCAGCAATGGCGGGAAGTGGTTTTCCGGCATCGGGACCGACCGCAGCAAAGGCACCAAGATCTTTTCGCTGGTGGGTAAGATCAACAACACCGGGTTGGTCGAAGTGGCCATGGGGACCCCTCTGAGAAAGATTGTCTATGAGATTGGCGGGGGCATCCCCGGAGGCAAGGCCTTCAAGGCTGTGCAGACCGGAGGCCCGTCCGGAGGCTGCATCCCTGAAAGCCTTATCGATCTGCCGGTGGATTTTGAGAAGCTGAAAGAAGCCGGGTCAATGATGGGTTCCGGCGGCATGATCGTCATGGACAACGAGACCTGTATGGTCGATGTGGCGCGTTATTTTCTCAACTTCCTTACCGAAGAGTCCTGCGGCAAGTGTGTGCCGTGTCGCATGGGCGTCAAGCGCATGCACGAGATCATCTCCGGAATCTGTCAGGGCAAGGGCGAAGCGGGAGACGTCGAGCGTCTCGAGGAACTGTGCAACAGTATCAAGGATTCGGCTCTTTGCGGGCTCGGAAAGAGTGCCCCGAACCCCGTCCTGAGTACTCTCCGGTATTTTCGGGACGAATACGATGCTCACATTCACGAGAAAAGATGTGCGGCCAAGGTTTGTAAACCGCTGATCACTTACGAGATCGATCTTGAAAAGTGTACGGGGTGTGGGCGCTGCCGGAGGAAGTGTCCCGAAGGCGCCATTTTGGGAGCAAAGAAGGAATGCCACGTGATCGACGAGGAAGAGTGCGTGCGCTGCGGGATCTGCATCGAGAACTGTAAATTCGGCGCAATTTACGTGGAAAGCGCCGGCCAGTCGTCAGGGGCCGGTGATCAATAGCCTTTAACAATCGTGCTGCTGAGCAAATGGAGATCGGCATGCTGCCAAAGGAACTTCTCACCGATTTTTTAGCCATTGCCTTGTACCTCTTGGTCGGGGTTGTTTTCGCGGTGGTTCCGCTCATCCTTTCCTCCCTCATCGTCAAGCGCAGCGCGGGAATCAGGCGCGAGGAAACCTATGAAAGCGGCATGGAAACCATCGGCAGCGCATGGATTCAGTTTACCATCGCTTATTATATCTATGCCCTCATCTTTCTCGCCTTTGATGTGGACGTGCTCTACCTTTTCCCGGTAGCCTTGGCCTATGGCAAGTATGCCATAAGGGATTTTCTGGAAGTGGTCCTCTTTGTCGGGATTCTTTCGCTCGCTATCGTCTATGCCTGGTGCAAAGGAGTGTTCGAGTGGGAACGCAAAAGATAGTGCCGGGAGAACCGGTTATCCAATTTGCTCTCCTGGATGATGTCTTAAACCTGGCCCGGGCCAACTCGCTCTGGCCCATGACCTTCGGCCTGGCGTGCTGTGCCATCGAAATGATGGCTGCCGGGGCCTCGCGCTTTGATCTGGACCGCTTTGGGGCCGGTGTTTTTCGCCCTTCACCACGCCAATCCGATTTGATGATCGTGGCCGGAACGATTTCCAAGAAAATGGCCCCCGCCATTCAGATGCTCTGGGACCAGATGCCGAATCCCAAGTGGTGCATCGCCATGGGCAACTGCGCGATTTCCGGCGGCCCCTTTGAATACGACGGACAGTACGCCATCGTTCCCGGGGCTGATCTGATTGTCCCGGTTGACGTCTATATTCCCGGATGCCCGCCGCGGCCGGAGGGACTCATCCAGGGCTTCCTGGCGCTTGAAGATAAGATCACCCGCGGGGAGAACCGCAACCTGCTGAGGCGCTTCCGTCGCCTGGAAGGAAAGGGCTGAACATGACCCAGCGCGATGACATAATCCAGAAACTCCGGGGCCTCCTCCCCGAAGGCGCCGTCTCCCTTGATGAAGCCTATCGCTCCGGCTTGGCCGCTGCGGCCCGAGTGCCGGTGCAAGCCCTGCGGGAAGCGGCAGCCATCTTTGAAGCGACGGGGTTCTATCTTGAATCCATAACCGGGCTTGATTTTGTGGATACGGCAGAACTGGTGTATCACCTTAATTGCTACGAGCCGCATTCGCGCATTGCCTTGCGGGTCCTGTGCGCATACGAGCAACCCCCCCCCACGGTGAGCGATATCTTCCCTTCCGCTCTGTGGCTGGAACGAGAGGTGCACGACTTTTTCGGGATAGCTTTCGGCAACCATCCGGATCTGAGGCCCCTGCTGCTTCCGGAGGACGCCGATTACCATCCCCTGCGCAAGACCTTCGGCAAAGTATTCGCCTATCGCGAGCGCAGTGACATCTATGGGAGTGGCTAGTGAATAGTGGCTAGTGGCCAGTGGTGAGACCATATAAACGAGAAGAGAACTATGGCTGAGCAATTTCGGCAACCGATTGTCGAGCAGATCTATAGTCTGAACCTTGGACCGCAGCACCCGAGCACGCACGGGGTGCTGAGGGTTCTGCTCGATCTGGACGGCGAATTCATCGTCAAGGCGGACCCCATCATTGGTTACGGTCATCGCGGCCATGAGAAGATGGGTGAAAACCGGACCTACGCCCAGTTCCTGCCCAATACGAGCCGCATGGACTACCTGTCGGGCATGCTCTACAACCACGGCTATGTGCTCGCCGTGGAGAAGTTCGCCGGGATCGAAGTCCCTCCTCGGGCTCAGTACATCCGAGTTGTCTGCTCTGAATTGAATCGCATCTCCAGCCATCTCCTTTGGTTTGGGACCTACGTCATGGACCTTGGGGGATTCACGCCGTTCCTTTACGCTTTTGACGATCGCGAGCAGATACTTGACATTCTGGATCGGGTGAGTGGCTCGCGACTCACCTACTCCTACTGCCGCTTTGGAGGCGTCACCAACGACATCGACAGCGAATTTGTTGCCATGACTCGAGCCTTTGTCAAGCGCCTGCGAAGCCGCTTCCCGGACTACCGGAGCCTGGTTACGAATAACATCATTTTCATTCACCGCACCAGGGGCGTGGGGGTTATCACCCCGGAATTGGCCCGCCGGTATTCCGTCACCGGCCCGAACCTGCGGGCTTGCGGCATCGCTTTCGACACGCGCAAAGCGGAACCCTACGAGCTCTACGATCGGTTTGATTTTGAAATCCCGACCGGAACCGAGGGTGACGCTTTGGACCGGTATTATGTGCGAATGGAAGAAATGGAACAGAGTTGCCGGATTATCGAACAGGCACTGGATCAGCTTCCCGCGGGACCGTACCGGAACCGGAAAGTGCCTGTGCCGCTCAAGCCCCCCAAGGGGGAATTGACCTTTGCCTTTGAAAGCGCCCGCGGCCAGACCGCATACTATCTGGTGAGCGATGGCAGCCGCTATCCGTATCGCTGCCACATTCGCGTACCGAGCTTCGGGAACCTCCATGTCCTTACCGAAGTACTGCGGGGAACGCTGGTCGCCGACGCCATCTCGATTCTGGGGAGCGTCGATTTGGTCATCCCGGAGATAGACCGATAGACAAAAAGTAGGCAGTAGGCAGTAGGGACTAAGGAGTAAGAAGTGAGTATAAGCGAGCACAACTGGAGTTCTTACTCCTTAGTGCCTACTGCTTACTAAACAAGGG
>CAWJQV010000005.1:0-36937 GCA_963844985.1 uncultured delta proteobacterium
TCGGCAGGCCGTGATGGACGCGATGCCGGTCTCGCTCAAGAAAGCGATCAGCGTCGGCATTGGCTTCTTCATCCTCTTCATCGGGCTGTGGCAGGCGGGGATCGTGATCCAGGACAAGTCTGGCGCGACGCCGGTCGCGCTTGGTCACCTCGTGGGCGTGCCATTGCTGGTGGCCGTGGTAGGGCTCTTCCTGACAATCATCCTGACGGTCAGGCGAGTGAAGGGAGCGCTCATTTTGAGCATCCTGCTCACGACTGCCGTAGCGGTCCTGCTCAACTGGGCCCATGACTTCAAGGCCTTCCCGACGCCCGGCGCCGCGGTGCTCCCCACCACCATCTTCGACAAGCCGGACTTTTCGGTAATCGGCGCGTTCGACCTCCTCGGGGTCTTCCATCGAGTGGGCTTAATGACAGCCGTGCTGACGATTTTCAGTATCATGCTCGCCGACTTTTTCGATACTCTGGGTACCTTGGTCGGCGTTGGCTCGCAGGCGGGTTATCTCGATGACCAGGGGCGTTTCAAAGACGTCGGCCAGCCTTTACTCGTCGATAGCCTCGCGGCGGTGTGCGGTGGTGTCTTCTCGTCCTCCAGCTGCACTACCTACATCGAGAGCCAGGCGGGCGTGCAGGCGGGCGGCAGGACCGGACTCACCGCCGTTGTCACCGGGCTGCTCTTCCTCCTTGCCATGCCTCTTGCGCCACTCGTGGGGGTTGTGCCCAAGGAGGCTACCGCCGGAGCCCTCATCGCCGTGGGCGTCATGATGTGCGGCATCCTTGTCAACCGCAGGGACGGCCTCGACCTTACCCATCCCGAGGAGGCCTGGCCCGTGGTCACGACCTTCATGGTGATGCCGCTTACCTACTCGATCACCAACGGAATCGGCGCGGGGTTCCTCGTTTACACACTGATCCGGCTCCTCAAGCGTCAGCGGGATTCTTGGCTCACCTATGTGACGACTGGAGCTTTCACCATCTACTTCCTCAGGGGTCTGCTCAGCGCGAAGCTCGGAATCTGAGCTGCCCTTCCATGAGACCAGTACCTTGACAGTCCCGGAGGATTGTTGGTGGTATCCTTTTGACATCTTCACGCTTTTGGTCGACTAATTTTTCTGTAAGAAAGGCACTATCACCTAAATCGCAGCGGAAAAACCTTGACACGACATGAGGAGGACTGGCCATGCCCATGAGGAAAACCCTTTGTACCGTCCTGGCATTAATGGTTGCCTTAATGGTAATCGTGATTTCGGCTGCCGCAGCAGACAAACCCAACATCGTCATGATCATGACCGATGACGTCGGGTGGGGTGATCTTGGCTCCTATGGAGGCGGTGTCATGCGCGGTGCGCCCACGCCAAATCTGGATCGCATGGCCGCGGAAGGTATGCGCTTCGTGAATTATTATGGCCAGGCCAGTTGCACCGCGGGTCGCGCCTCATTCATCACAGGTCGCATTCCTATCCGCACTTCCCTCTCGTCAGTCCTCTCCCCGGGCGACCCCAACGGTCTGACCAAGAGCACACCCACCATCGCCCAGTACCTGAAGCAGGCAGGGTACACCACCGTGCAGCTCGGCAAATGGCATCTCGGCGACAAGCCGGAGAATTTTCCAACTGCGAACGGCTTCGACGAGATGTACGACATGCTCCCCTATTACGCTGGGGTCTATGCCTACGAGTACCTGCCGTTACACCCGAACTTTCCCATACAGGATGCCAATTTCATGGCCGAGTGGAACAAAATGAATCTGGCAATGTGGGAAGGGAAGGCGGGTGACCTGCCCAAGGTTGTGAAGAAGAAGTTCGTGTACGATGACTTGGCCTCCAACGATGACGAAATGAGAGCCAGGGCCATCGAGTGGCTCAAGCAGCACGCGAAGGATGCCAAACCATTCTTCATGTACCTCAATTTCCAGAAGGTCCACAACCCCAATAATCCTTCGCCGCGCTGGAAAGGCAAGTCTCCCGGGGGCGGAATTTATCTTGATGCCCTGATGGAGCTGGACGACAACTCCGGTCAGGTGGTTCAGGCGATTCGGGATTTGGGTATGGCAGAGAATACCATCTTGATCTGGACCACGGACAACGGCGCATGGATCGATGCCTGGCCTGATGCCGGGTATACGCCATTCCGCGGCATGAAGGGTTCGTCCTTTGAGGGCGGTTTCCGAGTCCCTGCCATTGCTTGGTGGCCGGGAAAGATAAAGGCCGGTTCGGTAAACACGGACATGTTTTCACACATGGATTGGTGGCCGACTTTGGCTCGGATTGCCGGTCTCGAACCTCCTCCCCGGGAGTGGCGGGATAATGAGGGGCAGCCCATCATTTTCGACGGGATCGATCTCAGTGATTCCCTGCTCGGCAAAGGACCGGGCAAACGTGAGGCCTTTATCTACTTCAACGACCAGTCGTTCGGCGGTATTCGCTTCAAGAATTTCAAGGTGCTCTGGACAGCAAAAGACACATGGCTCGGACCGGAGCTGTTCATGAAGGTCCCTGCGATCTATGACCTGCTGTGGGACCCCGGTGAGCAGTACGACATGCTCTTCAACGGGGCTGCCCCGACGCGAGGCGACCTTAAGTCTTCGCCCGGCCGCTATTCCGGTTCCGACAATGGCTGGATGCCTATGTATACCGGAAGCGTCGCGGTCCAGTTCTTCGAGGAGCTCAAGAAGTTTCCCAATATTCCGTACAAGCCATACGGGCCGGGATTTACCGAAATGATTCCTCATGAATATAAGTAAGGCTGCCGGCTTGGGGCCAACCGGTTTGAATACCTCTTTTGGGATATGGGTTACCGTCGCCAAGCATGGGAGGTGTGAGTCGGGAGACGGTAGGCTTCTGCCATCAGTTTGACCCGCCGAGGACGGGTCAACCTTAACCCGGGCGGTTCGCTCACGCTCCATTTTGGCGCGAAGTCGTCCGGCATGGACAATGAAACCAACCGGGTGCCGGCGCCCGAAGGAATTTTCCCGCTATATCTGCGCTGCTATTGGGCGGAGCAAGCCATCCTCGACGCCGCGTGGGCGCCGCCCAAAGTCGAAAGGGCGAAGTAAAGGCAAGCATTCAAATTTTTGGAGAGATTAAAAAACATGAACACCACACGCAGAAAAAATATGATCGCCACCGCGCTCAGTGGTGCGCTGGCCATGAGCGGGCCTGCAACTCAGGCTTTGGCGCAGGAGACCCACTTCGATAAAATGGCCAACCTGCCGTTCGCGGAAAACCGGCCCACAAAGGAGACCGCGCAAACACTCCAGGACGAACTGCTCTTCCAACGGGCGACGCAAGTCTATCTCTGGGCGTTGCCACTGATCAACACGCTCGGCATGAAGGTCGGATCGGAAGAGACGTTCGGTTCCGGTTACAACGTCTTGCCGATCTGGAAGAAGCGACTCGACGCCAAGACCTTGGTGACGACCCCCAACTCGGATGTCATCTATGCCATGAGCTACGTTGACCTGGGCAAGGAAGGGCCGCTGGTGATGGAAGCGCCGCCCATGCTGCAAGGCATCCTGCTCGACTTCTGGCAGCACCCGATCCCGGTCGATGGCGGCAAGTTTTGTGGTGATGTCGGCTTGGCCGGACCGGATGGCGGTAAGGGCGGCAAGTTTCTGCTGCTGCCGCCCGGCTACCGGGAACCGGCGCCGGAGGGTTATTTCGTCTACCGGTCAGGGACCTACAACGTCTTCATATTCCTGCGCGGGTTCTATGAGGACCCGAATAATCTGACGCCGGCCGTCGCTCACCTTGAACGGACAAAGATCTATCCGCTGAACGGAGAGGCCGGCGCCAAGCCGATGACCTTCCCCGATGCCTCCGGCGTCCCGGTCAACATGCTGCCGATCAGTGACGGCAGCGCCTTCGAACAACTTAAGCGGCTCGTGGACCGGGAGGGGACCCATCTCGCCGATCCAGACAGCCTCGGCATGTTGGCAGCCATTGGCATCGTTAAGGGCGAGCCCTTCACTCCCGATGCCCACACCCGTGAGATCCTGGATCGGGCCGCGAAGACGGCCTACAAGATGAGCCGGGTATTCGCCTCCCTGCGAGAACTGAAGCGGCTTACCTGGCGCAATTGCACACATCCGACCGCCCGGCCGGTTCTTCATGGCCCGGCCTGCCGGCTCTCGGGCTGTCGCAATTCATTTCCCCGGTGTTCGGGTGAGCGGGATAATGGATGTCACAGTTGCGGTCCCTCCGGTGATGAGCCGCACATGGTGGGCCATGCACATGATCATTGACAGCAAAACCGAATTCTGCTAATTCCGCCTCACTGTTGCATACTATGTCATTGATTATTAAAGATTAATTGTCAACCTTCAGAGTCTGGAGGAACTCTCCATGATTGAAGCGCGAAATCTTGTCGAAAACATTTGGACCTATCGAGGCGGTCAAGGACCTCTCTTTCGCCATCAGCGAAGGCGAGGTCGTCGGGCTCCTGGGACCCAACGGCGCCGGCAAGAGCACGACCATCAAGATGCTCACCGGGTATCTCACACCCACCAGCGGCACCGTGAAAGTGGCGGACATGGATACGTCCCGAGACATTCAGGCGATCCGCAGACGCATCGGCTATATGCCTCAGGATATCCCGCTCTATGAAGATATGATCGTCCTCGATTACCTTCATTTCATCTCCGATATCCGGCAGATCCCGGCGGCCGGCAGAAGAGAAAAGATCAAAGAGGTTGCCGAACGCTGCAGCATCGAAAAGGTCATCACCCAGTCGATCGGCACCCTTTCCAGCGGCTACAAGCAGCGGGTGGGATTGGCTCAGGCCTTGATTCACAACCCGGACATCCTGATCCTGGATGAACCCACCTCGGATCTCGACCCCAATCAGATCGTCGAGATCCGCAATCTCATCAAAGAAATCGGAATCGAAAAAACCGTCATTGTCAGCTCTCACATCCTTTCCGAAGTCCAGGCGACCTGTGGACGGGTCATGATCATCTCCGAAGGAAAACTGGTGGCGGACGGGTCCCCCGACGAACTGCTGGCCCGAGAGCGAAGCGACAACGTTGTCCACCTCACCTTCCGGGATGTCGGCCCGGAGGAGGGCGGGGAAGCGATCGGGCGGCTCGACGGGGTCTCGAAAGTGAAGGTCCTGGAAGCAGGGCGGTTCATCGTCGAGGCCAAAACCGGAAAGGATGTCAGGCCGGACCTGTTCCATCTGGCCGTGGCCCGCAACTGGGTGATCCTGGAGATGAGGACCGAGCAGATCAGCCTCGAGGAAGTCTTCCGCAAACTGACCATGAATTGAACCGGTATCCATTTAAGGTGCTGCCATGAACAAGCTCAAAAATATCCTGACGGTGTTCAAAAGAGAATTTCTTTCGTTTTTCAACTCGCCCGTAGCCTACATTGTCATCACGGTCTTTCTGCTGTTCGCCGGCTGGTTGTTTTTCCAGCAGTTTTTCCTGATGGGCCAGGCCAGTATGCGTCCCCTGTTCGGCTTGATTCCCGTCCTTTTCATCTTCTACGCTCCGGCCATCACCATGCGCATGATCGCCGAGGAACGAAAAACCAAGACGATCTCGCTCCTCATGACCCTGCCGATCAGCAACATGGAAATCATCCTCGGCAAGTTCCTGGCGGCGGAGGCGCTCCTGGGAGTGGGTTTGCTGCTCACCCTGCCCTACGCCCTCACCGTGTCCAGCGTCGGCATGCTGGATTGGGGCCCGGTGTGGGGCGGCTATTTCGGGGCCCTCCTGATGGGTGGCGCTTATCTTGCGGTCGGCATGTTCTGCACCAGCCTCACCAGCAATCAAATCGTGGCCTTCATCCTGGGACTCGGGATTTGCTTTGTCTTCTTCATCATCGACAAAATCCTCATCTTTCTTCCTGAGAAACTGACCACCGTGTTCGAATACCTGTCCGTCGACTATCATTTCCACAACATCGCCCGGGGGGTGATCGACCTGCGCGACCTTGTCTTCTACCTGTCTTTCATCGCGGCATTCATCATCTATTCGATCTACGCCATTCAGCGCGAAGATTGGCGATAGCAGGGAGGCCCGTATGAAAAGGAAATACACCACCAGCTTGATGACCGGCATGTTTCTGGCCATCGTTACCCTGATCCTGATCGCCGTCAATGTGATCGTCGCCCAGTTGCCGCCCATGCGTCTGGACCTCACCGGCAACCGGCAATACAGTCTCTCCGATGCCACCCGAAATGTGCTCAAGCGCCTTGAAGACCGTGTCAAGGTGCAGGCCTATTTCACCAAAGAGCTGCCCGCCCCCTACAACCAGAGTGCGGCTTACGTGAGGGATTTGCTGGAAGAGTACGCCACCTATGCCGGAGGAAATCTTGACTTCGAGTTTATCGATCCCGGCGCCGATGAAGCGAAAAAGCGAGAGGTGACGCGCAAGGGTATCATGCCGGTGCAGATCCAGGAGATTAAGAACGACCAGATTGGAATCAAGCAGGCCTTCATGGGCATTGTGGTCACTTATGGCTCCAAGAGAGAGTCCATACCTTTGGTCCGACAGACGGAGAACCTGGAATTCGAGTTGACCGGCATGATCAAGCGGCTGAGTTCCCAACAGCTCAAAACCGTGGCCTTCTCGGCCGGCCATGGCGAACCGGCTCCCGACGAGAAGATGAAGCGGGTGAAAGCGGAATTGGAGAAGAACTACCGGGTCATCACTCATGACTTCAACCTGGTCAAGGACCTTGCCGACGATGTGAGTACCTTGATCGTGGTAGGCCCGACCGAGAAATGGGGTGATGAACCCCTCTTTTACCTCGACCAATTCTTGATGCGAGGCGGCACGGTCGCTTTCCTGCTTGACGGGGTTAAGGTGGACATGGCGCAGCTTGCAACCGCTGAGCCTATTGACCATGGCTTCTTTGAAATTCTGGCATCCTATGGCATCCGGCCGGAAAAGGACCTGATTCTTGATCCGCAGTGCAAGCGTATCAGTGTGGAAACACGCCAGGGAGCCTTCCAGGTCAGGAACGTCATCAATTATCTTTACATCCCGTCACTGACCGATCTCAACCGCAATCACATGCTCACCAAAGAAATCGGCTCGCTGGCCCTGCCCTTCATGTCCTCGCTAACCCCGGTCTCGAACAAGGCTACGGTGACCACCACCGTGCTGGCGCGCACCTCCGGCAAAAGCTGGGCGGAAACGGGAGTCTATTCGGTCAACCCCATGGAACGCAAGGTTCGCCCTCCCGAGGCGGCTTCCGGGCCTTTCAATGGAGTGGTCGCAGGAACCGGAAGATTTTCGAGTTTCTTTGCCAACAAGAGCAAGGAAGGAAGCGCCGAGTACCTCAAGGATTCTTCCAAGGTACTTGCAGAGAGTCCGGATACTCGCATCCTGGTGGTGGGGTCGGGCTTTTTGCCCCTGGACGAACTTGCCGATCAGGAAGACCTTATTTTCTTTCTAAACGCCGTTGACTGGCTTGTTCAAGATCCCGAAATGATCAACATCCGCAATCGGGGCCTCTCCGACCGGCCCATTGCCGACCTGACCCCGGCCGCCAGGAATGTGCTGCGCTATGCCAATGTCATTGGCGTCCCGCTGATTTTTGTGCTGTTTGGGATCGGACGCTGGCGATGGCGCAAGGCCAGGCTGCGCAACTTCAGACTATAACCCGAGGCACTCCGGACGCTGTTCTGGAAACGCCTCTCCTTTCCTCTTTTCATGCTGCGACAGGAGAACACCGATGAATAAAGGCAAACAACTGATCGTCGCCTTCCTGGTGCTTGGTGCTCTGGTGGGTGCGGCACTTCTGGTGTGGCGCGACCCTTTTGAAAAGAGTTCCCGGCTGGATTATTCAGGACTCCTTCCCGCTCGGCAGGAAGGAAGCATCGACCGGATTACGGTGACGACCAAAGAAGGACCCATTACCGCGGACAAGCGGGGGGACACCTGGTGGATCAGCGCACCCCGCGAACTCGCCGCGGACGACGGGCAACTGAAGGCGGCGGCGGCCTCGCTGGAGAAAATGGCGGTGGTCGATACGGCCTCCAAGAAGCCGGAACGGCAAGCCGAGTATGGCCTCGCCAAGGACAGCCCCGAACGCATCGAGGTGCAAGCCTCTGCCGCCGGGAAGGAAGTCTTGAACCTCGCCGCCGGAAAGCGCGCCCCCGACGGTGGGGGAAGCTTCATCGTGCTGAGCAAAGAACCCGGCACGGTCTACGTGACTTCGGTCGCGCTCCCCTCCCTTTTCAACAGGGACTTAAAGGAATGGCGCACTAAAGCGGTCTTGAGCCTGCCCCGGGAAACGATCGAACGGATCCAGGTAGTGACCGGAAAGGGAACGCTCGAGCTCGAAAAAATAAGCGGGGACACCTGGCAGAAGAAAGGCGATGCTTCCTGGCAGGTCGATATCGCCCGTTTTGGGCAGGTGCTTGACGCCCTTTCCCGGTTGTCCTGGGTCGAGATTCTGGACGATCCGCAACTGGCGGTTGATTACGGCTTCACCACGCCTCCGGCCAAGGTCACGGCAACGGCAGGGGGCAAAGACTACGTCCTGGTTTTCGGGAAAGACGTGGAGGGAACGACCGGAAACTGCTGGCTGAAAATCGAGGGTGACCCCAAAGTCTACCAGGTGAGAAAAGCAATCCTCGATCGGTTCACCCGCGATTTTGACTACTACCGCGGCGAGGCGCCCAAACCGAATTAGTATCCATCCGGAACGGTCCCCAATTTCTCCTCCCCCTCGATGGGGGAGGCTGGGTGGGGGTGAAAAGGGATGTGATTGCTGTTTGACTTGATCGTTCGAGTTGCTGAAAGAAATTGTCATGCCGTCCATTGCAGACGTGAAATGCTTTCTCCATGACCGGGGCATTGAAGTACGGGAATTTGTCGAACCGACGCCCAATTCGGAGGCCGCCGCCAGAGCCGTGGGTTGTTCCGTCGGCGAGATTGCCAAGAGCATGCTTTTCATTGTAGGAGGAACGACCCCCGTGGTTGTGGTGACCTCAGGGGACGTGCGCGTCAAAACCTCCCGGCTGAAGCAGGCGTTGGGTTTTACCGGCAAGGCGCGACTCCCCGAAGCCGAAGAGGTGATCCGCTACACGGGTTATGCACCGGGGGGAGTATGCCCGTTTCTTCTGCCGAAGGGGCTGAGGGTCCTTATCGATGCTTCGATGCGCCGATTTCCTGCGGTTTATGCGGCAGCCGGCAATGAACATTCGGCCGTGCCGGTCACCGTTGATCAGTTGCTCGAGATCACCGGCGGCGTAGAAGTTGCCGTATGCGAGTGACTCGCATATAATTTTTCATCAACATCGACTGACCACTGAACACTGACCACCGACCACTATTTCCCTGGGAACGAGGTGTGGATGCTTCAAAAAATCGCTGCTGCCGGTCTTCCTGTGGTTCTGATCTACAATGTGGACCCCGCGTGGACGCCGCCCGAGAGAGACGAGGTCACCAGGGAAACCCGGCGGCTTGGCTCGGCCATGGAGGAACAGGGGCATTCGGTGGCGCTGGTTCCGATTACCACCGTCGACCTTGTCGCGCAACTGGCGCCCTACCATCCCGATGATCACATTGTTTTCAACTGGTGCGAATGCCTTCCGGGTATTTCTCACAGCGAAGCCCATGTCGCAGAAATCCTTGAATCACTTCATTTTGTCTTCACCGGAGCGGATTCCAAGGCCCTTGCCCTGAGCCAGGACAAACAGCGGGTCAAGGCACTCCTCACGGCGCGTTCCATCCCCACCCCCCTCTGGGCGGTTTATGAGAATGCCGACGCTGACGAATGGGAGTGTTTTCCAGCCATCGTGAAACCGGCCCGTGAACACTGCAGCATCGGGATCTCGTCGGAAGCGGTGGTAATGAGCAAGAACGAGCTCCGGAAGCGGATTCGCCATGTCCTGGAAAGCTACCGGCAGCCGGTCTTGGTGGAAGACTTCATCGATGGGCGCGAATTCCGCGTCGCGCTTTGGGGGGACAGTCACCCGCAGGCACTCCCCATCGTGGAAATGGCGTTCTCCGCCTTTCCGGATATTCGTGACCGGCTCTGCACGTATGATTCCAAGTTCGACCCGTCTTCCCGCCACTATAACAAGATCGAAACCCTGCTTCCCGCCCCGTTACGCGAGGATGAGTATCGCCTTTTGTGCGAGACGGCAGCGGCCGCCTATTCCGTCACGAGATGCCGCGACTACGGCCGCATTGACCTGCGTCTGCGGGACGGGGTCTTTTACGTTCTGGATGTCAACCCCAATCCCGATCTCAGTGCGGACGCCAGCATGGCTTACGCCGCGGAACATGCGGGCTTTTCCTACGGGGCGCTCGGGAGCGGCCTGGCTGCCCTCGCCGCCTGCCGCCACCCCCTTCTGAGAGAGCACGGCGCTGCCCTCGTCCAATCGCTGGGAATTTAGGGCGCCCTTTAAGAACCAACTCGAGCTCTCGAAAAAATCTGACCGTGATTATCTTAAGATGCGTGGTTACACTTTGGAGTCGGAAGCAAAGGGGGCAACTGGGGATAGGGCTCAGGAGGATTTGACGATCCTTGACAAACCCGATGTGAGTGGCGATTTTCCTCAGGCAAAGAGATGGGGGACTGCGGGAAAGCCACAAAGACGACTTAACAGCATTACCGGGAGATGCCGCGAATGAGAGAATTCGACCTTGAGGAGCTGTCCGCACACGATGGCCAGGATGATAAGCCTGTGTATATCGTACACCAAGGCAGGGTCTTCGATGTCAGTCAAAGCAAACTGTGGAAAGGCGGTCTTCACATGAAGCGCCACCACGCCGGTAGAGACCTCACCACGGACTTTGGCGGAGCCCCCCACGGGACCGAGGTCTTTGAAAGATATCCTCAGGTGGGTGTCATAAAGAAACAAGCAGTGGCAGTGCCCGAGCGAGCCATCCCCGAGATTTTCTCCCGTCTCATTCAGCGGTTTCCCATGCTGCGGCGGCATCCTCATCCGATGACGGTTCACTTTCCGATTGTTTTCATGCTTTCCGCCACTCTGTTTAACTTTCTATACCTGATAACCGGCTTTGAATCTTTCGAGACTACCGGCCTCCATTGTCTCGGGGCCGGAGTGCTTTTCACCCCGGTAGCCATGGCAACCGGTCTCTATACCTGGTGGTTGAACTACATGGCCAAAATGATAACCCCCATTAAAATCAAGATCACGGTCTCCGTTACCCTGTTTTTCATCTCGGCAATTGCCTTTGGCTGGCGCCTCGCCGTTCCGGACATCCTGCATCCCTGGACGGCGCAGAGTGCCGTCTATTTTCTCCTGCTCCTTGCGCTTACTCCTCTCGTCGTTATCATCGGCTGGTTTGGGGCCAACCTGACTTTTCCCATCGAGAAGGATTAGAAGTTTTCCTGATGAGCGTAGCGTCTTTTTCAAGCACTTTGAAACTTCGGGGAATCGATCTGGTCCGGGCGGAGACCCATACGCTGCAGGTCAACATGGGATTGCTCTGCAATCAAACGTGCCGCCACTGTCACCTGGAAGCGGGTCCCGATCACCCGGAAATCATGAGCTCGGAAACGGTAGACCAAGTGGTGAGCTATGCTCGACGCGGAGGCTTCAACACTGTGGACATAACAGGGGGGGCCCCGGAACTGAACCCCCACTTCCGAGACCTTATTCTGAAACTGTCGCCTCTTGTCCCCAGAATCATGTTCCGCTCGAACCTCACCGCCATCAGCGAGGGGGAGCGGATTTCCCTGATCGAATTCTGTAAGGCACACAGAGTCGTTATCGTTGCCTCCCTGCCGTCCTTGAACCCAACGCAAACGGAATCGCAGCGCGGGCCGGGCGTCTTTGCCACGAGCATCGATACCCTGAGGAAGTTGAACGCTATCGGCTACGGCCAATCCGATTCCGGTTTGGAGCTTAACCTGGTTTCGAATCCCACCGGAGCCTTTTTGCCGGCATCACAACGTCAGGCCGAGAATAGGTTTCGCCAGGATTTGCAGAAGAAGTGGGGGATTGTCTTTCACAACCTCTACACCTTTGCCAATGTCCCTCTGGGGAGATTTCGCCGCTGGCTGATTGCCTCAGGCAATTTTGAAAACTACATGACCAAGCTTGTAGAGAGCTTCAATCCCTGCGCAGTGAACGGAGTCATGTGCCGCACGCTCGTTTCCGTTTCCCCGGAAGGATATCTTTTTGACTGTGACTTCAACCTGGCGAGCGGGCTTTTTCTGGGCGGGCGGAAAGTGCATGTTTCAGAGGCGGATGGACCGCCCACGCCGGGATCGCCTATCGCGGTTTCGGACCACTGCTACGCCTGCACCGCAGGGTCCGGGTTCACTTGAGGCGGGGCGATCGCCGCCTGGGCTTAGGTTGAAAAAACCCAAAGATCATCCACGAAGTCACACGAAACAACACGAATAAAAAACTAATTTAAGATCTTCGTGTCTCTTCGTGTGACTTCGTGGATAAAAGAAAAAGGATAGTCATGAAGCGATTTGAATACCGGATCACCTTGCATTCCGCCGAATCCTTTAAGGAACTGGTTTACTTCTGTTCCGCCGATGGCAGCTGTGCCATGGAGCAGATTCCTTCGGACCAGATCGGCAAGCTCGAAGGCCTTCTGAACGAGCAGGGCGAATTAGGCTGGGAGCTTGCCCAGGCTTCTTTCGGGAAAGGGGGGCTGATGATTTTTTGGAAGAAATCCTTTACCCCAAGCGTGGCGGATGGCAGCGATGAAAGCACGCCCTAGCGTTTGGCGAGGCAATAGGCAACGGCTCACAGATCATACCCGTTTCAGAGGAGTGTACGATGACGACGACTATCAGAATCAAGGGCATGTCCTGCCAGCACTGTGTCAAAGCGGTGACCAAAACCCTGAGTGAAATCGACGGGATCAAGGATGTTCAAGTTGATCTGGCCAAAGGTGAGGCCACTTTTGACGAAGTGCAGCCAATAGATCAGGAAGTGTTGCGGGAACGCATCAAGAAAGCCGGCTACGAGCTTGCTTAAGAAGACCTTTCATATTGCCGGGATGAGCTGTGCGGCTTGCGTTCGCCGCGTGGAAGAGGGCATCAAGGGCCTCGCAGGGGTAGAGGCCGCCACGGTCAACCTGGCCACCTCCAGGGCGACGGTGGAGTTCGATCCGCTTTTGGTGGATGAAAAAGCGATCGCTGACAAGATTGTGGGTTTGGGTTATGAGCCGCTCGCGCCGGCACAAAGCGAAGCCACTTCGCTGCAGAAGACGACCCTTATGGTCGGCGGCATGACCTGCGCCGCCTGCGTAAGACGGGTGGAGTCGGCCCTGGGGGCTGTCCCGGGAGTGCAGGAAGCCTCGGTGAATTTTGCCTCATCGCGGGCGACTGTCCTTCACGACCCCCGCACGGGAAGCCTTCAGGCTCTGAAAGAAGCGGTGGAAGAAGCCGGGTATGAATACCTGGGCATCTTTGAAGAGGCACTGGAGGACCCCATCCAAGCTGCCCGAGACAGGGAAATCGCAGAGCTCAAGCGGAAGGTCCTGGCCGGGGCGATCCTGAGTGTCCTGGTTATGGCGGGAAGCATGAAAGAGTGGTTCCCGCTGCTTCGGGACGTACCGCCCCAGCCCATGAATATCGCGCTGCTGGTCCTCACGACGCCCGTGGTCTTCTGGGTTGGGAGTCGCTTCCTGTACGGTGCGCTTAAGAGTGCGCGCCAAAAGACGTCGGACATGAACACCCTGGTCGCCATCGGTTCCCTCTCTGCCTATCTCTACTCGGCGCTGGCCACCGTTCGGCCCTCCTTTTTTGCCGCTTCAGGCCACCAGGGACACGTTTACTATGACGGGGCGGCAATGATCATTACCCTGGTGCTCCTCGGGCGTTTGCTTGAGGCCAAAGCCCGCGGCAGGACTTCCGAGGCCATCAAGCGGCTTATGAAGCTCGCTCCGGCAACGGCTCACGTGTTGCGCAACGGCACCGAGGCGGAAATCCCCGTAGCGCAGGTGATTCACGGTGATCTGATTGTGATTCGTCCGGGCGAGCGGATTCCGACCGACGGCATCATCGAGAGCGGCCATTCCGTCGTGGATGAATCGATGCTCACGGGAGAAAGCCTCCCGATAACCAAGGGACCGGGAACAGAAGTCTTTGCAGGGACCATCAATACCACCGGCAGCTTTACTTTTATGGCGGTCAGAGTCGGCACTGAAACCGCTCTCGCTCAGATCATCCGCCTGGTGGAAGAGGCGCAGGGCTCAAAGGCCCCCATCCAGCGGTTTGCCGATAAGGTTGCTTCGATTTTTGTTCCGGTGGTAATGGTCATCGCTTTGGCCACCTTCGCGGTCTGGTATTTTGCCGTTCCCGATCCCAGCTTCGCCCGCGCCCTGCTGAACTTCGTTTCGGTCTTGATCATCGCCTGCCCCTGTGCCATGGGACTGGCCACACCGACGGCGGTTATGGTCGGGACCGGGATCGGGGCGGAGCACGGGATCCTGATCAAGGGCGGGGAAAGTCTGGAACGGGCCTGCGCACTCACCACGGTCGTCTTCGATAAGACCGGCACACTCACCAAGGGGGTTCCCGAGGTCACCGAGGTGATGGAAGCGTCAACTTGGGACGGGAGCGAAGTCTTGAAAATGACGGCTTCTCTTGAAGCCCTCTCGGAGCATCCGCTCGCCAGGGCAATTGTCGCGAAGGCGGAAGCGGAAGACAATCGCTTTGGAGGAAGTCCTCGATTTTGAGGCCCAACCCGGGCTCGGGGCGTCCGGGATCGTCCTCGGCAAACAGGTGCTGGTCGGAAACATGAAGCTGCTTGAAGAGCGAGGTATTTCCGCCTCCAAACTGGATGAGACCGTCAGAAAACAGTTTTCTTTTGGGAAGACATGTGTTTATGTTGCCGTGGATAATGAAGTGGCGGGCGCCATGGTGCTTGCAGACGGGGTGAAGGATTCCGCCAGAGAAGCCGTTTCGCAACTGCGCGGCATGAAGCTGGAAGTGGGCATGATCACGGGAGATCGCAGCGAAACCGCGCAGGCCATAGCGAAAGAACTGGGAATCGACCGGATCATGGCGGACGTCCTGCCGAAAGAAAAGGCAAGTGCGATCAAGCAGTTGCAGGAGCAAGGCAAGGTGGTTGCCATGGTGGGAGACGGTATCAACGACGCTCCGGCACTGACTATCGCTGATGTCGGTGTGGCTATCGGTTCCGGGACCGATGTCGCGATGGAGGCAAGTGACATCACGCTCATGCGTGACGACTTGCGGCTCGTGGCCTCTTCCATCCGGCTTTCGGCCCTCACCATGAGGGTCATCAAGCAGAACCTCTTCTGGGCATTTTTTTACAATTCACTCGGGATTCCCATTGCTGCCGGGGCGCTCTATCCCTTTTTCGGCGTTCTTCTCAATCCCATGTTTGCAGCAGCAGCCATGGCCATGAGTTCCGTATCGGTAGTGAGCAATGCGCTTCGCCTCAAGCGCTTATGGGCGAAACAGAACAAGGCCTGAGAAGATCTTGGTAAAGGTGCGGTTTGTCGGTTTGGAAGCACAAAGTGAATGATGACCATTCGAATGAAAGAAGGAGGTTGGTACATGGATCGTTACGTTTGTCAAATTTGCGGCTATGTTTATGATCCCAAAAACGGTGACCCTGACAGCGGGATTGCTCCCGGCACCAAATTTGAAGATCTGCCGGATGACTGGGTTTGCCCGGTTTGCGGAGCATCCAAGGATGACTTTGAGAAAGAGTAGACCCGAGGGTTGAAAAGGAGTTCGACACATGATCTTTTGTTTTAATGCCACTGAAATATTCGATGTCGCAATAAAAATTGAAGAAAACGGGAAGCGGTTCTATGATCGAGTGCCGGAAGATTATCAAGGACCCCGAAGTGAAGAAGCTTTTCGAAGAGCTTGGGCAGGAAGAGGTCAAGCACAAGGAAAAATTCCAAGGGCTCAAGAGCCAACTTCCCTCCGGTGCCGGGGCGTGCACGGTATTTGACCCCAACCATGAACTCAATCTCTATATCAACATGATGGCTGACCAGCATGTCTTCACTGCCGATGGTAGCGTCGAAGCAAAACTGGCCGGCATCAAGGACGCCAAGGATGCCTTGAAGCTCGCGGTCGAGTTCGAGAAAGATTCGGTAATCTTCTTTCTGAGCATGCAGGATGCTACCGAAGGAGCCAAGGACAAGGAATTTATCGGCACTTTGGTTAAGGAAGAACAGGAACATTTGCGACGCCTATCGCTGGAACTGAAGAAATTCGGTCGCAAGTAAGGCATTGATGGTTCCGGGCTCCGATTGCCCGGAACTTCCGCTGAATCGATCAGATGTGGATGTCGGTCCAGTCTCCCGACTGGGCCGACAGGCTATTTGAGGAGAGCACCGGGAATGGAAAACAAGGTGAAGATTTACACCACGCCCACCTGCCATTATTGCAGCCAGGCCAAGGAATACTTCACGGAAAAGGGCATCGCGTTCGAAGCGGTTGACGTTCTCAGTGATGCCGAAGCGTTGAAGGAAATGAAGAGCATTTCCGGGGGAGCGCGAAGCGTTCCCGTAATTGCCGTCAATGATGCCGTAATCATTGGCTTTGACCGGGATGCCGTGGAAAAGGCATTGAAGGCTTCATGAGTTTTACAAACGTCCGGCAGGGCAGGCTTTCCAGCATGCGCCCAGCTGCAGGAAGTCTCTAAGATTTAAGGTTTGCCGCCTATGGAAGTGGTCCTTTACAGCACCGAAGAATGCCCTTTTTGTCAAAAGGCAAGAGCATTCTTGACGGCAAGAGCGATCGGCTTCAAAGAGATCACCAGCCCGCCGGGGTCGGCGGTGTGGGAGGAGATGAGGAAACTCACCGGCAGCGAATCCCTGCCCCAGATCCTGATCGGCGATCGGGCCATCGGCGGCTATGCGGACTTGGTCAATCTGGAGCTCACGGGCAAGCTCGAAGAGCTCCTGGGCACAGGCGCCGGGAAGCAGCAATCTTCGCTCTACGACGTGATCATTATCGGCGCCGGTCCAGCCGGCTTGAGTGCGGCGATCTACACCATTCGGAAGATGCTCAAGACCCTCATCATCAGCAAGGACATTGGCGGCCAGATCACCTGGACCAGCGATGTCGAAAACTACCTCGGTTTCAGCCAGGTCAATGCTGCGGAACTCGTGGCTAAATTTGAGGACCACGTAAAGAAATTCGATGTTGAGAAGGTCATCGGCGAGGAAGTCACCGCCGTCGATCTGGTGGGGCGAAGCAAACGGGTAACCACCGGCGACGGCCGGAACCATTTCGGCAAAACGGTGATCATTGCCACCGGAGGCCGCCATCGCCCGCTGAATATCCCCGGCGAAAGAGAACTCCTCGGAAAAGGGGTCTCGTACTGTTCGACCTGTGATGCTCCGCTGTTCAGGGATGCGGATGTCGCGGTGGTCGGGGGCGGGAATTCGGCCCTGGGAGCGGTTGTTGATCTGATCAGTATCGCCGGCCGCATTTATCTCGTCTCGCTCACGGCGCTTACCGGAGACCCGGTGTATCGGGAGAAGGTCCTGAAGTCTGAGAAAGTTGACATCTTTATCGAACATCAACCTACCAGGGTGATTGGGGAAACCATGGTGGAGGGTTTGGAATTCAAGTCGCTGGTCACGGGCGAACTCAAGACGATTGCCGTGGAAGGGGTGTTTGTGGAGATCGGTATTCAGCCGAGCACGAGCCTTTTCCTTGATATCCTGGCCACCAATGAGAAGGGGGAAATCCTGGTCGACACCGAATGTCGAACCGGACTGGCGGGGGTCTTTGCCTGTGGCGATGTCACCACGGTCCCCTTCAAGCAGGTCGTTGTTGCCGTGGGCGAAGGTTCCAAGGCGGCCCTTTCCGCATACAGTTATTTGATGAGCCAGAGATAATGGGCCATCCTGCAAGTCTCACACTATGGCACGAGCACCCTCAGTCGATTTAAGCCGGTGTACACGCTGCGACGCCTGCCTTGAAGTCTGCCCTCAGGTCTTTGTAATGAATGCGGCAGGATATATCGAAGTTTCAGACCTTCCTCAATACCCTGAAGAGTGCGTTGAAGAGGCCCTGAAATATTGCCCCGCCGAATGCATCTCCTGGGAGGATTCCCGCTAACATCGCCGGTTCTTCCCGGGAATGGGATCGTTGACGAGATGCTGGTGCTCATGTCCCATGGGGACACTCGAAGACAAACGAAAAGATATGGACTGCTGCTTACTGCTTACTGCCTACTTTTCTAAGCACAGGTGTTGTCTTGAACCTCCCGGGCAGAACGTTTGGCACCTTGAGAAACAGATTGGCCGAACTGCTGAGAGCGGATGATTTCGCGGCACATCTGACGGAATGGACCCGATTCCCACCCCGTCAGGTTATCAGTCCTTTGCTTTCGTTCCTCTTCAGCACCGATGAAACCGTTAAATGGAGGGCGGTCACCGCCGTGGGGATCGTTGTGGCCGAGATGGCGGAGCGGGACCTGGAAGCGGCGCGGACCATAATGCGGCGCCTCATGTGGAGCTTGAACGACGAGTCGGGGGGGATCGGTTGGGGAGCGCCCGAAGCCATGGGAGAAATCATGGCACGGCATGGACAGCTGGCGGAAGAATATCATTGCATTTTGTTCTCTTATATTCGCGATGACTGCAACCGTCTCGAACATGATCTTTTGGAGTGCGGCGTGCTGTGGGGGTTAGGAAGGCTTGCCCAGGAAAGGCCCCATCTCCTCGAAGGCTTTATACGTTATTCTGATCCCTATTTGCGATCTCGGAATCCCACACAGCGGGGATTGGCGGCTTGGACTCTGGGAATTCTGGGAGCGGCTTTCCCACCCGAAACCATCGCTCACCTGCTCAAGGACCATACCCAAACGACAATATATGAACAAGGATCGCTGCATCGTTATCGCATCTCGGAGCTCGCGGCCAGGCTGCTCCCGGCCGCGTGAAAGACTGCTCGGGACTGACTGACGCGGAGACGCGGGGACACCGAGACGGGGAAACGGGGAGATGAGGAGATAGGGAGATGGGGTTTAAAATGTCTCCCGTGATCGGGTCGTGACTTCCATGTCCCGATAGGGGCTACGGCGAAGGATGCGAATGGCAGTCGCTTACCGGCTTGGTCTTTCACTGACCACTGTCACTGACCACTATTTTTTGAGGGAAAGAAGGGAGATCCCCATGAAGGTATTCATTACCGGCGGTACGGGTTTTGTCGGCCGCAATCTGGCAAAGCGACTCATCACTCTCGGGCACGAAGTGACAGTGATCACTCGCTCTGCAGAAAAGAGCCGAACCTTGCTCCCGAGGGCTGCGTTTGTGGAAGGAAATCCCACCAAGCCCGGATCGTGGCAGGAGGTTGTGCCAGCGCATGACGTGGTTATCAATCTTGCCGGCAGGTCCATTTTTACTTACTGGACCCCAAAAGCACGGCATGAAATCATCGACAGCCGGGTGTCGATAACGCGAAACGTGGTGGATGCTCTGCAGGCGGCCCCGCCAAGGACCCTCTTTATCAGCACTTCGGCTGTTGGCTATTACGGAAGCACCATGGACGATCGGCCCCTGGATGAAGACAGCCCTCCCGGCAATGACTTTCTGGCTGAAGTCGGCAAACTATGGGAAGCGGAAGCGAGACGGGCCGAATCGTTTGGAGTTCGCGTGGCGATCTGTCGTTTCGGCATCATCCTGGGGAAAGACGGTGGGGCCATCGAGAAGATGATTCCTGCCTTCCGGTATTGCCTGGGGAGTCCCCTGGGGAGCGGTAAACAGTGGTTCTCCTGGATTCACCTGGAAGACATTCTGGGCATCATGGTCTTCCTCATGGAAAACAAAGGGCTTTCCGGCGTGTTCAATGCCACCGCCCCTCGGCCGGTTCGCAACAAAGAATTGACCGAGACGCTTGCCGGGGTGCTGAGAAGACCGCTGATTCTGCCTGCCGTCCCGGGGTTTGTGCTCAGGAGCATACTCGGTGAATTCGGCAATATACTGCTTGAGGGCCAAAGGGTGGTCCCCAAAAGGTTGCTCGGCAGCGGCTACCCATTCCGTTTTGCAGCTCTCGAAGAAGCCCTGCAAGACCTGATCGGCAGCAAAATGTGAAGAACTTCTCCATTTTCTTGACAGGGCATATTTTTTGTGCATTATAATTTGCCGCAAAGCTTCATCAAGGTAAGTGTTGGTGTTTTGGGGCAATTGCCAAATCGGTCCAGCCATCGCTCAGAACGATTTTGGGGGAGCTCTCAAAGTAACCCAACCGGGCAGCAGTAGAAAACAGCAAGAAGGAAAGGATCCAAGAAATGCCGGAAGGTCGCGTTAAGTGGTTCAATGACAAGAAGGGTTATGGTTTCATTGAGACAAAAGATGAGGGGGACGTGTTTGTCCATCACTCGGCTATTGTTGCTGACGGTTTCCGATCTCTGAGCGAGGGGGAAAAAGTACGGTTCGAGGTAGAATCTGGACCCAAGGGTCCCCAGGCAGTTCGAGTAACCAAGATTTAACGAGTCTTAAGTAGCTGCGATTAAAAGCCAGGGAGCAATTCCTGGCTTTTTTTGTTGGCGCCTGACGGCGTCTAGACAAGATTCCGTGCTTTCAGGACCCGAATGAGTTCCTGGCAGTTGCGGGCCGTCAGATCGGCACCGGCGCGAATCAGGTCGCTTTCCGAGGCATTGCCGCTCGATACGCCCGCAGTCAAGGTTCCGGCTCTTTTTCCCGTTTGCATATCGAGGGGATGATCGCCGACCATGAGTGCGGTTTCGGGCGTGGCCGCAACCTCCTCAAGGACGCGAAGCAGGTGGTCCGGGTCGGGCTTGACGCGGGGGACATGATCGCGGGCCAACAACCCTTCACAGTATTGGTCAAGGTCCGGGAAGACAATCCGCACGGCTTCCTCACAGTTGCGGGTGATAATGGCAATTTTGATTTTTCCCTGCCGAAGTTCCCGGAGGATGGAACGGGTGAAGGGAAAAAGCGACCCCCGGTGGGCTGCTTCCAGTTCGATCTCCCTGATTAGAGAACCGGCTCGCTCCTCGAACTCTAAGGCCGCCGCTTCATCCCTTCGATGGAGACCGGCAGCAAGGGATTCCAGCCACTCCAGTGCCGGCATCTGCGGTGTTTGCAGGGCTTCGGGGAAATACTCCTGCGCCAGAACCTTCAACCGATGCTTCATGTCAGCGAAGTCCAGACGCAATTCTGCAAGGGTCCCGTCAAAATCAAAAATGACCGCTTTGAGTTTTTCCCGCTCATTACCGTTCATTGCACAACTGAACCATCCCGTTCTCCGATCAAGCCATCATTCCGGCCTTACTGTTCATTCCGCTGCGGCTGCGCCAAATCCCGGGAACCTTCAGACGGCCCCTACCCGCCAGGTCTTGTTTCTTCTTCTGCTTCTTACTGCTTACTGCTTACTGCCTACTGCTTACTGCCTACTGCCTACTCTTTGCCTTGCTTTTGCCCTTTTTCCTTGCAGTGCCCGGGCCTGTTGGTTATTTTTGGGCGACTTGGAGGGACCGAGAGCATATTATCATATTGAGACCGGCGTTGCGACACTGCCTTGCTGCAGGGCCAATTCCCAGTGAGGGTAAAGCGCCCGCGTCGTCGAGGGCGGTATCTATTGAGGCGCGGCATTCCTCGACGCCGTTTCGCCCAACGGCAGGCAAATGGAACGGGGGACTTATTCGACCCTGAATGAACCGGGATGCGAGGAAAAATGCAGGAAACCATTCGACTCTTAAGCTTTGATGAGGTAGTGGACCGCCTGGTGCAAATGAGAAAACCTTATCAGCAGAACTACAAGGCCATGTATTCGAGCTGGTATGGAGGCATCATCACTGATCCGGCCCTCATGATGGTCCCGGTTGACGACCACCTGGTCCACCGGGGAGACGGGGTTTTTGAAGCCTTCAAATGTGTGGACTGGAAGGTGTACGGGCTCGACCGCCACCTGGACCGTATGGATTATTCCGCCAGGATGGCTTCCCTTTCCCTGCCTTTCAGCCGACCGCAACTGTTCGAAACCATACTATCCACGGTAAGGGCCGCCAACCTCCCGGACTGTTCGATCAGGATGTTTCTGTCTCGGGGCCCGGGGGGGTTTTCGGCGAGCCCTTACGAATGTCCCGACAGCCAGCTCTATATTGTCGTCACGACCCTCCAGACGCCCGCTCAGGAGAAATACGACCTCGGAGTGAGCCTCAGGAGCAGTTTCATCCCTCTCAAGAAGGATTATTTCGCCAATATCAAGAGCTGCAACTATCTGCCCAATGTCCTCATGAGAAAAGAAGCGGAAGATGCGGGCGTGGATTTCACCGTTTCCATCGACGAAGAAGGCTTCCTCGCCGAAGGCCCCACCGAAAACATCGGCCTGATAACCCGCAGCCGGGAATTCCTGGTCCCGAGGTTTGACCGGATCTTACGGGGGACAACCGTCAGTCGGGCCCTGGAGCTGGCTGAACCGCTGCTCGAAACCGGCGATCTCCTGAGAATCGGAGAGACGGACTTGACCCCTGAGGACGCTTATGGTGCATCGGAAATGATGATGTTTGGGACTACTCTGGACGTGCTCCCGGTGGTGAACTATGACGGACATCACATCGGGGATGGGAAGCCCGGGTACTTTGCCCGGAAACTTCTGGAATTGTTTCGTGAGGACATGCGAAGCAGTCCGGAAATGACCACTCCTGCAAAAGGAACCCGACATGGATAGTGCCCTTCGCGAGCAACTGGCCCTGACCGCTGAAGCAGCGTTTCGCGAAAGCATCGCGGTCAAGGAATCCTTATGCCGGACGGGATTCGGACTGATCCTGGAGATGGCCGAAACGCTTTCGGCGGCCTTTCAGGGGGGACACCGCCTGTTCCTTTTCGGAAACGGGGGGAGCGCCGCCGACGCGCAACATCTGGCGGCCGAGTTTGTCAATCGCTTTCAGATTGAGCGCCGCCCGTTGCCGGCCATCGCGCTGACCGTGGACAGCTCCGTCCTGACCAGCATCAGCAACGATTACCAATTTGAAGACATCTTTGCCAGGCAGCTGCAGGCCCTCGGACAGGCCGGGGACGTCGCTCTCGGGATCAGCACCAGCGGTCGTTCTCCCAATGTCCTGAAAGCCCTGCAATGGGCTCGCGAAAACGGCCTGCACACCCTTGGCTGGGCCGGAGCGAAAGAAACGGAGCTGGACACCTGCTGCGACCTGATCCTCCACATCCCGTCCCCGGTAACGGCCAGGGTCCAGGAATGCCACATCACCTTCGGGCATGTCCTCTGCCTTCTGGTTGAAGAAATGCTTTTCGGGACCATGAGGAACGAACCATGAGCGCTTGCTGCCGCGGCCTGGAGCCGCTGGATTTCCACGAGCTCCGAACCACGAGCCTGAAGGACCGTCCGAGCAAGGTCAGCCTTGACGATTTTGGGCAACCGTGGGAACCCGGCAGCGGTTTCGATCGCTTTCTGGACAGGCTTCCCAAAGTTCTTGCCGCTGCCCAATTGCGCGAAGCTGTCAGAGCGATAGCCTCCGCTGTACGCGGAAACAGAACGATCCTGATGGGAATGGGGGCCCACCCGATCAAGGTGGGCCTCAATCCGATCCTGATCGATGCCATGGAACGGGGAATCCTGTCGGGCCTCGCCTTGAACGGTGCGGGCGTCGTTCACGACGTGGAACTGGCCTTGGCCGGAAAGACCTCGGAAGACGTTGCCGCGCATTTGAATCAGGGCCAGTTCGGCACCGCACGGGAAACGGCGGAATTCGTTCATGACGCCGTGGCTTGCGGCTTCCGTGCCGGTGATCGGGGCATGGGCCGAGCCGTCGGGGAAAAGCTGCTTCAGGAAGGGGCGCCTTATTCCCGCATGAGCCTCCTGGCTACGGCCGCCAGGCTGGGTATTCCGTTGACGGTTCATGTCGCGGTGGGCACCGATATCATTCATATGCACGCAGCCATGGACGGCGCCGCCACGGGAGCGCTGAGCCACTATGATTTCAGGCTGTTTTGCCGGCTCGTCAGCACCCTCAAACAGGGGGTCTTCCTCAACCTCGGCTCGGCGGTGATCATCCCGGAGGTATTCCTCAAGGCGGTGAGTGTCGCCCGGAACCTGGGGTTTTCTCTGGAAGGGATCACCACGATCAACATGGACTTTCAGCGCCATTACCGGACTCAGGTGAATGTTGTCGAGCGCCCGACCCTCGGAACCGGCTCCGGGATCAACCTGATCGGCCATCATGAGATCATGTTTCCGCTCCTCATGGCAGCGGTTTTGGAAGATCTGAAGGGGGAGCCATAAATGACCAGGCGGATTCGTATTCATGCCGGGCATCTCAGCGTAATCGCGGAACTGAATGATTCTCAAACTGCCGCCGCCATTCAGTCGGTGCTGCCCCTGGAAGCTGCCGTTTCAACCTGGGGTGATGAAATCTATTTTCGCATTCCCGTTGAGCATCAGCTTGACGAAACCGCCGTTGAGACCGTGGAAGTAGGGGACCTTGGATATTGGCCGACCGGCCGTGCCTTCTGCATTTTTTTCGGCCCGACCCCCGCCAGTCGCGGGGAAGAAATCCGCCCGGCGAGCGCCGTAAACCTTGTCGGCAAAGTGTTGGGGGATGCCCGTGTATTCCGGACCGTGCGGGAGGGAGAGCTTGTCCGGCTGGAGAATGATAGTTAAAGTGAAATTCGGACACCGTTGAACACGCCCCTGCGGGGCGGAAAATGTTCGCCAGGAACGGTGTCTTTTAACGATACTCAATGGAGAGACCAGGTTGGGCAGACACGAACAAAGGGAGGGCGGGTTTTCTAACGCCCGCAAGAGAGGGCGCAGGAAGCCGCCCTCCGTTGTGCTGCTCTGAAAGTTCTGGTCAGCGATCACGCTGAGAGTCAGGTAAAGGCCTGTGCTCCCGGCGGGCTAGTGGAGAAAAACATGCCGATTTACGAGTACGAATGCTGCAGGTGCTGTGAGAAATTTGAAAGGCTGATTTTTCGAAGTGACGAAACCGTGAGTTGCCCCAAGTGCGAATCCGGCGATGTTCAAAAGGTGCTGTCGGTCTTTGGTTTCAAAAGCGGCGGCGACAAGGGGGCCGCCAGCAGCAGAATGGGTTCCGGAGGCTCCGGTTGTGCCAGTTGCCATTCCAGCAATTGCAGTTCCTGCCATTGAGGGCGCCGGGTGTGACCAATAAAATTCTGCGCATTGTGACCCGAGGCAGCCTGCTGGCGCTGGCTCAGAGCGAGTGGGTGAAGGACGAGATTGAAAGGCGGTGGCCGGGTTGTCGAGTCGAACTCAGGGTCATCAAAACCACCGGCGACAAGATCCTGGATGTGCCACTGGCCAAGGTCGGAGGAAAGGGACTTTTCGTAAAGGAGCTTGAAGACGCTCTGCTGGACGGTTCCGCAGACCTTGCCGTCCACAGTATGAAAGACGTGCCTGCGATTTTGCCGGCGGGGCTTGAGGTCGGGGCCATACCCCGGCGTGAAGATCCTCGTGATGTGCTGATCAGCCGCAACGGCGAGGACCTTTCAGCCCTGGCTTTGCGAGCCGGAGTGGGCACCAGCAGTCTGCGCAGGGCGGCACAAATCAGAAATTTACGGCCCGATCTTGAAATCGAAAACCTTCGCGGCAATTTGGATACGCGTCTGCGCAAATTGCAGGAAGGCCGCTACGATGCCATCGTCCTTGCTGCTGCCGGCATGCACCGCATGGGCTGGAAGGAGAGGATCACAGCCTATTTGGACCCGACCCTTTTTCTCCCGGCGATCGGCCAGGGGGCGCTCGGTATCGAGATCCGCAGTGACGATGGTGAAATCCGCAAACTTCTCGAACCGCTGCGCGATCCCGATACGACCGTGGCGGTGGGGGCTGAAAGGAGTCTTCTCAAGACCCTGGAAGGCGGCTGTCAGGTGCCCATCGCCGGCTACGCCCGGGTCCTCGAAGGGAGCAGGGTTGAACTGTCGGGCCTCGTCGCCGCCATCGATGGAAAGCAGATATTCCGCCGGACCCGTTCGGCCCCCTGCGAGCAAGCTGAATCTTTAGGACGTGATCTTGGCCGGGAACTGCTCGATGACGGGGCGCGAAGGATCCTGGAGGAGATATACGGTTCAGCCGTGACCTGATCCGCTCTGTTTGGTAAGGATGGGACCCGGACAATTTCTGAAGAGGAAAGACCTGTGAGAATGGGCAAAGTTTATCTTGTGGGCGCAGGACCTGGAGATCCGGGTCTGATGACTCTGAGGGGTAAGGAACTCTTGGAACAGGCCGAAGTGGTCATTTATGATTATCTGGCCAATGAGGAATTCCTGAGATTTGCTCCTCTCAAAGCAGAACGGATCTACGTCGGCAAGAAGGGCGGCGACCACACAATGAGCCAGGAGGAAATCAACCATCTTCTCCTTGAAAAAGGCCGCAAGCACCTCGTGGTGCGCCTCAAAGGGGGAGACCCGTTCGTCTTCGGGCGGGGCGGAGAAGAGGCGCAGGTCCTGGTTGCCGCGGGAATTCCTTTCGAAGTCGTGCCCGGGGTAACCGCAGCGATTGCGGTCCCTGCCTATGCCGGCATCCCCCTTTCACACCGGGACCATGCCGCCAGTATGGCTTTCATCACCGGTCATGAGCGGGACGACAAAGCCGAATCCAAGATTGCCTGGGACAGGCTGGCCACCGGTGTCGCCACTTTGGTATTCTTTATGGGGGTCAAAAACCTTCCCGAAATCTGCAAGAGCCTCATTGCCAACGGTCGCGCTTCCGAAACCCCGGTCGCGGTCATCCGGTGGGGCACTACCCCCGAGCAGCAGACGGTTGTCGGGACTCTGCAGGATATCGCCGTAAAGGTCGCGCAGGCAAATCTCAAGCCTCCTGCCATTACCGTCGTGGGAGACGTCGTCCGGTTGCGGGACGAACTCAACTGGTTTGAACAACGGCCGCTTTTCGGCCGCCGAATGGTGGTGACCAGGGCCCGCGAGCAGGCCAGCGAGTTCAAAACGGTCCTGGCGGAACTCGGTGCGGACTGCATCGAATTCCCTACCATTGCCATCGAACCCCCGCCTTCCTGGCAACCACTCGATGCCGCCATCCATGATCTTGCCGCCTACGACTGGGTCATCTTTACCAGTGTCAACGGCGTGCACTTCTTCATGGAGCGCCTGCGGTCGGCGAAGCGGGACGTTCGCGACCTGCACGGGATGAGACTGGCGGCAATCGGCCCGAAGACTGCCGAAGCCCTTGAGCAATGCGGACTGCGCCCGGACCTGGTCCCCGGGGAATACCGGGCGGAAGCAATTTTGGAGGGATTATCCGGTGAGGAGATCAAAGGCAAGCACATCTTGCTGCCACGCGCTCTTGCGGCGCGGGACCTACTGCCGGAAACCCTGCGCCAATGGGGCGCCCGCGTCGATGTGGTTCCGGCCTATCAAACGGTTCTTCCCCCGGACCGAAGCCCTGAAATGTTGGAACGGCTTCGTTCCGGCAATATCGACTGTCTGACTTTCACCTCGTCTTCAACCGTCAGCAACTTTTTCAGCATGTTTGAGAGAGGCTCCATTCTTCCGCTGCTCAAAAACGTCTGCATCGCCTGTATCGGACCGGTCACCGCCAAAACCGCCGAAGCGCACGGGCTCACCGTGCATGTCATGCCCTCGGAATACACCATTGCCGGGCTTACCGAGGCAATTCGCGCTCGTTTTAGCGACTCGGGAAACTGAGACGCTGTCCATAAATGAAGCACCCTCTTCGCCGCGAAGAGCACGAAGGTCACAAAGGGATTTCTTTGTGCTCTTGGTGTCCTTCGTGGTTTGAAATAAGGTCAAAATGAGTGCAAGTTGTTTTTGGTCGGCCCCTGAGCGTCTTCCATGGGTCAGCGTCTTGCGGACCTACTTCAGGATTTCGTTCCGTCGATACTGCAGATAAGCCTGCCGCATGGACGCATACGGGTCAAGGGCCGCTTCCTTGAAATCCTCGTACTCGCCGATTCTCAGGGATGTATTGTTGACGATAATTCCGCCTCTTATGGCGAAACCGACCCACAGATTTTGCGGGAGATAGTAGAGTGGGTTAAGGAAGGCATCCCCGGCGAGGCCCAACGAGTCCCGAAGCGTCGAGGGCCCGAGAATGGGCAAGACAAGGTACAGATAGGGCTTCATTCCATAAAATCCCAGGGTTTGACCGGTCTCCTCGTCGGCGGGAGGAGGCAGACAGAAATCCCGGCGCGGCGATTTCGAAAAACCCGGCAAATCCGACGGTGGAATTGATAAGGAACCTTCCCGTTTCTATGCCGGCCGCTTTGAACTTGCCCTGGAGGACATTGTTGACAAACCGGATGGGAAATTTGAGGTTATCAAAGCCATTACGGATGCAGGTCCGCAATCCCGGCGGGATGAAGACGCCATAGATTTGAGATGCCGGTTTAAGGAACCAGAAGTATACCTTGTCATTGAAGTAAAAGATCCCTCGATTCAGACGTTCCAAAGGGTCGGGAGCATATTCCTCCCTGGCTGCCTCAGCGAACGGTTCGGGTTCCTCCTCGTTCTCCGGGGCCGTTGTCGGTGTCGCTGCCAGGACTTCATTCTGAAAAGCCGGGATTACCGGGAACCACCACTCCCCGCCCGGCGATGGCAAACAGAACGACAGGATCAAGGAAGTTAAAGCAGCCAGCAGCACCTTGCCTGATGAACTCATTAAACAGACTCCTTCGTTCAAAAAACAGACCGGACTCAAATGCCGGACTCAAGCTCGATACAGCAAATGCGAGTGGCGCATTCTAGCACCATCGAAAAAGTTGGCAAGCGAAAGTCGTGCGGCTTGCATATGGTCAAAGCTGTAATATACTTGTATGGCTGAGATGCATGATCTTAACCATGAAATATCTCTTTCGCAATTCAGCATGAACAAAGTCGAACAATACCCCACTGAGAAGGTCTTTTGCTGCAGCTTGCGACGTACTTTCGGAGCGTTTGAAGCCCAAAGCGGCTGGTTGCGATTTCCCCGCGACGCCAAGGAGAGATGAATGGCAAAGAAATCCGATGAAGAACGCAGCCCCGTGGACAGGTTCATGGATCGACTGAGAGGGTCCGCCGGAAACGGCGGTTCACAATCGTCCGACCCTTCCCAGAAGAAGGTCCATTTCTCGCTCTGGTACTTTGTCGTTGCCCTGCTCCTGATCACCTGGCTTCAAGGCTATATGGCCGAGCCGCAAAGGGAAAAGATACCGTATTCCGAATTCAAACAGTGGGTGCGGGATGGCAGGGTCGAAAACCTGGTGCTCCAACAGGAGAGAATCCGCGGGGAATTCAAGGACGACAAGGGGCAGCTCCAGCACTTTGTCGCCATACGCGTCGAAGACCCCGAGTTGGTTCAGATGTTGGACCAGAAGGGGGTGAAGTACACCGGTTATGCCGAGAACAAGTGGGTCGGACTGCTGCTCTCGTGGCTGTTGCCGCTCGCTTTTTTCATCTTCTTCTGGAGTTTCCTCATGAAGCGGATGGGGGGAGCCGGACCCCAGGGAGTGCTTTCCGTCGGCAAGGCAAGAGTTAAGATATACGCCGAAAAGGAGGTGGGAATCACCTTCGACGATGTGGCCGGAATCGACGAGGCCAAAACGGAACTTCAGGAAATCGTTCAGTTCCTGAAATATCCTGAAAAATTCCAAAAATTGGGAGGACGCATTCCCAAAGGGGTTCTGGTGGTGGGCGCACCGGGCACAGGCAAAACCCTGCTTGCCAAAGCAGTTGCCGGTGAGGCCGGAGTGCCCTTCTTCAGCATCAGCGGGTCGGAGTTTGTGGAGATGTTTGTGGGAGTGGGCGCGGCCCGTGTTCGAGATCTTTTTGGCCAGGCCAAGGAGCAGGCACCGTGTATTATTTTCATCGACGAACTGGACGCCCTGGGAAAAGCGCGGGGACTCAACCCGATGGGAGGCCATGACGAACGGGAGCAGACCCTGAACCAGCTTCTTGTCGAGATGGACGGATTCGACCCGAGGTCCGGGGTCATCATCATGGCGGCGACCAACCGGCCCGAAATACTGGACCCGGCACTCCTGCGCCCCGGTCGTTTCGACCGCCACGTGGCCATCGACAAGCCGGATATCCGGGGCCGCGAGGCGATTCTTAAGATTCATGCCAAGGATGTCAGACTGGACCCCGAGGTGGATCTAAAGAAAATCGCCGGTCTTACTCCGGGCTTCGTGGGCGCGGACCTTGCCAACCTGGTTAATGAAGCGGCGCTGATCGCCGCCCGCCGAGATGGCGAAACGGTCACCATGGCCGACTTTCAAGCAGCTGCAGATCGCATCATCGGGGGGCTGGAAAAGAAGAACCGGGCCATGAATCCCAAGGAAAAGGAAATCGTCGCCTATCACGAATCCGGCCATGCCCTGATGGCGATGATGCTCCCTAATGCCGACCCGGTAAACAAGATTTCCATTATCCCGAGAGGCATTGCTGCTTTGGGTTATACGCAGCAACTCCCGACTGAGGATCGTTATCTCATGACCCGCGAGGAGCTTCTCGGTCGGCTGAAGGTGCTCTTGGGTGGACGGGTCTCGGAAGAGATCGTCTTTGGTGATATTTCCACCGGGGCTATGAATGACCTGCAGCGGGTCACCGATATCGCCCGCAGCATGGTTACCGAATACGGCATGAGTGATCGCCTCGGCCCCCTTACCTACAATCGCGAGCCACGCGCCGCCTACCTGGATCTGGGCATCGGATCGCGGACCCGGGAGTACAGTGAACAAACAGCCGAAAGCATTGATGAGGAAATCACCCGGATCATTGAAGAGGCCTACCAGGACACGCGTTCGATTCTAAGAGATCAGAAAGAAAACCTCGAACGTCTTGCCAAGATCCTTCTGGAAAAGGAATCCATTGAAGGCGACGAACTGAAGAACTTCATTGCCGAAGTGAAAGCAAGCCAGGGCGACCGGGAACTGTCGAATATTCTTGTCAATGCCGGGGGTGAAATTTAACGAAGCCTACCCTATACCCAGTTCAGACCAGCAACGCGCCAGCTCTGTCAGGATTCTGACGCCGAAACCGGTCGCACCCTTGGGAGCCGTCAAGAGGTCTTTATCGGTCCAGGCCGTGCCGGCTATATCCAAATGAGCCCAGGGTACTGCGTCCGGGATAAACTGCTTGAGGAAGACGCCGCCTGCTATGGTCCCGGCCGAACGATCGCCCACGTTTTTGAAATCCGCAATATCGCTCTTGATGGTGTCGAAGTAAAGGTCCCACAAAGGCAGCGGCCAGACTTTTTCCCCTACCTCCGAGCCCAATTTCTGAATGGTCCGGATGAGTTTCTCGCTGTTTCCCATCAGTCCCGCCACCTGGTTGCCCAAAGCCACAATACAGGCTCCCGTCAGGGTGGCGAGGTCGACGATCGCCGCCGGCTGGTAGGTCAGGGCGTGGGTCAAGGCATCACAGAGGATCATACGCCCCTCGGCGTCAGTGCTGATGACTTCGATCGTCAGGTTCGACAGGGAGCGAATCACGTCTCCTGGCTTGTATGCCTTGCCGCCGGGCATGTTTTCCGTACAGGGGAGAATACCGACCACGCGTCTCCGGATTGCTGCTCCACCCAGGATTTCGAAGGTCCCCAGGACGGCGGCGGCGCCCGCCATGTCTCGTTTCATCATCTCCATCTTGTCGCTCGGCTTAAGAGAAATCCCTCCCGTGTCGAAGGTGATCCCCTTCCCCACGAAGACCAGCGGTGCTTCTTGCTCCGTCCCCGGCGGGGCGTGTTCCAGAACAACCATATAGGCCGGCTCGCGACTCCCCTGAGCAACAGACAGGAAGGCCCTCATCCCCATTTCTTCAGCCGTTTTCGCGTCGATCACCCGGATGCCAAAGCCATGGCTTTCGGCCAGCTTGCGCGCCGTATTTACGATGTATTCTGGAGTCACCTGATTGGCGGGAGCGGTAACCAGGTCGCGGGTCAGGGTTATTCCGGAAACCATGGCGCCGGCGAAGGCGCAGGCTTGACGCAGGGCATCGTCAGGTTCCTCCGGGGCGAGAATCACAAGGTTTTCGGGGTGGACTGCTGCTTCAACCTCCCTTGTCTTCAGGGCGTCGAACCGGTACAGCCCGAGCATTCCGGCAACGAGACCTTCCTGCAGAGCAGTTGCGGTCTGAATGGGCAGGCCTTCAAACGCCGCAAGAGGGATGGCCGCCGAGGAGACCTTCAACTCACGGCATTTCCTGAGCCCCACGACGGTAGCCCCACGCAGCTTATCCATGTCAAACTTTTCCAATAATCCCAGTCCAACTTGAACGACTCGGGAGACGGCGGCTTCCGGTGGGGCGTAATACACTGCAATATCCTGGAATTTGCCGCGGAAGTCATTGAGGGCTATGGATCGAGACAGCCACCCACCGCTCTGCTCAAGCCAGCGCTTGAAACCGGGTAAGGGTTCGGGGGAGTTTTCGAAGGTGTAGAAAAGAACGGCGTCAGCCGTCCAATCCGAGAAGGGAGCGATTTGCCAGTCGACTTTCATGGATTCCTCCTTCAGAGAGCTTCATGGTGTCACGCGGGCTCGCGGATTCCCATAATTTAAACTTTCCGCAGCGGGTCCAAAGCAAATAGTGCTGTTGTCATAATTCAACCCATACTATAACAGCAATGGCAAAATCAGGGCAGTTGTTCATATCCGGATGGAACACCCTGACCTCCATGACCCGATGGGTCACAACACAGTGAAGACGGGCAGCTTACCGGTCTTTTCGCAGGCTCCGCGGCGGAAGAGCCGGTCATCCCCGGCTATATACCCCAGGAAGGGGTGAGACATGAAGAATACGACCAGATTCACATTGTTGACCGCGATGATTCTCTCTCTAGCCTATATTTCACCTGTGACAGGGCAGAAGGATTGGCCGACATCACCAACGACCCACCACGGAAAGAAATGGCGCATCGGGTACCTCGAAGGCGGGGTTTTTTATGCTTATGGGCCCTACCTGGCGAGAACCGTAGAAGGGTTGATGGAACTGGGCTGGATCGAGCGGGCGGAGTTGCCGGCCCTCGATCCCAGCGGCGATGCCCGGCCTCTGTGGGCATGGCTGGGGCGCACGGCCGAGAGCAGATTCCTGGAATTCGTTGCCGATGCCTACTGGTCGTGCAATTGGGACGAGAAACTCCGGAAAGAAACCAGGACAAGAGTCCTTGATCGACTCAACAACCAGAAGGACCTTGACCTGATGCTTGCCTTGGGGACGTGGGCCGGCAGGGATCTGGCGAATGACGAGCATTCCGTTCCAACCATGGTCATAAGCTCGAGTAACCCCGTCCAATCCGGAATTATCAAGGGCCTTGTTGACTCCGGCCACGATCATCTGCACGCTTCGGTGAGTCCCAAAAGATACGAGAGGCAAATCCGATTGTTTCATCAAGCCACGGGTTTCAAGAGACTGGGCCTGGCTTACGAAGATACCGCCGACGGCCGAACCTATGCTGCCGTGGAGGACGTCGAACGGGTTGCGGGGGAGCGCAATTTCCAGATCGTTCGCTGTTTTGCCCCCGGTGATATCCCGGATCGCCAGGAAGCGTACCGAAATTTACTGAAATGCTACGACGAACTGGCCCCTCAGGTGGACGCCGTCTATCTGACGATTCATAACGGCAACGAAGTCAAAAACCTGACAAACCTGCTCGCCCCGCTTAACAAGCGTAAAGTCCTGACTTTCGCTCAGCGGTCTTCAGAGGAAGTCAAGCACGGCGTCCTGATGAGCCTGACCACGGCAGCAACCGGCTATATGGGTCTTTTCGAGGCGCTCACCATAGCCAAGACTTTCAACGGGGCCAAGCCTCGGAGTCTAACCCAGGTCTATGACGACCCGACAACAAGAGTTGCCCTTAATGTGGAAGTCGCTCAGCAACTCGACTACGAGCCGCCGGGTTGGCTTCTGGAAATGGCTGACGAAATCTATAACGAAATCGATCCCGTCAGGTCAAAGTGAGAGCTGCCTTTCGCGAGAGCAGACGGCTTCTGTCGACCGCCCGGGATTCCTTGTCAGAGGGTGTCAAAAAAGTTCCTCTGATCGTCACCCTCGAGCAGGCGGGGGTTCGGACAAATCTTTAGAAACCTCCATTCCCGTTGGGATAAGCTCTCAGAAGATCCATCATAAAATCTGTTTGACAAAACTGAAACCGAAAATTAGCGTGGCGCGGTTCCTCTGGAAAAGATCGCCGGGACCTTCCGGCGGCAAAATTGGTTATCAAGGAGTGTATTCTTATGACAGAACGAATTTTCAATTTCAATGCGGGTCCGGCAGCTCTGCCTCTGCCAGTGCTTGAGGAGATCCAAAGGGAGATGCTCAACTTCCGAAGCACCGGCATGTCCATCCTCGAAATCAGCCACCGCTCCAAACCGTTCGAAAACGTCCTGGATGACACCATCGTCCGCATCAGACGTCTGCTCAATCTCGACGACCGCTTCCACGTACTGTTTCTCCAGGGAGGAGCAAGCCTGCAGTTTGCCCTGATTCCCATGAACCTGGCAGTCCCCGGCAAACCCCTGGGTTATATCGACACCGGCACCTGGGCGAGCAACGCCATAAAGGAAGCCCGGATCCAGGGAAAGGAGGTCGCCGTCGTCGCCAGTTCGGAAGACCGCCAGTACACCTATATCCCCAAAGATTTCGAGGTGCCTCCCGAGGCTGCTTATCTCCACGTCACCTCGAACAACACCATTCGCGGCACCCAGTGGCGCCGGTTTCCGGATGCCGGTCGCGTGCCTCTCATCGGTGATATGTCCTCAGACATTTTCAGCCGCACCTTCGACCCCCGTCCCTTCGGACTGTTCTATGCCGGGGCCCAAAAGAATGCCGGCCCGGCGGGAGTTACCCTGGTCATCGTCCGCGATGATATGCTGCCTCGCGTTCCCAAGGAACTGCCGACGATGTTCAAATACACGACCTACGCCGAGAAGAAGTCCATGTACAACACGCCGCCCTGTTTTGCCATCTATGTGGTTAATCTGGTGACCAAGTGGCTTGAGGAAACCATCGGCGGCATTGCCAGGATGGAACAAATCAACCGGCAGAAAGCCCGGCTGATCTACGACTGCCTTGACCGCCAGGAGTTTTACCGGGGCACCGCGACACCGGATTCCCGCTCGCACATGAATATCACCTTTCGCCTGCCCACCCCCGAACTGGAAGAGAAGTTCCTGAAGGAAGCAACGGCCGGCGGCCTCGGGGGGCTGAAGGGACACCGCTCCGTGGGCGGCTGCCGAGCATCGCTTTACAATGCCCTGCCCGTCGAAGCGGTCCGGGCCCTGGTGGATTTCATGGAAGAATTCGCGAGGAAGAATGGCTAGGCTGTGGCAATGATCACTTCGTGCAACGACTACCATCGACACACGAGTTATGATCGGCAGCGGATGAGCGGCCACTCCCTGGATTGGCCCAATCAGCCGACCGTTTACAAGGAATATCAGGACCTGGAGCTGGTCCCGTTGCCGATTTCAGGACCCGCCCTCGAGGCGTCGCTCTCCGAGATCGTGCTGAGCGAACCCGGGGAGCATCCGTCAGCTCCCATGGACCTGGAAAAACTGAGCCGCATCTTTTCCCTGGCCTACAGGCTTACCGCCAAGAGTGTTCATCCCGGCGGTGAATTTTACTATCGGAATGTCCCTTCGGCGGGGGCGCTCTATCCCTGTGAACTGTATGTGGCGGCCCGCGCGGTTTCAGGCCTGCCGGACGGACTCTACCACTATGCCATTGGGCCACACGGTTTGGCGCCCTTGCGCTCCGGCAATTATATAAAGGAGCCATGCCCCGCTTCTCCGCCGGGCAAGGACGAGCAGACGCCGCTGCTGATGTTTTTTGTGACGGCCATCTTTTTTCGCAGCGCCTGGAAGTACCGGGCACGCTCCTACCGGTACCACCTCATGGACTCCGGGCATCTTCTCGAGAGCCTCACTTTGTCCCTCAAGGGCCACTCTTTAGCCTGCTCGGTAAGCTTCGACTTCAACGATCAGGAAATCAATTCTCTGCTGGCCTGCGACCCCGCACGGGAAGCCTGTCTTGCCGTGGTCTCGGTTGGATGCGGGGGTGCGCCTGCAACCCCGGCAGACGGCGCCGTGCCTGATCTTCCCGAGCCCATCCGTGCGGCCAGTCGAGTGTCGCGCCGGGAGATCACCTATGAAGCCCTCCAGGAATTCCACTCTTCCACTACCGGATTGATGACACCCCCGGGCGATATCCCGGACATGACGCGGGAAGTCGGCGAACTCCCCGGGGCCTGGAAGGAGATCCCCGCCCGTGAAGTCTGGCCGGAACCGATGACTTATCATGAAACAGTGGGACGGCGGCGCTCCCACCGCAATTTCATCAGATCGCCCATCCCCGGACCCGCCTTCCAGGCTTTCGTGACCATGCTTTGTGCAAATCGAGATGCCTCCCAAAGCCGGTCTCGTCTTCAGCAGCAAACCGTCGCCATGGGCTTTCTTGCCGGCAACGTGGAAGGGCTCGATCCCGGCTGCTATTGGCTGGATCCGTCGCAGCACCGCGTGGGCATGACCCGATCGGGTGCACTCACGGCGCCCATGGCCCACATCTGCCTCGACCAGGAATGGCTGGCGCAGGCAAGTCTGCACTTCTTCTTCGCAACCAACCTCGAAGTTCTCGATAATCTCTGGGGGCCGCGAGGCTACCGCTACGCCATGATGACTGCGGGGTGCCTGGGTCAGCGAATCTATTTGACAGCAACCAGCCTGGGGCTCGGGTGCTGCGGCATCGGCGCCTTTTACGACAGTGAAGCAGCCTCACTGCTGGGACTCAACGAAAAGTCGGCAATGCTCTATCTCTTGGGGGTCGGACCGGTGAAGAGAGGACTGCGTTAAATACGGCCTTTTCTCGTAATCCGGCGACCTTTGTGGAGGAATTTCAGTCTGGGCATTTCTGGTAAAAGATCTCTTGCCCACCAGGAGGATAAGGCAACCCTGGAGACAGACCCCGCCGGCCAAGTACCCCGACGGCATCGTCCAACAATCTTCATGGGGGATAGAGTCCTCCCTCTCCTGCAACAGTCCGACCTTGAGCTTCTGGTTCACATATGAAACGTAACTATTGATCAAATAATCAGAAAACCAAAGT
>CAWJQV010000006.1:0-69519 GCA_963844985.1 uncultured delta proteobacterium
GAACCCGGCTTGTTCGGCAAGCTTTTTCCACTGTTCGGCAAAGCCCTTGCCCCAGTCGCCGTTTTCATACACGAAGGCGACCGTTTCCAGTTTCGTGTTGGTTTCTTTGGCCATGTCTTTCAGGAAGGCAAACTGGTCGCGCGTCCACCAGCTATCCTTGGCGGCGATCCGAAAGACCGTCTTGAAACCCTGTTCGGTGATTTTGTCCGCGACCGAAACCGGCACGATGAAAGGGATGCCGTAGCGCTCGGCCACGGCCGTCGTGGGATAGGTAACCGACGAGTTCCAGCAGCCGGTCAGGACGTTCACCTTTTCGGTGTTGATCAGGCGTTCGGCTTCAGCGACGCCCTTCTCGGGTTTGGATTCGGAATCGGCATAGACCATCTCGATCTTGGCGCCGCCCAGAGACTTGATGCCGCCCGCGGCGTTGATCTCTTCCACCGCCAGATCCCGAGCGCATTTTCCCTGCTGGCCGACCGATGCCGAGGGGCCGGAGAGAGGCTCAATGTTGCCCACCTTGACGGTCTTGTCGGCCGCAAACCCCGGCAACGGGCCTGCCAGCATACCGATGACGGCTAAGAAAGCCAGGACCGTCAGAACTCGTTTCCCCAGTGTGATGTTTCTTTTCATAAAAATTCCTCCGTTGAAATGTGTGGTGATCTAAATGGTTCTCCCAGCACCCAACCCCACGGGCGGAACGCGACCGAGCAACCGCTCCGGTCCACTTCCCGTCGGGCAATCTTAACCGATATTATGACTGCCGTAGGCGTAAAAAGTTATGTCATCCGGCAGTCCGATGTTCAAGAGCTCCTGCATGGTGTTGTCGATCCGACCGGGGCCGAATTTCACCACGAGCAGAAGCCGCCCTTCAGCGTCGTCGTGCAATATCTGCCGTTCGTAGAACCCAAAATCAATGCGAGACAGAGCCTCGAATACTTCCCGGAACGCGTTCGCGGCATTCGCCCCGGTCTGTCTTTCAAAGATCATGTAACTGTAGGCCGGATCCAACCCTCGTTTGATCTTTTCAAGACTGATGGAATCGGGTTTCGCGCTCTCAGTCATGTCACTTGGTTAAATAGTGGTCAGTGGCCAGTGATCAGTGGTCGGAAAGCAAAGTGCTTCCGAACATTCCGTGTTTTTTCCTGAAGGCCGTCGCCGGCGTGTGTCGGTCACAAGCCGGGGACGGATATTATTAGACCCAAGTTGAGCGATTCGGTCCTCTGCAGTAGGGTAGTTTCGTTCTGACATGATTTCACCCCCACTAACCTCCCCCGGGGGGGGAATCGTACAACCTCCCGGCGAAGGTATTATTTAGAAAGAGTGGTCAGCCCTTCTTCAATGATCGCCAGGCCGCGCTCCAATTGATCATCGTTGATCACAAGCGGCATCAGGGTTCGAATAACATTGCTGAAGTTGCCGCAGGAGAGGATCACCAGCCCTTTCTCGTAGCAGAATTTCACCAGGGCCTTGGCAACGTCGGCGGCCGGTTCTTTGGTCACCCGATCTTTGACCAGTTCGAGAGCGAGCATGGGGCCGATGCCGCGAACGTCCCCGATTATTTCCATGCGTTTTTGCATGGCCTCGAAGCGCTGCCGGAGTTTCTCGCCAAGGGCCCGGGCCTTCGCCAGCAGGTCTTCCTCCTCGAATATTTCCAGGACCGCCAGGGCCGCGCTGCAGCAGACCGGATTGCCTCCGTAGGTGCCGCCCAGGCCTCCGACCTGGGGCGCATTCATCATTTCCGCCCGGCCTACCACGGCGCTCACCGGCATGCCTGCGGCCATGCTTTTCGCTGTGAGCACAAGGTCGGGTTCCACGCCCCAATGTTCCATGGCAAACATCTTCCCGGTGCGACCAAAACCGCTCTGGATCTCATCGGCCACGAAAACGATGCCGTTGTCCCGGCAAATTTTGATCAATTTGGGAAAATACTCGGGCGGCGGGGTAATGAAACCGCCTTCCCCCATGATGGGCTCGACAATCAGGGCGGCCGTGCTTTCCGCCGCCACATCGCCGATGAAGAAGTCCTTCAGATAGTCGGCGCAGGCGACATCGCACTTCGGATAGGTGAGGCCGAGAGGACAGCGATAGCAGTACGCGAAAGGCATGCGATAGACATCGGACATGAACGGGCCGAATCCGAACTTGTAGGGCTTGACCTTGCTGGTGAGGGTCATGGCCATGTAAGTGCGACCGTGAAACCCATTTTCGAAGCAGATGACCGACGGCCGTTTCGTGTAATGTCGGGATACTTTGACCGCGTTTTCCACGGCCTCGGCGCCGCTGTTGGCAAGCAGGGCCATTTTCGGAAAAGACCCCGGGGTGAGCGCGCAAAGTTTTTCCGCCAGCTTGATGTAGGGTTCATACATGACAATGTGAAAGCACGTGTGGGTAAACTTCTCAGCCTGATTCTTGATCGCTGCGACCACTTTCGGGTGACTGTGGCCGACATTCATGACGCCGATGCCTCCGGCAAAATCGATCAACTCCCGGCCGTCCACATCAAAAACGATGGCCCCTTTCGCCTTCTCCACAAAGTAGGGCGTAACATTGAAGGGACCCTGCGGGACGAAGTTCGCTCGGAGCTCAGTTAAGAGCGCACTCGATTTGGAACTAGTCATAACCACTCCTGTAATTTCAATCGAATCATCATTCAAGGCCTGGCGACAGTGCCGGCATCTCTCGTTAGGCAAAGGGTATGCCAATCCTTGCAGGGAAGGGTCTGGGAGAACCGGGAAGGGCGGTGCGCCCGCGCCTGTCGAAGGATTGGACCCGTATCGATTCATATGTGAATCGATACGGGTCGTTGCGAACATTTCCAAGCTCCCCCGAGGTTCTGGTTTTCCTACGAAAGTCCATCCGTCATACCTCGGATGACTTTCATTGTTCGTTGTGACCCTGAGGGTCATGGGAGTTCACCGGAAAGAGGCGTGACGATGACGGTCATGCTGTGGGATGAACCGGTTCCGGCGATGCGGGGATGATGGCGGGAAAAGGGGATTTCTCCGGGGCCAATCGAGGCTGGTTCGAGGCTTCCGGGCTGATTTGAAAACGAATCACAACGAACGAGGCAATGTTCCGCGACGCCGGGCACGGTAGGGCGACTGGGATGATTTGCTAATGAATCACACGGATGAGGAGAGGGCGTACTTTTTCAGTTTGCGCACGACGGTCGGCTGGCTGATTCCGAGCTGTCGAGCCAATTCCCGGGTCGTCTTGAACTGGGCCAGGGCCTTCTCAAGGATCTGTTTTTCCATCGAACTGATTTCGTCGGGCAGGGAACCGCCTTCCGTCAGCGCCGCCCTCGGTGCAGCCGGCACTTCGATCCTGTCGCCCAGTCCGCTGATGACAACATCGTCCACTACGTCCTTTTCGCCCATCAGCACCGCCGTTTTCAATACGTTCTTCAATTCCCGCACGTTTCCGGGAAAGGGGTAGGCTTGCAGGGCCTTCAACGTTTCCGGGGAGATCCTTCGCTTGAGGCGATAGGTCCGGTTGTATTCCCGCAAAAGGTAATTCACGAGTTCGAAAACGTCCTCAGGTCGCTCGCGAAGCGGCGGGATGCGAACAGTGAAGGTATTCAGGCGGTAGAACAGGTCCTGACGAAATTGATTGCTCCGGGTGAGTTCCTCGAGATCGCGGTTGGTTGCGGCGATGACCGTACAGTCGATCTTCCGCGGTTTCAGACTGCCGAGGCGCATGATTTCCTGGTCGTCGAGGTATTTGAGGAGCTTGGCCTGAACTGAGAAGGGAAGATCACCGATTTCATCCAAAAAAAGGGTCCCCCCATGAGCCAGTTCAAACAGGCCGATCTTCCCCTGCTCGCGGGCACCGGTGAAGGCTCCCCTTTCGTAGCCGAACAACTCTGCTTCCAGGAGGTTCTCGGGCAGCGCCGCACAGTTGATTTGAACAAAGGGGCTGTGCTGCCGTTTGCTGTTCTTGTGGATGAACTTGGCCAGAAGCCCTTTGCCCGTTCCCGATTCGCCCAGGATAAGGATGTTTGAGGCCTCCAAATGGGCCAGCTTCAAGCCGACCCTCAAGACCTGGCGCATCTTGGCGTTGCTGGCGATGATCTCCTGATTTTTCAGCTCAAGGAGGCTCAACTCGGCCAGTTCTTCCTGGTATTTTTCCGTTACCATGCGGGACTCCTCCAGTTCCTCCCGGATGGCATTGAGTTGGGTCATGTCCCGCTCATTGACCACCACCATGGAGATGGCGCCGGCTTCATCGAAGACCGGGGTGCCGGTGACCAGCAGGATCTTCCGGGTTGTTTTCAGGTGTTGGATAATACTGACCTGTCTGTTGGTTTCGAGCACTTCCAGCGTGACCGACCGGTCGAACCAGCCCTTGGCGAGAATCTCCGAGACCGTCTTCCCGATCACGTCGCCGGCCCTGATCCCGTTCAGCTTCTCGGAAGCTTCATTGATGTTGATGACCATGCCCTGACCGTCACAAACCCAAATGCCATCGGAAGAAGATTGGAAAATGGCATGCAGTTGCCGGTTCAAGTGCTTGTACGATTCGAGCTTGCGGGCAGAAGACTCCAGCTGTTCCATTTCCTGAAAGCTGCAGACGGCGCCGGCAATCCCGGTGGGCTTTCGAATCAGGGTGATGTTGAGAAGGAGGCTGCGATCGTTCCCTTCGAGGTGTCGCCCCAGCTGCGCAGTGCCGGAAGCCAGTGACGCCATGACGAGGGAGGCTGCGCCCGCCAGAACCTCGCTGATGTGCTTCCCCAGGATTTCCTTGGGATCAAGGCCGAAGAATTCTTTGATCCGAGCGTTTGCAAAAATGATTATTCCTTTGGGGTCGGCGGCAATAACGCCGTGGCTGCTGGCATCGAGGATTTCTTTGCAGGTCGGTGCGACTTTCATTGGTATCGTGCCGTCGAGTCTGAATCAGGTGTGCCAAAACCCAACCAAGTGTCGGAATGACCGTCTTGCGATAATCGTCCGCATGATATCCGCGGCGGGTGTCAGAAACCTCTGCCGCCGCGGGTGATGTCTATGAGCGCCCCGCCCTGGAACATGAGCATGTAGATGAAATCGGTAGACCCGCGATTGTATATCCACTGCTCCACGTCCCTGAGCTCACCGGAGGGCATCGGATAATTGTAGTTTGTCCCGATAAATTCCCGCTGCGTTGGCGGTCCGCATTTGGCCAGTACTCGGTAGTTGCTGTCGCCGAGTTGGATAACATCCGTGCCGCAGCGAAAGAAGCTTTCATTGCCCGCCATTAGCCCAATCCGGGGCGCAGGCAATGACGTTTAAGGCAGTGAGAAAGAGCAGCAGTCTGACGATTTTCATCGACTCATCCTCTTCGTTCTTGTCGCCCCATCGAAGGCTGTCATAAAGAAAGCTTCAAGAATGCAGGAACCCTTTGTTGGAAAACGATTAATTCACCCCGGTACCGTAAGTCAAGGAAAAGGTGTTCGGAAGGCGATGAGACGGACGCGCTGATGGCCTCTTCGGAGTGGCGGTTGCGTTCCTCGCTGCTCGGAAGATCTTCGGTGCGCTCCTCTGACCAGTTTTTTCAAGTGGTCGCGGTATCGGGCGATCTCCTCCATTTTGAGGCGCAGTTCGGCCGGGACCTTCTCGGCCAGCGCTCTGGGCTACTCCTCGGGTTCGGCAGCTTCGACGGCTACGGTGTGTTCAACCTTCAACTCGTCGGCCGGTTTGCGCTCGGTGATGTTCCGGCCGATTCCCAGGACCCCTTTCACGTGCCCTGCGCCGTCGCGAAGAGGCGCCTTGGAAAGGGCGAGGAAGACCCTGTTCCCGTCGGGGTACACCACCCATTCCTCGCGGTGTTGTGGTTCGCCGCTCTTGATTATCACCCGGTCGTTGTCACGAAACAAATCGGCGACCTCCTTCTCGAAGAGATCGTAATCCGTGCGTCCCGTTATCTCTTCCCCGGGACGCCCGACAAAACGGGAGAAAGCTGGATTACATCCGAGGTAGATACCGGAGATACTCTTGAAAAAGACCATGTCGGGAATGGAGTCGAGCAGTCCGGAAAGGAGTGCAGCCTGTTCGCCTATTTTCTCCTCGGCAAGTTTCCGCACGGCAACCTCCCTGGCGAGCCTGCGTTTCCCGACAAGGATCACGACCAGGATCGATCCGCCGAAGGCCGCTGCCAGGGCCAGGACACTCCAGATGAGGTTCCGGTCGGTTCGATGGTCGATGGGCACGTTGACCCAGTGGTCATGGATGGCATTTCTCCTCTGATCCTTGACCGTTGCAAGGGCCTCATCCAGGAAGGACACCAGTTCAGGCCAATCCCGGCGTACGCCCATGCAGTATTCGTAGGCGAATCCCGTGGCCGCGGCTACCTTGAGAGAGTCAAACCGCGGGGAAGACAACACGGTTGAGACCATGGTCATGCTCTCAACGAAACCCGCGGCCTTGCCGTCGGCTACTGCCCCGAGACCCTCCTCGACGGTGTTGACCCGGACCAGGTCGATGGCCGGATAGTTGAGGGCAATCTGTTCCTCGGCCATCTCCCCGGTGACCACGGCCACCCGTTTGCCTTCCAAATCCTTGAGGCCGCTCAGGGGGGGTGCATCCCTTCGGGTGACGATGACGCCCTGGGAGATCAGGTATGGCTTGGTGAAGAGCAGAAAAGCCGCGCGTTCAGGGGATTTGGCCACCAGTGCGATGACGTCGATTTTTCGCTCGCGGGCGGCTTGAAGCGTTTGGGTCCAGGAAAGCTCCCGGACCGGGACCATCTTGGTTCCGAGCAACTCACTGATGATCTGGACATACTCAGAGCTGATGCCCTCATAACGGCCGTTCGGCCCGAAGGACTCGATGGGCGGCCGGGACCCGGTCACCCCGAGACGCATTTCGGGGTGGGCGTCAAGCCACCCCCGTTCATCCGGAGTCAGAGAGAAGGCAAGTTCGATGCCGCTGACACTGTCGGAAGAGAAGTATCGGTTAACCAGGGCTTGCCGCTGGCCGTCATCAACACGGTCAAGGGCCTGCTGGAGCATGGCGTGAAGTTGCGGTTTGTCGCTGCGCACACCCATTTTGAACCGGATAACCCGGTCCTGGGCCAGGCCGGCGACCTTGAGCCCGGTGAGCAGATGCTTCTGGATATAATAAGTTGCGGTGCCCAAGGGGCCGACGTAGGCGTCGGCAAGGCCCGAGGCCACATCTCGCAGGGCGTCCAGGACGGATTCCCGGGGCAGGATTTTGACGTCGGGATAGGCGGCGGTCAGGTTGGCCATGGCCGGACCGCCCTGCATTGCGGTGACCGTGCTCGCGCGCAGGTCCTTCAGCCCGTGGATCCCAACCTTATCCTGTTGGGTGATGATGGCTTCCCGGGATTCCATGAAGGGTTGGGTGGTTATGACCGAACTTCCCGGGCCCGGCGGGTCCGCAACCAGCAGGCTGATGTCTGCTTCCCGGTGCTCCATCATTTCGGGAAAGGTGTCGAGTTCGGCTTCCACGAACTCCAGGTCCAAGTCCAACCGCTTGGCTGCCAGCGCCAAGAGGTCCACGGCGATGCCGCCGAGAAGACCCTGATCGTCGACAAAGGCGAAAGGCGGGTAGTTATTCGGGGCCAGGACCCGCACTTTGTCCTTTCCCCGGGCCGTCTCGATCGTGGCCTCATCCGGCGCCCCGACACTCGCTTCAGAATCCAACGAGGGTTGCCGGTGGGACGCCTCGTCTTCAAAGCCAAATGAAGTGCCGGCGAAAAGGACCAGAAGAACAATAAAGGAGCTTAGCCACTTCAATCGCATTGAGAACTCCAGTACATTTAATGATTATGGGCTTGCCACAATTGTTTATTCCATCCTCCCGCAGAACGCAATCCGAATCATACCCGGCCGGCCTCGGTACAAAGGAGTGAGGATTTTGGAATGAGGATTAAGTCATTTCGACCAGGGATGATGCCAGTCTCGAGGCAAGGCTGCCGAGGCTGATGAAGGTCAATCCAGGGAAGGCTCTGGAGAAAACCGAAAGAAACTGGAGGTCTCCATGCAAGTCACGGAACAGGCGCAAAGGAACGGCGCCATCTGCTCCACCTTGCCGGCCCCGGGCCGGGAATTAAGAGCCGTTCCCCTTGCCATGTGTTGGGAGGCTTCCATTCAAATCCTCCCCGAAATGTCATATTTTAAACAAAAAAGGCGATATCTTGATAAAAACACTTGACAAAATCTGTAAAATGCCAAAGCTAACAATCGTCAGGCAAATGCTTGTCTCCGTAAGCGTTTCATTGCCTTAAGAGGAGGGGGGTGGTTTCGATCTATAAAAGAAACCGGTTAAGGGAGGTTGCTGCATTCCTTTCCGTGATGCTGCGGTGGCCCATGTTTCTTTTTCTCCCAATTTGCCGAATTTTCAAAATCAACTGCCTCTTTACTGTATATCCCGGTTCGGTGAAAGACTGGGAGGGGTACGCCCTAGCCCGCAAAAAAAGGCTTGTAAAGTACATTTCAGGCAAACCTTTTGTTGCCGGCGTCATAACCAGCGAACATGGGTACGGACGCGGGCTGGTTCTCGCATTGCCGAATACAATTGATCAGTTGAAAAACGACAGGAAGCTCGTCGGAAAAATCATGAGACGCCTGAACTTTGCCAGAAAAGCCACGGGCGCAAAAACGATTGGCATTGCGGGCCAGGGACCAAGATGTTTCAGGTCTCACTATCCTTACGAAGAGCCCTTTATTTACGGTTTGAGAGGCAGGGTTTTTTCCGTTATGGAGACCCTTGAAAGAATATACGAGAGACACAATTTATCCAAGGCGGATACAAGCATTGCCCTGCTTGGCATCGGAGAAATAGGCGAGGCCATCATTCAAAATCTGAGAGACCAGGGATATAATGCGGAGGGGATAAACATCAATTCAGTCGATGGCCAAGTGGTCATCAGTGGTGACGGTCTCGAAACGTTAAAAGAGCCGACTTGCTTGTGGTCCAGACCCCCAGAGGCGACGATGCCGTTCGGTATTATCCGGACTTGAAGAAATCGGCGATTCTCGTTGACGACTCACATCCCCGGATTACTGTCTTGCCGAACGGAAACCAGATTTTACAAAGTGGCGATCGGTCGTCCTGGTGTCGTTTTCAAGCCCCCGCTGCCCGGATATGAGGATTACTGGATTCCGGGGTGCGTCCAGGAATCGATGGTGGTAGCCGAAACGGGGCGAGGCAACATGCAGCAGCATGAATTTAACGCCACATCAAAAGAGCTTGGATTTTTTTCTCATCTAATAGAAGGGCCCAATTGATCACAGGCCCTATCCAGTCCACAATCATCTCTGAAGTGCGCCATTCCTCGGTTTTTTAAAAACGCTCTCTTCTGGCGGGTATCTCAGCGCAAGTGGATCGAGGTCCCACAGCCCCTGATCATCCGTGACCTTTATGCGATTCAGAGTTGTCATGATCTTGAGCCCCTCGTATTCAACATAGAAATCAGCGCCTTTGACAGGAAGCCCCATCTTCTTTTCATCTCCGGCATCCGCAGCCGCGGCATTACAAAGGCTGACGCTGGCGAAATAGCATGAAGCGAGGTTTTCCTCGGCATGCCTCAGGTTGTGGAAGAATTCCTCATCATTGGCCAGTTTCCCTTTGTTCGGATAGACATCGGTCCGGACAATGACAAAGCATAACTGGCCGTTTCTCCTGGCGACGATCTGGGGAGTGAGAGCAGGGGACGGGTTCACGCCGATAATTTCGAATCCATCCATTTGCATCCGGCTGTATACAATTTCAATACCGAAGTGGTGGATTTCAGCTGCGGTCAAAATTTGCTGTTTTCTCATAGAGCATGCTCCCTCAGTGCGGATGCCGGAAAAATCGGATATCTATATTTGGGTCAACTCTTTTTGTCCTCACTGAGCCCCGGCCTCCAGGAATCGGTTGAGATGAGATTGATCGTGTTCCAGCATCGCCTGGTATCTGTCTGGAGAACCTGTTAATCATGAAAAGCCGGGCCGGGCTCGGTCGCGCACAGGATCACGACTTCTGCTCCTGATAGAGTGATAAGCCGTTTTGTCCAATTGTTCTCTCACTGCAACCGCAATCTTCTCTAAAGTATAGGGTTTCTTGATATACTGCCCGCCACTTAACCCTTGAACTTTTCTCACCCGTTCTGTTTCAGCAAACCCGCTGACGATAATCGCTTTCTGTCCTGGATGATGCTGCGTTATTCTTTTATACGTCTCAAGGCCGTCGATGCCCGGATCCATGATCATATCCAGCATCACAAGATCCACGGAGTGGCTCTTCAGGTATTCAACAGCTTCCTCCCCGCTTGACACTTTGTTAATGAAGTAACCCAGTTTGCCCAACAGGACGGAAGCAAGCTCCCTTTGTTCGGCGACGTCATCGACGACCAAAATGGTCTCTCCTTTGGAGATGTAATTTTCGAGGTAAATCTTCTTTTCTCTCGCGCTCGCCGCCTGCCTGTTGACCGGTAAGTAGATAGTGAAGCTGGTGCCCATGCCTTCCACACTCTCGATATCGATATACCCCTTGTGGTCTTTAACAGTTCCCCAGACAACCGCCATACCCAATCCTGTGCCGCTTCTTCCCATGATCTTCTTGGTGTAGAAAGGTTCAAAAATCTTTCTGAGGTCCTCCGGTGCTATGCCAACGCCTGAATCCGACACTTTGAGGACGATGTATTCACCCTCTGAAACATGATCATATCCGGCGAGGGGTGTGTCCACATATCGGTTGGCCGTCTCAATTTTTATGATACCCCCGGAGGGCATGGCCTCAGCAGCATTTGAAACAAGATTCATCACGATCTTGGACAAGTGCACAGGGGATCCCAGAATGGGGAGCAGATCCCCATCGAATTGATGGTGAATTTCGATCCTCGGATGAAATGATTTGAGTTTGTCAAGCTCGGGACTCCGCAGGTAGTCCATGATGATTTGATTGAACTTCACAGGCTCCATCACAGCGACGCCCCTCCTTGCAAGAGTCAGCAGGTCCTGGACAATCGCTGCGGCTTTCTCACCCGACCTCTGGATGGCCATTATGCCCTTTCTTAAGGGGCTGTTTTGCGGCAGATCCATCATGAGCAATTCAGGATACCCGATGATCGCACCCAGGATATTATTGAGATCATGGGCGACACCACCGGCTAAGGTCCCGATCGCTTCCATTTTTTCCGAACGTCTCAGCCTCTCCTCAAGAGCCATCTTTTCCCGCTCGGTTTGCTTCTTTTCCGTTATGTCCCGAAGAATTTTCAGCACGGCAGACGGCTTCCCCTCTTCATCAGTCATCGCCACATTCGCAACGCAGTGAACATCGACCTCCTGACCCAGCCGGTCTTTGATCTTCATCTCCTCTTCGTGGATTTTCCGTCCTGGAATGTTCTTACCGCAAAACAGGGATAAGGTTCACAGACCCGGTCCTCGCCATGGAATACCTCATGACATTTCCTAACCCCGTCACAGCCGATGCCGAAGGTCTGCTTCGCCTTTTCGTTGGCCCAGATAATATTCAAGTTCCGATCCAGCATCACCATGTAGTCACTGATGGATTTAAGTATGGCGCTCAATTTCCCTTCGCTTTTTCTCAGCGCATATTCGGAACGCTCTCGCAACAGCATCTCACTTGCCAGCTGCAAATTTGCCTTATATAATTCTGCTGTTCGTTCCTCCACACGCTTCTCGAGTTCCTCACCTGCATCCCTCAGCTTTTCCTCCGTATCTTTGAGCACGATTATCGTGCTGCTCAGCTCTGCATTTATCGTTGCCAGTCTTTGCTGTGTTCTCTCCCTTGTGCTCTCAAATAAGTAAGAGAACGCGGCAATCACGATAAAGGACGGAACAAAGCGCAGTTTGAAATCCAGCGAATACCTTGTGAAGATGGAGGGAGGGCTCTCCATAGCGAAGAAGACAAGGGCCGGAATGAACAGCAAGAGAGTGGCTACCAACCCCTGCCTGGAACCGAGAATGAAGGTGGCAATGAGCGGGAAGGTGAAATACCAGACGTGAGCCGTGTTGTTGACACCACCGGTGAAGAGGAGGAAGTAATAGAGCGTCATGATAGTGCCGATACTAAAATAAGCGGCGATCTTGAAATGTTTAGTCCTGCGGAGGAAGAAGAAAATAACCAGGGCGATAAAAAGAGCTGCGGAGTAATCGAACCACGACAGAAAGAAGTTGTGCTGAATGCGGGCCACAGTGCCCAGGAGAATAAGCGTCACGACACCGATTAAGCCGAAGGCATTCAAGACGAGGATCTTGAAGGCGATTTCGTTCTCATGACGATCGTCCACCCCGCCGGTGACAAGGTGGAGCCAGACCTTCGTTATCTTATGCGCAATTGATCGAACGAAACGATTTCTGTAATTCATTTCGTTGGATTTGATTCCCTCGTCCATCTGTTTTAAAGTCGCCCCCTTTCTTGGACATGAGCCAGCCTCTGTCCCCCGGCCGCGCGTTGCTCGCTTCATTGCCACGAAGCGTCCCGGGTAGAAGGAGTTCATTTCGGGGCAGGTCACGTGAGAGATCACCTGGTGGTGAGACTCTTTAAGCACTAAATATGCCACTCAACCTTCACGACCCATCGGGTCACAACAAAGCATGAACGCAGGTTAAAGATGAAGCTGTGCTGATTAGAATTCAGTTTCCGGGGGTGCCGGGCAGGACCTTGCATCCGGGTGTTCAATAGCGGAAGTGTGTGACAATTCTTGGTAATTACTGACAAAAAACGTCTTTATTGGCGAGTTGGGGGATGCGGGAACGGGATGAGCCTGAGACACGAGGGCGGTGAACCGGAGCGCGCGGGAGCAATCATCGGACCCCTGTAATAAGCAGACAATTTGGAGTAACGGCCATCTTCAGCCGGCACATTTTTTAAAATCGTCTTGAGCGGTCCCCATTTTCAAGCCTCAGGCTTTGCGGGAGGCATTTGACTGGCGGGCGGTGCTGCGGCAGTGTGCCGAAGACTCTCCAGGGCGTTGCGTATCTCTTCGACGGAAGCCTCGTTCTCCAGAGTCGTGAGATCGCCTACGTCCTGTCCCGAAGCAACCGCCTTGAGAACCCGGCGCATGATCTTGCCGCTTCTCGTCTTGGGAATCGAATCCACAAAATAGATCTCATCCGGCACAGCTACAGGGCCTATCGTTTCCCGCAGCAGGTCGGCAATCTCTTTCTTCAAAGCGCCCGAAGGGGATAGGCCCTCCTTTAAGGTGATGAACAGCACAATCGTTTCACCCTTCAGTTCATCCGGCTTGCCGGTGACGCCCGCCTCGGCTACAGCGGGGTGAGCGATGACACCGTCTTCGATCTCCGCGGTTCCCAGGCGATGCCCCGCCACCTTCAGCACTTCATCCGCCCTGCCCAGCAGCCAAAAGTAGCCGTCCTCATCCCGCATGGCGAAATCCCCGGTATAATAGGCCCCGGGATAGCGGGACCAGTAGGACTCGCGGTAGCGCGCGGGATCGCCATAGACGTCAAGCAGCATGCCCGGCCAGGGTTTCCGGATAATCAAATACCCGGTCTCACCAGGCCCAAGTTCTTTGCCTTGGCCATCCACCACGGCCGGATCGACTCCCGGAAGAGGAAAGGTTGCCGAGCCCGGCTTGAGGGCAAGGGGGTCGATGCCCGGGGTGGGCGAGATCATGATGCCGCCGGTTTCCGTCTGCCACCACGTGTCAACGATGGGACATCGCTCCCCACCGATATGCTTGTAATACCAGTACCAAGCCTCCGGATTGATGGGCTCCCCGACACTGCCCAAGAGATTGAGGCTGGACAGGTCGTGCCGGGCCGGCCATTTCTCGCCATGGCGCATGAACATGCGGATCGCTGTCGGAGAAGTGTAGAAGATACTGACGCCGTATTTTTCAATGATGTCCCACCACCGATCGACGGCGGGAAAGTCGGGAGCGCCTTCATAGAGAACGACCGCTGCCCCATGGGAGAGCGGAGCATAGACGATCTGACTGTGCCCGGTGACCCAGCCCACATCGGCGGTGCACCAGTAGACGGATTCCTCCCTGATATCGAAAACCCATTGGTAAGCGGCGTAATTGAATACCATGTAACCACCGGTGCCGTGGACAATTCCCTTCGGCTTGCCGGTGGTCCCGGATGTGTAGAGAACGTAGAGCGGATGAGAGGACTCCACCGCGACAGGTTCCACATACTGATGGGCCCCGACCAGGGTGTTGGAAAACCAGTGGTCACGTCCTTCCTGCATGTTGACCGCTTCTCCCGTCCGCTGAACCACGATCACGTTTTCCACGCTGGGGCAATGGGGAAGCGCATGATCGACAATGTCCTTGAGGGGCACGATTTTGCCCCTGCGGAGGCCGCCGTCGGCGGTGACAATCAGCTTGGCCTGGGTGTCTTCGATCCTGCCGCAAATTGCCTGCGCGCTGAAACCCGAGAAGATAACCGTATGTACCGCTCCAATGCGGGCACAGGCCAGCATCGCAACGGGAAGTTCAGGGATCATTGGAAGATAGAGGGCAACGCGGTCCCCTACTCCGATGCCGAGGCTTACAAGGATCTGGGCAAAACGGTTGACCTCGCGGAAGAGGGTGGAGTAGCTCAGCACGCGGGTCTCTCCATTCTCACCCTCCCAATAGATGGCCACCTTGCTCCGTCGCCAGGTGTGAACATGCCTGTCTACGCACTGGTAGCAGGCGTTCAGCCTTCCCCCGACAAACCAGCGCCCGTAAGGTTCCTTCCACTCCAAAACCTGGTCCCAGGTTTTGTGCCAGTCGAGCTTTCTCGCCTGCTGATCCCAAAAACCCTCGGGATCCTCGATGGAATAGCGATGCATCCTCGCGTATCGCTTCGAGGGCCAAACTCGAACTCCCGTCAAAAGTGAACTCGCCCGATCAGACCCATGAACGTCACTCATCTCAACCCTCCATGTGAATATCCGGTTGCGAATGCCTCTGGTCGTCCATAACACGCAATGACTGTTTCCGGCATTAGGTTTGCCGCCACGGATGCAACAAAACAGGTCTACCCGTCCGATCGAAAGCAGGGAAGGGGGCACAAGCCTCTGGAAAGCTCTTCCGGCAAAACGACTCCGGAACAGCACGAATCTTTCCGGGCAAACAAGCCACGGTCATGAACTGCATACGCCATCCGTTGTCATTGCCGTCTCTTCCTTACATCCCGTATGGCGGCCCGCCTTTGTTTCTCCGGAGCTCCAGGTCTTTTTTCCGATGGTCGGGTTTTACCCCCTCAGTCGATCCGGTGCATCACGGGCAAGGGTATCCCCAAGTTATCCCGGGAAGCTAATTGTTCCGCAGATTCTTGAAAGCTGAGCCCCGCCTCCCGGTGGGTTTTGATTCAGGCGATGAGCAAAGGGGAAAATTCCTGAGCGTGAGGTGGTAAACAACCGCTTTTTCAGCGTTTTTTATAGCAGATCCACTGGAGACTGTCAAGGAGATGTTGCCCGCAGGGAGTGTTGCCGGCAGGCCATGACAGCAATTCTCATTCGCTGTAACACCGGGGCGGATGCTTGGCGAAGAGGTCGACAGGAATAGGTTTGTCCCACCCACGCTTGCTCTCTGAGGCCTTGAAGGATGGGGTTCCTTTTCGGCGGGAACTGTTCCACTGGAGACTTCCCGTGCTGCGACTCTCCCCTATTCGCCATCGTCAAATTTGGTGGATGTGGGCCGGGCCAGTCCGGATGGTTTTGGTCAGCCGAGATACTTTGAGAAATCGAAATCATGCGCCCCAAAATCGGGACCCGCGAAAGAAGGCGGCGACGCAGCGGTCCGATCTGTGTTATGTTGTGCCTCACCTCGAAGTGAAATCCAAGTATGCTGAAGGGACCCATGATGCCTCATAAAATGCTTATCCTGCTCGGGAGTCCGCGAAAGAACGGCAACAGTGCAGCACTTGCCGAAAAGGTTGGTGAGGGTGCCCGGGCTGCCGGGGCGACGGTCGATACCGTTTATCTCAACGGTCTGAATATCAAGCCGTGCCAGGGCTGCGAGAAATGCCAGCGAGACGATGCCAGGGGATGCTCGGTTGATGATGACATGACCCCGCTGTACGCAAAACTGCGGGAAGCTGATTCCGTTGTCATCGCAAGCCCCGTTTACTGGTTCCACTTGTCCGCCCAGACCAAGATCTTCATCGACAGGCTTTATGCCGTCGGGGTGGGGAGGAATAATATTTTCAAGGGAAAAAGCCTCGCTTTGGTGCTGACTTATGCCGATCCCGACCCGTTTGTCTCCGGGGCGGTGAATGCCCTGAGATCATTCCAGGACATTTGCAGGCACCTCGACGCGACCCTTGAAGGAATGGTTTACGGAAGCGCCGGCAGCCCCGGCGAGATAAAGGGGAATCCGGTCGTGATGGATCAGGCCTACTTGCTCGGTCGTCATCTTGCCGCCTTACCCGTGAGCAAGACATGACCAAACCGCCAAACTGCTCCTCGGGACCGCTGCCTTGCCGGCCGTCTTGTAAAATGGCGGACCAGAGCTAAGTGCACTGACAATACCGTGAAAATTTCCCCTGCCCCCCTCTGGAAGAGAGTGGAAAGGAAAGCCCCGTTCAGGCATTGGAAACGAGCCCCTTTGGTAAAGGGGTTGTCAAAGTGTGGACTCCTCATGAACGGAGGTGATCGAGCAGCGTTCATGTCTGTTGGGGAGTCGAGAAATATAATTAGCGGAAAAGGATGGCCATGATTTCACGATACCTTGCTTGCGCGGGCCGCGAACTGCATTTTACCGAATGGGGGGCGAAGAACTCCGAGGTTGTGCTCTGCTGGCATGGCCTGGCGCGCACCGGGCGCGACTTCGACGCGCTCGCCCGCCACCTGTCCGGGCGGTATCGGGTGATCTGTCCGGACCTGCTGGGGCGGGGGTGCAGCCAGTGGGCGCTGGAACCCGAACGCGAGTACTGCTTTGCCTTCTACGGCGAGATCGCCCTCGATTTGTGCCGCCGGCTGGGGATCGAGCGGATGCGCTGGATCGGAACGTCCATGGGCGGAATGCTGGGGATCATGCTGGCGGGAGGCGCCCTTCGGGGCCGCATGACCCACCTGGTGCTCAACGATGTGGGTCCGGAGGTCCCGGCGGCGGCGACCCGGCGCATTGCCGATTACGGGGGGAACCCGCCGACCTTCGAGACGTTGACCGGGCTGGAGGAGTGGCTGCGCACCGTCTATGCCCCCTTCGGCCCTCAAACCGACGCCACCTGGCGCCATCTGGCGGAAACCTCATGGCGGCGAACCGATGCCGGCAAGATCACCGTGCACTACGACCCGCGCCTCATGGGCCACCTGACGGCCCACCCCGAGGATTGGAATCATTGGGCGGCCTACGACCGCATCCCATGCAAGACCCTCCTTTTTCGAGGGATGGGGTCGGACGTGTTGTCGCGGGAGACGGCTGAGGCCATGACCCAGCGAGGGCCGCGCTGCCGCCTGGTGGAGATCGAGTACTGCGGCCACGCGCCGATGCTGAATGTGATGGCGGAACAGCAAATGATAGACGAGTTCCTGGGTTCGTAGGCACTGCTGACCGGGACCCGCGCCATCAGGGACCGGGAACAACAGTTCCTGGCGATAACGGACCAACCCCATGAGTGACGTCGGTTTCCCAAGGTATCTCGAATAATCGGACAGAAATACGTTCCCTAAAGCGAACAGGAGGCTCGAAATGTCAGCAAAAAGAGGGATCGTCACGGGGCTGGTTCTGGTCATTTGTCTTCTCGTTGGATTTAGCCTGGCGATGGGCGCGATGGAGCTCCCGGAGAAGCTGAAGGAGGTACCTCTCTACTCCGGATCGAAGCTTCAGCAGATCATGGACATGGGTCCCCAGTCCATGGCGATTTTGAGCGTCAAAGCCGATCGGGATGCTCTTCTCGATTTCTACAAACAGAATCTCAAGGCTAAGGGCTGGAAGGTCGCGGCTCAATTCGAGCAGGAAGACGGCGCCGGCATCACCTTCTCCAAAGACCAGACCTTGATTCAGCTGGCCGTGGGCAAAGGGGAAGAGGAAGGCATGCTCCAATACCAGCTCATTTTCATCGGGGAGAAGTGATTATCTCGAGAGGATGACTCACGGCCGGTTGGTCAGGTAGACGCCGGTAAACACGAAAACGGCCCCCAGGATGATCGAGGCGTCGATGCCTTCGTCCAGCAGAAGGAAGGCCATGATGACGGCGAAGATCGGGACGAGGTTGATGAAGACTCCGGCCCGGGAAGGACCGATGGTCCGGATGCCCTCGTAGTACCAGATGAACCCGAGACTGGTGCCGAAGAACCCCAGATAGACGATGCTCATCCAGGCGGCAGAGGAATAGCCCGCAATCGCGGATGTCAGACCTTCGAAAAGGGCCGGAGGCAACAACAGCAGGCCTCCGATCACGCAGGCCCAGGTGACGCTGACGAGAGGCGAAAGCCGTTTCAGCGCTACCTTGCCGATCAGCGAATACGCCACCCAGCTCATCACGCAGCCGAACATGTAGAGTTCGCCCACCCCAAGATTACCCTGCAAAACGTGCAGAGGGTTGCCTTTGGCGATGACGATCATGGCCCCGCTTATGGAGAGGGCGATTCCCAGGGTTTTCACAAGCGTCAGTCGCTCATGGAAAATCAGGGCGGCAAAGAGCGCGATGAAAGCCGGATTGGAGGTGATGATGAGCGAGGCCCGGCTGGCGGTGACGGTTTTGAGTCCGGAAAAGAAGAGGGCATTGTAGGCAAAAACTCCGGTTAACCCGAGCAGGGCGACGGGCAGGATCAGTTTCCGGTCAAAGCCGGGGATGGCCCCGTGAGTCCTCAGGACAAAGCAGACCAGAATCAGCGAAGCCACCAGAAAGCGCAGAAACGCAGCCGAAAACGGCCCCGCCTCACGGGCGACGATGCGTCCCGCGATAAAGGTCCCGCCCCAGAAGAGTGCGGTCAGGACGAGCTTCAGGTAGAGGAGGCCACGGTTTGGGGAGGGAGTCATCACTTCTTCGAAAAGTTCCGCGTTGCGGGTTGCGGGTTCGTCCCGGCCCTTTTCATTTGTTACGGGTGTCCCCGGGGGAGATCAGTTGCTGCTTCGCCAGGGAGATGCAAAAGACGGCTCCTCCCTCGGGGACGGCTTCCATCCAGGCCCTGCCTCCGTGCTGTTCGGCGATCTCTTTCACAATCGCCAATCCGAGGCCGGTTCCGGCAATGCCTCGGGAGGATTCCGCGCGTTGGAAGAAACCGAAGAGCTTCTCGGAGTCTTCCTTCTTTATGCTGACGCCGTTGTCCCTAACGGACAGGATATGAAAGCGCTCGCTTTGCCGGTACCCGATCTCGATCTCGGTCAAATCTTCTCCGCCGTATTTCAGCGCGTTGTCCACGAGATTACGCAGCGCTCGGAGCAGGGAAATGCGGTCGGCGCTGATCTCGGGAACCGAGTCGGGCGCCACCCACCTGATTTGGCGAAGTTCGATCCGGGACGAGAATTCCTCCTTGAGCATTTGCAAAATCTCTCCGAGCTTTACCTTCTCAATGCTTACCGGGGTTTCTTTGGCGGCGATAAAGAGATTGATGCGTTCAGCAAGGAGGGTAATCTGTTCCGCGGCTTTCATGACCTGATCACAGTAAGTTCGACCCTTGTCATCCAGAACCGCCTCAAGATGGTTTCGGAGCAGTCGGGTGAGCCCGTAGATACCGACGGCCGGGCTCTTCAGATCGTGAGAGACGGTATAAGCAAACAACTTGATTTCTTCCGCGCGGCTCCTGAGTTCCTCCTCCATCTGTTTTCGCTCGGTAATGTCCTGTCCCACCGACTGGAATTCGATGAAGCGATGGTCGGCGTCGAAGATCATGCGATTGGTCCATTGCTGCCAGCGAAGCTCACCGTTGGGGGCAAACACGCGATGTTCATGGGTAGCAACGGGATTAAAGGGGTCAAGGGAGGCGAAATGGTTCCGGACCTGCTCTCGATCCTCCTCAGGGATGAGAGGCATGAAGGGCCGGCCGATCAGGTCCCGGCTCCGCTTGTCAAAATACCGGCAGTAAGCCTCGTTGACAAACGTGAGTGTCCCGTCCGGAAGAAAACGGCAAATCAGGTCCGTCTGGTCCTCAACAATCGCCCGATAGCGTTCCCCAGCCTCGCGCAGCGCCTGTTCGGCCTGCTTTCGGGCGGTGATGTCCCGGATGATACCCTGATACCCCAAAACCGCCCCGTCCTTGGAAAAACGCACGGCGGCCGTGAGCAGGCAGGGCATTTCGGTGCCGTCCTTTTTACGAAAGACCACCTCGTAGTCTCGCACGAAACCCCGGCGCTCGATTTCCTGGATGAACAGGTCGCGATCACCGGGATGCCGGTAAAGATCGGTTATGGTGAGCCGGGTCAGCAGTTCTTCGCGGGTGAATCCGAAGAGCTCCACCGTGGATTTGTTGACATCGATGAAGCGCCCATCTCGTGAGGAGAGGTATATGGCATCCCGCGATTCTTCAAAGAGGGTGCGAAATTTCGCCTCGCTTTCGCGCAAGGCTTCTTCGGCCTGTTGGGACTCGGTGAGGTCACTGGCGGTGGAGACGACGCATGCTTCTCCGTCGAGTTCAATGACCCGACCGGAAATAAGGCCGGGGATGATCGTTCCCTCCTTGTTGCGAAAGGCCGTCTTGAGGGCAAAGCATTCTCCCCTTTCGCGCAACGCCAGTACGAACCTCTCTCGATCTGCGGGGTCTACCCAGGTCCCAAGGGCTCTGGTGGATTTTCCGACAACTTCTTCCCGCGTGTAACGCATGATGCGTAGAAAGCTCTCGTTGCAGTCGATAATCGTACCGTCACTCAGGCGGGTAATGAGCAGGATATTGGGAGTGCCATGAAAGGTCCGGCGGAACTTCTCCTCACTCCTCCGCAGGTCGCTCATCGCCCTTTCCTGCTCAGCCTCCAGGACCCGCAATGCGGCGATCTCGCTGCGGATTGCGGCCAGTTCCTCAAAGAGCTGTTCGCTGCTCTTGCCCTTGTCTGCCATCGACATGAATGCCCCGTGCGTGCCGCTCATCCCCTGACGGGATGACAGCAATCTGTGATCACCGGAAAAGAACTCGGAATCTTTCGGGCATTGTAACACAAGCGTGGGCGTGTTCAAAAACAATTACGAGGAGATACCGGGGCACCGGCCGGCGACCGGGGAGTTCACGTGAAAATTCGTGGCCAGTGACCAGTGGCCAGTGATCGGAAAATGCCGAAAAACGCAAGGGAGCATGAAGGTCAGGTGGAAAAATCCTTGGCCGTGCACCCTTTGTCGAACCGGCGAATTCAGGCCGACCACCTTCCAGCACCTGACTAGAGTGAACCACGACACAGCCGGTGATACTTACCGCTGCTTCCTTCCGGATCTGACGGGGTTCGTAGTCGTCTGTTGCGCGGTGTCCAGTCGGTAAAGGAATTAGAACCGACCTGCCCCGCTCAAGCCCTTCAAAGGGAATTCAGCCCCGCTAAGCGGATTTCGGGCGACAGGGCACCGCTAGCTCCCCGCCTAGCACGACCAAGGCTTATCTGATAACCATTTCTTACACTGCACTCACTTAACAGGTTTCCAGAAAAATGCAAGCCGCAAAATAGTGGCTAGTGGTCTAGTGGCTAGTGGCTGAGATGGTTGGAGGAAGGGGCGGTCGAGGAGGGTGCATTGGGAGAGGCTGACATTGAGGAGTTCCCGGAGAGATGGAAAACGCCCGCCGGTGCTGAGGTGGCGCCAGCCTCCCAAATAGACGGCCTTGGAAGGGCCATGCCGGTGCAAAAGGCAACGGATGGTTTTTGCCAAATGTCGTTCCCGCTTCTCCCAAAGACGATACGCGTCACCGTGGTCGTTTCGGGGAAGACCGGCCGGAAATGGAATTTCTCCCCGGATGCTCCGCGTCCGCCCAATCATAGAGGCTTTGGACGTCAGGACGCGCGTCCCGGGGAAGCGACAGGAGTGAGGCCAGGTTCCTGCGGGCAAGCAGGTCCGGCCACAGGGCGATCAACTTGCGACTGAACGGAGAGTAATCGACGAGGAACAAACGGACTCCCCGTTGCCTGCGAGAAACGTCGTGCCGCGCGGTATTCAAGAGGCAGGCCGAGTTGCCTCCGTATGGCTTTGATCTCCGGGTGGGTCAGGGCTTCCTTCAAGGAAAGCCCGCATGCTTCGGCCGCCGTTCTCAAATTGCGGTTGAGGGTCTGCTGGAGGGTGCCCCGGTTTCGGTCGCGAAAGGTTTTGGCGTAGGGGCTGAGCTCAACGAAAACAAGGTCGGGCTGAAAGGATTGGAGAAAGCGGGTGGCCCGCACAAAACCGCGATTGTCACCATGGACGGCACCTACCAGGACCAGAGGGTAACCATCGGGGCGCGGACCCGGGGAAGCCATCTCAGGGCCGCTATCTCGGTGCGTTCGTGGTTGAGAAGAGCACCGGTTGCAGTTCCCGAAAGTGCGAAATGTGCAGGTTGGCTTTCAGGTCCGTGTTCTTGTAGGCAACGAAGAAAACCCCGGTGGCCCTGGCAAAGGCTTCATCGACGGTGGAATCCCCCACAAAAAGGACCTTTTCCGGGGATACCCTGAAGGTTTCCATGATGAGTTCCATGATCTCCGGATGAGGCTTGGGGAAGGAGACATCGGAGGCGGAGACGACCAGGTCGAAATATTCCTCGATCCCGAAATGAGCCAGGACCTGCCGCGTCGAGACCGTTCGATTGGTGGCAAGGGCGGTATGGTAGCAGGCCTGAAGCTGTTTCAGGAGGTCGACCAGGCCGGGTTCGGGACGGAGACAGGCGTTGAACCGGGCAAAATCGATGCTTTGAACGTAGCTGCAGGCATCCTCATAAGCTTGTCCCTCGCCGATCAAATAACGCAGCGAATTGCGCACCGGGTGCATGTGAATGTATTCATGCTGATCCGGGCGAACCGGAGGGCGCCCGAGGTGTTCCAAAATGTGGCTGTAGAAGCGGACGTTCGCCTCTTTGGAATCGAAGAGCACCCCATCACAATCAAAGGCAATCACCTCGAAAGGTCCGGTGCACCCGGAGTGCTGATCGGCAGGCTTCATGGCCGATAGTGCCATCGTAGACTATTCCCCCAAAACTGATCGCGTCAAACCCTTCGAATCGAAGCGTCTGCAAGGCTTTACATGGCACAGCTTATCGAATAAAGTGGACCGTGTCAAGAAACCGAGCCTCGGGATGGGCCCGGTTGCGGGATGGATCGCTCGCTCCCGATTGATTCTAACCTTCGAAGGCTTTTATTGGAATTGCTATGGAATATCAGTTTGATTTCCTCGTGGTAGGAAGCGGCATTGCCGGCCTCACCTTTGCTTTGAAGGCGGCAACGTCCGGCACTGTGGCCATAGTGACCAAGAAGGACAAGATCGAGACGAGCACCAACTACGCCCAGGGTGGGATAGCATCGGTGCTCGGTCCGGATGATTCCTTCCAGCTGCACATCCAGGATACGCTCAACGCCGGAGACGGTCTGTGCCACCCGGAGGTCGTCGATCTGGTCGTTTACAGCGGACCGGACCGGGTGCGGGAGCTGGCAACCCTGGGGGTCCCCTTCGACCACGGTTCCGAGGAGGCGACCGCGTTCGATCTCGGCCGGGAAGGCGGGCATACCCGGAACCGCATCGTACACGCCCACGACATGACGGGCAAGGCGGTGGAACGGGTGCTGATTGCGGCGGCGGAAGCGAACCCGAATATTGAGATTTTTGAGAACCATCTGGTGATGGACCTCATCATCCAGCACGATTCGCTGAAGGCCGGCACCGTTACCCTCCAATATCAGGATGTCTGCCGGGGAGCTTACGTGCTCGACAGTCAGCACCGGGAGATTCACACCTTTCTCGCCCACACCGTGCTGCTCTGCACGGGAGGCGCGGGCAAGGTCTATCTCTATACGAGCAACCCGGATGTCGCGGCCGGAGACGGACTGGCCATCGCCTATCGCGCCGGGGCGCGCCTGGCCAATCTCGAGTTCGTCCAGTTTCACCCTACCTGCCTCTACCACCCCCTCGCGAAGAACTTTTTGATCTCGGAAGCCGTCCGCGGCGAGGGGGGGCGCCTCATCGACCGGCGGGGCCGGGCGTTTATGGAGCACTATCACCCGCTGAAGGATCTGGCGTTTCGCGATGTCGTAGCGCGCGCCATCGATACCGAGATGAAAAAGACCGGTGATGACTGTGTCTTTTTGGACATCAGCACTCGAGATGCGGATTTCCTGCAGCAGCGCTTTCCCAACATCTATCAGAAGTGCCTGACACTGGGCATCGACATCACCCGCGACCCGATACCCGTGGTTCCGGCCGCCCATTACCTGTGCGGCGGCATACTGACCGATCTTCAGGGCCGGACCAGCATCGAGAATCTCTATGCCATCGGCGAATGTGCCTGCACCGGACTGCACGGCGCCAACCGCCTGGCCAGCAACTCACTCCTCGAGGCCATGGTCTTTGCCCATGAGGCTTCCCGGCACTGCTGCAGCCATCTGGAAACGTGGCGCCGCCGGTCGCTGCGGGAAATCCCTCCCTGCTTCCCGGCCCCGCCTGCGCAGAGCAGCGGCGGAGGGCTTCAGAGCGAGATGGTGCTCATCACTCACAACTGGGACATCATTCGCCGTCTCATGTGGAATTACGTGGGGATTGTCAGGACCGACAAAAGGCTGGCGCTGGCTCAGAATCACATGGCCCAGATATCGCTGGAGATCAGGGAACACATGCCCCACATCCCCCTGAACAGCGACCTCGTGGAACTGCAGAATCTCGCCCTGGTGGCGGAGTTGATCATTCGCTGTGCCATCCAGCGCAAAGAGAGCCGGGGACTGCATTACAACGTCGACCATCCCCAAAAGGACGACTTGAACTGGAAGCGGGATACGGTGGTGGTCAGACACGAGACGGAAGACTTTTTCTGCGCTTCGCTGACCTAAGAAAGCACTTGCCGTCTTCTTACGAGGCGGCGGCGGTTCGATCGTCTCGGGCTCCAGGATGGGATCTCGAGGGGCTTCCAGCAGGCGCCGCGGGTTCTGTTCCATGCGCATGGTGAGGAACCCGCCCATGACGCTGATTTCAAAGTTGCGATCCGAGAGGTCCACATTTTGGATGGCGTCCCGGAGCTTCAGAAGCTGCCGCTTGGCTTTCCGGTAAATAATGATAATACCCCACACCGCAAGGGCGAGAGCGAAGAGGAACACCCACAGGGGAGTGGCCACAACCCTTCCCACAAACATGACCACCGCCAGCAACCCAAACACAAGAGCGATTTGGGCTCCAATAATCATGTAAAGGTAAAAAACCCCCTGATTGATGGACGAGGAATCAGGGGCGTCGGGTTCTTCCCCGTCGGCTTTTTTCATTCCCTTAAAGGGATTGCGAAACCACATAAAGCTTGGATTCCTTTTAAGAGAGCCGGTCTCTTCAAGGCTCGTTATTCTCACTTGCGGGATTGGGAAGCAACTGGGGTGTCTTCGACTCCAGCAGCAGCTGTGTTTCGACTCTAAATTTCTCGATATTGAACTGATTCTCGAGCATCTGTTTGGACAGTCTGTAGCGCAAATAAATGATCCAGACCACAAGCAGAGCGAGGAAGATGGCCGCTCCCGCAAAAAACCACCGGAATTCCTGAATGGCGGTCATGCTCAGCTTTGCGAAATCCTGCACGAAATTGGGCACCATCCAGAGAATCAGGACCGCCAGGATGGTCAGAAAGCCGATGTGAAAAATCGAGATATTGCGGAAAAACTGGAAGAGAGACCCCAGGGCGTTTTTCTCGGCCGGTGCTGACGCTGCATCCCGGTCTTTGTCGGTCTTGTCCCCGTAGAGGAGCGACAGGTAGGCCCGGACAATAAAAGCCGTCAGCAGAATCAGTCCCACGGGAATGCCCACCGCCGCCGACAGCCAGGCCCTGAAGGGGAAAGGCAGGGATTCGGTCTCCACGCGAAGCTGATACTGGTTCAAAGGGCCGAAGTTGTTCTCGAAGACCAGCTTCTCGTAGCTCGTCAAAACCGCCCCCACGGTCTCGTACACCTTCGCTCCATTGCCGTCGGTGATGATGACTCTTGATTTTTGCCCCGCCTGGCTGGCTGCTGCGAGGTATATCAGGAGCTCCAGGATGAGAAACAGGAAAACACTCGCCATCAGCACAATCTTCTGATGGCGCTTGCCTTCAAATACTCCCAGAAGATGCTCTTTCTGTGACATAACTTCCCGCCAAAAGGTTTATCCTTTGACTATGACCCGTCCCTTCAAGGGTCCGGGCAGGATCGACCGAGGGTTCCACACATCAAAATTGGTTCTTCCCCGTCCGCATCAGAAAGGGCCGGGGTGATCGACGAAGCCATCTTAACCTGAATCACCAGAATTTTAAAGGGTGGTGAACCGTGGTTCTCGCAGTTCGTTGGTGCTTTGCAAGGGCTTTCGCAACATGCATCCGGATCTTTCCTTATAATTGCAGGGCCAGGGACATGAGGACCGGACATCAGTCAAAAAAGCAACGCCTTATAAGGATGAGAAAGGCATCGACCCTATAAGGCGTTGCGAGTTTAATCAAAGATTTAAGGCGAGCCGGCCGGGACTCAACCGAAAAGTGCCTCCCCCAACCGCCGCGACCTTTGTGAAAGAGGGGGGCGGCGCCTGATACGTCAAATCATCGAACCGGGTTCAGCTCCTTCTCTCGCGGGAACAGAGGCAGATAGCGATAGGAAATGGAAATAACCAGGATGATATAGGCGATCAAAGCGAATCCCGGAGCCCATTCGTAGATTGTCGGGATGTAAATTTCCCAGCGGTCGAAAGGCATGACCGGCGTAGCCAGGGCCTGCACGGTCATGACGAAGCGGTTGATGGTAACGCCGATGCAAACCAGGATGAAACTGCTGAAGAGAAGGCCGTTGCTCGACCGGCCCTTGGGACTGAGCAGGATGGCTGCGGGAAGGACTCCGCAGATGAGGATTTCGGCCACCAGGAGCCATATTCCGTAATGAGGCCCGAGGTAGAAATCGGTCAGCTTGAAGCCGAAACTGGGAGCCAGGACAAAGGCCCAGTAGAGGGTGTCAATGATCTTGAGAACGATATAGACGGAGAGGAGCACGCCGACAATCTTGCCGAACAGATCATAAACGCTTCGATCGACCAGCTGCTTACCGGAAACCTTTTCGAGTGCCCGGCAGACCAGGGCGGTAAAGCCGGGACCGGAAGCAATGGCCGAGAGTACGAAGAGGAAGAAGGTCCAGGGCCAGATGAAGAAGCCGGTGCGAAAGGCGAACGGACGGGCAAAAAGCACACCGGCAACGCCGCCGAGCGAGCCTTGATGGAAGAAGCTGAGGAAGGTGCCGGTCAGGGCGAAGATGGCCATCAGTTCGTGGAGCGTGTGACCGAAGACGTGGGCCCCGCGCACCTCATTGATTTTGCGGTTCTCCAGGATGATGGGAACGTATTCGATGGTGAGCACGATCGCGTAACAGGTGATGCAAAAGATCACTTCCGTCAGCATGGAATGAACGTTCGGATGCCAGTAGGGAAACCAGGAACGCAGCGGCTGTCCGAGTTCCAGAAGCAGAATGACGATGGCTCCCGTGTAGCACAAGAACCCGACGACGACCGAAAGATTGATTACCTTGCTCAATTCTTTGAAGGCCGGGAAAAAGCGTGACAGGCCGTAGTAGAGAAAACCTGTAAAAAACGCTCCGGCGCCCAAAGCGATGATCGCCAGATCAATGGTAATGTAGAAACCAAACCCGAAATAGTCATTCAAGCCGGTGATGTTCATTGCTTTATACAGCACCATGCCTCCGGCCCATACGCCCCAGCCGACGACCGCAGTCAGGAGCAGCGCCCACAAGGCAAAAATGGGAAGCGGACAACGCTTTACTCCGTCGGGAATCAATGCCTTATCCATTTCGACCTCTCATGTCTAAATTGTGATTTTTCCGTTCAAGGTTATCGCCCCAATCGATACCCCCGGTTGCGGGCATCGATGAAAAATATTGCAAAGGCCTACATCCCCTTGTCACCAAGCTTGTGAACCCACTGGTGCTTGCTGAGGTAGTATACCTTGGGCTCCGTTTTCAGCTTCTCCAAAATCCTGAAAGCGCGGGGGTCTTTGGAGAGTTTAGCTACGTCACTGTTGGCATCGAGCAGGTTGCCGAAGGCGATCGCCTTGGTTGGACAAGCCGCACCGCAAGCCGGCATATAGGTGACGGCATTGGGGTCGGTCCCGTCCGCGAAGGCTTTGGATCGTGCCTGCAGAAGGCGATGGTGGCAGAAGGTGCATTTTTCTACGACACCTCTCATACGCGTGCTCACCTCAGGGCTGAGCATGGTCTCCATCGTCTGGGGCCAGCTCGGGTCATACCAGTTGAATCGGCGCGCATGGTAAGGGCATGCCACCATACAATACCGGCAGCCGATGCAGCGCGGATAGATATGGCTCACAATCCCGTTCTCCTCGTCACGTTGGGTGGCGTTCACCGGGCAGACGAAGGTGCAGGGACTGTGGTGGGGTGAATTACAATGCATACAGGGGCGTGGCAGGTAGGTGAATTGATAGTCAGGGTAATCCTTGCCGTTCTGCAGCCAGTAGATTTCCATCCACGTGATCGACCGAACCTTGTTGGACTCGTCCGGGAGAAAGGAAACATTATTCTCTGCCTGGCAGGCGACGCTGCACGCCGTGCAGCCGGTGCACTTGTCCAGGTCGATCACCATTCCGTAGAGAACACCGCTTTTTGAATGTCCCGCTTCACTCACTGATCATACCCCCTTATGCGCGACGCAATTGAGCCCGAGTAGCCCAGACGGTTCCAAGACCGGTCACCGGGTCCAACTGGACTTCGATGATACTGTTTGCATTGACTCCCTTGTCCTGGATGTACTGGTCATAAGCCGTATGGCCCAGTCCTTCCACAATATAGACGACACCGGCGCGCGCCCCGGGAAAGAGGTGGACACGCACAGGGACCTCTCCCTGAGGGGTCTTGAGCAGCGCGCGACTTCCTTCAGTCATGCCGAGGGACTGAGCGGTTTGCGGGTTCAGCTCGACAAAGAGGTCCTTCCCCTTGAGGACAAAATCCCAGACGGTCTTGGTCATGAATATCGGATTGGGCAAGTATCCATTGGCGATATTCATTGTCGGGTAGCTGACCAGCAGGAGGGGAAACTCCTTCTCGTCTCCCGAGGGAGAAAGCCGAGCGAAATGCGGCAGGTAGACGAGCTCGGAGGCACTGATCAGTCCTTTGCTTTCGAGCGAGCTGAGCGCAATTTCGAATTTGCCCGAGGCCGTTTCGACTTCCTGCATGGCGTCAACGGGTGCATCATACCAGCACAACCCACTCGTCAGTTTCTTCCACAGATCGGCGCCATCTTTGTAATTGGCAGAGATCAAATCTCCCGGTTGGAGCTTCCACAGTTCCATGTCGGGTTTCTCGGCCACTGCGCCCTTCTTGGATGCAGCCAGCCCCTCCACCCGTTTTTGCAGGTAGCTCTGATAATCTTTCCAGGGAAGAGCGGCGCCGACGCTGCCGCCAAGGCTCTTGGCCAGCGCCAGGACAACTTCTCCGGTATGTTTGGTGCCCGGCCCCGGCTTCAAAATGGGGGACGCCACGGCATAATAGGCATGGGGAACGCCGGGAGCACCGATGGCATCGTCATATCGTTCCAAAGCCATGTGATTGGGTAGAATAAGGTCCGCTTGTTGCGCCGTCTCATCCATATAAGACGAGAACGATACCAGGAAGCCGACCTTTTCCAAAGCCGCCTGAAACAGCTTGTTTTCCGGAAGACTGTAGACGGGGTTCGCTTCATGGACCATCAGCACGTTGACGGGGTAGGGGGCGCCTTTGGAAGCCGCGTCGAGAAAAGCATAAAGATCGTTCCCGGGCAGGGGGACCTTCGGGGATTGCTGCCGATCCAATCTTTGCTCGTCCAGACCGCGTTTGGCCGCTGCGTCCAGCTGCAGCTCGGGGAGCGGTTCCAAGGGTACGGCAGGAACCAGGCTGACCGTTCCCCCCGATTTCAGGTTGCCTTTCAAGACATTGAGGGCAAGGTAGGAAAGGTCATGATAGATATTGCCGGGCAGGTTGGCCGAACTGTCGCCCCAAACCACCACGGCGTTGCTGGAAGCGGCAAACTCCTTGGCCAGTTCACGAATCTTCGAAGCCTCAACCCCGGTCAGCTTCGCTGTTTCCTCGGGTGCATATTGCGGCAGCTGGATCAGGTTCTTGAAACCCATCCGGCTCTTCCCCTGAGCGTCGGTCCAGTCCTCGAAGCCGAAGACATAGCTCTTCATAAAATCACTGTCGAACAGGTTTTCCTTGACCAGGATGTGAGCAATCCCGAGGGCCAGAGCCGCTTCCGCACCCGGGCTGACGGCAACCCACTGGTCCGCTTTGGATGCGGTCATGGAGCAGCGGGAGTCGACTTGAACAAACTTGGTTCCCGTCTTGCCGCCGCTTTCCTGGCGCCACAGGCGATAGGCGGCCTGCATTCTCCCCGGCGCTCCCCATCCTTCAAGCAGGTTGGCCCCGAAACTCAGCACATAGGTGGCGCTCTCCAGGGCAAAGGCAAAGGGGGTGCGCTGACCCAAGGTTAACGCGGAGGCAAGTTCGAGGCTGTCGGTTTGAGCGGGCATGCGGAAGAAATTCGGCGAGGAGTAGGCCATAAAAAACTGCCGCCACATATCGTCCATGCTGCTTCGCCGCTGCCCGGTGACACAGGCTACCGTTTTGGCCTTGCCTTCAGCCTTGAGCTGAGCCAACTTGCCGCTCACGATAGCGATGGCTTCATCCCAGCTAATGAACTGAAACCCCCCGGCATCTCCCCGCTTCTTGGTCTGCTTCATCGGTTGGGCAACCCGGTAGGGGGCGTAAAAGAACTGCAGTCCGGCAGCGCCCAGGGGGCAGATGCCGCCGGCGTTGACCGGGTTCTTCGGGTTTCCTTCCAGCAGAATCGCACGGTTCTTATTGACCAGGCGCGCCTGGATGCCGCACCCGCCGTCGCATAACATGCAGGTCGTCGCCACCTTGGTGATCTCACCACGTTCAGGAGATGGGCGCCACGACCAGTTCTGACTCCAAATGGCGGAGTCGTCCATCAACTGCCACGGGATTGGTGTGAGCAAGGTGCCGCCCACCGCTCCAGCTGCAAATTGTAAGAAAGCTCTCCTCCCAAGTTTCATCCCGTTTACCCTCTCGTTTTCGTGCTATTTATGGCAAAGCCCACATTCGTTATTGACGCCCCGTTCCGCATGGCAGTCTTCGCAAGCAATCATCCCCATGGTGTCCTTGCTGTAACCGGTGAGCCGGTTTTCCTTGAAGACGGGGAGCGATTTCTCTTTGGAAACGTCACGATGGCAGGTAACGCACTCAACCCCTTTGGCCTTGTGGGGGGCATGGGAGTAGAAAACGTTGTCCGGTTGCCACGAATAGATCCGCCAGGGAATTTCCCGGTCCTTCTGGATGAAATCCTCCACCAGTCTGCGCTCGTCCTCGGTATTTCCCATGGGAGACTCATGGCATTCCTTGCACTTCTCCACTTTGGGAACGCCGGTGAAGGTGCCATCCGGTCGGAATGCGTGACAGTCTTCACAAGTGCTGTCCTGATGGGCGACGTGGCTAAAATCCATGGGTTGCATTTTTTGGGAATAGAGGAGGTTGGGAAAGACGACCCATCCAACAATCAGAGCAAGTATGAAACCTGCAAAGAAGATTATCCCTCCCATTACACCTTTACCGGAAGCATTGTTGTTCTCTTCTTTCATAGGCTAGCCTCAGTCACTCCGAGTTTCGGGGAATCCCGCAAGAGGTAAGTTGAAAAATAAACCTAAAAACGCTATGCAATGTTTTGCCATTGCAGGGTAAAAAGTTGAAGGAAACAAAAAAACAATTTTTCACAAAAGGCTCCTCTATTAAACGACTCCGCGTCTTCATGTCAAGAAAAAATACGACCCGGGTCCCGGAGCGAAAGCGATGAAAGAACCTGTGGAACAAAGCACGTCGGGAATGCTTGAGGATGCAGGCAGCCTGGAAGGGGGAGATTCACCGGTGCAGATCATGACTTTCAATATTCGTTTCGAAAATGATCGCGATGGCGACAATGCCTGGTGCTTTCCGCAAGGAGTTGCTGCTCGAAATCATAGCCGAATCGTCGCCGGACATTCTGGGTACCCAGGAAGGGACGCGAAGCCAACTGACCTATCTCCGGGAACGTTTGCCGCAATATCGGATGCAAGCCTTCGGGCGGGTCTGGGATGATACGTGTCAGTATCCGACGCTGTTCTACCGGGCCGACCGGTTTCGCCTGCTGGAGGGAGGCGAATTCTGGCTTTCAAAGACTCCGGCGGTCCACCGCAGCAAGGACTGGGACAGCGCCTTTCCCCGCATGATGAGTTACGGTCTCATGGAAGACGTGGAGGGTCGAGCATCATTCTGGGCGGTGGTTACCCATCTCGATCACATGGGTTCCGAAGCTCGACGGGAACAGGCCGCAATACTGGCCGGGTGGCTCGGCGGGCGAACAGGGCCGCGTGTCCTGATGGGGGATTTCAATGACGGACCGGACTCTGCCGTCCACGACCTGCTGGCATCGCCCGAGACGGGACTTCGCGACACCTGGCAGGTGCTTTGTCGAGAGGAGAATGAAGCGAGCATGACCCATCACAACTTCCAGGGGCTGCCGCAGCAGTGCCGCATGGATTGGATTCTGGTAAGCCGGGAGTTCCGAGTGCTTGACGCGATGGTGGTCAGAAGCAATCGCGAGGGGCGCTACCCCTCCGACCACTTCCCGTATGCTGCTGAACTGGATTGGGAAAAAGACTCTTGATCCACGAAGTCACACGAAGAAGAGACGAAATAGACACCAAGCAATCCTCATGTCCCGCTGGATCACCGCATGAATATAGAATCCTTGATGGTCCAGCCTTTGGCAAAGGGGGGTCGAGGATTTCAAACGAAGGAATACAAGAGAGATGAAAGATACGATTCGCGTCGCCATCATTCAACCGAAGCCTTATCCGGCTTTCGATGATCCACGAAATATCGGCCATGCTCTGATGCTGCTGGAAAAATGTCGCGGCGAGGAACTCGACCTGGTGTGTTTCCCGGAATACTTCCCGTACCAGGGAGAAAAGGAATTGGGGATCGCGGCCCGCCAGCTCAACGCTTACCTGGTGGCGGGCCTGGTGGAGGCCGACGGCGATCTCCTCTACAACACCGCAACGCTTTTCGATCGGTCCGGTCGCATCCTCGGTCGGCAGCGGAAGCGCAACCTCGGGGTCCTGGAACGGGAGCAGCTGAGGGTTTCACCGGGCGACGGGGTTTTCCGAGCCTTTACCGCCGACTTTGGAAAGATCGGAATCCCCGTGTGCGTCGATTTCTGGGGTCAGCCGGAGGCGGGGAGGCAGCTTGCCGATCAAGGGGTCGATGTGGTTGTTAACATCGCCATCTTTCCCATCCTGCATGGGCATTGGAAACACGGGGCCCTGGTGCGGGCCTTTGACAATTTTGTGCCGGTGATCGGTGTCAATACCGCCGATTACAATGCCCTGATTCGGCAGCAAGCGGAGCCATCAACATGGCGGACGGAGCTTTGTCATTCAGATGCCCAAAATGCTCGACCGGGAGGACTTCCGCCGCTGGTTCCGAAGCCTGGACAACGTTTCCGATTGGGTGCGGACGGAACTGGAGCAACTGGAACAGATCCACATCGTGGAATTGGATCTGCGGACGGCAAGACGTTTTCGTCGAGAATTCTGGGGCCATTTCGGCATCCAGCGATAGTTGATCCCATGAGGGCGCCGGGATGGCCGGCGCTCGCCGACACAAGAGTCACATCCGGGAAGGTTCCTCATGACAACAACGCCTAAGAGAAACATCTACCTTCAGATGAAAACGCTTGAGGAAGCACGAAACCTGTGGACCGAAAAGACCTCGCCATGCCGCTGCGCGGTGGAGGTTATCCCCGCCGTTTCGGCTCTCGGCCGGGTCCTGGCGCAGCCGATCATTGCCGGGAATTCCGTGCCGCACTATCACGGGGCGGCGATGGACGGCATTGCCGTAAGGGCCAAGGACACCTTCGGCGCCGGTGAGACGCAACCGCTCCGCCTCGTGCTCGGCAAAACGGCCCATGAGGTCGACACGGGAGACTCCCTGCCGCCGGAGACCGACGCCGTGATCATGATTGAATATGTCTCACCGGTCGGCGACGGCGAGGTTGAAATTCGTTCGGCAGCTTTTCCCTGGCAGCATGTGCGCAAGGTCGGGGAGGACATTGTCGCCGGGGAACTGCTTCTGCCTCAACACCATCGCCTCCGCCCAGCCGACATAGGGGCGCTGCTTGCCGGCGCGGTCCATGAAGTAGCGGTCTATGCGTGCCCCCGGGTCTGGATTCAGCCCTCCGGTACCGAATTGATCCCGGCTGGTGAAGCAACGGGAGCCGCTCCCGGCCGGATTGTTGAGTTCAATGGCGCGATCCTTTCGGGCCTGGTTCGGGAATGCGGCGGCGAAGCCCTTCTGCAGGGAATTGTCAGGGACGACTATGAGAGCATCAAACAGGCGCTGGTCAGGGCCGTCGAGGCTCCGACCGATGTCGTTTTGATCAATGCCGGGTCGTCCGCCGGTTCGGAAGATTACACCTCGGCAATCATCAACGAACTCGGCGAGGTGCTCGTGCATGGCGTCACCATGATGCCGGGAAAGCCGACCATTCTCGGACTCATCAAGAACAAACCCGTTGTCGGTGTTCCCGGCTATTCGATTTCAGCCATCATGGCTTTTGAACAATTTGTAAGACCCCTGCTTTACTCCCTTCAGGGCATGCCGTGCCCGCCGTTTCCCGAAGTCGAAGCCTTTCTGGGTCGAAAGATGGCCTCGAAACTGGGCATGGAGGAGTTCGTGCGAGTCATCCTGGGGCGGGTGCGGGGACGTCTCATTGCCATGCCCCTCCAGCGCGGGGCGGCGGTCATCACTTCCCTCACGCGTGCCGACGGTATCCTGCAGATCCCTCAGGAACTGGAAGGCCACGAGGTTGAGGAGACGGTACGCGTCCGCCTGCTCCGACCCGAGGATCAGCTCGACCACACCCTGATCATGATCGGCAGCCACGACAATACCATTGATGTGATTGCCAACGAGCTGAAGCGACGCGATAGCCGGCTCCACCTTTCTTCAAGCAATGTGGGCAGCCTGGGGGGGCTCATCGCGGTCCGCCGCGGGCAGACTCACCTGGCCGGCTCTCATCTCCTGGATACGGAAACGGGGGAGTACAATTTTTCCTACATCGAACGCTATCTCAAAGGCACGCCGGTGCGCCTGGTGCAGCTCGCAATGCGCCAACAGGGGCTGCTCGTTCGCCCCGGGAACCCGAAGGATATTCGCGGGGTCGGGGACCTGCTCAGGCCGGACGTGGTTTACATCAATCGCCAGGCCGGCGCCGGCACCCGCATCCTGCTCGATTATTGCCTGCAGCAGTCGGGACTTTCACCCGAAGCTATTCGCGGCTATGGCCAGGAGGAATTCACGCACATGGCGGTGGCCGTAAGCGTGCTCAGCGGACGGGCGGATGCCGGAATGGCGATTTATGCCTCCGCCCGGGCCCTTGCCCTGGACTTCGTTCCCATCGCCGAAGAGCGCTATGATTTGGTAATTCCCGAAAGCAGCTGGCATGACCCCAAAATCCAGTTGCTGCTCGACATCATTGTCTCCGCTCCCTTCCGCAAAATGGTCACCGATCTGGGAGGCTACGACGTGGGGGATTCGGGAACGGTGAAGGGCGTGTGGGACGGGGAAAAATGGATCTAATGCCATCCACGAAGTCACACGAAGGTGAACGAAGTCACACGAATACGGGTGATGAATGGCAGAGCTTATTTTCAAAGAAGAAGTCTACTCGATTGTTGGTGCTGCGATTGAGGTCCATAAAGAGCTAGGTTTTGGCTTTCTGGAGGCGGTTTATCAGGAAGCGATGGAGCTTGAGTTGACACAACGAGGCGTCCCTTTTGATAGGCAAATGTCCCTGCCCATATCGTACAAGGGGCAGCGATTGAAGAAGGAATATGTTGCCGATCTGATTTGTTATGGTCGGATCATCGTCGAACTGAAGGCCCTGGAGCACCTCTCGGGAAGAGAAGAAGCGCAGCTTTTGAACTACCTCAAGGCGACCAGCTACCCTCTTGGCTTGCTCATCAACTTTGGAAATTCACCAAAACTGGAATGGAAGCGGTTCATAAATTGACAGCAACGTTCGGATTGAGTCCTTTCTTTTAATTGGTGTTATTGACTTCGTGGATGGCTTCGTGGATAGAAGAAAAGAACCTGGTTATCTCGCACTCTACGAACAGGGAATTCTCGCCGGGAGGGCAGGGCGGCTGGAGGAGATGCTTTCCTGCTGCCGGCTCTGCCCGCGTCAGTGCGGGGTTGACCGCAGGGGTGGGGAATTGGGGGCCTGCGGAGTGGATGCTCGGCCCAAGATCGCCGCCGTCAATATCCACCCTTGGGAAGAACCGCCCATCTCCGGGACTTCGGGTTCGGGGACGATCTTCTTTTCCGGATGCACGCTCAGTTGCCTCTTCTGCCAAAACTATCCCATCAGTCAGATGGGGGTCGGGCGCTACGTGACGGTCGAGGATCTGGGGCAGGAGATGCTGGCCCTGCAGAAGAAAGGGGCCCACAATATCAACCTGGTGACGGGGACTCACCAGATGGCTGCGGTGGTCGCAGCCCTGCTCACGGTCATTCCGGCCGGATTCAGGCTGCCGCTCGTGCACAACACGAGCGGGTACGAACGGGTGGAGGTGCTGCGGCTCCTGGAAGGGATTGTGGACATTTATCTTCCGGATATCAAATATGCGGATCCGGAGATGGCGGAACGCTGTTCGAGAAGGTCGGACTATGTCGAGTTCAATCGCCCGGCGCTGCTTGAAATGTGGCGCCAGGTGGGCCCGCTCAAAGTGGACCCGGCGGGCATTGCCTACCGGGGAATGCTCATCCGCCATCTCGTACTCCCCGAGGACCTTTCCGGGACGGCTGAAACCATGGCCTTCCTTGCGAGAGAGTTCGGTCCCGAGGTCTGGATAAGCCTGATGCACCAGTATTTTCCGGCCCACGAAGCGATCCGGCACCGGCCCCTTGACCGCAAACTTGCGAAGCAGGAGTACCAGAAGGCCTTCCGCACGGTTTGCGATCTCGGCCTGGAAAATGGTTTTATCCAGGCATCCGACTGATCCGATCGAGAGCTATCATTCGGATAGCCTCCCGGCTTTTCTTCTCTGGCATTTTGCCTGAGATGGAAATCCTCGTAGGCACGGGATCCGATGCTCATGGCCATGCTCTGCCTTTGCTTGAATTTTAACTTGCTATGGCTTCCACAAAGTGCTAAGTAGGCCAACGGTCTGGCTCTTCACTTTCTGCACCAAATTGCCAGGTGCTAATCTGCGACTTCCCGCTGCATAACACGTCGAGCAAACCAGTCTGATTCTGAGTCTTGGCTCTTCCTATTGCTCTACCTGCGAGGATCAACAGGAGATTCAGTCAGGCCGCAGTGCTGCTTTCATGTTTATGATCTTGATCGTTGAGGGTTTGGTTTGGTGCCTCCAGGGTTACTTTGATCTCGTTTCGAACGAAGCATGGCGAAGCGATGTTTCCTTCATACGGGCTGTTTGTTTTCAGCCAGGAAGATCGCTCCGCTTGTGATCGAAACGGCAGCCATGCAGGCACCTTCTCGGACTGAGGTGCTGTTGTTACAGAAGGAGGTTTTTTATGAGTAGTGGGCGAAAGGTGTTCGAATTTTTGAAGGCCGCTTCGGTGGCGCACGCGAAATGGGACTACGAGGTTTCGATGTCGATCATAAAGAATCGCAAGAAGCTTCTGGTCCTCTTCATCCTGGCCCTGCCGATCCTGGGGGTGTCTTTTCTTGAAGCGGCACCGTGGCTTGGCGGAAAAACTGCCTACGGGCCGGCATTCTACACGACCACCATTTTTCTGGTTTCCATTGCCGTGGGTCTGGCAGCAGGGCTGATCACCGGGTGCATCGGCGCCGGGGGTGGGTTCATCATCACCCCGGCACTCATGGCTGCGGGGGTCAAGGGGATTCTTGCCGTGGGCACGGATCTTTTTCACATTTTTGCCAAGGCCATCATGGGCACGACGGTCCACAAGAAACTTGGGAATGTGTCGGTCAAACTTGCCGTGGCTTTTCTGGTGGGATCCGGCATCGGGACGTTCATCGGGGGCGCCATCAACAAGGGGCTTTACAACACCGATCCCCTGCTGAGCGAGGCCTTTATCAGCGCGGTTTACGCCATTTTGCTCGGATTTCTCGGGTTTTATGCCCTGGCTGACTTCCTCCGCTCGCGAAAGGGCGCTGCCGACACCGGCGATGCCCACGGGGGGGCCGTGTCCGGGACCCCGGCCATTGCCACGAAATTGCAGAATATGAACCTTCCGCCGATGATCACCTTCGATGAGGACTTTGTCCCCGGCGGCAAGAAGCTTTCCGGAGTCATTATCGCTGCGGGCGGTGTGGTCGTCGGGATTCTGGCTGCGATCATGGGTGTGGGCGGCGGTTTCGTCACCTTCCCGATGTTTGTCTATATTTTTGGGGTATCGTCCATGACCACCGTCGGGACCGATATTCTCCAGATCATATTCACAGCGGGGCTTGCCGCCATCGGCCAGTACGCGATTTACGGCTTTGTGTTTTACACTCTCGCCATGGGGATGCTCATCGGCTCCCTGTTGGGTATTCAGGTTGGGGCCCTCACGACCAAGGTGGTCAAAGGCATCCACATCCGAGGTTTTTATGCGGTGTCCATTATTGCCGGTTTTATAAACCGTGCGGCAACCCTGCCCAAGAAGTTTACCGAGCTTGAGGTGATCAATATCCCTAAACCCATCTGTGATGGCATAGAAATGGTCGGAAACATCCTCTTCTGGATTGTCGTCGCGGTTTTCGGGATTTGGATTTTCGGGAAGTTTTTCGCCAATCTCGGCCAGTTGAGAGAGGAGGACTAGACATGCTGATCAGACATGCAAAGATGTTTAATATGGGACTGCTCCTGGGAATATCGTTCTTAGGGGTACTGTTTGTGATCTTCCAGCCGATATTTCCCGGCGGGAAAACGGGCCTGGATTTCGCGGATGATCTATTCAATAAGCTCTCTAAGGGTTCCTCCTATTTCATCCCGGCAGTGGCAAAAGATAACGAGAAATTTATGGGCGCCAGCTTCTCGGTGAACATCAAGCTGGACAAACCCGAACAGGTGGAAGGTGCGATCAAGGTCCTGACTGCGGGCGGCGCCCTGGCGACGGCAACAGAGACCCAACTCGCGATCAGCGGCGATCTGGGCAAGCTTCTCGGGAATGCGATTCAAGACTCCGACGATATGTTCTGGAATCAAGGGGCTAAAGTCTCCAGTCGTTATGGCCTGAAAGAGACGGAGGTGATGGTGCTTTGGTGGACCGTCCTGAGCAAGATGAACAAGGAGTTCCAGAAAGAGAAGAAGATCAACGAATCCAATATGGTTACGAGGGTCATTCAGAGAGCCGTCGAACCCGCATTCAACTTTTTTGGGATCGAAGCGGAAAAGGTTTCCAGCAAAGCCTTCACCTTGACCGCTCTGCTTGTCTTTTACGTAGCCTATACGATGTGGTGGGGATATGCCATCTTCTATATGTTCGACGGCATCGGGCTGAGCATGAAAAAGGCCAAAGTGAAAAAAGAAGTATAAGGGGGGAAGCAATGAAGGTTTTAGTGCCCGTAGACGGCTCAAAATATGCGCACGAAGCGCTCAATGTAGCAATCGATTTTGTCAAGACCAAGGGCGGCGAGATCTCGGTGATCAGCGTCGTGCCGGATATTGGCGGAATGGACGGCCATGAAATCTCCCCCGCCCGGAGAGAGCGGCACATGGAGACTTTTGAAAAACGTGCCGATGAAATCGTCAAGCAGGCCTGTGATATGCTCTCCGCCGCGAAGGTGACCACCGGCTGCACGAAGAATATTGTTACTTCGGTATCCATTGCGGATGCCATCGTTGATTTTGCGGAAACCGAGAAAATCGATCTGATTATCATGGGCAGCCGCGGCCTCACCCTGTCTTCCCGGATCAAGCTGGGCAGCATTGCGTCGCAGGTAATCAAGCACAGCCCGTGCTCGGTGTATCTGGTCAAACCGGCGTCAGGGGAGTAACGGGGTATTTATAGACGTTGTAAAGAGGCAGCTTGCGCATATTGCGGTCCAATTTTCAACCACGAAGAGCACGAAGGAACGAAGCAATCTTTTCTTTCTCTTTGTGTCCTTCGTGGTGAAAGGGACCCTTGCTTTCATGCTCCCGCTCCTTACTGCATGACAAATGGTGGCCTTCGCTTTCAGTCTGGTTCATCAGTGCACTCGGACTTCTTCTCTCGTCCCGATAAGGGGCAAGACCTTGTCCATCTTGAAGGTAACCAGAAATGGGTCGACCCAGCGGTCTTGAGCCTTGTTCCGATCCCCGTATCAGTTCCTTTGATGTGTTGTTCGATCGATTACCTCTGTATCCCGGCTCACAGCTCAATAACCGCGCCGCGCCGCCGAGGCGAGTTTCCCGACTCGGCAACACTCGTTTCCCCAAGCGCCGTCTCCTGGCAGGATGTCCTGCCTTATCCCTATTCCAAACCGCGCTCCGAGCGGCGCCACGAAGAAAGGGCAGAAATCGTATCGTTTCCTTTCTGCTCCTCGTGGTCAAAGCAGGTGCTTTCCTGTTGGATAACTTCTAAAATATGGTCAAGGTGAAGAATATGCTTGCTAAGGTCACGGTTTTTTGCCAGGACATGGAACGGTACCCGCGGGATGGCAAGAGGAATTCAGGGAACGGAACCGGGCGATTGTTTCGTTCTACCGCGGTTCTGCGATTTCGATGAAGGGATGGAGAAGGCGAGGGAAGCCCTGAGAGCGAGGAGGTAGGGGAAGTGGACACATTCAATGTTCTGCTGGTGGATGATGAAGCGGAGTTTTTAGAGACCCTGGTGAAGAGGCTTAAAAGGCGGAATTTGTCGGTAAGGGGCGTGCACAGTGGGGAAGAGGCTCTTGAGTCATTGGCTCAATGCCCGGTTGATGTCGTGGTGCTGGATGTGAAGATGCCGGGAATGGGCGGACTTGAAACTCTGAAGGAAATCAAGAAACGCTGTCCTCTGGTGGAAGTCATCATGCTGACCGGACATGCCAGTATGGAGGTGGCCATCGAAGGGATGGAAGTGGGCGCTTTCGACTATTTGATGAAACCGATGGACATAGACGAGCTCTTGTACAAGCTTCAGGATGCCTACAAGAAGAAAACACTTCACGAAGATCGCATCAGGCATGCCGTTGATGAGGTCTCCGGCGTGAAAAAGGTTTGATTGACACCACCATGGGGATTCTCGCAAACATACTGGGAAAGCTTTCCTTCAGAGGACGGAAAGAGAAGTATTCGCCTGCGAATATTGAGGAACTCCGCACGGCCTTCAAAGACCGCTACCATAATTTCAAAGTCCTTCTTGCCGCCAATAACAAAGCCCTTGAAATCATGGCGGAAATTGAAGAAGCCTTGAGAGGCGCCCGACCTTTCGGGATGTCTTTTGTTCGGGCCAACTGCACGGCGGTGTCGGTCAATGTCTTTCGCATCGTGAAAAACCTGGATCAGCTCGCTCCCGGTAAATATCGAGACCTCTTCGACCGGTTCAAGGAGATTCAGGACCGGATCAATCTGGCGGTCAGCCAGCGGAGACAGCCGAAGGCCGAGAAGCTGGTGCTGTCTTTTGAGCAGATCGACATGACCATGGCCGACCAGGTGGGGAGCAAGATGGCCAACCTGGGGGAGGTCATGAAACGCCTGGAGTTGCCCGTTCCAGCGGGCTTTGTCGATCTCCTCCCTGGCATACCAGAGGTTTTTTGAACACAATGACCTGCAGTCCGAAATCGATCGCCGCCTTCAGGCATCCGAAGTCGATCAACTGGATGAGCTTTTTTCCTTGAGTGCCGACATTCAGCAGTTGATCATTCGTGCCGCCATGCCTGCGGACCTTGAACAGGAGATTATGGGTGCCTACCGCGAACTGGAGGCCAAAGCCGGCAAAGACGTGAAGGTTTCCCTGCGCAGCAGCGCGCTGGGGGAGGACCTGGTCGGCGCCTCCTTTGCCGGCCAGTATCGTTCGGAGCTGAACGTGAGCTCCGACGACATCATTGACGCCTACAAGGAAATCGTCGCCAGCAAATACAGTTTGCAGGCCATTGCCTACCGCTTGAACCGGGGAATCCTTGATGAAGACATCGCGATGTGCGTGGGCTGCATGGTGATGGTCAATGCAACCGCCGGCGGGGTGACCTATTCCCGCAATCCCCTCCACGTTCGCGACGACTCCATCTTCATCAATTCCGTATGGGGACTGCCGAAGTCCGTGGTGGACGGCAGTGTTGCCGCCGACCTGTTCGTCGTCTCCAGGAAAGAGCCGATGTCGATTCGGCAGCGAGAGATCAAGATCAAGGAGCAGCGGTTCGTCTGCTATCCGGAGGAAGGGGTCTGCCGCCTGGATGTGACGGGAGAGAGGAGCCGACGATCCGTCGCTCAGCGATGACCAGGTCTTGGATCTGGCCCGGATTGCCCTCCGCCTCGAAGACCACTACGGTTCCCCCCAGGATGTGGAATGGGCCATAGATGAGAAGGGAAGGATTTTCGTCCTGCAATGTCGGCCGCTGAAGCAAACGGAGGGCGGCGACGCGGGGATCCCGGGTAGAGTCGAACGATGTCCCGCGGGACCTGGTGATCCTGCAGGGAGGGGCAACGGCAAGTCCCGGGGTGGCCTGCGGGTCGACCTATCTGCTACTCCGGCACGGGGATGCCTTGAACTTTCCGCGGGGAGCCGTGCTGGTCACGGCGCAAGCCCTGCCGAGATGGGCGGCGCTCTTGAATCGGGCCGCGGCGGTGGTGACCGAGCAGGGGAGCGCCGCCGGGCACCTGGCCAATGTGGCTCGAGAATTCGGGGTGCCGGCGATTTTCGGGCTCTCCGGAGCAACCAAAGCCTTGAGGAATGATGAAGAGGTAACCGTTGATGCCGATGGGCTCACGATCTATCGGGGATGCGTCGAATCGATCCTGGCACTGTCCCGCGAGCCGCGAAAGAACCTCATGGAGGGAAGCCCGGTCTATGAGATCCTTCGAGACGTGAGCGAACACATCGTGCCCCTTCACCTTCTGGACCCCGATGCTTCCGAGTTTAAACCGAAAAAGTGCCGGACTCTTCATGACATTACGCGATTTTGCCACGAGAAGTCGGTTAAAGAGATGTTCAGTTTTGGGAAAGAGCATGATTTTTCGGAGCGGGCCAGCAAACAGCTGGTATGCGACGTGAAGATGCTGTGGTGGATCATCAATCTCGATGACGGCTTCAGGGAGGATGTTCCCGGGAAATACGTGGATCTCGCCAACATCGTCTCCATCCCGATGCTGGCCCTGTGGGAGGGCATTATCGCCATTCCCTGGGAGGGGCCGCCGCCGGTTGACACCAGGGGCTTCATGTCCGTCCTGCTCGAGGCTTCAGCCAACCCTGCCCTTGACCCTTCCATGCCGTCGGTTTATTCCAATCGCAATTACTTCATGATTTCGAAGAATTTTTGCAGTCTCACCTCACGCTTTGGCTTTCATTTTTGCACCATTGAAACGCTGGTTGGGGAACGCCCTAACGAAAACTACATCAGCTTCAGCTTTAAGGGGGGCGCAGCGGATTATCAGCGAAGACTGAGGCGAGCGGTTTTTGTGTCGAGCATTCTCGAAGAGTTCGGGTTTCGGGTCGAGATCAAAGAAGATGGCGTGTTTGCGCGCATCGAGGGGTTTGATGAGTCGATAATGAAGGAGAAGCTTAAGATACTAGGGCTATCTGCTCATGCACACTCGCCAGTTGGATATGATTATGTCCAATGATGCCGCCTATAATCATCACTGGAATAAGATCATGAACGATATTCATTCAATCATCGAATCAGCCCCAATAGTTGCAGAACGCTGATCGGATTTGGGGATCACAGATGGAAGAGAAAAGCTATAAGAAGTTACAGTGGAAGATCGTCGCTACGACCCTCTCTTTTTCGTTGATCCCGCTGTTCGCCCTAGGCCTCAGCCTCTATCAACAGTTCAGCGTCTCCTACACGGCGAAGATTTTTGAGACCTTGAGAAACCTTGCCGAGAACCGGCGCAATGCCATTGACCTCTTCCTTGACGAGCGGGTGTCCCAGCTCTACTCCCTGGCCTATACCCAAAGCTTCGATCAACTGAAGGACGAAGCGTACCTGAACAGAGTGTTCACCCTGATGCAGATGCGGTCCAAGTCGTATGTCGACCTCGGCGTTATCGACCGGGATGGGTACTACGTTTCCTATGTCGGCCCCTACAGCCTCAAGGGGCTCAATTACAAAGACGAGGAATGGTTCCATGAGGTCTTGTTGCGGGGTTTTTACATAAGCGATGTCTTTACCGGCTTTCGCAAGTTCCCCCACTTCATCATCGCCGTGATGCGCCGGGAGGGTGATCGGAGCTGGATCCTCCGCGCTACGATCGATACCGAGATCTTTGATTCCATGGTGAAGGCCGCTCAAGTCGGGCAAAAAGGGGATGCTTTCGTGCTCAACAAGAACGGCGTGCTGCAGACCCCCCCGCGTTTTGACGGCGAACTGCTTCAAAAGCAGGATTATCTCAGCGTGTCCAAGTTTCCGGGAATACGCATCGACGAGTTGACGGTAAAAGGTGAGAATAGAATCTTTGCCATGACCTGGCTGAAGAACAAGGACTGGATGCTGGTGATCAACGAGAGCCCGCGCGAAGAACTGCTGCCCCTCCAGCATGCCCGGCTGCTGGTGATCGGATTGGGGCTTGGCGGCCTGCTGCTGATTGTGATGGGGACGTTTTTTATCACGCGCACCATGATTGCGCGGTTGATCGAGACCGACCGGGAAAAGGCCAATCTGGATGCCGGCCTGATGCAATCGAGCAAGATGGCCGCCCTCGGAAAGCTCGCCGCCGGTATTGCCCATGAAGTGAATAATCCCCTGGCCGTGATCAAAGAAAAAGTGGGTTGGCTGACGGATCTGCTTTCCGAAGAGGATGTTTCCGGGAGTGAGAATTTTCAGGAATTTGACGATGCCCTGCGAAAAATCGACTACCATGTGGACCGGGCCAAGAAGGTTACCCACCGCCTTCTGGGTTTTGCCAGGAGAATGGAGCCGTCACACGAACGGGTCAACATCAACAAGATTCTGGAAGAGACCATCGAGTTCTTGCGCAACGAAGCTCACTACCGGAATATCAAGATCCACTCGGACTATACGGCCAACTTGCCGGAAACAACCAGCGATTCCGCGCAACTCCAGCAGGTTTTTCTCAATATCCTCAACAATGCCATCGATGCCATGGTCAAAGACGGGGTGATCAGCGTCCAGACAACCCATTATCCCGAAAGAGAAAAAAGTGGGGATCTGCTTTACCGATGAGGGTCCCGGGATACCGGCCGAGATTTTGAGTAAAATCTTCGATCCCTTTTTCACGACCAAGGAAGTGGGGAAGGGGACCGGACTGGGGCTTGCCATCAGCTACAGCATTGTGGAGAAGCTCGGGGGAAACATTGTGGTCAACAGTGAAGTGGGGAGAGGGACCACCTTCACCATCATGCTGCCCATTGTGAACGAGGACCAGTTCAGCGACTCACGTACCGGATGAGACACCGCCCCGAAGCCCGAGAACGGCAGAAGATCGGGAGGAAACGGGACCTTCCGAAGGAAACCAAACCTTGCAACGGTCTTCGAACCCGACCGTGATCAGGAAAGGCAATACCAATGGAGGATTTTAGGGTATTGATTGTCGATGATGAGTTCGATTTTCTGGAAACGATTGTCAAGCGCTTGAAGAGGCGAAAGATCGATGCGACGGGTATCGACAGTGGGATCAAAGCGCTGGAACTCTTGGAAAAAGAGCCTTTTGACGTGGTCATTCTCGATGTGCGGATGCCCGGAATGGATGGCATCGAAACGCTCAAAGAGATGAAGAAAAAGCGCCCCCTCATGGAAGTGATCATGCTCACCGGGCATGCTTCGGTTGAGTCCGGCGTCCAGGGGATGCAGTACGGGGCCTTCGATTATGTCATGAAACCGGCAAACATCGACGACCTTCTGGAGAAGATCCACGAGGCTTACGAAAGAAAGGCCCTTCACGAAAGAAGGATCCGGGAGAACACGGCAATTTGAAAGCAATCCTGTTGAGAGAATCCAGTTCCTCCAGCTTTAGCCCTTATTACCATGCAGCGACCCTTCTCGCCGTCGGCCTGGCGGTTACTCTCGCTCTTTTTGGTGAACTCCTTTTTGCTGCCGCGGCGCTGGCGGTGGCGGTGGCCTCTTTCCTTTCCACCCAGCGACTGACCCGCCTGGTTGCCAAAGCCAACGAGCAGAAATGTCATCTCGACGAGCAGCTCATCCAATCTCAGAAATTGGCCGCCATAGGGGAGCTTTCATCGGGCATTGCCCACGAGATCAACAACCCGCTTGCCATCATGGGGCAGGAGACCGAGTGGATCAAGCACCTGCTGAAAGGCGACAATCTGCAGGCACCGGGGGCGACCGAAGAGCTGCGCGATTCGTTGCGGGAGATCGTCGGGCAAGTTGACCGCTGCAAGGAAATCACGCACAAATTGCTCGACTTTGCGAGGAAGAAAGAGCCTCTCATTCAGGGGGCCGATGTCAACCGGTTGATCGAAGACATGGCCCGAGCTGGTAGACAAAGAAGCGGCCCAGAACAGTATCAGGATCGTCAGAGAATACCAGAAAAACCTGCCTCGCGTGCAGACCGATCCTCCCCTGCTGCGTCAGGTGGTCTTAAACATCTTGAATAACGCGGCTTATGCGATCGGCAAGGACGGCGCCATAACGATTGTGACCCGTCAAAGGGGGGGCGATTCGGTGGAGCTGGCTTTTAGCGATACCGGCTGCGGCATTCCCAAAGAGCAGATGGATCGTATATTTGATCCTTTTTTTACCACCAAACCGCCGGGGAAAGGCACCGGTCTGGGGCTTTCCATTTCCCACAGTATCATTGTCAAGCTCGGAGGCCGCATTAGCCGTTGCCAGTGAGGTTGGCAAGGGAACCACCTTCACCATTCACCTTCCCGTTGAGGTGACCAAAGGAGATCGTTAGCAATGCCGGTCAAAGCCAAAGTCTTGATTGTCGATGATGAGGAACGGTTTCGGATCACGCTGAAAAAGCTGCTGACTGCCAACGGGTTGGAGACAAACGCCGTCGGGAGCGGCATGGAGGCCATCGAAGAACTCAAACAGCAACCCTATGACGTGATTTTGCTCGATGTCAAAATGCCCGGAATGAGCGGCATCGAGGCCCTGGCCGAGTTGAAGAAGATCAACCGGGATGTGGAAGTCATCATTCTGACCGGCCACGCTTCGGTGGATGTGGCGGTGGAAATAATGAAACTCGGCGGCTACGAGTACCTGCTCAAACCCTGTCCCATGGAGGAACTGCTGGCCAAGATCGAATCCGCCTTTGAGCGCAAAACGGCCCGGGAAGAAAGAATGAAGAAAGCTGCGACTACTCCGTCGAGTTAGGCTTCTTGAAGGTTTTTGAATCGAGGTGGGTCTCACGCATGAGACGGTGGAGATACTGGCGTTTGACGCCGGAATCCCTGGCGGCCTGAGAGACATTTCCCCCATGCCGGGCCAGGGCTTTGGCAATGTATTGGGCCTGAAAATCTTCGATCAGCTTGTCTTTGGCCTCTTTCAGGGGCATGGCAAAAATGTCGTCGCCGGGGCGAGGGGAAGCGACGGCGCCGGGAGTGAAGGCGTCGACGGCCAAGAGGTCTTCCTCGAACAAGGTGTCGCCGCCGGCCATGATGACTCCCCGTTCGATGACGTTTTCCAGTTCCCGAATATTCCCCGGCCAATCGCGCAAAACCAGCAGGCTCAGGCCGTCCTGAGACAGCTCTTTCATCTTTTTTCCATGAATGACACAGTACTTTTCAATGAAATGCCGGGCCAGAACGGGAATGTCCTCCATCCTTTCCCGCAGCGGAGGAAGGTGGATGTTGATCACGTTCAGACGATAGAAAAGGTCTTCGCGGAACTCCCCCTTCTTGATCAGCTCCGACAGATTGCGGTTGGTGGCGGTGACGAAACGGATGTCCACTTTCCGGATGGCGTTGCCGCCCACCGGCTTGTACTCTCCTTCCTGGAACAGCCGCAGCAGCTTCACCTGCATGCCCACGCTCAGGTCCCCGATCTCATCGAGGAAGAGGGTGCCGCAGTCGGCTTCTTCGACCAGACCCTTCTTGTCGCGAATGGCGCCGGTAAAAGCCCCCTTGAGGTGGCCGAAGAGCTCGCTTTCGATGATGGTTTCGGGAATGGTGCTGCAGTCGATGGGAATAAACGGGCCGGTTTTTCTCAAGCTGTGCGAATGGATGGCGCGGGCCACCAGTTCCTTGCCGGTCCCGCTTTCCCCGGTGATGAGCACGGTGGCCGAGGTCGCCGCGACCCGATCGATCTGGCTGTGCAATCTTTCCATGGCGCCGCTGGTTCCGAGGAGCGCCGGAAATTGGGGTTTGCCCCCAAGTTTTTCCCTGAGGTAAACATTCTCCTTTTGAAGCTGCCGCCACTTGATCGCCTTTTCCACGACGTGCAGGATTCTCTCCTTGCGAAAAGGCTTGGTGATGTAGTCATATGCCCCTTTGCGCGTGGCCTCGATAGCCGATTCGATGCTTCCGTAGGCGGTCATAATGATCACAGCCGTGGTTTCGTCTTTCTCTTTGACCATCTCCAGGACCTGGATGCCGCTGCGATGCGGCATCTTGAGGTCCGTGACGACCACCTCAAAACTGTTTCTCTTCAACAGCCCCGGCACTTGCAGGGGATCATCGGTTGGCACGATTTCATGAGCGAAGGCGCTTGAAAGAATCCGTTCCAAAAGGACCAACATGTCCTTCTCGTCATCAATGATGAGGATTCTTCCCGACATCTCTGCCTCCTTTATTGGAATTCCGGTTCATGTCGGCTATTCTGACCACGATGTGAACGACATGTCAACGAGAATGTCACCTGAAAGTTTCACTCCCTGCAGGACTCCTTGAAACGCCTTAAAGGGCAAGAGGAAATTGGATTAATGATTGCCAGAGAACGACAAAAACTCCTCAGGACCTTCAAGTTGGTATCTCTTTTGGCTGTCTTGTTGATTGCCGGGACCATCTATCTGGGGTTTTCCACGATCCGGCAAATGCGGGAGATTATCGAGGACCAGTTCAATGCCGAACAGCTTGTGCTGGCCAGAGCGACGGCGCAGCGGATCGAAGCCAACCTGCAGGCGGCAATCACCGACCTGATCCTGCTGAACTCGCTGCCGGCCGTCCAGTACGGGGATCCCAATTACTATGAAATTCTTCTGCTCTCCACGCTTCCCCTGCTGAATCGAGATAGCATCATCGAAATCCGGCGTGTCGATCGCAATGGTCATACGCTTTTCGTCGCCAACGAGCAGGGAATCGGGATGAAACATCTGGATCTGGTCCCGAGTGAGGCGGGCGTCTATCTGTCCTGGGCTTCCGATCTCGGTAATCGGGGGAAGACCATGGGGACCGGTATTCGCTCCAAGGACCCGGCCATCGACCGCAAACATCTCGTCATGGACCTGATCATTCCGACCTATGAAGACGCGAGCAGCAGTTCGCATCCGCAGCCCTCTCACGGGTTTGCCGGATACCTCAAGGCCACCATCGATATCAGCCGTCTGCTCGGTCAGATCGTGCCTTCGATCCGTTCGGGGAAGAGCGGCTATGCGTGGGTTTTGGACTCTTCGGGAACCTTTCTTTACCACCCGGAAAGCAGTTTTATCGCCGAAAACGCATTTGAAATACGGACCATCCGTAATGCGCGAATGTCCTTTGCCCAGATCAACGACATTCAGCGCAACGAGATGATCAAGGGCCGGGAAGGCACCGGGAAATACCTCTCCGGCTGGCATCGGGAGCTGGTCGAGCCCATGGAAAAGCTGATTGCCTATGCTCCCGTCCGTATTCAGGGGCCCTTTATGGACTACGTCTGGTCGGTGGCCGTCGTTGCCCCTGCCGACGAGGTCGAGGGGATTATCACCACGGTCTACGGGAGACAGATTGTCTGGGAAGGTCTGGTGCTCTTTCTGATCCTGGCCGGCGCATGCGTGGTCGTGCTCTACGAATGGCGTTGGGCCAATGCCCTGGAGCAGGAAGTCGCAGCCGGGGTCCAGGACCTTGAAGGGTCCGCCAATGCGCTGGAAACCTCGGAGGCAAGGTTTCGTTCGTTGGCTGAAAATGCCGAGGAGCTCATCTTCACTCTGGATGGCGACGGCATCATCAAGAGTATGAACCAGTACATGTCCAAGCTTTTCGGAGTGAGCATGGACGAACTGGCCGGCCAGAGCCTCTACTGCCTCCTTCCGTTGGACCAGACCGAAGATCAGCTGCGGATTGTCAACCAGGTGCAGCGCTCCGGGATCAGCCGGCGGGAAGAGACCGTCTTCAAGATTCACAATCAAGAGTTCTGGTTTAACATTCAATACCTTCCGATGAGGGATGAAGCGAAGAGGCGAGGACTACGTGCTTGCCATCGGTCGCGATGTAACGGAGCGGAAGAGTCTGGAAAAACAGCTGATCAACACCGAAAAGCTGGCTTCCCTGGGCATTCTTGCTGCAGGAGTGGCGCACGAAATCAACAATCCCCTCGGCATCATGATGGGGTTTTGCGAGTTGCTGCTGGAGCGAATGCCGCCCGGAACCATGGAGTATAACGATCTGAAGACCATCGAGCGCCACGGATTGCACTGCAAGAGCATCATCGAAAGGCTGCTCAATTTTGCCAGGATCAGCGAGGAGACGGAAGAGCACTGCGATCTGAACACCAACGTTGAGGCTATTCTTGCCGTTGTCAAGCACACCCTGACCATGAACAATATCAAACTGGAGGCTTCCCTCGAGGAGGGACTGGAGATTGTTGGAATCGATTCCAAAGGCTTGCAGCAGGTGCTTTTGAACCTCATCAGCAACGCGCTTCATGCGATGGACGGCAAGGGGGTGCTGGGGGTTGCGACGCGCCGCGGAAGCAAGCCCGGCTGGGCTGAGGTCGTGGTTTCGGACACGGGTTGCGGCATCGAGAAGGAATTTATGCCGCGGATCTTCGATCCCTTCTTCACCACCAAGAAGGTAGGAGAGGGCACGGGACTCGGCCTTTCCGTGAGCTATGGCATCATCACCCAGTTTGGCGGGTCGATCGAGTGCGAGAGCCTCACGGAAGCAGAAAGGCCCGGGAAATCGGGCACTACCTTCACCCTCCGGATCCCCTTCCGGAGTATGAGTAATGAGTGATGAACGACTCAACTCCTCATTTACCCCTCATCCGCCTGCAATGGATCGGATCTCTCTGGCACACTAATTGATATCATCCCCCCAATGGCGACACATTTTTTTGCACCGACCGGTTTTTTTCAGACTGCAGGGCAATCTCCGGCCGGCAGCATGGCCCTGTGGACGTATCATGGATGGGGCAGAGACGGTACCATGTCCGAGATGAACCGAAGAAATATTCTGATTGTGGAAGCGGATCGCGATATGAGTGAATTATTCGCGAGAGCCATCGCCGGTCGCAGGGACTGCAAATGCTACCAGGCGGCGGGGGAAGAGGAAGCGCTCGACCTCATGCAGGACATCCCTTTCGCGCTGGCCCTGGTGGACCTGGGCATCGCCATGGAGGGAGATTTCAGGTTTCTCAAGAAAATCAGACGCCTGTTCCCTGAGACGATCATTAATGTCAACGCCTACCTGCACCAGAAGGAACACCTCGACAAAGCCTTTGGACTGGGGGCGCACGGCCACATCTTCAAGCCCATCAAAGTGGAATCGTTCAGGAAGAAGATCGAAGAGTTTTTTCCGGCGGGCCGGACCATGATCGCTTGAAGCTGTCAACCTCCATTTGACATAAGTGTCATCTGAAAGTTTCGCTTTTGCATTCCAGGAAGGTGTTTGTCAGGCCGTTCCGGCTTCGGCATTGCTTCCCCGTCACAACGGGAAAGGAGTGGTATACATATTGCTTTGAGCCTTTCACGGTTGGCTAATGAACCGGTGCATAACAACAGCCTCGCGCTCTTGCGCCGCGTCTCTGCGCGGTAGACAATCAGCCGGGAGTTGTCAAACATTTAGCTCCTGCCTTCACCACGAAGAGCACGAAGAGGAGAAGGGAGGCCGAGTGACTGCTTCGCGGTCTTCGTGTCCTTCATGGTTTGAAGCAAGGTCAAATTCAGAGCAAGTTATTCTTTGACGGATACTTAAAAGAGGAAAGGAGACGGATTTATGAAGGTGTTGGTCGCAACGGATGGGTCGGAACATTCGGTGAAGGCCCTGAACAGGGCTATGGAACTGGCGAAGAATGAGGGCGCTGAAATCACCTTGCTTTCAGTGGCCTATTACTCGAGGGAAGACCTCGATGAGATCCCTTTGAACATCCAGGAAAAACTGGACGCACAGGCTGCCGACGCCTTGAAAAAGGCCAAGGCGCTCTTCGATGCAAAAGGAATCAAGGTCGAAACCGTTCTTGAAGCGGGCTATGTCCCGGCCAACAACATCATCAGCAAAGCCGAAGAGGGAAAGTTCGACCTGATTCTCATGGGGAGCAAGGGTCGCAGTGGGCTCAGGGGGCTCCTGATCGGCAGCACCGCAGCAAAGGTTGTCGCCAATGCCCCCTGCTCGGTCGCAGTGCTCAGATAGACAAACCGGGAGGTTGGCAGCGGACAGCGCGGCCGGTGGCTCACGGTTTGGGTTGATGTCTGGCAAGGGAAATTAGCGATAGCGTTTAGTGAGTATTCTAAGTCCAATTCTATGTAAGGAGGTTATCGAACATGCGCAAATTGTGGACAAAACTTCTTGGACTGGTGACCATGGTTGCCGTTCTTCTCCCGGAGCTGGCGCTGGCGGCCGGCGGCGGCGGCGCGGCGCCGGTGGTCATTGTCGCCGATACGCGAAAGCTAGGCGGCCTGATGGCCTGGTGGGGCGATCTGTACAATGAAAGCCACCTCTATTTCACGATCGTGACCGTCCTCCTGATCCCCACGATCGGGGTGCTGTTCGGGGTGTTGGCCGATTTGGTCATGTCTCATATCGGGATTGATTTGAAGTCGCGGGATCTGGCGGAACACTAATCGCGATCGTTGACAGGGATCGCATTCCCAACCTAAATCAGGAGGTTTTTTTATGGATTGGCTTTATGTTCTCATGCCTATTGCGGGTGTTCAGATATTCTGGCCGGGCTTGATCATTTTGGGAATCGGCGTGGGCATCATTGGCGGCTTCTTTGGCATGGGCGGCGCCTGGATGGTGACGCCCGGTCTGAATATCCTCGGTTTTCCCATGGCTTTTGCCATCGGCACGGATATCGCGCACATGGCCGGGAAATCGCTCATTTCCACCATGCGCCACGGCAAGTTCGGGAACGTGGACTACAAACTCGGCATGATCATGCTGGTCGGGACGGTCGTCGGTTTTGAGGTCGGCGCCCAGATGATCATGTGGCTGGAGCGCATCGGCCGGGTGGACGCCATTGTCCGCTGGCTGTACGTCGTGCTGCTCCTTCTCATCACCTGGATGGTCTTCAGCGATATCGCCAAGAGAAAGAGAAAGGAAAGAGAAGCCGCAGCCACGGGACAGGAACTGGATGCTTTGGCCACCGGCCTTGAATGGCACAAGACCTTTCACAAAATCAGGATCCCCCCGATGGTGAATCTCGAAGTGGCCGGCATCTACGTCTCGGCCTGGCTGCCGATCTTTGTGAGCTTTCTTACCGGCTGGCTCGCAGGTATCCTCGGCATCGGCGGCGGTCTCATCCGCATGCCCTCTTTGATTTACATCCTTGGCTGTCCGACCCACGTGGCGGTGGGCACCGACCTTTTTGAGGTCATGATCTCGGGACTTTACGGCGCTGCTTCCTACACCTACAAGGGCCGCGTGGAGCTCGTTGCCGCCATCATCATGCTGGTCGGGGCTTCCATGGGAGCCCAGATCGGCGCGGTCGCCACCAAATACATCAAGGGTTACGGTATCCGTATAGCATTCGGATGCGCGGTGGTGGGCTGTACCATTTCGGTAATTTTTAAAATTATCCCCATGTACTTGCCCTCCACTCAGGCCGTTTTTGATACCCTGGCTACCTGGTTCGTGCTGGGGGTGGTCGCCGCCCTGTCGGTCTATATCTCCGTCAAGATGTTCCAGGGAGCGGCCGAGGAAGTGCGGCGAAAGAAAGCGGCGACGGGGAATTAACTACACACCCGACCGAGAATTTGCGAGGTTTTGGACTCTGAAAGAGAGGGAGAGCAATATGGCAATGAAACGCAACTGGTTGATGGCGATTTTGATCGTTTTCCCGCTGGCCCTGGTGGTGGGTTGCGGCGAATACGGGAAGGTGGACCAGGGTCGGGTGGTCAAATTCGATAAGGACAAGTGGACGGCGACGATCATCCGGGACAAGGCCAACGACTCGAAAAACCCGGACTACAGCTATCTGCCGCCCATGACCTACGCCCTGCCCAAAGATCCCATGGAAATGGGGCCGGAACCGAAACCCGGGGGCCGCATGAAGTTGGACACCAAGGCCAAGCAGATCGTTATCTATGATCCGGCCGGGCAGAACTTCAAGACCCTGGACTACACCCTGATCGACCAGAAAGAGAATGTGGAAAAAACCGATCCTCTGGTTTATGACGAGGCGGAAAAGAAGGCCAAGAAGTTCCCGGTGGTGGACAAGGACAAGAAGACCATCTCCATTTACTCCGGTCGGCAAAAGGTCCTGGTTACCTTTTCTCTGCCGGAGGAGTATTTCAGCATGCCTGAAAGCACCTGGGATGCCGGGGACGAAATCCGGGTCTATTATCACAAGGAAGGCGTGGCCCAGCGGTGCATGAACGTCACCAAGACGGACATCTATAAGAAATAGCAAAATGGCCGGCATGGCCCGACGGCCAAACTGGAACCGCTCCCGGCTCGCGGCGACAGGAACCGAGAGCGGTTCTCCCTTTCGTTTTATTCCAACCACGAAGCACACGAATGATCAATTCGTGTCCTTCGTTCCTTCGTGGTCAGACAAGCCTGCTTTCTTTCCTGCACTTCCAAGGCGGAAACCAGGCGGCAAATGAATTTTCGGCAGAAAGTTGCGGTGGGAATCTTAGACATTTTAATCCTGGCCGAGCTGTCTGCCAGTATCTATTTCGCCAACCGGAGTTCTGAAGACTTCACCGGAGTGTTTTTCACCTATTTCTTTTCCATGGTCATTCCGACCCTGATTTTGGCAAGAATTGTCATCAAGAGGCTGCGGTCTCAAGACCCGGAACCCGGGGCGGGCACTTAGGCTTTGTGGACAACCAGAGTCTTTCTTCCATGACCCTCGATATCATCAATCGTCGGAGAGCAATGGCCGGTAAGGCTGCGGCCTTGTGCTGCCTGCTCTTCTTTGTCTCCGCGGTCGATGGCATCGTATCCCGCTTCGCGCAATCGGCTGACGATCTCCGACTGCTTCCGGGAGAGTCGATTCAGGTCAACGGCCCCGTCGGAGAAGGAGTCCGCGACATTCAAGATCTGGAGGTGGCGAGCGACTCTGAAATGCTCGACCTTAGCTTCGACAGAATGCACCCGGGATACTGGACCGGGGGGCTCTTGTGGCGAGGGGTATTGACGGCGGGTCCGGAGGTCAGGCCGGGAACCTACAGTGTTGCTGTAAAGGCCAGAAATCAGCCGGCCCGGAAAGCGCTTACGGTATTCCGAGTCAGAATTTTCGGAGATGCGGCCGCCCTGCAGCAAAGCTTCGATTCCATCATCCAGCGGTCCACGGGCCTTCCGCCCTGGTGGGTGATGGTCATCCTGTTTCCCCTGATCCTGATTTCTGCGGGAGCAGTCTACCTGTGCTCCCAGCAGCGAGAGCGACTCCTGAAACAGGAGGGCAAAGCGGAGATTTACCGCGTCAACCGGAAGGACGATGAAGTTGAAGTAACCTTTGCCCTGGGAACCCTGCATGGCATTCACGTCGGAAGTGTGTTGACCCTTCTCGACAAGAACGGGGTTCCCGTCGGCAGCGTCACGGTCAAGGAAGCCTACGAGGGTGATGCCACGGCCGTGACAACCCCTGAATGCCTTCCCAGGCCCGGCTTTATCGTGGCCACTAACCACTAGCCACTAAATCATTGCGCCTTGGTTTTTCCTGCTTCCAGTTTTGCCTTTGCCTCTTCAAAGCCTTGGTCGGCGGCCTTCTGATACCACTTCACCGCCTCGCCCATGTCCTGCTGGACACCCTGTCCCTGCTCGTACATCAAGCCCAGCTGGAACTGCGCTTTGGCGAGCCCCTGGTCGGCCGCCTTGCGCAGCCAGGTCACGGCCTCGGCGTAGTTCTGTGAAACCCCCTTGCCGTCCTTGTAGAGCATGGCGACGTTGTTTTGGCCCCAGGCGTCCCCCTGATCGGCGGCCTTCCGGTACCACTGCAAAGCCTCGGCGCCGTCCTGCTTCACCCCGAGCCCCTCTTCGTAGAGTATGCCGATGTTGATCTGGGCCTTGGCGAAGCCCCGGTCGGCCGCCTTGCGAAACCATTTCAGAGCTTCCTCGTAGTCCCGGGTTACCCCCTGTCCCTGGCGATACATCCATCCGAGGGTGTTTTGGGCCTTTGCCTCACCTTGTTCCGCCAGCGGCTTCAGTTCTTTGATGGCCGTCGCATAGTCGGCTTGTTTGTAGGCCGCCATTGCCGAATCGTAGTCCGCCCAGGCCGACGTCGCCACCCAGAGCAGCACAACCAGGGTTAAACCTATTCGCTTCATAACCGCTCTCCTCTCACACTTCACCCGTCACTCCTGCTTACTGTCTACTGCCTACTCCTTACTCCTTACTCCTTACTCCCTACGTTCCCTCCAGACTGTAATTTCCCTCCAGAAAGGCCTTGGCAATCGTTTCCACGGCGGTTTCGCTGCGCATCAGCATGTCCATCTGCCGGGTAAATTGCAGCAGGCGGCCCATCTGGTCCAGCCGTTCCTGAATCTCCTCGAATCCATATCGCAGAAAGCGGGCGCTGACCCGATCTCCCGTGACATCGACCATAAAGCCGAGCTCTTCGAGGATGCGGGCGATGGAACGGGCGCGGCGATTTCTGCGGACATCGTCGGCCGCTCCCCCTTTGAACGAGAAAGTGATGTAGTTGTTGTTTATGGTGAAGCCGCAATAGGCGTCGAGAATGGCGTAATGGTAGCCCACGCGGGAGCTGAAGTTGAGGTATTTATCGGAGATGATGGCGTAGCTCCGATCCCCGAAACGCTCCGAACCATGGCCCGGCGACAGCATCTGTTCGCTCATTACCGATAAAAAGCCTTTGAGTTCGACCGGCCGCGGCTGGGTGTGGCGAACCCCTTCGTGCAGCATGCCCTTGAGAAGGGCCTGGAAGGGAGCCGATACCACCTTTTCCACCGGGACCTTTCTCACGCCTTCCCGAATCTCCGCCAGTCCTCCTCCGAGATCGATGATGCAAAGGTCCAGGGGTATGGGAGCAACCAGATTCACGCTGCAACCGCTCACATCGGAGACCTGGTCGCTCAGCTGAAACATGTGGTGGTAGGAAAATTCGTGCACCAACCTCATGATGTCGTGCAGGGAGCGGCAGTTTTCCGGCGTAAAATCCGGGGACTTCGGGTCAAGGAGACGGAGGGGGACAATCAGGTCGGCGATGCGCTTGAGGGTCTGGTAAACGGGGGTATCCCTGATACCGGTCTCCCTGGACACCTGCAGCGCCAGCAACTCGGGGACTCTGCCTTCATAAACTCGCCCTGAGTAAGCATCGACAGTGATTTCCATACCGTTCGGGATGGTTGCAGTAACGGCTTTGGTCCCTACAATCGTGGGCACGGAGAATTCCCGGGTGAGCGAGGCCATGTGGCCGCTGACGCTGCCGGAATCGGTTAGAATGGCCTGGGCCTTCGGCATGGCCACCACGAACTTGGGCGAGGAATGTTTGGAGATGAGCACCCCCCCTTCGGGAAAGTCCATGAGGTCGTCATCGGAATTGACCAGATACGCCGGACCGAAGCCCACGCCGGGGCAGGCGACGGCGCCGCATTCGAGGATCAACGGGTAACCGGGCATCACGGGCGTGGTTCTGCCTTCGCAGGCGTCGTCCTGGCTCTTGAGAGTCAATGGACGGGTCTGGAGGATGATGATGCGGCCGTGTTGGTCGAGCGCCCATTCGGTGTCCTGAGGGTTTCCGTAATGCTTTTCGAGCCTCAGAGAGTAATCGGCGAGCACCTTGATCTGCTCTTCGGAAAGGCACGGGCGTTCCTGGTCCGCTTCGGGCACCGGCACCTCCATCAGACCCCCCTCGGGGCGGCCGACCAGCTGCACGGGCTTCGATGAAATGTTCGTTTCCAGAATGGTCAGGTCTTCGTCCTTGGCGACCGTGTAGGTGTCGGGCGTGACGACTCCGTCGACGGCATAGGGTCCGAGCCCCCACACGGCATTGATGAGGATGTTTTGATCCAGCATATTGAAAGGATGGTGCGAGTAGGCGACCCCACTGGCGACGGAGTCGACCATCTCCAGGCAGGCCACACTCATGGCCGCGCTTTCGTGGGGGATGCCCTTGCTCAGCCGATAGGAGATGGCTCGAGGCGTAAAGAGGCTGGCAATCACGAATTTGTAGGTCCGGCCGAGTTTATCCCGGGGGACACTGAGCACGGAGAGATACTGGCCGGCAAAAGAAAGCTCACTGTCTTCTCCGATGGCGCTGCTGCGAAGGGATACCTGGAGTGAGAAATCGTTTGCACCGGACTTTTTGAGGCGCCCGATCATCTCATCATAGGCCGAGAGTATGGCTTCTTCCAGTTCGCCGGGAAGCGGCGCCGCAATGATGAGCCGCTGGATTTCCTCACTGGCGACGGTAATCGTCTCCGGGTAATTGGGATCGATTTCCATCTTGACCTTGTTGATGTCATCGATCAGGTCATTCGCCTTGAGAAAGACATCGAAGGCGTGGGTCGTGATGGCAAACCCTTCCGGGATGGGGAGCTTGACCCGGCTGCAAACCTCGCCGAGGTTTGCGCTTTTGCCCCCGACCCAGTCGACCATCTCCCGGGTGATTCCGGAATAGGGGAGGATCAGTTCCGTGATGGGGCTTTCTTTACGTGTCTCCAATTCCCGTTTGACCTGAAGGTTGAGCTGTTCGACGGAGTCCACGAGAGTCGGATAGCGGTCGCGCGAAAGGGCATTGAGGCACTGGATCATGCGCATGGTGTGGAAGATGGCCCGCGCCGATTGGGAACGGATATAGCTCATACCGAAAACCCGGTGGCCCTTAAGTTTTTCTTCTATGTCCACCATGATTTTCGATAGTTCCGAGTTCGAGTCCAGGAGCTCCTTAAAGCGTTCATACTTAAACCGGAAGGCATCGTAGGCCTGGTCCTTGGAGGGCTTTTGCCTCCCGAACCGAAACCATCCCAAAGTTTTGAGCTTCTCAAGCATGTTGAAACCTTCCTCGCGATTTCCTCTTAGAAGTTGTCCAAAAATAAAGCACCCTATTTCACCACGAAGAGCACGAAGGTCACGAAGTGATTTCTTCGGGCTCTTTGTGTTCTTCGTTTGAAACAATTTCAGAATGAGTGCAGGTTGTTTTAGGACGGCTCCTTAGGAATCGCCCAAGATTGACTGTCTCAAACGGGACCCAAGGCTGTGCAATCCAACTCTCCCCTCATCATTAAACCACAAAAGAGCTGCAAATGGGAATAAGGAGTTGAGGTGGAAAGCGCGGTTCGGGCATGAAATGACTTGATAAGATCAGGGCCAGCAGGTATCATCGAAGACGTATCCATTCCCTTGAGGAGGCCTTTGAATGAACCAGAAGTCGGATGCGAACATCGACCCCCAACAGCACTCCGGGGATTTTCAGAAAAAGTCCTATTCCGGTCTTTATCGACGATTCATCCTGCTCACCCTGGTATGTTCGGTGCTTCCTTTGCTGGTGGTGGGTTGGGCCATCTATTTCAATTATTCCCAATCCGCCGGTGAACGCATGGCGGAGTCGTTTCAAAGGAGAGTGGAATACAACCGGAGAATCGTCGAACTCTTCCTGAAAGAACGTTCTTCCGATCTGCAATTGGTTGCGTTCACCCATTCCGTTGACTATCTCAAAGAGCAGGGGAATCTCGATCGAACGCTTGACATTCTGAACCGGGAAGACGTCTATTTCATGGACCTCGGGCTCATCAACGAACAGGGAAAGCATGTCGCCTACGTCGGCCCCTATGATCTCATGGACAAAGACTACTCGATGACGTTCTGGTTCAAGGAACTCATGACCAAGGGTGTCTACATCAGTGACATGTTCACGGGATATCGCAAGACGCCGCACTTCATCATCGCCGTACGCTGGTCGGACGGTGAAAAGAATTGGATCCTGAGAGCGACTATCGACACCGAGTTTCTGGCCTCCCTTATTGGAAACATCAAAATCGGTGAAACCGGCGAAGTGTTTATCCTGAATGGAGAAGGCATCTATCAGACCAATCCTCAATTCGGCGGCAAGATCATGGATAAGTCCCCGTTGCCCATGACCACCTTCGAGGGTGAAAGCGGGGTCCGGATCCTGGAGGCCGCACAGGTCGGCGCCGGCCAAAACTATCCCTCCCAAGTCGTAGGCTATGCCTGGATCAGAGAGCCTCACTGGGTGCTGGTCGTGAAACAGGATTATGGAGAAGCCTTTCGGGATGTCAATCAGGCCAACACGTTGGCGCTGATTTTTCTTCATGTGAGTGTCCTGGCCATCCTCATCGTCTCCCTTCTCACGACCCGACACATGATCAAGGTTATCCGGAAACGGGATGAAGAAGCCGGACATCTGAACCGGCAGCTCATGCAGGCCAGCAAACTGGCTTCAGTGGGGGAACTGGCCTCAGGGGTGGCGCACGAAATCAACAATCCCCTGGCCATTATCCTTACGGAAAGCCAGATTGTCAGGGATTTCACCGGATGATTATCCGGATCTCAACAGCGAGTTCAAGGCTGAACTGGCTGAATCCTTGACCCAGGTCGAGAACCAGGTTCAGCGGTGCAATCATATTACCCACAATCTTCTTCGTTTCGCCCGGCGTTCCCAGGCCGTGACCGAAATGGTCGACCTCAATGCCTGTGTGCAGGAAGTGATCGCTTTGCTGGAAAAGCGGGGCAAGACGAGCGGGGTGGATTTTGTCACCGACCTGCAGGGCGACCTGCCCCGGGTGCTGACCGATGGGTCCCAGCTTCAGCAGGTCTTTGTAAATCTCGCGGCGAATGCCATCGACGCCCATGAAGGAAAGCCCCATGGGACCATCCGGGTGACCACGCGCGCCAACGACAGCAACGGGGACGTGGAGATCAGCATTGCCGATACCGGCTCGGGCATGCCCCGCGAGGTCGTGGAGAAGATCTTCGACCCTTTCTTTACAACCAAGCCGGTGGGCAAGGGGACCGGCCTGGGGTTGTCCATCTCGTACAACATTATCAAAGAGCTGGGCGGAGTCATTACCGTCCAGAGTGAGGTCGGCAAGGGAACCGAGTTCAAGATTTTCCTCCCCTTAGGATCGTCCGGGCATCATCAGGAAAGCGCGGATGGCGCTCATGGAGGAAATTGAAATGAGAGAAGCGCGGATTCTGCTGGTTGACGATGAAGTGGCTTTCACCAGCAACATGTCCAAGATCTTATCGCGCAGAGGGTATGACGTAAGTGCCGTCAATGATGGCGAGAGTGCGGTGAAGGCCATCGAAGATGAGGAATACGACGTTGTCATCCTCGACCTGCGCATGCCGGGCATGGACGGAATGGCCGCCCTGAAGGTGATGAAGAGGAAACGGCCGCTGATGGAAGTGATCATCCTTACCGGACACGGTTCGGTCGAATCGGGCATTCAGGGGATGAATCTGGGAGCTTTCGATTACGCCATGAAGCCGATTCAAATCAGTGAACTGCAGGAAAAAATCAACGAGGCCCTGGAAAGAAGATTCATGCGTGAAGGGAAAGGTTCTTGAGGTGACCGAAAATGTCTAATGATATACGTGTGCTGCTGATCGATGATGAAAAGATCTTTGTTGACTCACTGACCAAGGTCCTCCGCAGGAGGGGCATGGAGGTGCAGAGCGCTTCCAACGGGGCGGAGGGGCTTGAAGCTTGCTCTCCAGGAGCAGTTCGATGTTATCGTCCTCGATGTGCGGATGCCCGGAATGGACGGCATTGCCACCTTCAAGGCGATGCAGGAGCGGGATTCGACGACTCCGGTGATCTTCCTGTCGGGTCACATCGACATCAAACAGGTGTCTCAGGCCCTCAAGGACGGCTGCGCCGAGGTTTTGCTCAAACCCTGCCCCATCAACGATCTGGTGTCCTGCATCGAAAACGCTTACGAACGGAAATGCTACGCCATGGACGTCGCTGAAAAAACCTAACCGGCTACTTCCTGCCAATTTCCTCCAAGCCGTAGTCGCCCCTCAGGAATGCGTCCCTGTACACGGCGACGGCGGAGTCACTATTCATGGCGGCATCCATCTGCCTGAAGAACTGGAAGAGGGAACCGATCATCTCCAAATGCTTCACGGTATCTTCCTGGGTGGTCTTGGCCAGGCGGGCATGGACCCGGTCCTGGTCGAGCTTCACCGTGAAGCCATGCTCCTTGAGGATCTCGCCAATGGCCCGGACTCTGCGCTCTCTGCGCGTATAGTCCGCAGCCCCGCCATGGAAGACCAGGCTGATGTAATTCTTGTTCTGGGTCAGCCCGCAGTAGCTGTCCACCACGCTGAAGTGGTAGCCGACCCGGGCGGCGTAATTCAGATACTTGTCGGAGATGATGGCGTAGCAGGGGGCCCGGAAGGAGGCATCCTCCTCGGGGCTGGATGTGGCGTGCCGCATCATGATGTTGAAGAAACCGCTCAAGTCCATGGGTTTTGCTCCAAACCTCTGGATCTTCTTGTGCATCATACCGTCCAGTACCGCCTTGAGTGGCACCGAAATCACCTGGGCGCGTTTGACCTTGCGATGCGAGAGGTCCCCCTCGAGACCGCCGCCGAGGTCGATGATGTAGAGATCAATAGGCAGAAACACATCGAGGTGATAGCTGGCGGCGCGGAGATCTCCCACATTGTCGCTGAGCATGAACATTTCCTGGTAGGATTTTTCGTGGACGTAGCGGGCGATATCGTGCAGGGTGAGGCACCCTTCGGCGGAAAAACCGGCCCCGGCAGGGTTGGTGAGGTTGAGCGGCGCGATGAGCTCGACCGCTTTTGCGAGCAGTTGATAGCCGGGCGTCAGCTTTCTTCTGCCGGAGAATTCTCCTTCTTCCTGAGCCGTGGCCTGCTTTTCGGCCAGAGCCGGGACTTCTCCTTCGTAAACGAACCCGCTGCTGGCGTCAACGGTGACCAGGGTGCCGTTGGGAATGGACGAGACGGCCGTCCTGGTGTTGAGCAGGGTAGGGACTCTGAGTTCCCGGGCGAGAGACGCCATGTGCCCGGTGGTGCTGCCGGCATCGGTCACGATCGCCCTCGCCTTGGACATCAGGCGCACAAACCGCGGGGAAGACCTTCTCGCCACGAGCACGGCACCATCCGGAAAGGATTCCAGGTCGTCATCCTGGGACATGTGGACAGCGGGGCCGATCCCGATGCCGGGGCAGCCGACTTCGCCGCCCTCCACCAGGAGCGGGCAGCCGGGGATCGGTTTTTCGGTGCGGCTCGACTGCGCGGAAAGGCTGAGGGGCCTCGACTGCAGCAGAATGAGGCTTCCTTCCTCATCAAGCGCCCATTCCAGATCCTGAGTGCTCCCGAAATGGGCTTCCAGTTCCAGCGCCCACTTCGCCAGCTGCACCGCCTGGTCGTCGGTAATGCATGGCTTCCCGGCTTCTCCCGGCGGTAAGTCCTCTTCTTTCAGGCCGGATGTCGGGGAGAGCACCAGCCGGCTGACCTGGGAAGAGGGGCTCCGTAAGACTTGCTTATCATCGAGATCCCGTGAAACCTCCAGCACTTCGGGGGAGGTACGCCCATCCACGAGCAGGACTCCCACCCCCTTGATGGCGTGGATCAAAACCTTGCCGGAGTCGGGCCGGTTGGGATCGCGCGAAAAGACCACCCCACTGGCCGCGGCATTCACCATCCCGATGCATCCCACCGCCATTTGAGCGGATTCTCCGGGGATGCCGTGCAGGAACCGGTAATGCATGGCTTCCGGTGAATAAAGGCTGGCAGCCACCCGCAGATAGGCCTGGCAGAGTTCGTCTCTGGGAACGTTAAGCACCGAAAGAAATTGGCCGGCAAAGGAAAAGTCACTATCCTCGCCGACGGCGCTCGAGCGGACAGCGGCAGGCATCGGCTCTCCAGTTCGTTCAACCAGGCGGTCATAGGCGGACAGGATTTCTTCCTGCAGTCGAGAGGGAATTTCGAGGCCCAGGATACGATCCTGCAGTTCCGCACTGATCTCATCGAGATCCTGGGCGGACTCGATTTCGAGGTGCCGGTTCTGGAGCCAGGAGCGGATACCGCCCTCCTCCACCAGCACCCGGAAACCCTCGGTCGTCACCACAAAGCCATCCGGGGTGGGCAGGCCCATACCGTTGGCCACTTCGCTCAAGTTGGCCATTTTCCCGCCGGCCAGCTCGGCCTGCGCCGTTGTCAGCGAGGGGAGGTCCAAGACCAGTTCGCTTCCGGGGGATTCGGTGGCTTCTTCCAGAAGCAGGCCAACCGGGGCTGATATTCGGTCGAATGCGTCGCGTAATGCTCCATAGCGATCCCCCGCTATGACATTGATGCTCTCCACCATGCCGTGGATATCGGTGATGAGCCGCACGACCTTGCTCTTCACGAAGGCGCGGTCGACGAGTTCGCTGCCGTGAAGCTTCTGATCGAGATCGCCGAGGTTTTCCAGGAAGCTGTTGTTGGCCGACAGGAGCTTGCGGAACTCGGTGTGATACAGCCTGAGCCTGGCGACCTGGGCCGCCTGGTCCACGTCCTGTCCTTTCAGTATGCCGATGATTTCCAGGAAATTGAGAAAACCCGACCAGGCTCTTGCATGCCAGGGACGGACTTCCAATGCTTCACCTTCAACTGATTTCACAGATTCCATATGAATCTTGCTTTCAGTCGCTTCCATCCGGAAACCCCTCCCTTGGTGGGAGGGGCAGGGGGACGGGGGTTGATCGAGTGTCAGCAATCACACCCCTTGTCACTTCCACCCGACCTCCCCCATCAAGGGGGAGGAGAAATTCGAGACCTTTCCGGATGGACACTAGTTACCGTTGGAGCCACACTGATGAATTCTGAGAACTCATATCTCGAATGCAATTCTAAACGAAGCTGCAGTCGAGTTCCAGCCGTCGTGGGCCGCGAAGACACTATGGCCCAAAAATTAAAAAAACCCAAGAGTCCATCACTGAATCTTGAGTTGAACCTGAATGGTGACGAGTGCCGGCTTCATGTATGTCAGCAACTGCGCTTCATGGATATCTTTGACCTGTTCCACGCATTTCAGTTCCAGGACCCAGCGTACGATGAACTTCAATGGCACACCCAATCACTCTGTTCGACAATTCATCAAATTCCAAGCTCCTCTCCTTCGTGCCCTTCGTGGTTGAGTATCATGAGTATCAATCCAGGGACACCAGGAGGATTCCACGCGAAACCCTTTCAAAGCCGTGGGAGAAAGGGAAGCGGATGGCACGGCGGCGAGATGGTGGTCAGAGCGGGGGGCGTTTCAAGGTGAAGTCCATGTGCTTCCGTCTCTCAGGAGCTTGCACCTCCGCCGGTGACCGTTTTGCCATGAACCGCAGCGTCCCGGATGATGTCCACAAGCTTCATGATGGGAATAGGCTTCAGCAGGTGGGCGAAGGCTCCGGGTTGCGAAGGGTCTTCTTCCCCATCGAAAGAGAAGTGACCGGTGAGCATGATCACCTGGGTGTCCGGGTACAGACGTTTGATTTCAGCGAGCACTGCGATCCCGTCCATGCCGGGCATTTTGATGTCGAGCACGACGACGTCGAAACACTTCTGCGCCATCATGGGAAGCGCGGCAAGGCCGTCATCGGCAACGTCCACCTCAAATCCGCGCCGCGCCAGCACCCTGCGCATGCTGGCGGTGAACTCGACTTCATCGTCTACGAGAAGGACCTTGATCCCTTCCATCACCGCTTCAGTTTCTCCCGGAGGAACCGCACGAGAGCCTTGGCAGTCTTTTTTCTCAGCACGTTGATGTTCATCGGATCCATATCGGGAATCGGGTTCTCGGGCACCACCTCCACCCAGCGGGTGGGAATGATAAAGGCGTGCAGGATGCCCAGCACGCCGAACCCGATCACAAAGGGTCCCGTGATGTCGAGCCAGGGGGCGAAGACGGCGCCGATGGCGGCGAAGCCGGCGCCCACGCCGGCTTCGCCCCACCGGATCTCGCGATGGACCTTGAGCGACGCCATGCGCTTGTAGGAAAGCGCATCCACCTCGGTCTGGTCCCGCTTGTCCCCCGTCGGGGGATTGCTGATGATCACCGTGGCGCGGACGCGGAAGAGCCTCCGGTCGGTGGCGAACAGGCTGGTGGCGAACTGTTCCGGTTCGCGAAGGACGGACTTGGTGAGCTTGAGATGGGAGAGGATCGTGTGGTGCTCCAGTTCGATCCTCTCCCCGTCAGCCATCCGGTCTCGCACGAGGGCCCGGTAGAGGTCCACCGTCTTCTCGGCGAGCTGAGCCTGAAACTTCTTTTCCGTCAGGTCGCCGATCTTCCGCTTCTCGTAAAGCGTTATGATCCCCCTGCGCAGGGGTTCAAGATCCGTTGCCATGGGTTTAACGTTCATCAGTCGTCGAATGGATACTCACCGGGGTAGCACTTGTCCACATGAAGACTGGGCATGAGCTTGGTGATGAGCGCCACCACAATGACGAACACCACACAGAAGGTCATAAAGTAATCCTGTGCGACAAAGACGGACTCGTAGATCATAAATGCCAGGAACCCGTATAGGATCAAATTGATCAGCATTTGCATGGTTTATTATCCTCCCTTAGAGCAATCCTCGAAGCCATATCATGTAAATGGCCGCCGCAATCCCGCAGGAAATGAGGAGCAGGCCGATCCAATAACCGATCATACTATTCCAGAACCATCCCATTGCGCTTTACCTCCTAGAAGGTTGAAGAGAATGACTATTCCTTGACCACCAGTGAGGGAATCCAGTCAGGCACCGACTTGCCGTGGCGGTAACGCACGGCGAAGATCACCAGGCTCACAATGAAGAAGCAGAGGAAGAACATCTCCCCCAGGGTGAAGACGATGGCAAAGAATTGAAGGATCTCGTACTGCTGGCCGGTGAGCATGTCAACCAGCCGAAAACTTGCTCCCACGCAGGCCAGAACCAGCGAGTAACTGAGGATGTACCGAATAGCCGGTCCGCGCACATACATGGTGGCGATGCTGCCGAACTGGGCCCCGACCATGGCGCCGACGATCATGAAGAGGACGGCGATCATGTCCACGTTGCCCATCTGGGAGTGCCTCATGGCCCCGTAGCCGCCGGAGACGGCAATCTCGAGCAGGTCGGTGCCCACCGCGATGTGGGTGGTCGCACCCACAATGTAGACCAGGGCCGGCACGCGCACGAAACCGCCCCCGACCCCCAGGAAGCCGGAAAGGACCCCCGTGACGATGCCGACGATGACAATCACCCACATGGAGATGACCAGGCGGGCGGTGCGGCAGCGCACGATGGGATAGAGGGGAATGTTTTGAAAAAACATGGGGACTTTGCTGACCATGACCTCTCGGCCGTGCTCGATGCCCACCGCGGCATCCTGCCGGATCTTCTTCTGAGACTTGGCGGTTTCAATCTGGGTGTAAAAGAAGAGACTCAGCATGACCACCAGGGAGCAGATCAGGAGCAGAATCCCGGCTATTCCCAGGGCCTTGGCCCAGCTGAGCAAAGTGACGCCGATCTCCACGCCCAACATGGTGCCGCCCACCATGGCCAGGCCCAGGACCCAGTCGATGTTGCCCATCTGCCGGTGCCTGACGGTGGCAATGACCGATTTACCCGCGATATGCGTCATATCGATGCCCGAGGCCATGTAGCCCGGAAATCCGAAAACGATGAGGGCCGGCGTCACCATGTAGCCGCCGCCGACCCCGATGAAGCCGCCCACGATGCCCACGGTGAAACCGGTAAGTACCAGCAGAAACCAGGGGCTTGTAACTCCAGCTATTGCAAATTCAAACATGTCGAACTCCTACTAGTGAGATTTCAGGCAACCGGTCTTAATGACCATGGTGTTGTATCTTGGTGAGCTTCAGGCCGAACATGTCGGTCATCCCCTCGGCGCTGTAGCCCAGGCACACCCCGAGACCAAGGATCCAGAACACATTCCAGACCCCCGACCAGGGATTGGTCTCGACGCCCTTGTGCTTGAAGGTGTCCTTGAACTTGAAGCCTCTCGCCTCCTTGATCTGCATGGGGACCATCACCACGAGCTTGTCCCCGTCGAGCTTGACGCGCTTGCCCTCTTCCACTTCCTTCTTGCTGATAACGCCGTTGGTGTTGGTGGGCAGCCGGTCGCCTTTCTTCACGGCCGTGGCCTGCAGACCCACGAGGGGATTGAACTTGCCGATTTCAAGGGAGACGGGCTTTTCCTTGGTTGCGTTCGCGAAGGTGTTGGCGTTGACGGCAAAGCCGTCCGTCTTGGCCCTGAAATAGTACCATTCAACCATCTGCCCCGAGGTGTACGACCACCAGGCATAACCGATTAACACAAGTGCTAGAGCCGTCCAGAAAATACATTTGACGGCTCCGCGCGATTTTTGATTGTCTGCCATGCGGATAACCTCCATTTGAATACCAAACTCAAGCGAAAAAATCCTTACTCAACAGTTACCAAACCTGGATCTTCCGTTCACCTCCCGTGATTTTGTGAATGAAGGCGCAAACGTGAGCCTGAAAAAGCCTTCAGAGTCTACCCCATTTGTTCGGACAGGTCCTCCCTAAACAGCTGAGCGCCTTCGCGGAGGAAGGAGCTCTTCCACATCATCAGCACAAGCGAGCGGTTCGAGCGCGCAATGAAAATGAGAGCGTGAACGGTGCTTTGATTTTGACCAAACGAAGCCGGGAAATCCTTCAAACACCCTTGCCAGCAGCAACGGTCCAGGCAAGAGGCATCCAAGGCAGACTGCCGAATAGATCGGCTCGGGGGGGGTGATTCAGGCGGCATTGAAATTGAGTAGGGAAGTTGACTGAGCAACAACTTCATCACGTAGAATTTTCGAACAGCGAATTCCTCGTTCCCCAAAACTTGGACCCCTTCTCGGATGGAACCGTTTGTATTCTTAAATACCTCCTTTAAAAGATTCACGAACATGGAGCACACGATGCTCCGGCCCGCTGGAACCCAACTGGGATGATCCCCCTCAACCGCTCGCGTCGACGCCGGAGCGACCACCACACTTCCTTGCCGACTGCGGCGAAGGAGACTTGCCGTATTGAGGTTGGTTCCATCCGGAATGCGGATGAGAAATTTGACGGACCCTTTCCGCAGGCTGGAAAGTACAAGAACTTATCCTGCATGTCAAGAACT
>CAWJQV010000007.1:0-101859 GCA_963844985.1 uncultured delta proteobacterium
CAACCCCGGTCCGCCTGACGGTGACTTCCACCTGCCAACAGTTGGTGGCGCAAGCCCCACCGTTCTGACTGAAAAAGCTGACGGCGATGTTTCCTCCCGAGTTCTGCTGCAACGTCAAGTTCTCTTGAACAAAATTTGTAGCGATCGTCGTCACCTCGGTCTGGTCGCCGGGGTGGAGAGCAGGGCCGAAGCGCCCGCCAGGGCCCCGGCGTCCGCCGCCGTTTGCAGTTCGGTCTTCTTCATTACCAGGAAACCGACATCGATGGCAAGGGCGGCAAAGCCGAGGAGCGCCACCAGGGCGGCAACCACCAGAACGGCCACCGCTCCCCGTTCGTCTTTTCGCGTTAATCGGTTCATCTCGAGACTCCTTCCTCACTGCCGGGAGAGATAGCGCATCACCGCCCACTCCTCCACCGCGGTGACATTAGGAAACAACTCTCCCCAGGGAATGATCGGGAATTCATAAGGCGACAACCTGACCCTCGAGGGTGACCTCGGACCCTAACCCGGGGGGGGAAGGGTCGAAGGTCGGCGGACCAGCCGACACCTTGGCAGCGTCCAGGCCCGCTTGCGAGACGTAGTTGCCGACCACCGTCAGGTAGTTCGCGTCTCCTCGCGCCACGACTGCGACACCCTCCCTGGCGGCATTGGCGATCACATGCTTCGTGTGTATGAGATGGCCCAGATCGATCGTCGCGACCAACAAAGGCAGAAGAACAAGGGAAAGACGATGGCGAACTCGGCGGCCACAGCCCCCGGGCTCATTCTTTTGCGCTTCATTTGCCTTGCTCCCTGGCTACGGTTGTGCAACATGGTAACCGTAGCGGAAACCGTGTCGATGTTCGTGACTGCACTGACCAAACCGGACAGCAGAAGAAACTCGAAAGGTACCGTCACGGTAACGGTCACCGCCTGACTGGTGCCCTGCCGGATATCGATATGGTGGGCGTGGCGCTGATGCCCCCATCGGTCATCTTTTGTGTAATGGCCCCCTGGACCTCGGCGTTGGATGGTTCGTTGAGAATCGCCCACCGCGCCCCTTCTCGTGCGGCCTCGGTTACCACATGATCGGTCCAAAAAAAATGCCCCAAATCGATGATGCCAAAAAGCACCACGAGGAAAGGGATCAGCACCAAAGCAAACTCAGCCGCCACGCCCCCGGTCTGGCGATTGCTTCGACTCCCCGGGGACACTCCCTCTGCCTCGGGGGGCATGGTCTTGGCAGGGGTATCGGCCTGCCGTTGAACGCTCACTGCGCCTGCCCTCCACCGGGCACCGCTCCGCCAAAGTTCAGAAACACGCTCGGCGGCGGGACCGGTTTCTTGAACTCGCTCCAATATCTCTGCATGATCAAGTCGGCCGCCTTGCCGTCGATGCCGGTAACCTCCTGCAGGTTCTGGCCCGCGTCGGGGTTGAGAATTTGATTCTGCTTGGCGATGCGGTAGGCGGCTCCCCAATTTTTCGCGACGTTGCTCTCGTAATTGTAGAAGCATAGATCTTGCGCCAGCGAAATGCGCCGACACTAAACCCAACACGACCATAATCAGGATGACACCGGACTTCATCATCCTCCCTGCAATGAAGTTTTATTCCGGAATAATGTGCCCGAATTCACCTCCCAGGCCCCGCTTTGCACCCATCGGAGACACCGGCGGTTTGGGGGCCTTGTGCTCCCCTTCCAGCACTCCCAGCAGGAAAAATTCCGCATCGCTTGGCTCGACGAAAGAGTCGGTCGGCAGAGGCTGTTTGGCCATGTCAAGCGGTTTCACCAGGTGAGGGGTGGCCACAATGATCAGCTCCGTCTCGTTTTTTTTGAGCTCGCTGCCTTCCTGAAAGAGAGCTCCCAGCACCGGAATGCTCCCCAGCATCGGGAACTTGGTCACGCTCTCGCGGACACCGCAGCATCAGTCCCGCGATAGCGAAGCTCTGCCCGTCGCGGAGCTCAACGACGGTCGAAGCCCGCCGGGTCGTGAACGCGGGGATCACCAACCCGTCACGGGACAGCATTCGGGTAGTCGAGCTCCGACACCTCGGGCGACACCTGCAGGTTGATTGACATTGGTCAGCACGGTGGGAGTAAACCTGAGACCGACCCCGAATGGCTTGTATTTGATGGCGACGGTGCCGAGAGCCTGCGGCACCGGAATCGGGAACTCACCGCCGGCAAGGAAGCTGGCGGCTTGACCGCTCAGGCACACCAGCGTCGGTTCGGCCAGGATCTTCATGAGGCCGTTCTCTTTCAGGGCGTCGAGAAGACCGCCCAGCTGTCATTGCCGGAATGAATGCGACATAAGAGTTGATAGCGGGTGACACGAACATCCCGAACGGGGACCCGCCAGTGAAAAGGCCACCCGCGCCGGATTCGACAATATCGTCAGGTCGTCGAGCCTGGTGTCGAAAAAAGCCCCCCCCCCGGGAATACCAGATGTTGATTCCCAGGCGGCGCGATGGTCCGGTTCATTTCCGCCACGCGAACCTCGAGCATCACCTGCTGCACGCCGGCGACCTCCAGGAGGTTGATCATCTTGGGCGAGTAGGCCTCCGCCACCGCCAGGGCATGACTCAGGCTGCCGCTGCTGGAGACCGTACCCGACAGGGTCACGACATCTCCTGCGGTATTGACCTGGGATTCCCCGCTCTCCGGGGAGGATCTGGTTCAGTACCTTCAGCTGCGCGATGTTGTGGGAAACGTTCAGATCGTATATGGCGGAAACTCGGTCATCGCTGTCCCATAGGGTCAGATTGGTCACGCCGTTGGCTTTGCCGGTGACATAAACCTGATGCGGAGAGAGCAAGACGAAGTCGGCAATCTCGGGGAGGCTACGGAAACTCGGCTTATCGCTTTGCTGCTACTCAGAATTACGGACTTTTCCCACGGCCAGCTTGACCGAGGAAGGATCGACCCTGGCACCGGCAGAGGCCTTAGGACCGGCTCCCCAGCACCAGGAAACGTGCATGAAAACAGCCAACAGCACCGGCGGCGATCAGCCACGCTCGCCTCTACTCCTTCTTCTCGTCCCTCCTTGATAGACATAGCCCCCACTCCTCGTTGGGTGTGAAATCCCCCTCAAATCCTCTTTTGCGCGCGTCTGTTCCCCTACCCCCGAACACCCGATTTTGATCGTTCCAGCTATTCAATTTACCGCAATCTATAGTGCTTCTACATATAAATACTCTAATGTATTTGCGAAATTCCTACGTGATGATCGAGAGAAATGCAAGATATTATTGACATCTTGAAAATTTTGGGTTTTATCGCTCCATTCGAGCTGATATCACCGCACCGTTCTTTTGAGATGATCCCCTAGAATTCTGCCTGACTGATTTGGGACCCTTTGATCACCTGCACTCTGAAAGCACGCCTCGGCTCTGATTCTGACGCCGCCGGTTGTGGAAGCAGTGCCTGCTTTTCAGGGGCCAGGTGCTCGGCAGCAAAGTACGCGATATTCCGGGATGGTAGCCCCTCTGGTCAATACCGCGGCCTTATCGGTGACCCCTCTCAGGGCAAGATGCACGGTGCCCTGGGTCGCCGCCAGAGCCAACCTTTCCGCCTCGTCGGGCTTAACCTCCAGAGTGTAAACATCTGTGGGATTAGCCTCGTCCGCGCCTCCCTTCTTTTGCAATTGAGGCCCGGCTGCCAAAACTAGAATATCCTGCAGCACGATCTTACTCGTTTCCAAACCGCTTCCGGGATCCTTCAGCGTCACCAGCACGTCGACCCGGTTTCGGGCCGGATAAAGCCGGCCACTCCCAGCACCGGGTTGCCTTTCACCGCTACAGCACGCCTTCCCGGGCGAAGAATCGCCGGTACGCCGCCTGTGGTCACGTCGGTGGGCGCCAGTTTAGATTCGATAATCGGTTCGTTTTGCTTCAACGAAGCGATCACGACGCGCCCTTCAAGGGCCGACGCGTCGGAAAAACAATCGGGAGGCAGGCTTTGACGAAGATACGGGACCACCTGTATCATCTCCCGGGTGAGTTTGGCGCCCCAGGGCAGGTCATTGAGGGCCACAGCCACAGGCACCGTCTCCTCTTTTGCTACCTTCTCGGGCACGGCTTTTTGCTTCAGCGCCCGGTAAACCAGAAAACTCCCCAAAAAAGGACAGCAGGCCAGTATCAGAGGTAAAAGGACCCTGAGTCTGTTCATGTTCCACATACCTCCTGAAAGCTAATTTGTAGTTAAAAATTATGTGGAGCCTTCCCCGACAGGGCAAAAAAGCATCAAGGCATCACCCAACTGAAAAGCAAAGGGTGTCCGGCCAACTCCAATAAAAGAGAGCACAAAGTCCCGATGGCAATAACCGCTCCGTAATAGAGTTTTCGCACCGGTTCGCTCGTTTCCGAGGGAACGTTCACTACTTCATTTGTAAGCAAAAAGGTTTTGAGCTTATCAGTGAGGCTCTTGCGGCGGCGCCGGTTGGTCAGCAGCACCAGCGCGGCGTAAACACCTCCCGCAACAGCGCTACACAAAAAGGCCACAAACACCCTTTTGGGACCTATGGCTGCGCCCACCGCCGCCAAGAGTTTCACATCACCCGCACCATGCCCCCCATCAGCCAGGGAACGATCAAAAGCGCCAGCCCCAAGGCCAACCCCTGGAAGCTGAAAAGAAGTCCCTCAATGCCGTTTGTGAGGCCATGATAGGCAAGCAAGGCGACCATTAATGGAAAAGTCAACCAGTTCGGTATCTTCTGAAAGTGTACGTCAATGACAGCAGCACCGATAAGGAGGATGCTCAGCGTAATCAACAGAGGGCTGGTCATGGGGCTGCACCTTGCGTCTATCCCAAAAAAGAATCAATCCATCAACTAGCAGGCTATTGAAGAAGTGCCGGAAAGACCCTTTTTGTCATTCCGCAGATGCTTGGCAGTACCCTGATAAAAAAAACCGCAACGCAACTTCCCCTTCGCAAAATCCACCTTACCGAACAGGACAGAAAAGGCCACTTACACGTCAAATAAAGTCAAACCGCCTCGAACGGCGCTCTAAACTCAAAAAAAGAGCGCCGTTCCCTGTTTTACAGCATGGCGGATACCCAGTCTCACCGGGCTGAAAGTCATTGGGTCTCTCTTCGCCTAATGTCCAGATACCCTCGATTGAACCGCCAGTCTAGATGGTTAACTACCACCAATCTGGTTCGCAGCAGCATTAACTCTTCCCGTAATGTTTGTACCCAAAAGCAGAAAGGCCCCGTAAGCGACTGCCGAAATTACCGCCAGGATAATGGCGTACTCAGCGGCAGCAGCCCCATCCTCTTCCCTGATGAATCTCGTAAAAATCTCCATTTGTTTCTCCTTTCCCTTCTCTCAAAGATGCTTTTCGAACTATGCCGATTGCCTCATGGCCCGGCTCCCGTGTTACTGCCACTGATGGCCAATTTGCCCCTTGGCGAACCTTCCCTGAGTGCCCATCCAAGGCTCAATTGAGAAGCCCTCCTCCTTAAACTGGTCCAGCAATCGGTATCGCGTTACCAAAAACGCCGAATCTTGGTGGCAACTTTACCTAAGCAATTCGAAGGAATAAATAGAGCAAACGAAACATTTATATATCACCAAAGGATATATACACATATAACTTTAGTTGTGCGTTGCCGGTACGTATACCTCTTATCAGAGACGTCAAAAGTCAGTCGCCATATGTCAGAAATGTAATACTTTTCCGTGTATTATCTTGGGGTTAGGATCCCCCCTTTTGCTCGTAGAGCTGAATTGACATTCACTCAAGAACTTTCCGATCTTCCACCAGACGCCGGAATTTCTTCCTGGCTCGCCTTCGGGAAGAATGTAATAAACTAAATAGCTTTTGGAGTAGAGATTTGCAACCATTTTTTTTGCCTTTGCGTCTCGGTCATTTGATCGGATGCTTATTAGTTAGGTTTTGTGCGGGAGATAAGATCTCCGCTTCGGTGCGGGTGGACCGCTGGCCATGGCCGGATGGTATAGCTAACCCATTGATTTTACTGGCGCGCCTGAAGGGATTCGAACCCCTGACCTACGGATTAGAAGTCCGTTGCTCTATCCAACTGAGCTACAGGCGCGCATGATTGGTGAAAACGACCGTGGTCATTGCTGAAACTAATAGTCGTTTTCCCCTCGCATTGTCAACAGCCTTCTCCGTGACGACGGCTTCTCCATAACCTCCAGCTCGGGTCATTTTTCTTTTGTGTTTTTCAGGGGCAAGTCGTAAACAAACGGGGATTCGGCCGGTTGTCCCATGGCGTGGTCCTGTTCATTGAAGGAGGATGGTTTATGTCACGCAGAAGTCAGTGGTTGAGCTTGTTGGGAGGATGTGTCGTGTTCGTTCTGGGCATCATGGAACTCTACCAGCAGGGGAAGTGGGTCCTGCTTATCTTGGGTCTCATGATCATCGCCTTCACTATTTCCAACATGGTCAAAAGCAGACTGAAGGACCAGTGAGGCGGCGTTAAATCTCGCGCGCGGGTAATTGCCCTTGACCTTGACGAGCAAATCATCTAACTTTCACACGCTTAACGGCAATGGGTTCATAATAGGTCTGAATGCAAAGGGAGAAAAGCGTCCGGTATGGAAGATCTCAACCTGGTAATGCGGGAACGGTTAAAAAAGGCGACGGAACTCGAACAGAATGGTGTGGCACTTTTCCCGAACCGATTCCCTGTCTCCCATCGCATAAAGGACCTAATGGCTGCCTTTGGCTCATCTTCCGCGGAAGAACTCGAAGCGCGAGCGGAAACCTATACGGTTGCCGGCCGAATCGTTGCCATCCGCTCCTTCGGCAAGTCCATTTTCATGCATCTCCTCGATTCCGGACAAAAGCTGCAGGTCTACATACAGCAGAATCAGTTGGACAAGGAGAGTTACGACCTTTCCAAGAAACTGGACATCGGGGACATCATTCGCGTCCGGGGGCCTCTCTTTCGAACCCGCACCAACGAGCTGACTCTGCTCGCCAAGGAGGCGGTTCTCCTCAGCAAGAATCTGCGTCCCCTTCCGGAAAAGTACCATGGTCTGAAAGACGTCGAACTCCGTTATCGGCAGCGCTACGTGGATCTGATCGTCAATGAAGCGGTCCGCGAAACCTTCAGAAAACGTGCCGAAATCATCCAGACCGTCCGGCGCTTCCTCATGGACCGAGGCTTTCTCGAAGTAGAGACGCCCATGATGCAACCGATTCCCGGCGGTGCGACGGCGAAGCCCTTCAAGACTTTTCACAATGCCCTGGGGATGGAGCTGTTTCTGCGCATTGCTCCCGAGCTCTATCTCAAGCGGTTGCTGGTAGGGGGATTCGAAAGGGTCTTTGAGCTCAATCGGAACTTTCGCAATGAAGGCATCTCGACTCAGCACAATCCCGAGTTTACCATGCTGGAGTTCTACCAGGCCTATGCGACCTTCGAGGAGCTGATGAGCCTTACGGAAGAATTGTTCGGTGCCGTGGCGACGGCCGTCAATGAGGGCAGCCTCCGTCTCCCTTACCAGGGTCAGGAGATCAACCTCACCCCGCCTTGGGCTCGATACCGTTTCAACGATATCCTTGTGGAAATAGGCAACATCCCTCGGTCGGCTGTTGAAGATCCCGAGGAGACCATGAAAGTGGCCGGCGCCATGGGTCTTGAGCCGAACCGCGGGGAAGGCCAGGGAAAACTGCTTACCAAAATATTCGACTTGGCGGTTGAGCCGAAACTCATCCAACCGACCTTTGTCAGCCATTACCCGCTGGAGGTATCGCCGCTTTCCCGCCGAAACGAATCGGACCCTGCCCTGGTCGACCGTTTTGAGCTGTTCATAGCGGGAAAGGAAATGGCCAACGCGTTCTCGGAACTGAATGATCCCCGGGACCAGCGCGAGCGGTTCGTTCACCAACTGGAGGCACGGCGAGCTGGAGACGAGGAAGCCCATATGATGGATGACGATTATCTCCGGGCTTTGGAATACGGAATGCCTCCGGCGGCCGGTGAAGGCATTGGCATCGACAGACTGGTAATGCTTTTCACCGATTCGCCGTCGATTCGCGATGTGATCCTTTTCCCGCACCTTAAGCCGGAAAAAAAGATGTAACCAAAAGATGAATTTTGAACTTTTTGTCAGTCTTCGCTATCTGTTAGCCAAACGGCGTCAAACCTTCATTTCCCTCATAACCTTCATCTCGATTGCCGGTGTCGCCGTCGGCGTGACCGCGCTGATCGTGGTTCTGGCCGTGATGAACGGTTTCCAGGACGACCTGCGCACCCGCATCCTCGGAATTACCTCCCACGTGGTCGTCGGCAGTTTCAATGGTGCCTTCGGCGATTACCAGCCCCTGCTGAAGGAAGTCGAAAAGGAACCCGGAGTGGTCGCCGCTACTCCCTTCATCTATGCGCAGGTCATGGTCAGTTCCGGAAAAAACGTCTCGGGTGCGATTCTGCGCGGAATCGACCCGGCGACTGCGGCCAAAGTCATTAACATTCAGGAGAACATGCTCCGGGGAAATCTTGCGGATCTGCGCGCGGAGCAGCCATCGGCCTCCGGCACTTCACCGCACCAGGGAATTATCCTCGGAGTGGAGCTCGCCAACAACCTGGGCCTTCACCAGGGAGAATGGGTCACCGTCATTTCGCCCACGGGGCGTCTCACACCCATGGGGCAGGTCCCCAAGAGCAAGCTCTTCCAGGTGGTCGGCATCATTCAATCGGGAATGTACGAGTATGACAATACTCTTGCCTACATCAGCCTTTCGGCGGCCCAGCAATTCCTGGGCATCGGGGATGCGGTGTCCGGCATCGAGCTCAAGGTCGATGATATTTACGGGGCGCGCCAGATCGCCGAGACTCTGAGGTCTCGCCTCGGTCTTCCCTATTGGGTGCGCGACTGGATGCAAATGAACCGCAACCTCTTCTCCGCCCTGAAGCTGGAGAAGGTGGTCATGTTCATCATTCTGACCCTGATCATCCTGGTGGCGGCCTTCAACATCGTCAGTTCCCTGATCATGCTGGTCATGGAAAAGACGCGCGATATCGCCATCCTCAAGGCCATGGGGGCAACCACGGCAAGCATTCGCAAAATATTCGTGATGGAAGGTTTTTTGATCGGGACCTCGGGGACCCTACTCGGGCTTCTGGGAGGGTTTACGCTTTGCAGCTTGTTGAAGAAGTACCAGTTCATAGAACTCCCTCGCGATGTTTACTATATTTCGACGCTTCCCGTTAAGATGGAGGCGCTCGACGTCGGCATGATTGCTCTGGCGGCGATTTTTATCAGCCTCGTAGCAACCCTGTATCCTTCTCGGCAAGCTGCAAAGCTGGATCCTGCGGAAGCACTGCGTTATGAATAGCGACCAGCAGCCGGTTGAGGTTCATGCCTTGTCCGTCACCAAGGTTTTCGGGGAGGGCCCGAATACTATTGAGCTTTTTCGGGACCTCGATCTGGTGATTCGCCGGGGTGAACGGGTAGCGATCGTGGGTGCCTCGGGAGTCGGTAAGTCCACGCTGCTCCACATTCTCGGAACTCTTGAGAAACCCAGCAGCGGGAAGATCCTCTATGGCGGGCAGGACATTTTCCTGTGGGAAGAGAAGGAACTCGCCCAGTTCCGCAATCGTCAAATTGGTTTTGTTTTCCAGTTCCATTACTTGCTGCCGGAGTTCAATGCCCTGGAGAATGTGATGATGCCGGGTATCATCGCCGGCCTTGCGCAGCGGGAGGTGAAGACCCAGGCCCTGTCTCTGCTGGAAAGACTGGGGCTGACCGATCGACTTCAACATCGGGTGGGGGAGCTTTCGGGTGGCGAGCAGCAGCGCGTGGCGGTGGCGCGTGCCTTGCTCCTGCGGCCGAAGATCTTCCTGGCCGACGAACCCAGCGGGAATCTGGACAGTCGGACCGGGCGCAAGCTGCATGAACTGCTGGTGACTCTGAACGGCGAAATGGGGCTGACGATGGTGATTGTTACCCACAACCAGGAACTCGCGGCCATGATGCATCGCACCTTGCGCCTGGTCGACGGGCAACTTCGGCTTGAAGCGAGAAATTAGCTTCCGGGCATTGTCCGGAGAGGAATCAGTTGTGATCGGAGGCACGGTGAGCTATAGAGGAATAGCTGATTTTGTTTGAGTTTGTTCTTCCCGAAAAAGGGACTGATGATAAAGGCTTTTGAACTTTTGGCGGTGGAGGCGCGACCTATGTTAAACGGCAAGAGGATCGTCCATGGCTGGTGGATCCCTCTTTTTCTTGCGATCCTCACTTCGGCGGTATGGGCACAGGAACGGAGTCCGGGGGTTGCGATCATGCCGTTTACCGTTCGCGGACCGCAGGAACCGGTCAAAATGCAAAAGACCATTGAAGAACTCCTGCTCCGTCAGCTGACTGCTGAGGGGGCGAAGGGTCGTCAGCCTCCAGGACGTGGACAAGGTGGTCAAGGCGGGGGAAGCGGTACAGACGGAGGAGCAGGCCCGGCTGTTGGGGCGGCGACTGCAGGCGGAGTATGTCTTGATCGGGAGTTTTAACCAGATCGGCAACAGCATCAGTCTTGATGCACGGCTTGTTAACACTTCCGGACAAAAGAAAACGGAGCTCATTTTCGCGGAAGAAAGAGGCCCTGAGAATTTGGCGGCGGTAGCCAATACGGTCGTTCAGCACATGCTGGTCAGCCTCCTGGCAAAGGCTGTCGTCGCTGAGGTTCAGATTCGAGGGAACGATCGGATAGAACCGGATGCCATCAAGCTGAATGTCAGAAGCAAGAAGGGTGAAGTCCTGCGACCGGAACAGGTTGCAGAAGATATAAAGGCCATCTACAAGATGGGCTTTTTCGAGAAAGTGAATGCTGATGTCTCCGATTCGCCGGCCGGCAAGGTGCTTGTTTTTGTGGTCGTGGAAAACCCGACGATCCAGGAAGTGAACATTACCGGTAACAAAAAGATCAAGGAAAAGGATATTCTGGCCGCCATCTCGACCAGGCCGTACAGCGTCGTGCAGAAGAACCTGATCGCTGAAGACGTTCAAAAAATCATTAAATTGTATCACCAGAAAGGTTATCTTCAATGTCGATGTCAAATACTCTATCGACTTTCCCAAGGATCCCCGAAAAGCGGTCGTTGTTTACGGTATCAGCGAGAACAACAAGGTCTACATAAAGAAAATCAACTTCACCGGCAATAAAAGCTTCTCCGGGCGTAAACTGCGCGGCGTCATGGAAACCAAGGAGAAGATGTTTGCTGTCTCCTGGTTCACCGATCGAGGCATCCTCCAGAGAGAGATTCTGGACACCGATCTTGATCGTCTGAGTGTCTTTTATCACGACAAAGGGTTTATGGAAGCCAAAGTGGGCACTCCTGAGATTTCCATGAAGGATGACGGCTTCTACATAGAAATCCCAGTGGAGGAAGGTGAGCGCTACCGTGTCTCGAGCGTCGAGATAACCGGGGATACTCTGGAATTCAATGATCGCCTCGAAAAATCGCTGCAATCAAAACAGAAGGACTACTTTGGTCGCGAAAAGCTGCGCGAGGACATGGACCGGATCAGCAAAACCTACATGGATCAGGGCTATGCCTACACGACGGTCGACCCTATTGTCAAACGCGACTCTGATCAGCAAACGGCAAGCATCGATTTCGACGTGAAGAAGAAGGAAATCGTCCACATCGGCAGGGTAACGATTACGGGAAATACCAAGACGCTGGACAAGGTCATCCGCCGAGAATTGAAACTCGCCGAAGGCGATCTTTTCAGCTCCACCAAACTTGAAAGAAGCCTCAACAACCTGAGAAAGCTGGACTATTTCGAAGACGTTGAAATCACGCCAACCGATACCGAACAGACTGACATCATGAATCTGAACGTCAAGGTCAAGGAGAAGCTGACCGGCTCCATCAGCGCGGGCGGCGGCTATTCTTCCGACGACGGGTTGTTCACCAGCGGCGAAATAACCCAGCGCAACCTGTTTGGTACGGGCCAAATCATAGCTCTGAAAGGATATCTCGGCCAGAACGCTCAGCGTTACGTATTGAGTTTCACCGAGCCATACCTCTTTGACCGACCGGTAACCGGCGGCATCGATCTTTATAACTGGCTCAGGGAATACCCGGACTTCACTCAAGACAGCACCGGGTTCCGGCTGCGTTCCGGCTATCGATTCGGAAACTACAGCCGCCTCAGCGCTTTTTATACCTACAGCAGCGCCATGGTCACCTCAGTACCCTTCGACGCTCCCCCCATCATCGTCCAACAGGAAGGACGGCAGCTCACGAGCAGCATCACTACGGCCTTGGAGCGGGACAGTACCGATCACCCCTTCCTTCCAACCCGAGGAATGGTCTCCATGGCTTCGGTGCAGTGGGCCAGTCCGGTTCTGGGTGGCGAGAGCAACTTCATGAAAGCCGAGGTCCACCACGCTATTTTCGTCCCTCTATTTTGGAAGTTTGTGGGGTATGTCCGAGGCGAGTTTGGTTACATCAATATTCTCGGGGCGGATGATAACACCTCGGTCCCCTTGTACGATCGATATTTTTTGGGTGGCATCAATTCACTCCGAGGTTTTAAATGGGCGACTGTCGGGCCTTACGACGGACCCTATATCATCGGTGGTACCAACTACGGGCTGGGTACCGTTGAACTGCTCTTCCCTCTGATCGAGAGCATCGGTATGCGAGGGGTGTTCTTCTTCGATGCAGGCAATGCCTTTTTGACCATGCAGGATTTCAAAATCAGCGACTTTCGCACCGACGCGGGCGCGGGCATTCGTTGGAATTCGCCGTTAGGACCTTTGCGGATTGAGTGGGGCTACAATCTCGATCCACAACCCGGTGAAAGTCAGTATCAGTTTCAGTTTTCAGCAGGAGCTTTTTTCTAAGGAGCGCAACAGATGAAAAGAAGAGATTTGGGACAGGTGCTTTTGGCAACGGCAGTTATGATGCTCTTTTCGACCACGACAGCTTTAGCCGCCGGGGCTGGAAAGATCGGGATTGTAGATGCCGTGGGGGCGTTACAGCAGTCGCAGTGGGGCAAAGCTGCGGCGGAGGAGCTCAAAAAGATAGCGGAAAAGATGGACGGCGATCTGGAACAGAAGCAGAAAGCGTTCACGGGAGCGAAGGAGGAATTCGACAAGAAGCAGGGGGTGCTCGACGCGAAAGCCAAAACGCAAAAAGGAGCAGGAGCTTCGAGACATGCAGCAGGAGGGGCAAAAGTACCTCATGGAATCCAAGGGCAAGCTGAACGACCTGCAGGCGTGCCCTGGCCAAAAAGGTCCATGATGTGGTCCAGAAGATCGGCAAGGACGAAAAATACGATTTGATACTCGAGAAATCCAGCACCGTCTATTTCAATGAAAAGGATGAAATCACGAAACAGGTGGCGAAAGAACTGGACAAACTGCCACCCTTCAGGCCTTAGTCGAAACCATTGCCGCTCCTTCGCCAAGACATCCAATACGCAGTTCCCTTGATTTTCCGCTGGCTGGCTTGTTCCTGACGAGCCCCATCGGGAGACGAGGTTGAGGTGGCGCTCGGGCAGTATTGTGCAGAAAGCGAGTCTTATCAGGAGGGCGACCCGAGACACAGCATGACCACGCAAAACTTCTCAGGAACAGAAATCCCCCAAATCCTTCTCATTGGGGGAACTCGGTCCTCTCACCGGGACAAGAATTAAGGGAGATCCGCAGATTCGGGTTTGTGGAGTGGGCTCGGTGGAGGATGCGACCCCTGATCAGCTGAGCTTCATCAGTGATGAGCGTTATCTGCCTTTGATAGCCCAGTGCCAGGCAGCAGTGCTGATTGTTCCGCCCAGCCTCGAAGACCTCGATCGCCCGCTGCTCATCTCTTCCCGACCGTACCTGGCCATGGCGCGCGCCGCACAGCTTTTTTCGAGTCCCTCCTATCTGCCGACCGGCATCCACGCGACCGCATGGATTGGTGAAGAGGCCTGCCTGGGAGATTCCGTCCGGGTCGGCCCCTTGGCCCAAATCGGCTGTCGCACCCGGCTCGGCGACAGGACCAGGGTCTATGGCGGGGCCTACCTGGGCTGCGATGTTGTGGTCGGTGAAGATTGTCTCATCTATCCGGGCGTGACCGTACTCGACGGCAGCCGCATCGGCAACCGAGTCATTATCCACAGCGGCACGGTTGTCGGCAGTGACGGCTTTGGCTTTGCTCAGGATGAAGCGGGGCACCACGTCAAGATCCCCCAGACCGGCATCGTCCAGATCGATGACGATGTCGAGATTGGGGCCAACTGCACCATCGATCGCGCGGCCTTCGGGCGGACATGGATCCAGTGCGGGACAAAAATCGACAATTTGGTCCAGATCGCCCACAATGTGGTCATCGGAGAGCATTCCCTCCTCATTGCTCAGGTTGGGGTTTCCGGCAGCACGCGCCTCGGCAGGCATGTTATTCTCGCGGGCCAGGTGGGCGTTGTGGGGCACATCGAAATCGGCGATGGCGTGCGGGTTGGAGCGCAGTCCGGCGTGGGTCGGTCGGTTAAGGCGGGAGACGAGGTGTCGGGCAGTCCCATAATGCCCCACAAGGAATGGCTTAAAATGACGGTCAATGTCAAACGTCTGCCCCAATTTAAGGCAGAGCTTAGACAACTCAAAATGAAGGTCCGGGAGCTTGAAAAAGCCATACACGGGGAATAGCTATGGAAAGGGACATCCTTGAGATCCTGAAGATGATGCCGCACCGATATCCGTTTCTTTTACTGGACCGAATTTTGGTCCTCAGTGAAGACGAAATCGTAGGCCTTAAGAACGTAACCATCAACGAGCCCTTTTTTCAGGGGCATTTTCCAACTCACCCGGTCATGCCCGGTGTTCTTATCATTGAAGCCCTGGCACAGACAGGCGGGCTGTGGGCGTTTCACTATACCCCCAATGCGGAACGATCAGCGGTCTATTTGATGGGACTGGACAAGGTGCGCTTTCGCAAGCCCGTGCGACCGGGTGATCAATTGATTCTGAAGGTCAGACTCATCAAACGAAGAGGTGCAGTGTTCAAAATGAAGGGCAAGGCCTTTGTTGCCGATCAGTTGGTGGCCGAGGCCGAGATTTTGGCGACTCTCAATCCTGGAAAGTCGGAGATGGATGCTTGATTCGGTAGGAAGGAGATAGGCCCTCATATGGAAATTCATGCTACTGCGGTGGTGTCGCCGAAAGCGGAACTGGCTGAAGATGTGAAGATAGAAGCGTTTTCGATCATCGGTCCGCAAGTTACCATCGGGTCCGGTACGGTTGTTGGACCCCATGCCGTGATTGACGGCCGGACGACGATTGGTGAGCGCAACCGGATTTTCCCGTTCTCCACTATCGGCTATCCACCACAGGACCTGAGCTATCGAGGTGAAGATACTCAGTTGGTGGTCGGCGACGATAACATCATCCGAGAGAATGTTACGATCAATCGCGGCACCGAGCGGGGGGGCGGGGTCACCCGTGTCGGCAACCACAACCTTCTCATGGCCTATGCCCACGTTGCTCACGACTGTACCATCGGCAACTACGTCATCCTGGCCAATGTTACAACCCTGGGTGGACATGTGCGCATAGATGATCACGCCATATTGGGGGGGGTGGTGGCAGTCCACCAGTTTATCCGCATTGGCCCTTATGCTTTTGTCGGGGGAAAATCAGGGGTGCGGATGGATATGCCGCCCTACATGCTTGCTTTCGGGACCCCGGCCAAACTTTACGGGCCCAATTTAGTCGGGCTGAGGCGACACGGTTTCTCTAGAACGACGATCCAGGCACTGAAGAGCAGTTACCGAATCATGTTTCGCTCCGGGCTGACGATTGCCGACGCAATTGAAACCATTCGCCAGGAGGTGGAGAACGTTCCTGAGGTGGAAAACCTCATAGCGTTCATGCAGGGTCGTTCAAAACGGGGGGTCACCAGGTAATAGAAACAGGCAGTGCAGAATGGACGACGCCTTTGTGAATCCTCAGAAGGATCTTCAAAAGATTGGATTGATTGCGGGGAGCGGACAATTTCCGCTCCTTTTTGCTCATGCCGCCGCACAATCCGGCATCCGGGTTGTGGCCGTAGGCTTTCAGGGTGAAACCGACGTTATCCTGGAACAATACGTTGAAGAATTCCATCTGCTCAAACTGGGCCAACTCAATCGGCTGATTCGAGCCTTCCAGAAGGCGGGCATAACCCGGGCTGCGATGGCCGGGGCCATCAACAAGACCAGGATCTACACCCGCATTCGTCCGGACTGGCGGGCCGTCAAGCTCTTAAATAAACTCAGAAACAAAAAGGATGACTTCCTCCTCCGGGCCATTGCCCTGGAGCTGGAGTCTGAAGGAATTTGGATCGAACCATCCACCATCCTGCTTCCGAGTCTTCTCGCACCCGAGGGCGTTCTGACGCGCCGCAAGCCCAACCGGCGGGAGGTTGAAGATATTGACTTTGGCTGGAAGCTGGCCAAAGGGATGGGACAGTTAGACGTCGGCCAGTGTCTCGTCGTCAGGAACCAGTCGGTCCTGGCCGTGGAAGGCATCGACGGCACCGATGCCACGATCATTCGCGGCGGGGACCTCTGCCGGGAAGGCGCGGTGGTTATCAAGGTGAGCAAGCCTCGACAGGATCTCCGGTTCGACGTTCCCGCCGTGGGGCTTGAGACCGTTGAGACAATGCGGCGGGTAAAGGCCAAAGTGCTGGTTGTTGAGGCCGGGAAGACAATCATCTTCGACCGGGAGAGAATGCTTGATGCCGCCGATGCCTCGGGAATCAGCGTCGTGGTCCGAATGGATCTGCAGGGAGACGGCCCGGAGCGTTCGAGTCCCGCTGGTGCTGACGGAGGAACCCTTGAAACCCTGCTGTTGCCGCAGTTTCGTCCCGTCGCTCCTGCGCCGCCAAAAATTTTGCTGAGAAAAGGCAGGCCCGATGCCGTGCGGGTCGGCGTGGTGGGAGTCGGCTACCTGGGTGGTTTTCATGCGCAGAAGTACGCGCGACTGCCGGAAGCCAGCCTGATTGCCGTCGCCGACCCGGATGAAAACCGTGCCGGAGCGGTTGCAGGTCAACTTGAAACCGAATTCACGACGAACTATCGGGAACTCATCGGACGGGTGGAGGCGGTCAGCATTGCCACGCCGACCCCGCTTCACTACCCCATCGCGAGGGACTTCCTCGAGGCCGGTGTTCATGTGTTGTTGGAAAAGCCCATGACTCAGACCGTTGCTGAGGCGGATGACCTGATTGTCCTGGCGAAGCGCAACGGCTGCATCCTCCAGATCGGTCACCTCGAACGCTTCAATTCCGCCTTCAGTGCCATCCAACCGCGTCTCGGGAATCCGATGTTTGTGGAAGCCGACCGCCTTGCTCTCTTTAACGAGCGAGGGTTGGATGTTGACGTCGTGCTGGATCTCATGATTCACGATATCGACATTGTCATGCACATCATTGATTCACCCCTTAAAGAACTTCGTGCGTCCGGGGTTGCCGTGCTGACTGCTTTGCCCGACATCGCCAGTGTTCGGTTGGAGTTCGCGAACGGGGCCGTCGCAAACCTCACTGCCAGCCGTATTTCCACTAAAAATATGCGAAAACTTCGCGTGTTCCAGGGGAATTCATATCTCGTGGCCGACTTTGCCGAACGCCGGGCCTATGCCGTTTACCGAGAGGAAGAGCCCGATGAGGACGGGTATCCCCAGGTTTCGATGGAAGACATGGAAATCGAGGAGCATGACGCTCTTGAGGAAGAGATCTTCACCTTCCTCAAAGCAATCAGAAGCGGCGGGGTCCCCGCCGTGGGCGGCCTTGAAGGCAGGCGCGCGCTGAGCGTGGCCTTGGAAATATCATCCCAAATCGAGCAGCAGATGAAGACGGGATGGCAGGACTTAGGAGGCGCGTCATCAAAGTTTTTCTGAGCACTGGAGAGGCGTCGGGCGACCTTCACGGCTCCTATCTCGTAAAGGCCCTCAAGGCCCGTGCTCCCGACATCCAAATCACGTGCATGGGAGGCCCTCTTCTGCGGAGCGCAGGGGCTGAAGTCCTGGTGGACCATCGGCACCTGTCGGTCGTGGGTCTCTCCGAGGTTGCCGGGCACCTCAAGATGATCTACGGAGCGTGGCGGACAATCACTGCCTACCTCCGCCGAAGCCTGCCCGATAAGGTTATCCTCATAGACTTTCCGGACTTCAATTTCCTCCTCGCTCGGGCAGCCAAACGTCTCGGCATCAGAGTCTTCTACTATATCAGTCCGCAGGTCTGGGCCTGGAGGAGCGGCAGGGTCCGGACCATTAAGCGGCTCGTTGATCGGATGGCGGTGATTTTACCCTTTGAGACCGAATTCTATGCGAAATATAAGGTGAAAGTGGATTTCGTGGGGCACCCCCTCCTGGATGTCCTGGCAGCTCCGCCTTCCCCTGAGCAGGCAGGGGCGCGGTACGAGTTGCCGGGTTCGAGGCCGCTGATTGGGCTCCTGCCGGGCAGTCGACGGAGCGAGATCCGATCTCTCCTGCCCCTTTTTCTGGATGCGGCCGGAATCATCAGAGATCGTCTGCCTGATGCTTCCTTTATCGTTCCGGTTGCCTCTTCGCTTCATCCCTCTTTGTTTGAGGCCGACTTATCGGGGCGTGGACTGCCGGTGCGCCTGGTGACCGGCGACACCTACGGCGTGATGCGTGCGTGCGATCTGTTGCTGACAGTCTCCGGCACGGCAACCCTGGAAGCCGCTATCCTGGGCTGTCCGATGATTATTGTCAACAGAGTCTCCGGTCTGAGTTACCATCTGGGGCGGCGCCTGATACGGGTGAGCTTCATCGGCCTGCCCAATTTGATCGCCGGCCATCAGATTGTGCCCGAATTGGTTCAAAGTGATGCCCGACCGGAGCTTGTTGCGGCGTCGGCACTGAGCTTCCTGGAGTATCCGGAGCGACTAAAGGAGCAGCGGCAAGAACTCGGGCTGATCAGAAACAAGTTGGGAGACATCGGGGTAGCGGATCGGGTCGCCACGCTGGTCCTCAAGAATGAAGGATATGGATGAGGGAGGGGACTCCTATGAACGCCTGGGCAGATTTTTTGGTTCGAGAAGATTGCATAATGCTGCTCGTGGATATTCAAAAGGTCATGTTGGACCCTTGTGTGGATCATGATCCGGTCACAAGAAACGCTGCGGCACTGCTCGACATCGCCGGGATTCTTGAAATCCCGGTCATGTTTTCGGCCCACAACGCCGAGAAGTTGGGCGGCTGCTTGCCGGAACTCCTGCAGCGAGTCTCTCAGCCCGCAGTTTACACGAAGCTGGAATTCAGCTGCCTGGAAAACGAGGCCATCTTCCGGGCGCTGCAGCATTCCGGGCGCCGGACTCTGCTGCTGGCCGGCCTGGAAACGCATGTGTGTATCTTTCATACCGGCGCCCATGCCTTGCGATTGGGCTATCGCGTGCATGTTGCCGCCGACGCCGTGACTTCCAGAAGCAAGACCAACCGGGAGGTCGGACTGCGGCGACTGGAGCGGGCGGGAGCGGTGATCAGTGCCACTGAAATGATCATTTTCGAACTGCTCAATCGGGCGGGAACGCCGGAATTCCGTGCCGCTTTGCCTCTGCTCAAAACGCTCTGACAAGCTCCAGGGAAGCTTGTCGCTTACAACCCCCCAAACCTCCACTCCTTCCCTTTCAGGTCAGGTTTTGCGAGGCATTGGCGGACACTGGTCATCGGGAATCGCTTGCCCGGGCAATCCGTGGCTGCCCCCGTTGCATCGCGGTGACCGATGATGTGGCTAACCGGAATATGGTAATAATCGCATAGGGTTTTCAGGAGATAGTTCAAGGACTGAAGTTGGCCGGCCGTGGGAAGTTCGGCGTTGAAATTTCCCACGAGGCCGATTCCGATTCCCTTTTCGTTCATTCCCGCCACATTGCAGTGCGCTCCACTCTGTTGTTTAATCCAACGGGGAGCCACCTCAATTTGACCGTCACCTTTTCCCAGGGTGCCATTGTCGATCAGGAAATGGTACCCCAAACCGTTCCAGAACCCCCGGTCCTGATGGGAGCGGTTGATGAGATAGGCCTTGCCGACATCGGTAGCGGTGTGGTGGATGACGATATATTTCCAGCGCGAACTGGGGTAAAGGGCAATAACATTTCGCAAGGCTTTGGCATTGGGAATAACGAGTTTTTGACCCTGGTGGATAGGATTGCCGGGTTTTAGAGAATTTGCCGCGTAGATAGCTTCCGGAGTGACATCGTACATCCGGGAGATTCTCCAGACGGTTTCGAGGGGTGCCACTTCATGGGTGATGGTTTGAGTCGTCCCCGGGTCCAGAAAGCATTTTTCAACAACCTTCGGGCCCGCTTCAGGGGACTGAGGGGATTTGGCGGGGGAAGGGAGGGAAGCTGTGGCGGATGGTGGGCCTCCGGGGGGCACCGCGGCAACCTTGTGGGTGCAGCCGGCCGGAACCAGAGCAACAAAGAAGACCAGCACGAAGCCGGGAATACTTTTGGAAAAAAATGGAAAAAAAGCCTTCATCATAATGGTCTCTCTAGGGGCCAAGGCCGCAAAGCATCACAGGATAAAGCCGGGGCGCATCCACGTTATCTCATCTTAAAGATGTTTCGCGTGTTTTCAAGAGTCAATTTCGATGCAAAACTTCTTGACAAGCCCATTTCCTTTTAGTTAGTGTTCGTAGCGAAACTGAAAGAGAGGAGAGCTGATGTTTACCAAGTATTACCGTTATTATTATTACAGCGAAATTCCGGGGAGCGCTGGGGATATGTAAGGCTGCCAATTGTTTTAGCGAGTGCATTTAAGCCGTGGGTGTCCCGAAGTGATCCCACGGCTCTTTTGTTTTCAGATGCAAGGAAAGAAATGAGGCCGTGGGAATCCCATTCCCAATGGCCTTTTTTCTTGGCACAGAGCATCCTGTCGAAGCGATGTCCTGGCCCTTCTTGCAAGGAGGTAAAACGATCATGATTATTGTATTGAAACCCGGACACGAGGATGACGATCTGCATCGGCTTGTAAGGCGTCTTGAAGACCTCGGCTTGCGCGCTCACATCTCAAAGGGCGAGCATCGAACCATCGTCGGGGCTATCGGGGATGAGCGCATTTTGCGAGAGGTTCCCCTGGAATCAATGCCCGGGGTTGAATCGGTATTGCCCATCCTTAAGCCTTACAAACTGGTCAGCAGGGAATTCAAGGCTGAAGACACCGTTGTCAAAGTCGACGGGCAGGAAATCGGAGGGCAAAAGATCCAGGTGTTTGCGGGACCTTGCGCTGTTGAAAGCCGTGAGGTCCTGGAGGAGATTGCTGAAGCCCTGCTCCCCTCGGGAGTTCATTTTCTCCGCGGCGGGGCGTTCAAACCTCGAACTTCGCCGTACGCTTTTCAAGGCTGGGGTGAAAAGGGCTTGAAGTTTCTCGATGCGGTTCGGGAACGAACCGGGATGCTGATTGTGACGGAACTCATGGACCCGAGAGACACCGTCCTGGTCTGCAGATACGCGGATATCATCCAAATCGGCACCAGAAATATGCAGAATTTCAGACTGTTGACGGAAGTGGGAAATATTGAGAAGCCGGTAATCCTGAAGCGTGGCATGAGCGCCACCATTAAGGAATTCCTGATGTCGGCCGAATATATTCTGGCTCAAGGCAACGAAAGAGTCATCCTCTGTGAGCGGGGCATTCGGACCTTTGAAACCGAGACTCGCAATACGCTCGACATCAGCGCGGTTCCTTTGCTGAAACAGTTGACGCACCTGCCCGTCATCGTTGATCCGAGCCACGCCGTCGGACGGGCCGATCTCGTTCCGGCAGTTTCCAAAGCGGCAATTGCAGCCGGGGCTGACGGCTTGCTGATAGAAGTGCATGTGAGGCCCGAAGAAGCCTTCAGCGACGGCCCTCAGTCTCTGCGACCGCGGGCGTTTGAAACGATGATCGAAGAATGCCGCCGTGTGGCGGCGGCGGTGGGGCGAACTCTGTAGCAGGCTGCTGAAAAACGATCTCACAAGGACTACTCATGGATGCCCAACAGCACTCCCCTCATTTTCGGCCTGATCAGGAAGAAGGCGAATCGCTGCGCTGGGGACGCGGAAAAACGATCGGGATCATCGGCGGCAAGGGTCAGATGGGCCAATTATTCGGCCGCTTCTTTATGTCTCAGGGATATCGGGTGTTCGTTGCCGACCGTGACTCGGGTGGTGACAACGAAGAGGTCATGCGAATATCCGATCTGGTCCTCTTTGCGGTGCCGCTTCACGAGACGGTGAAGATCATCCGGGAACTCACTGGGCATGCTCGCCCCGAGCAGTTGCTTATGGACTTGAGCAGCCTGAAGGTCGGTCCCGTCCAGGCAATGCTGGACTCGCCATCATCTATTGTGGGGTTGCATCCCATGTTCGGAGGACACATCTCGTCTTTTGCCGGACAAACCATGGTGGCGTGCCCGGTGCGCATTGATCCGCTGGAATGGCGCTATCTGCGGCGCCTGTTTGAAAATCAGGGCATCCGCATCAGGGAATGCACTCCGGAAAAGCACGATTACATGATGACTATTATCCAAGTCCTGTTTCACGTGACCACCATGCTGACCGGCAGAGTCCTGCGGGAGTTGGAAGTGGATGTGGCCGAAACCATGGAGTTTACAAGCCCGAGCTACCGGTTGGAAATAAATCTCCTCGGCCGAATCTTTGCTCAAAACCCGGCCCTCTATGCTGCGATTACCCAGATGAACCCATTCACCCGGGAGGTGCTCGACCATCTTGAAGCGGGCTTGAAAGATTATAAAGACTGGTACGGCGCTGCCGATTTTTCGGCATTTGTGGATGATTTCAAAAGAGAGTGCTGAACATCTGGGGGATTTTTGCGGCTCAGCGTTCGAGGAGAGCTCCGCACTTCTGGAATTTTCCGTTGATTCGGCCCGCTCCAGAAAAGGGCACCGAGCAACCGCCGTAAAAGGGCAGGGGAGTTAAGATTTGTCACTCTTTTCAGCGATGCCGAATTTCTCGAGACAGACTCTCAAGCAGTCCTCACAATTGGAGGTCTGAGAACCCTTCTGGCAATACCGGGCAAAGGCGCTGAACCAGTCAAGTCCCGTTCGGGGACACATCTTGATGAACTCGAGAAAGCGAACGAGGCGATCGACGGCCATGGGGTCGATCGCGTGTTCGACACGGCAGGCGTTAGCCTCAGCCTCTTTAGGGTCCAGCTGCAGGGCCGAGACGAAGAACTCTCTGAGTGTTTCGTGGCGGCGAATGATATCTTGGGCAACCGTCCGCCCGGCGGAAGTCAAAGTGATGTAGCTGTACGGGCTGTAATTGATCAGTCCGCGGCCTGCCAGGGCCTTGAGCGCCCCCGTTACCGAAGCACGCTGAACGCTCATCTGGTCGGCAATGTCTTTGGCACGTGCCACGCGGTTGGACCGCTCCAGATGGTAGATGACCTCGAGATAATCTTCCAAGCTGGCTGAAAGCCCTTCCGGGAGATCCTGGATCATAGCTGCCGCCTCTTCATGATTTTTAGCCACCGGTGCCACCTTATCCGCTTCCTCACGGCGCGTCAAGCTATCCACGAAGGCACACCAAGCTTTTTTAAGTCACAGAGGAACACGAGCCTGAAGATACCCAATTCCAGGATTGAGCGTTTCCGGTTTTCGGGGCTGCCACGGATCCATGGGCATGGGTTTTGACATCAGAAGGTGAAGGAGCGCCTGGCTTCCGCAGACAGAGTCTCCGGAGTGTTTCCGCAGTTGCCGGGGAACGAGGCGGGGCTTCTCATAGATGCCTGTTGGCTGCGATCCGGCCTGACCAAGGCAACGACACGGTCATTCCGAGTTCTCAATGTATCGCCGGCCGGCTCTCACTCAATCATTGTCAGCAATATTGACGACTGCACTCCGTGCCGATGCCATGGCGACATACGCCGTGGTGTCCACAAGATTGAGCTGAACGGTCTCTGTCTCCCTCAGCAATCGCGTCGTCAATGGGCGTGAGGATGACATCGATGGTGCTTGCTCCGGCAGGAATGGTTGTCGTCAATCGGCAGACTCAAATAGTCTGTGCCGTTTTTCGCCGTACCCGTGAAGGTGTATTTTATATTTAATGCGGAACTGGTGCTTCCGGTACGACTAATCGTAAATATGCCGGCCTTTGGCCCCGCTTCCGAGGCGTTGGGGTCAGAGGCAACAACGCTTACTGTCGGCAGGTTGTCCCCCAGAATGGTAACCGTTCCTTTGTTGGGTGTCCCGATCATGTAGGCCGTGCTGGATGCCAGGGAGAGAATGACTGTCTGATTAGGCTCCGTTTGGTTGTCATCGAGTGGGGTTATGGTGATGATACTCGATGAGGAACCCTTTGGAATGGAGACGGTCCCGGAGAGTTTTTATAATCCACCCCATTCGTGGCTGTGCCGGCAATGGTGTATTTAACTGCCAGGGCGTTCGCTGTGGTCCCCGTCCGGGCAACCTTGAGCCTTCCGGTGTTGTTTGGCTTGGCAGCGATGGCGTCGACCACGGATAGGCTGACCGTTGGTAAATCATTTTCCCGTATGGTCATGGTGGCATTGTCAGGGGACCGCAACGGTAGTTCGCATCGTCAAGGAGGGTCGACAGTAACGGTCTTGTTCCCTTCATATTCCGTATTGTCAATGGGTTTTACCTGGATGTTGGCCGACGCTGAACCGGCGGGAATCGAAAGAGAGCCTGAGAGGCTGTTATAATCCACACCGTTCTTTGCCGTTCCGCCGGTTGCATATTTTACCGTGAGGCGCTGAGGTCAAAGAACCGGTGCGGGTGACAGTGAATCTTCCGGTGAAAGTGCCTGCCTCGGTGATGCTTGTGTCCTTCGCGGTGATTGTGACAAAGGGTCTTTCAAGTATTCACGATCTTGACGGTGGCGCTGGTTGGCGAAGTGGGGGTGTAAGCGGCATCGGCGGCAAGGGTGAGGACAACCGTTTCATTGCCGTCGTTTTCCTCGTTCTTGATGGGGATGAGGTCGATATTCACAGCGGGTTGTCCCGCCGGAATGGTGGCGCTGGCCTCAATCGTCTGGTAATCAACACCGTTGGTAGCCGTCCCGCCTATGCTGTAATTAACGACCAACGAAGAAGCGGTGGCGCCGGTTCGGGTGATCTTGAACTGTCCATTATCGAGAACGATCGTGGACGCTTTTGGATCGGCAGCGGTGATGCTGACCTTGGGAAGATCGTTGTCGGCAATAGTGACGGTGTCCGTGGCTGGTGAACCAATCGTATAGGCTGCATTGGTCGAGAGGGTCAGTACGACGGTTTCCGGACCCTCAAATTCGGTGTCGTCGATAGGCGTTACCTTGATGACCGCTGAAGAGGCCCCTATCGGAATGGTCACGGATCCGGTGAGGGACTGGTAGTCGGTTCCCTTCGTGGCCGAACCGCCAAGGGTATATTTGACGGCGAGCGCGGCCTTGGTGATGCCGGTTCGGGTAACGGTGAATTCCCCGGTGTCGGTGCCGGGTTCTGAAGCATTGGGGTCGGTTGCAGCAACGGTAACCACAGGGAGGTCATTATCGACGATAAGCATCGAAGTGCTCTTCGCGGTACCCAGGGCATAGCCGGTGCCGGCGGTAAGGGTGAGAGTAACGGTTTCGTCACCTTCATAATCTGTGTCATCTATCGATGTATACCATTATGATTGTATAGGCCTGCTCGGCAGGGATGGTTACGTTTCCGGGGAGGCAGTTGTAGTCGATGCCATTGGTTGCGGTCCCGCTCAATAGTGTAATTTACCACCGACTCGGAATGGTTATTGCCTGTCCGCGAAACCCTGAATTGCCCGTCGGCACTCCCCGCTTCACTGGTGTTGCGGATCAGATAAATGGATATTTCTGGGTTTTCATCATCTACGATGACGGCGGTTGCCTCATTTGGGGAGCCGACATAATAGGACGCGCTCTCAGAAAGAGAAAGAATAACGGTCTTGTCAGGATCCACCGTCGTATTATTCAAGGCGGTCACGATAATATCGGCTGAAGATTGATTAGCCGCAATGGTCACACTCGCGAGGGAGAGTGACGTAATTGCTGCCGGGCACAGCGGTGCCGCTCATCTTGTAGTTGACGACCAGGGGCGCACTGGTGTTTCCGCTGCGAGATATGGTGAATATGCCGTATCCGTTCCGGGTTCGGAAGCGACAGGATCGGTGGCAACAACCGTCACGGTCGGCCATTCATCATCGAGAATACCGATCGTGGCACCGGCAGGCGTTCCAATCGTGTATCCCGGGTCGGCCACAAGGTTGACATAACAGTCTCGGTCCCTTCGTATGAGGGAGTCATCGATGCTGAATAACTGAATGTCGGTTGCGTTCGAGTCAGCCGGTATGATCACCATGCCGGAGAAGGGCGGTATAGTCGACAGCGCCTGTTGCCGTGCCGGCAATACCGTAGTGGACGGTCAGCGGCAAAGAATTGTTGCCCGTTCGAGTCACCGTAAAAATGCCGGGGTCCGTTCCCTTTTCAAAGACTGTGTCGACCGTAGCGGAGACGGTTACCTTCGGGAGGTCGTTGTCATGAAGGAACGACCGTGGCCTTATTGTTGGGTGCACCACCGACCGTAATATTGATCGGCTATCCGAAAGAGTGACGATTACAGTTCTTTCCCCTGGTATTCAGTATCGTCATAGGGAATCACCAGCAAGTCCGTGGAAGCTGTTCCTGGCCGAAATACTGAGGCTGCCGTTGAGCTTGTGAAAGTCCGTACCATTACTTGCCGAACCACTGACTTTGTATTTCACAAGCAAGAGTACTCATTTGGGTCGAGTTGCGGGTAACGGTAAATCTGCCCATTCCTGGGACCCGTCTCAGATGCATTGTCATCAGCGGCTACAATAGTCACGGTAGGGAGGTCGTTGTCACTGATGAAGAGACTGCGCGTTGGAGGGGGAACCGATCTTGTACCAGCCGTTACTGGCGAGGGTAAGCGAGACGGATTCCTCGATCTTCGGGGACAGTGTCGTCGATAGGCACGATCTGGATTGTTGCAGATGAAGCACCATCGGAAGGACCACAGACACAGGGAAGAAAGTTGTAATCGGCCCCATTGGTTGCAGTTCCGGCGATGGCTATAAAAGACGGTCAGTGCCCCTGTAGGTATTCCCTGAACGCGAGACCTTGAATTCTCCCGGCTCCGAACCCGTTTCTGCGGCACGATTGTCGGTCACGGCGATGCTCACCGTGGGTACGTCGTCATCGGCGATCGTGACGGTGGCGTTATCGGGGAGCCCAATGTTGTAGAGTTCACTGGCCAAGATCGTAAGGGTGACCGTTTCCGGCCCCTCCAACAGGGTGTCGTTGATGGGCTGGAGGGGAATGCCTGCGGAAGCGGCGCCCGCCGGAATCAACAGGGTGCCCGGGATCTGGGTATAGTCGACACCGTTCGTGGCGGTGCCGCCAATGCCGTAATTGACGGTCAGTGGAGCAGTGGTGATCCGGTTCGTGATACCGTAAAGAGGCCGGAAACCGCAGGTTCCGCTGCGTCGGGGTTCGTGGCTGCAATGGCAACGATCGGACGATCATCATCGGCAATGGTCACGGTCGCGATGCTTTGGGCGGATATTTTGTAGTCTTGAGCGGGCGAAATCGTCAGCACAACCGTCTCGGCGCCTTCATACTCGGTATCTTGAAGCGGGGCAACAAACACTGGGACGGACGCAGCATTGGCCGGTATCGTCACCGGACTGGTGATCAGGGCATAGTCGGTGCCGTTGGTTGCACTCCCGCTGAGCGCATATGCCACAACCAATGGCTCGGTGGTGGCCCCGGTGCGAGATATCGTGAAAAGGCCAGTGTCAGGCCCTTTTTCTGAGGCATTGGGATCCGTGGCAACGATACTCACCAACGGCCGCACGTCATCGGCGATGATCACAGTCCCCTTTATGGGAGCTCCTATATTGTAGGAATCGCTGCTGAGAATAGTAACGTCAACGGTCTCGACACCTTCGATAACGTCATCGTTCTTGGGGGTTACGGTGATCGTCTGGGAAGATGAATTCGCCGGTATCACAAGCGTGCCGGGGAGTTCAACATAATCAGTCCCGGGCGTTGCCGTGCCACCAAGGTAGTAGCTGACGGTCAATGAAGAGGTCGTGATTCCTGATCGGGAAACCGTGAGCAGCCCCGGCGTCGGTCCCAACTCTGAAGCATTCGGAGTGGTAGTGATGATGCTCACCGTTGGCAAGTCGTTGTCCTTGATGGTCACTATCCCGTTGCTGGGCGATCCTGCCTGGTACGAAGAATTGCTTGCCAGTGAGAGGACGACGGTCTCGTCACCCTCATAATCCCCGTCGTCAATTGGTCTGACGGTGACATTGGCCGACGACGCGCCCGTCTGAATGGTCACCGAATTCGGCAGGGTTGTATAGTCAATACCGTTCAGTGCGGTGCCCGCGAGGGTGTAGTAGACCACCAGCGGTGAGCTGGTGATACCCGTTCGCGTGATCGTGAATTGCCCGGACTCAGACTCGCTCTCGGCGGCGTTCGGATCCGGTGTGCTGACCGTTACCGTCGGCACGTCGTTGTCGATCAAGGTGATTCTTGCAGTGCTGGGCGAGGCGACGTTGTAGAGGGCGCTCGCAGCGAGGGCGAGGATAATCGTCTCGTTGCCTTCATATTCGCTATCGTCAATTGCGGTCACAAAAATACTGGTGCTGACGGCGTTGGCCGGAATGGTCGCACTGAGGGGGAGTGGAACATAGTCAGCTCCGCTCACCGCCGTGCCGCTGACAGTCCAGCTCACCAACAGGGCAGAGTTGGTAATGCCGGTGCGGGAGATCTTGAATTCACCCTTCGCCGGCCCTGTTTCGAGGAAGGAGGAAGTGATGGCGGCAATGCTCACCGACGGCAGGTCATTGTCCCCGATAGTCAGGGTGGCACTGGCGGGAGAGCCAACTTTATATGGAGAACTCGGCAATATGGTTAAGACAACCGTCTCGGGACCTTCGAATTCTTCATCATCGACCGGTGTCACGGTAATGATCGAGGAAGATGAACCCGAGGCAATAGTGACGGTTCCGGAGAGTTCCCTGTAGTCGGTGCCGTTAGTAGCCGTGCCGGTAACAATGTAGTTCACCGTAAGGGGCTTCGAGGTGTTCTCGGTCCGGTAAATGGTAAAACGCCCGGGATCTTGGTCCGCTTCATAAGCCGAAGGATCAGTCGCCACAGCGGTCACTATCGGTAAGTCGTTATCGACTATGGTGACGGTAGCCGTATTGCCGGGGACGGTATTGTATGAAGCACTCGGAGACAAGGTGATGGTGACTGTTTCGTTTCCGTCATAAGTTGAGTCATCGATGGGAGTGACAAAAATGATGGCGGTAGTGGCACCGCTCGAAAACGCTACGGTGCCGATAAGTTCCCCGTAATCGCTGCCTGCCGTGGCAGTGCCGGCGACGTTGTAGCTGACCGTCAGGGGCGAGCTGGTTATGCCGGTGCGGGAGACCGTAAACTGAGCCGATCCCGAACCTTGTTCCGGAACCGAGGGAACCGTGGTGACGACGGTTACCGTGGGCAGATCGTTTTCGACAATGGTGACTGTGGCGCTTTTGGCTGAACCGAGGGTGTAGGAGGGAGCGGGAGAAAGCGTCACCGTAACCGTCTCATCCCCTTCGTACGCCAAATCATCGATGGGAAAAACGGAGATTGCGGTTGAAGAGGCAGAGGGAGGAATGGTCACCATCCCGTCAATGGCCTGAAAATCAACACCATCGGCGGCAGTGCCGCTGAGCATAAAATTGACGGTTAGAGGCGAGGAGTTTATTCCCGTGCGGGAGACAATAAGTTGAGCCGACCCGGGGCCCTGCTCCGGAACCGTGGGAACCGTGGTGGCAATGGTCACAACCGGCAGGTCGTTATCGACAATGGTTACGCTGGCGCTGACCGTGCCCAGGTTGTAGGCAGTCGATGGCAGGAGGATAAGGGTGACCGTCTCATCCCCTTCAAAATCCAGGTCATCAATGGGTGTTACGAAAATTGAGAATACTGCAACCCCGGCAGGGATGGTGACTGAGCCGGAGAGGTTTTGAAAGTCGCCTTCATAAGCCGTACCGCCAACGGCGTAATTCACGGTCAGAGGGGAGGTGGTAATGCCCGTTCGGGAAAGAGTAAATTGTCCTGTCCCTGAACCCTGTTCCGGGACCGTGGCAACCGTTGCCGCAATACTGACGGTCGGTAAATCGTTGTCAAGAATAGAAACCGCGGCAGTGCTCGGTGTGCCGATGTCGTAAAGAGCTCCGCTGCTGATGGTCAGTTCGACTGTTTCCGTGCCTTCAAAAGCCTGATCGTCAAGAGGGGAAACGGGTATAATTGCGGACGACATGTTTGGCGGAATGGTAACGGACCCCGGCAAGGAATCGTAATCAGCTCCGTTTAAAGCAGTCCCGCTGACCGTGTAGTTCACCGTAATGGGTACATTTCTGGAGTCCGAACAATTAATGGTGAATTGGCCTTTGTCCCGCCCGGTTCTGATGCCGTCGGATCGGTTGCGGTAATGCTGATCAGAGGTTTGGTCACGGTGATGTAGGAATTCCTGATCAAGGTGTCGGTCCCGCCCATGCCGCTGACACTCAAACTCACCGTGTAGCTGCCGGGCAAGGCATAGATGTGGTTGGGGTTTTGAAGGGTGCTCGAGTTCCCGTCACCAAAAACCCAGAACCAGTTTGAGAAGGCACCTTCGGACGCATCCGTAAATTGGACCGAAAGAGGAAATGTGCCGATATTTCTATTGGCGCTGAAATTGGCCAGGAGGGCATTGAGTTTCGCCACAAAAGCGTCCGATCCTCTGGGGTTGTTGGGGTCGGAGGTCATGAACGCATTCGGCGTGACAGGAAAATCGACAGACGATGTCTTTCCGGTGACGTAGACATTACCGACGGTCCCTGCAACAATGCTGTAGCCGATGTCGGCGGCGCCGCCCCCAAGGTAGGTGGAGTAGTCAATTCTGTCTCCCGTGGCGTTGATTCTGGTGACAAAACCGTCCGAACTCCCGCCACGATAAGTGCTTTGGATGCCTTTGACGGTGGGGAAATTGCCCGAGGTCCTGCCGGTAGCGTAGGCATTACCGCTGCCATCCAAGGTAATGGCGTAGCCTACGTCGCTGCCGCCGCCCCCGAGAAATGTTGCATAGGAAAGGGCATCTCCCTGAGGGGAGAGCTTTGCCACAAAGGCATCGGCGTCGCCGCCGCCATAAGTGCTCTGGATAGCATTGGCCAGGGGAAAATCGAGAGACGAAGTCTTGCCCGTCACATAGGCATGGCGGCTGGCGTCAACCGCAATGCCGCGAGCAAAATCGGCCTTACTGCCGCCAAGGAAGGTAGCATAGGCAGCCTGCCCGGATGCGCCCATGATTTTCATGACAAAGGCATCAAGGTCGCCGCCGCCGAAGGTACCCTGAAAGCCACCGGAAACAGGGAAGTTCGAGGAAGCCGTCTCGCCGGCCACGTAGATACTGCCATTGTCGTCCAACGCGATCGCCCAAGCAGCGTCGGTCTGAGTACCTCCGATGAAGGTGGAGTAAGGAATCGCGGTCCCGAGATTGTTGAGTTTCACCACGAAAGCATCGGAATAACCGCCGCCGTAGCTAAGTTGCAGGGGAGTCCCGTAAATCGGGAAGTCATTCGATGAAGTCACACCGCCTATGTAAGCCTGGCCAAACTTGTCCACGGCAATACCCTGGCCGATGTCGTCCAGACTTCCTCCCAGGTAGGTAGAGTAGATCAAAGCGGAACCGGCGGTGTTCAGTTTGACCGCAAAGGCATCGGAATAACCTGTGCTCCCGGGTCTGTTGGCGAAGGCGCTGGGGGTTGTCGGAAAATCGTCGGAAGCGGTTTCACCCGTTAGATAAGCACAGCCGAGACTATCCACTGCTATGGCGAGGCCGCTGTCCATATCGCCGCCTCCGAGGTAGCTGGAATAGATGAGAGCGGTTCCCGTAGCATTGAGCTTGGTAACGAATACGTCGGCATCGCCCTCCGCGAAAAAGCCAAGGCCCGGCAGAGTGGTCGGGAAATTGTTGGAGTATGTCTTTCCGGTTATATAAGCATTACCAGAAGTGTCAACGGCAACGGCCTGGCCTTCATCGCTCCCGAGGCCCCCGAGATAGGTTGAATAAACCAGCACCGGGTCGATAATGAGAGGGTAATCTCGGCGGTAGGACGCAATTTCAAAGCCAAAGATCAACTCCGGGTCGTCCGGTAATGCCTTGGGAGAGCAGGGTTCAACGTCGAACCTTCCTTCAACCGGATAGCGTTTTCCGTTGATTTCCTGATAGACAATCGGTTTCCTGTGAGTCAGGCTCCCGCCGTCGGGCAACTGTAAGCACAAATCACCTTCGGAGGTTATGGCGAAATCCCGAACGCCTTGATATCCGAATCTCACTTGCGATGGATCAGCGCCGGGGTTGACGATTACGTCGTATTCCAGGGCATGGTTTGAGCCGTAAAACTTGATGTCAACTCCGGGATAGGCTTCGTGATATACGACAGACCCGTAAGTCGCGATGTCGGTCCGCCATTTTTCCGGATCCTTTCCGATAAAATAGTTGACCTTGCCTTCCTGCTGCTGCTGAGCGTCAATTCTGACGCCTTCTTGCATGCCGACAGGGAAGAGACGAACCACCGAGAATTCGGCGCCTTTCTTTCTGTCCCTGGTGTTCACGCTGCTGCCGGATCGAACCGGAGATGAGGCTTCGGATGCAGGCGGGAGCTGGTCGGAGGCTTTCTTGAAATTAAACGCCACGTCGCCTTCGGAAAAGAAAATGGAATGCCCAGGGCCCTTTTCGTAATATTTTATTCTGTCAGGGAGTTGCCCTTCATTCTTGATAAAATAGAGTGGAATCTTACCGTACGTCCCAAGTTGCGGTGTCTTCTCCTCGGTCAATGACAGAGCCGCGGACAACCCGAAGAAGATGAAAGGGCAGAAAAGTGTGATTAACAGGCGCACAAGAAGGCTGCCCCTTGACCGGCCACGGAATAGATCAAGTCCCGTTAGGCATCTTCTGATAGCTTTCATTTTCCCCATCTCCTTATGCTTGCGATTTGCACAAACTGGAATGAATCAAAAGAGCGTCCATGATATTGAGTGCTCGTGGCATCCGGTTCACCCGGGACGCTTCTCAGAATCGGCGGTCTGAGGATATCAGTTCTCCAATTCCCAACTCCTCCGCCCGCGACTCGACTCTTTGAACAATCGCGGGATCCATTACAATGTCGTCCGGCCAGTCACGAAGGTGTTGGTCTTCGGGTCCTTTTTTCGTGGCATCGATGACGATCCGGTTGTCTCTTCTTACGAGATCGCGCTTGGGATCGACGTTGTTGAAAGCCTTCCATAACACCAAAGATGCATCCTTCAAATCGATGCCACTATCATACAGGACGATTATGGAGAAGGCTGCCAGGGCCTTACAGTTGAGCAGATCTTCGGCCAGACTGCGACCCGTGCAGCGTCCATCCTTCTGGAAGTTAAGAAGCAGCAAACGGTTCTTCGTATACAACCGGGGAACATGGAAAGTCACCAGGAGGGGTGAAGTTTCCCGCAGGGCCTCGGCGATAAGCGTGAGGGGGGGAGTCGGCAGGGGATCACTCGGGGGGCGGCGAGGCTTCTCCTCGGCGAAACGCCTGGTGGCGTCAATCCCCAGTTTCGCTCCAAAGAGGGGTTCGGGGGCGCTGTGGTCAAGAACATCGAGAACTCCTTCCGAAACATAGAGATCCGATTCCAGATCGACCTCGTTCAGCAGGGTCTCGAAAACCTTTCGGGGCGAACCCAGATCCACCTCCGCATCTAACAGTAACAATGCTTTACAGAAGCTCATTTGCCCCTGCCCCCACAAGGCGCTCATAACCCGACGAGCGTGTCCCGGATATTCCTTTCCCATGGAAATGACGGTGATGTTGTGAAAAACCCCTTCCCACGGCATCCAGAAATCTCGAATTTCCGGCAGGACCGCATTGAGCAGAGGCAGGAAAATCCTTTCTGTGGCCTTGGCAAGATAACAGTCCTCCATCGGAGGGCGCCCCACGAGGGTAGCCGCAAATACAGGGTTTCTTCGGTGGGTCACTGCAGTGACGTGGAAAACGGGATATTCCCCGACCAGGGAGTAATAACCGGTGTGGTCCCCGAATGGCCCCTCCAAACGCAGCTCATCAGGATCCACGTAGCCTTCCAGAATAAACTCGGCTTCGGCGGGCACTTCCAGGTCAACCGTAAGACACTTCACCATGGGGACCGATTTTCTGCGGATAAACCCGGCGAGCATCATTTCATCGATGCCGCGGGGAAGAGGGGCCGTGGCGGCATAGGTCGTCGCCGGGTCCGTGCCTATCGCGACGGCCACCGGCATTCGTTTACCCGCCTTGCGGTATTCCTGAAAGTAATGAGAACCGTCTTTGTGTATGTGCCAATGCATGCCTGTGGTATTCCGGTCGAAAACCTGAAGCCGATACATGCCGGCGTTGCGTCGCCGGGTTTCGATGCTGCGAGTAATGACCACCGGCAGCGTAATGAACGGGCCGCCATCTTGCGGCCAACATTTCAGAACGGGCAACTGTGAAAGGTCAACCTGCCCGCCGACAACCACTACTTCCTGACAAGCAGCTCTGCTCACCCTCTTGGGCAGGAACCGGAGCGCGTCCAAACCCAGGGGAAGCAGGCGCAGGGCGTCCTTTAACGACTTGGGCGGCTCCATCTCAACGAACCGGCGCACGCGTTTGGCGAGGGCATCGAGATCGGGCACCCCAAGGGCCATGCAGATTCGACGCTCACTTCCGAAAGCGTTGGTCAGAACCGGGAAAGGGTGATTCGGCCACACGTTCGAACAGCAGCGCCTTTCCGCCGTTCGGGCTCTTGGATGCCAAGTCGGTGATTTGAGAAATTTCAAGGTCCCGGGAGACAGGGTTTTTTATTCTCTGCAGTTCACCGGCCTGCTCCAAAACGGCGATAAATTCCTGAAGATTTCGATAACAATCCGGCATGAGTTATAAATGCCTCTCCTCTAGGTCCTTCCGTGAAAAAATCCGGGGGCAACCTGAACGCCGGGACATAGCATGGTCAGGTCACCCATGTGTCCAGGAGAACCGCCAAAAAAAGGAGCACGGATACAGCGCTGTTGATGTGAAAGAAGGCAAAGTTAACCCGGTCCAAGTGGTGCGGTTGGACCAGCTTGTGTTCGACGATGAGCAAAATGCTGATGAAGAGCAAAACCACGAGATAAACAGGGCCAAGATGAAAAACGAAATAGACCAGAAAGAGGAAGAATAGAGTGAAGACATGCAGGATGGAGGATATCTTCAAAGCCTGTTCAACGTCCCGGCAAGCCGGAAGAGAAAATAAACCTTCTGTGCGGTCGAAATCGACATCCTGACACGCATAAAGAATATCGAATCCGGCAATATAGGTCATCAAAGCCAGGGACAGAGGCAAAATGCGCATGTCCCATTCACCCGTGCTGGCAATCCATGCTCCCACCGGAGCGAGGCCGATGGCAAATCCGAGGACGAGATGGGAAAGCGGGGTGAAGCGTTTCGTGTAAGAGTAAAAAAAAAGGAGCCCAAGCACGGGGGCCGAAAGGGCCAGGCAAAGCCGCCCGAGCATTCCGGCACTAATAAAGAAGAGAGCGGACGAAATCAAGACGAAGACAAGTACGGACTTCTTGTCTATTTGACCGGCAGTAAGAGGGCGGGAAGAGGTGCGAGGGTTGCGGCGGTCGAACTTATAATCGACATACCGATTGAATCCCATGGCAGCTGAACGTGCGGATGCCATGGCGAGCAAGATCCACCAGAGGACTGCGAGCCCTATGGGACGCTGTCGATACGCAAGCAGTACGGCTGCCAGGGCGAATGGAAGGGCAAAGACGGTGTGGCTGAATTTGATCAATCGACCGTAAATCAGCATGCGATTCATCACCTCAACCATGTTCGACCCCATTCTCGAAGCATCATCTCCTGAAGCTCTCTTTCAGGCTTATCCTGGTCATTATTGCGTTTTTGTATTAGCATAACTTCTACACCAAGAAAAGGTTTCGGCGGGTTATTCGCTGTGGCGGGAGTTATAATGATATAAGAAGAGCTACCATAGACTGCCATTGGTTGGATTTGATGAAATAGTTGCGGTGAGATTGGTATGAGCGACATTCGCAAAGGCACGGAAGTTGATTTGCAGGTTGAAAAGCTCGCATTCGGAGGAAAGGCGCTGACGCGACTGGATGGTCTCGTTGTTTTCATGGACCACGCGCTTCCCGGGCAGCGTGTACGGGCCAGGATCACCAGGAAGAAGCAACAGTTTGCCGAAGGTTTTGTGCTCGAAAGCCTTTCCCAATCCCCTCATTATGTGGAACCGGTTTGCCCTCACTTTGGGGTCTGCGGAGGATGCAGTTGGCAGGACCTGGAGTATGAGCAGCAGCTATACTGGAAGCGACTGCATGTGCTCGAATCCCTCCAGCACCTTGCCGGTATCGATGAAGCAACCGTGCAGCCCACGGTCGCTTCGCCCGATACTCTCTGGTATCGGAACAAGATGGAGTTCAGTTTTTCAAGGCGGTGCTGGGTCCAGCAGTGGGATCCCGTTTCCGACAGGAACTCACGATCGGACCAATTGGCCTTGGGACTACACGTCCGAAAGTCGTTCGATGCGGTATTGGATATCGACAAGTGTTTTTTGCAGTCATCACTGGCCGTGGAGATTTTAAAGGAGGTGAGGTGGTGGTCCCGGGAAAGCGGGTTGCCCGCCTACAGCACGAGGAATCATCAGGGGTTCTGGCGTTTCTTGGTGATTCGTGAAGGAAAACGTACCGATCAGCTTCTGGTCCACCTTATGACTTCGAGTCAGGGGGACCATGCTGCGGTGGCTGACCGTTTGGCTGATCATCTCCTCGCTCGTTTTCCGGAGATCACTACCTTGGTCCATTCCATTACCGACAGAAAGGCGCAGGTTGCTTCCGGCGACTTCAACCGATGCTTGAGCGGCCCCGGTTTTATTGAAGATCGAATTGGGGATTTGAAATTCAGAATTTCCCCTCATTCCTTTTTTCAGACCAATACCCTCGCTGCCGAACAGCTTTACCGCGCCATCCTCCAACTGGGAGAATTCACCGGCAAGGAAACCGTCTGGGATCTCTATTGCGGCACGGGAAGCATTGCCCTCTTTATTGCGGGTCATGTCCGGCACGTGGTGGGCTTTGAGGTGAGCGAGCAGGCGGTGAGAGATGCCTACGACAACTGCATGCTGAACGGGATAGACAATTGTTCCTTTGTTTCGGGAGATCTCAAGGATGTCATGAGAGAAGACGGCCGCTACGCAGCCCCAAGTCGCTCTCCGGACGTGGTGATTACAGACCCTCCCCGCTGCGGAATGCATCCCCGCGTCTTGAAGGTTCTTCTTGAGATGGCTCCATCCGCCATCATTGCGGTCTCGTGCAATCCTGCGACTCTTGCCAGGGACCTCGTGGTGCTGCTGGAACACTATCAGATCGAGATCGTGCAGCCTTTCGATCTTTTTCCGCATACTCCTCACATTGAGTGTCTGGTAAAGCTGAAAAGACGGTGATCACTGCAGAAAGCTACAGTTTGTGCGATATCGGACCCATGAGCATGCCTTTCGGGTACGCTCGGGGTTTCCCTCTTTAGGTTCCTGCTATGTTGCAGACCAAGAATCACCCGCAGCGGTTCTTCCTGAAGGCAATTCCTTTGCTCGCCGTGATCCTTCTTCCGCTGTTGCTCGCAGGCTATTTCTTTTACCTCAAGATCGAAGTCAAACAGCGATTTGAATCCCGTCGATGGAGCATTCCTTCAAGAGTCTTTTCCGCAGCCGTGCCGATCTACCCCGGACAGTCGCTCTCCATTCCTCAAATGAAGAGGATCCTGCAGGAGCGGCGCTATAAAGAAGCCGTCAAGGAAACGCTGCAGGCCGGAGAATATAAGTTGGGTCGCGATTCCATCACCGCCTATCTGCGGGAATTCCGTTTCCCGGGTCATGTTCTTTCCGCTCAACGGGTCGAATTCTCGTTTCAAAAGAACAGCCTCGTGAAGATCAAGAGCGGGCAGGAAGAACTGGGTTTTCTCGAATTGGAGCCGCTTGAAATCGCCCGTCTGTTTGGAAGCGAGCGGAAGAGCCGCCTGCTGATCAACATCAAACAGGTTCCCGCCCATCTTCTGGACGGGGTGCTGGCCATCGAGGATCATCGTTTCCATGAGCATCGCGGGGTCGATTGGTGGGGAACCCTGCGTGCTTTGTACACCGATATTGTCGCGGGGCGGGTCGTCCAGGGAGGCTCCACCATTACCCAGCAACTGGTGAAGAATTACTTCCTGGAACCGGAACGGACCCTTAAACGAAAACTCCAGGAGGCTTCCATGGCAGTGGTTCTGGAAGCCCTCTATGACAAAGATGCCATCCTTGAGATGTATATGAACGAGATCTACATGGGCCAAAGGGGCAGTGTCGCTATCCATGGCATGGGTGAAGCGGCCATCCATTATTTCGGGAGAAACGTTGAAGACCTTACTCTGGCCGAATGTGCCACGCTTGCCGGGATGATTCGAGCTCCCAACAGCTACTCGCCCGTGGCAAATCCGGAAGCCTCGATGGAGCGTCGCAACGTCGTTTTGAAGAGGATGCTGGATCTGGGAATGATTTCCGCCCTGGAGTATGAAAAGACTCGGGGAGAACCTCGGATTGTCACGGCAACGAAGAATCCGCGAGACATCGCCCCGTATTATGTGGATTATGTGCGGCGACAGCTGCGTGAGCTCTATGATGAGAAAGTTCTGGGGTCCGAGGGGTTGAACATCCACACCGTTCTCCATCCCGAGATGGCCGTGGCTGCAGATATCGCTTTGAGAGAAGAACTGTCCCTGATGGAGAAGGAATTATCTGATAGTGCCGGTTCATCTTCTTTACCGGCGCTGCTTCAGGGGGTTATCATCGCAGTTCAGCCGAAAACCGGGGACGTACTTGCCCTGGTTGGAGGGCGAGACGATGCGGTTGGCAACCTCAATCGAGCCCTCTCCGCCTACAGGCAACCTGGCTCTGCCATTATGCCATTTATCTATTTGACCGCGCTGGGTCGCTTCACCCCCGCCAGTTGGCTCAACGATGAACCGGTGACCTACACGGTCAATGGGACCAAGTGGTCTGCAACGAATCACGATGATCGCTATCGAGGCCCGGTTAGGTTTCGGGATGCCCTGGAGCAGTCGCTGAATGCGGCCACGGTCAATCTTGCAGTTTCGGTGGGGTTGGAGAAGATTGTCACGATGATTCACAACCTGGGCATTGAATCGCCGATCGAGCCGTTCCCCTCATTGGCCCTGGGAGAATTCAAAGTAACGCCCCTGGAACTGGCCGGGGCATATGCCGCCCTGGACAATGACGGGCAGAAGCCATTCCTTCTCAGTGTAAAAGAAGTGATCACAGAGATGGGCGAGATCCAGGAAAGGCGCAGCGTTGAGATAGTTCCTGTCACTACTCCTGCAAAAGCCTACCTCATCACCGACATCTTGGCCGGTGCCGCCCAAAGCCGAAGCCATGGGCCTCTCAGGGGGATTGGAGGCGATGTCCCCTATGCGTTCAAGAATGGTGTTTCCCCCGATTATCGAGACTCGTGGTTTGTCGGCTATACTACCGATCTCCTGGTGGTCGTGTGGGTGGGCTACGACGACGAACGCCCTGTGCGTCCGAGTGTCGCTCAGGGGGCTGCTCGCATATGGGCGAGGTTTATCAACGCGGTTCGACCGTGGATCCATCCGCAGGAATTCCGGCCTCCCCCGGGAATTGCGCACCGACAGATCTGCGTGGCGTCGGGAAGGCTCGCAGGGGTACGCTGCAGGGAACAGCGTCTGGAAGTATTCCTCTCTGACGACGTTCCCAAGGAATATTGTACCATCCACTAGCGAGAGCATTCGCGCACGGTTGTTTTTGCAGCTCGATTCACATATCATGCTTTTCATGGTATGTGTCTGACCCGGTCCGTTTCTTCTCCGGACTCTGCCGGTTGATACTATCGATAAACCATTGCCAAATTAGAGGAGGGTTCCTGATATGGCGAGTTACCGGAGCAATAGTAAGGTGTCGAGGTTGACGCTGATTCTTTGTTTCCTCCTGGTTTCAGCCTGTGCTCCCAAAAAACCGGTCTATGTCCCCTCTGAATGGCAACCGCCTCCTCCCGTCCAGCAGTCGCCGGCCCCGCCGCCGGCGCCGGCGCCGGCACCCAAACAGACGCCCATCCTTAAACCTCCCCCGGTGATCAAGGAGAGCGATATTGCGGCGCCTGCAGAGGCGCCGGCAAAAGCGGTGGAGAAGAGCCAGGCGCAGCCGCCTCCTCAGCATCTCGCGTCGATGCATCTCGTTAATCAGGCAAAGGCTTCCCTTAACCAGGGCAAGGCCGACCCGGCCATCCCCCTGCTTGAAAAGGCCATCCGGATCGATGTCCACAACGGCGAGGCCTTCTTCAACCTGGCGCGGGCATGGCGCATGAAAGGGTCTCGCCAGAAGGCGCTCGAGTTCAGCAAAAAGGCGGAGATTCTGTTTCAGGACGATTCGGCAAAACTGAAACAATTGTATCTGTTTGAAGCGGACCTCTACAAGGAATTGGGTGATTCCGCCAAAGCGGACGCATACCGTCAAAAGGCAACAAGACTCAAGTGAGAACAAAAATGGGGCGGGATTTCGTTGATTACTCCAAGAAGAGGGTAACGGATGGACGGTGCTGATGAAAAGCAAAAGGATCCCACCGTCAGGGTTCGCGGTTACCGGCCGTTCTTGTGGGAAACCTGAAATCCGCCCTCTTTTTGGCGCTCTGGGCTCTTTTCCTGTCGGGATCGATCGACAATATCCTGCGCCCCTTTCTCATGCGAGGAGAAGGCAGGATGTCGCCTTTCTATGTTTTCCTGGCCATTAGAGGGGGGTCCACATGTACTATTGGGCTCTCCGGGGGTCCTTTCTGGACTGCTGATTCTGAGCTTTGCCATGATCATGCTTTATCTTTACGGCGTCGAGTACCGGGGTGACCTGCTTTCGGAAAGCAAAAACCCCGAGATGGGATGAAAGGCTTTATCGCTCACACCTGCCACCAAGGTTTCTTTGGCTTTGTCTGGACTTGCTCCTGCTCACCCGCCGACTTCTGAAGCGGTTCAGCCTCAGTCGAATGGCTTCTGTGCCTCTTCATCTCGAGAGCAAGTACTCTTTCCGCCAACTGCTCAATATGGTTTTCCAGCCTTCGGAGCGACTCATCCCTCGCAAGCATAAGTCCTTTGAATTCAATAAAAAATTGGTTCTGTTTCCGAAGTTCGCCCAGTTCCAGAAGCATCTCTTCATAACGCTCCCTGCTCAAGGTCACAGTGTCTCCACTATGTCCAATTCCTGGACCTTTTCCTGATGCTTCCCGATGGACGTCCCTGTCCAAAAAGTGGGTCACTTTCCAGCGACTTGACTTCAGGAAGCAAAAGAAGTGTCCTTGTCCCTTCCTTAACCTTTGTGAGGCGTCCTTTTGTGAGGTATCGGTGGACGGACTTGGTAGAAACACCAAGAATCTGGGCTGCGGTCTTGACGCTGATCTTTTGGTCTGTCTTCTGTCCTTTCATTTTTGATCCCTTTCTCTCAAGACAACCTATCATAGACTTTTCCGAGTGTAAAAAGTAGAAAAAGGATATAAGCTTCAGGCTAGAATGGCTGAAAGCAGGCAACTGAGTGCTGGTTGCTGCCCCGAACCGGCTCTGGTTATGACGGGAAGAGACGCACAACCGTGTATTTAACTTCTTTCATCCACCGTGACGAACTTTTCGACCTCGCCGAACGCTGGTTCTGCGGCCACTTGATCCCCAGCGACGGACTGCGCCTGACACAAATTCTGATCAGTGACGGCTTTGTTCTGGGAGAAACCCTGGGAAATCTGGCAAAGACCCTCATGACGAGAGTTTATCATGGGCCGGTCGGAGAGAGGCGTATCCACTTCAAAGGTGAGTTGCGGGATGCCATATGCCGCGGCGTCGGAGTAGCAACTGATCGAGAGCGGGAGCTTTTTTCCCTGTACCGGATGAACCCTGATTTCTATTATCGGGAAGCGCCCATCGACGGAGTGATGTGCCTCGATGCCGAGGATCGGCTCATAGGCCTGTACCGCATAAAGAGACCTCGGAGGATTGCCGAGAAGGCCAATCGCAAGATTGCAAACTGGATCTTCAGCGCGGTCCAGGGCAAGGCTCGGGAAATGGCCGCGGAGCGAGCGAAAAAGTACGGTATTCCTCTCGAATTGCTTCTTACCCCGGAATCGGAAATGGCCTGTGAGTTTATCGAGGCTGAAAAAACCATTTCACAAGGATTCGGCGCTGGAAATGTCACCTTCGACCGGGATGCTTTGACCATTCACGACGTTGGAGGAATCAAGATTGTAGCGAATGATGAACAGTTGGCGAAGATCGAGGATAGCCTCCACCACGATTCCAACATCCGCGTTGTGGAAAAAGAGAGCTTCTCGGGGCCTTTTCGCGCAAGAAACTTTGTCCTGGAGTGCCCTTGGGACGCGGAACAAGCTTTTCGGAAGTACAGGGAATGCCGATGCTGGCAAAAATATCTGAATCGGGGAATCTCTCAAAGGAAACTGATGAAAGGGTTGGAGTCGCTGCTTCATGATCCCGGGGCAACGATAAACCTGGAATTGATTCTTTCGACCTTTCCGGACCTGGTGGAATCCGAACTTGGGAACAGCATTCATGAAGAGAGGATGATCGCACAGAGGGACAGCCGGGTCTATCAGGGCTATATTCCGATGAATGTTGAATTTTTGCTCGAGTATCTTTTTGCGGTCGGATTCAGCCCGCAGACACACATCGATCATCTCCCCATCAAGTTGTGGGGAAGATACCTTCCCGACACTCTGATCTCCTGTATGCGCCAACTCTACCATCTGCCCGTGCAGGATTTCTTCTACTGAGATCCCGGCGACTTTTCCGGCGCTTTGCTGAAAGGCCATCTTAGAGCCTTGCTCCGATCCCGCGTCACAGTGCGGGACAGACTCCAACCCGGGTTCGGAATACCTTGCGGGCCCCGCCTCGCTTCTCCAGGAAAGTCCGTTCCCTGATGGCGTCATCAGCCGGTATCCAGGCTATGTCGCTGAATTTCCGCCTGCGCGGGAATGATGTTACGACCCGGATGACTGCCATTATTCGTTGTGCCTCCGGCGGGTTGCCGTTCGCTGGAATTACAGATTGAGTTGGTTCCGATGAGGTTTCACCAGCGCAACAGGGCCGACGCCCAGGTGAAGCCGGAACCGAAGGCTATGAGGAGCAAATGATCGCCTCTTTCCAGTTTTCCGGCCCGATAGGTTTCGTCCAGCAGGAGGGGAATCGATGCGGCGGTCGTATTGCCATATTTCCGGATGTTGTTCAGGAACTTCTCCTGAGGAAAACCAAGGCGTTCCGCGACCAGCTGGTTGATTCTCTTATTTGCCTGGTGGGGGATAACATACTTGATATCTTCCGGCTGCACTTTACATTCTTCAAGGGCATGGGCCACCAGTTCGGCCATCCGGATCACAGCATGTTTGAAAACGGTTTTCCCGTCCATATGAGGCCAAATCTCTCCCCTGTCGATGCTCTCATGGGTGAGATAGGGTTTTCGGGAAATGTTCCACACGTCCGCATGGAGCGCCTTGGCAAACCGGCCGTCGGCATGAAGTTCCGTGTAAAGGACGCCGCGATTTTCCTCTGTGGAGGCAGCGAGCACCACGGCTCCGGCCCCGTCGCCAAAAAGCACGCTGACATCTCGGCCCTCATCGGAGAAATTGAGGGCGTTTGAATGAAGTTCTGAGCCGACCACCAGAACATGGCGGTACATACCCGTGCGAATGAAAGCATCCCCCACCGCCAGACCATAGATGAAACCGGTGCACTGATTGCGCACATCGAGGCAGCCGATATAGGGCACTCCAAGCTTGGCCTGAAGAAAGCATGCAGTGCCGGGGAAATGGTGATCCGGGCTCAGGGTGGCAAAGACAATAAAATCCAAATCCGAGGGTTCAAGGTGGGCATCCGCCAGGGCGCTATTGGCTGCTTCGAGAGCAAGGTCCGAGCAGTATACTCCCTCTTCCGCAAAACGCCGTTCCTCGATACCACTCCGGGTGCGGATCCACTCATCACTCGTCGTCATCAATCGGGACAGGTCGTCGTTGCTTACTACGCGAGGTGGCACATAGCTTCCGATGCCCGCGATCACGCTACGCCTCATGTGTTTCCTCCTCAAGCCTGTTTGGGTGCCGGCGAACTCGCTTTCCCAAGGAGTTTAATCTAACAGTACATCTCTCTATACCGGGGAAAGGCAAATGTCACTCGGAATCCAACCCTGGAGTTTCGAGGAGGCAACGAATACGTTCCTTGGACGGGTGATATAAAATTCCCGCATCGGTGGCCGGTGTGTGATAAAGAAGGCAATTAAAGAATATTCCAATGCAGGCGAGTCCGGTGCGATGGGGTCGGTGTTTGTTCATGGGAGCAAGAGACCACGATGGAATGAGTACACTCTCTCCACGCAGTCATAGAGAACTGACGATGGATTGACAAAAATTCGATGGGAGCGATCCTGGGTCATGGCAAGCAACTCCGAAAAGATATTTCTTCCCAAACTTGAAGGAACGCGCTGCTTTGGTTGCGGCGACCGCAATCCTTTGGGCCTCAACATGTCCTTCTACAATCTTGGAACGACGTTACGTTCCGACATTACTCTGAGCGAGCACCACATGGGTTGGGAAAACATAGCCCATGGGGGAATCATCTCCACCATCCTTGATGAAATCATGGGTTGGACGGTCATCGCTTTTAGACGGGTTTTCTTTGTCACCCGCAGTATCGAAGTCCACTATTTGCGACCGGTGCAGGTGAATTCACCCCTTACGGCCGTTGGCGAAATTGAAGAAGATCATGCCCCGAGGGGCTGTGCAACCCGAGGTTACCTGATCAACGCCGCCGGGATGAAACTGGCGGAGGGGCGCGCCCAGATGGTCTATTTGTCGGAGAAACGCTTGCCGGTGCTGCCCGAGCAATACCGAAAGGACATGCTCAAACTCTTTGCGCGGATCCGGGAGTTGCTGGATTGATCCCAGAGAGGTTGCCGCTACCGGGAGCACCCAGCGTCCGGAAAACCTGCCGCGAGATCTGACGATCGCTTCGGCTACGGTGATGAAGGGATGTTTTTTATAGCGGGTAGCAGGAATTTAGGCTGAATCAAATCCGACGTCTGGATGTTGACTCCCGGGGCGACTCATGACGACCTCAATTCAAATTGTGATGCTCTTCGCTCTCCCCCAGGAATACGGCTGTCTCAAGCGCTTCACGGCGCCGTGGCTGCGGGCGCGATCCGAGCCTTTCCGGAGCTTTATCCGGAGTACCCCTCACCAAGAGCTTATCCTGGCGGAAAGTGGAATGGGATCCTGCCGGATGATCGAGGCTCTGCAATGGCTCCTTGGCTGGACCCGCCCCGACCTCGTGATCGCGGGAGGTTTCGCCGGCAGCCTCATGCCGGACTTGAAGGTGGGGGATGTTTGTCTGGGAGGGACTTTCAGCACCCTTGACCTCCATTGTGGTTCCCAACAGAATCCGACGATCAGTCTCGAACCATCGGAAAGACTTGTTCGTTTTTGCAGTGAACACCGGATTCGAGAGACCCGGGTGGTCACCGTTGAGCATCCGGAAGCCAAACGACTGATCAGACAAAAAGTGGGAGATGCCGCTTCCATCATGGATATGGAAAGCTATGCCCTGGCCCGCTTCTGCTATGAGCACCACATCCCGTTCCTCTCTTTCCGTGCCGTCAGTGACGGTGCTAACGATGAGATCGATTTCGACCTGCAAGCGATCAGCGATGCACGGGGACGTGTAAGAATACCGCTCGTGTTCAAATCAATAGTCGAAAACCCGGCCTTCGTGGGATCCTATTTGCGCTCCTGGAAGCGTTCCAGAAGGGCGGCGAGAAATCTGGGAAAGGCTCTTGCCGCTCTGGTCAATCTGTCCTCGGCGGAACTGCGATCTCTGATGGGGGAAACAGCTTATATGTGTCGGCCCGGGTGGAGCCGGCAGGCGCCTGACTAGGGGAAAATCCCGGCAATGTTGGGCAATGAGCGAAGGGCTGAGGTGAGCATGCTTATAAAGAGTGAAAAACAAGATCAGCAGACTCGGGAAAAAAAGGATCGCACAACCCACAATCCCCAGAAAATGTTCCCCGATCCAGAATGTGACCGCAAGGTTGAAAACGAGAATACAGAGGTAGAGTAGGGGACCCAACAGTCCTATCCCGGGTATCTCGGTGAGCGCTGATGGCTTTTTTGGTTCGAGAGCAGGGACGGTATCCATCGCCTGGAGTACTCCGATCATCGCTAGACCCACCAGCAGCCAGCCGCCAAAGTTGCTCATCGGTATGCCGAAATAGAGCCCGTTTTGTCGATAACCATAGATCTGGCCAAGAAACCAGCGATCGCCTCTGAGTGCGACAGGATCGATAACGATATCCAGCAGCACGAATAGAAAAGCCCCCAGAAGAAGCGTCTGAAGGGATCGCCTGAGACGGCGGGTTTCGAGGATGATGACCTGTTTTCTGCTGAAGAGCACCGGGCTAAGGATAAAGAGCGCCATCGCATAACTGCAATAGGACAGGAAGACATACGAAAGAGAGTCCATGAAGGGCACGCCCAAAACCCACAGCTCACGGCCGACGGTGCCGGGAATGTAAAAGTAGTCTCCGTAGGGGAATCCCCAATGAATGGAAGAGTATTCGGAAAGCCAGGCCAGGCCGTAGCCGACGGGAAGAAAAAGCAGGGTTCTTCGCCACCCGAGGTGAGTTGCCGCGGCAGCAAGGTAAATGGCTAGGAAGGCAAAAACATAGGGGCGAAGAGCAATCGTTCCCAGGAACAGTCGGCAGAAATCAAACATGGACATTCCACTTTAGCATTCGCAATAGGTCTCTGCCATTCATCTCCAGAACCACCGTGGGTTCAAACCCGCAATGGACCATGCACTGGGCGCAACGCGGGTCTTTACCGGATACGTAATGGTCCCAGTCCGTTCGTTGCATGAGCTCCCGGAAGGTCGGGTAATGCGTGTCGGTGATGAGATAGCAGGGAGACTTCCATCCCCGGGTGTTTCTGGTCGGGTTTCCCCAGGGAGTGCAATGCAGCTTGCGTTCTCCTGCCACGAAATCGAGGTAGAGGGGGTTGCTGATGATGGGAAAGCGCCGCCCCCACCGGCGTATTTCCATGAACTTCCGCATGATTTCCTCCCGGGTCAAAAATACCTCGCCGGCCACATTCTCATAGCTGAATCCCGGAGCCACCAGAATGCCGTCCACACCGGCCGCCGTCAATTGTGCAAAGAGCACCTCAAGGTCGGCTGGATCCGTTTCCCGATAGACCGTGGTATTGGTGCTTACCCTGAAACCTTGAGACTTGGCTGCCAGCAATCCGTCGAAGGCTTTTCTAAATCCGCCTGAACGCCCGATAATGATGTCATGGACGGGCTCGGAGCCGTCAAAATGAATGTTCCAGCTAAAGCGGGCGGAGGGACGGAAGAGCTTCAGCGATTCTTCGAGTAACAGGCCGTTGGTGCAGAAATAGATGTGCTTTCCGCGGGTAAGCACCGATTCGACGAGTTCATTCACGCGTGAGTAAAGCAGCGGCTCGCCGCCGGTAATGGTTACCACGGGCGCATCCGCCTCATCGACTGCCCTGAGACAAGATTCGAGGCTCATTTCCTCGAGGATCGTGTCACGATACTCGCGAATGCGACCACAGCCCGCACAGGTCAGGTTGCAGCGATGGGTGGGCTCGAGCATGAGCACGAGGGGGAAAAGCTTTTGCTTGTGCATTCTTTTCCGAACCAAATACCGAGTCATGGAAACATAGAGACTGATGGGAAAGCGCATTCAAACCTCAATTCACCCAAGGAACAGAGGAATAATTATCTGCTGAGCCTGAAATCCCTCTTAATGATCTCAGGGATAGCCGAGACCGAAGAGATGATCGAGCTTTCCTTCACCGGCGGGAGGTCTCAGGATTGCCCGGTCACGTAGCCGTGATCGCGGAACCAAGAGACGGCTTCGGCCAGGGCAATTGCCACGGGCGTTTGGGGAAGACCCAATTCGCTTACGGCTTTGGCCGCATCAAAAAACATGAACCGTTTCGCCATTTTGACCCCTTCGTAAGGGATAAGCGGCTCTCTGCCGGTGATCTTCGAAGTCACCTCGAAAATGGAGCCAAGAAACAAGATCGGATAATAGGGCAGCCGATAGCGGGGGGCTGGAATTCCCGAGACTTTTTCCAGAAGCCGAAAAATCTCCGCAAGAGTCAGGTTTTGGTTCCCCAGAATATACTTTTCCCCAACCCGCCCGTGCTCCAGGGCCAGCAAGTGACCTTCTGCGACATCGGATACGTGGATCACATTCAAGCCGGTGTCCAAAAAAGCGGGCATACGGCGGTTCAAATAGTCTACGATAATTTTACCGGTCGGTGTCGGCTTATGGTCGCCGGGGCCCACCGGTGTGCTCGGATGGACCATGACCACCGGCAGGCCCTGATCGAGGAAACGTTCCGCTGCCCGTTCCGCCAGGAATTTTGATTTCTTATAATGCCCTACCATGTCCGCCAGGCAAACGGGGGTCGCTTCGTTGGACGGTCTCCCGCCGGGTTTCAACCCCAGAGCACCGACACTGCTTGTGTAAACCACCCGCTCGACACGGTTCGCGAGCGCCGCCTGGAGCACGTTTGCGGTCCCGGAGACGTTCGTTTCGTAGATTTCCCGGGGATTCCTTGACCACAAACGATAATCGGCGGCAACATGAAAAACGGCATCACAAGCCGCCATCGCCGACCGAGTCTGGTCGAAGTTCCGAATGTCTCCCGAACGCCAATCGATGTCGGCTCCTTCGACAAAGGGCGCAGCTGATCGGGGGCGACGCAGAGCGCGAACTCTCCAACCCCGCCGCACCAAATGAAGTGCCACATGGCTTCCGATAAAGCCGGTGGCACCGGTAACAAAAGCAGTTGCCATCTTGATTGCACTCTCTATTTGAAACGCCCATTGAGCTGTGTCTTCTATAGCAAAATCATGAATGGCCCGCAACGTGACATACAAGAAAAGGTGAACCCATAAATCGATTTCTCCCGGCCCATGGTATTTCCGCTTACGGATTGTTGTGCGTGATTCCGAGGCGGCCTGCGGTTCCCCAATTGCCTTGACTCGTTCCCTTCTCTCCTCTAAACTCGATGCCGGGTGGGCAAAAGTCTGGAGAAAGCTTGGAAGGGGCGCTTAAAGATGGAGGGTGAAAAATGAAACAGATTCTGATGGTAGCCGCTTTGATCGCAGCGTTGAGCTTTTGCAGTACGGGCAATAGCCTGGCGCAGCCAATTGAAAACGAACTCTATTTGATCACTCCTGTCTCCAAGGACGTCCATGATCCGGTTCTGAAGGCGTTCGAGCAATATGCCAAAAAGAAGTGGAACATCGACGTGAAGACCAGCGCGATCCCGAAGGGCACACCGGTGGCCTACGGTCAAATCCTGGAATGGAAAGGCAATCCTCAGGCCGATATCTTCTGGGGTGGAGAAGGGACGCTCTTTGATGACCTGGCTGCCAAGGGACTCCTGGAAAAGGTACAGCTGCCTCAGAAAGCGTGGGATGAAATTCCGGCGAGCATCGGGAAGCCGGTGCCCCTGCCCCTCAAGGACCCCAAGATGTTTTGGGTGGGCACGATGCTCGAACCTTATGGCATTATCTATCAGCCAAAACTGTTGAAACGGTTGGGTGTCGAAATCAAAGACTGGGACGACCTGCTCAATCCCAAACTGAAGGGTCAAATTGCCCAGTGCACCCCGGATCGATCGAGCTCGAGTCATGCCACCTGTGAGGTTATCCTCCAGACCTACGGGTGGGAAAAGGGCTGGGAGTGGTTGACTAAACTGGCCGCCAATACCGGGATTTTTACCGCCCGTTCCCGAGATGTGCCGAATGTTGTGGCCAAAGGGGAATTTGCCGTTGGCTTCGGGGTGCCCAGTTATATGGCATTTGCCGAGGTCCTTGGCGGATATGAACTCATGTATGTGTATCCGACCAACGCCTACGTCACTCCTGAACCGATATCCGTATTGAAGGGAGCGCCCCATCCCAAGGCCGCTCATGCTTTCATTGAGTTTCTGATTTCCGAGGAGGGTCAGAAACTCGTCTCGGAATTGGGTGTCTATCCCATCACACCCAAATACAAAGTTCAGGGAGCTCCAGGGTCCAACCAGGAAAAAGCGGTTGAGTTTACCGGCGGGGTCCGTTCATTCTTCGATATTCCTGTCGGGAACGTTTATGATGTCAGTCTCGCCGGCGAAAAGAAGCGCATTGAAGACGTCAACGCCTATTTTCGCAAGGAGATTACTGAAAAACACAAGGACATAGTTAAAGATAAATAGCATTGACGATCTCCCGCATTGGGCATTTAGGGATTGTCGATGTGAGGAGCTTTGAGGAATTGCCGCAGCGGCAGAGGTCAGGGGCCTCTGCCGGGCAATTCCTCGAACCGTCTCTTTCCCGGGCTATTCACGGCACTCTTGCAAACAAGCCCAGCGTTGGGTCTCGCAGGACTCGGGCATTACCTGCATCAGAAGCAGAAGGGCTGTTTTCAAAAAACGATTTGAACCCGCCTGCGAGTGCCGGGAGGAGATGGCGGGCTTTCTAAAATACCCTGGAGAATAAAGCTCCGAGTCGAAACAGGGTTGAACTCCTGAATTCCTCAATCCTTCAACCCCCAGTCAGACGAAGAACCCGGTCATCTTGAGATGAACATAGAACTGCAAGACATTGTTAAGAGGTTTGGCACCCTTGAAGCGGTAAGCCACGTTTCCCTGGCCATCAAGGACGGTGAACTGTTCACGCTGCTGGGTCCTTCCGGCTGCGGGAAGACCACCATTCTGCGCCTGATCGGTGGTTTCCACCAGCCCGATCTCGGCATGATCGCATTCGGCGGCAGGAACGTCACCGGCATTCCCCCTTATGAACGAAACATCGGCATGGTTTTTCAGAATTATGCCCTGTGGCCGCACATGACCATCTATGCCAATATCGCCTACGGTTTGAAACTGAAGAAGGTGGCAAAGGGAGAAATTGAAAAGAAAGTCGCCCACACCTTGCATCTGGTGAACCTGGGGGGACTCGAAGAGCGTTACCCCGGTCAATTGTCGGGAGGCCAACAGCAGCGTGTCGCTCTGGCCAGGGCCCTGGTTCTGAACCCCGACGTGCTGCTGCTCGACGAGCCTTTGAGCAATCTGGACGCCAAGATTCGCCTGCAGGTGCGGGCTGAAATTCGCAAACTCCAGAAGGAACTGGCCATAACCACCGTCTATGTCACCCATGACCAGGAAGAGGCCCTCACCCTTTCGGACCGTATTGCCGTGATCGAGCAAGGGCGATTGAAGCAGGTCGGCACTCCCTGGGACCTCTATGAAAGACCGGCGAACCCTTTTGTGGCGGATTTCATCGGGATCAACAACCTCATTCCGGGTCGGGTTCAGGAACAGACCGAAACCGAGGGCCTGGTGACCGTGGCGACGGACGTCGGACCGTTCCTGGGGGAGAGCGCGATGAACCTTGAAAAAGGGGGGCGGTGCATGGTCTGCGTGCGCCCCGAAACCGCTTCCATCGGCAACATCGAACCGACCGGCAAAGCGGTCAACAGCATTTCCGGAGTCGTCGGTTTTGCCTCCTTCATCGGCAATGCCGTGCGCTATGATGTTGATATTGGTTATAATCTGACCTTCAGGGTTGATGTTCAAAACCCCAGGGACCATAGACCCTATGCCATCGGGGAGAAGGTCATCGTGAGTTTTTCAGCCAGAACGACCCTCGCCATTCCAGCGTAAGAGGATCTCGAAGGCCGACATGGACCAGGCTCATAAAGTGATCACAGCGACAAGCCGGGCCGACTCCGGCAGGCGGTTCAACATCGGCGGTCTGCTGGGTTACGCCGGAATTTGGCTGTTCATGGCGGTATTCCTCATCTATCCTCTCATCCGCCTCTTCTACGATGCTTTCACCACCGATGCCGACGCTTTCACTTTCATGAATTTCTATGACTTCTTCAGCGATCCTTTCTATCTTAAAGCCCTGGTTAATTCGCTTCTCCTGGGTGTCGCTACGGTCATCACAACGTCCGTCATCGGGATCACCTTCGCCTTTCTTCTGTTGCGCTACGACTTTCCCGGGAGGAATCTCTTCTCCTTCCTGTCCATTGTTCCCATGATCATGCCCCCCCTGGTCGGGGTCATGGGTTTCGTTTTCATCCTGGGCAGGGCCGGGACCGTGAATGTGATTCTGATGGATTATCTTGGGATTTTCAAAACCCATCAACTTCATGTACGGGATTCACGGCGTGCTGCTGGTCGAGACGCTTCATCTCTTTCCTCTCATGACGCTCAGCATCGTTGACGCCATGGGGAAAATCTCACCCTCTCTCGATGAAGCGGCGGAAAGCGTCGGATCCACCGGGTTTCGGAAGTTTTGGGACATCACCTTTCCCCTCACCACTCCGGGATATGTGTCCGGTGCTCTCCTGGTCTTTATCTGGACCTTCGCCGACTTTGCCACCCCTCTGGTGGTGGGGATAGATGATCTCCTGGCTTCTCAGGCCTACCTGAACATCGTGCAGTTCGTGGATCGAAGACTGTTCAAGATGGGCATCGTCATCTCCGCCATCATGATTCTTCTTGCCATCGTGTTTCTCATTGTCGCCAAGCGCTACGTTGCCCTGAAGGACTACAGTTCCCTTTCCTACAGCGTGATCGAGAGAAGGCCCCTCTCCTCCCTTGGAAAAGTCGGGGTGTTAATTTTTCTGACCGCGGTTCTCATTTTTGCCTTCATTCCCTATTTGGGGATCGTCCTCGATTCCTTCGGCAAAGGGTGGGCCCTGACCCCTATTCCAGTAAAGTATACTCTTCAATACTTTCAACGGGTCGCCATTGAAACCCCCAAGTTCATCCTGAACAGCATCCTCTATTCGGGATAACGGTTGTGATCTGTATCGTCATCGGGGTGCCGATCGCCTGGGTGATGGCCAGGACCAAACTGCCCGGGCGAGATACCCTTGATTCCCTCACCACCCTGATCCTCGCTCTCCCCGGAACCGGCATCGGCATAGCCTACCTCCGTGCGTTCAGAGATCCGCTGCCCTTTACGGCCACGGCTCTAATCGGCGTCTGGATTATCATCCCCCTGGTCCTGGGGGTGCGGCGGATGCCCTACACGGTGAGAGGAACGTTCGCGTCGCTTCAGATTGTCCATCCGTCGTTTGAAGAGGCGGCCGAAAGCGTCGGCGCTAGAAGGATGACCACGTTCAAGGACGTAACCTTGCCCCTGATCTGGAAAGGGGTGCTGGTGGGTTCCCTTTATTCCTTTATCCTGGCGCTTCAGGAAGCCTCGGCCACCCTTCTTCTAGTCGTTCCCGGTCACGAAATGATGCCCGTGGGTATCTTCAATTTTTACATCGGCGGTTCCGTGAACGAAGCGGCCGCTCTTGGCCTTATCCTCATTGTCCTCGGAGCGTCCTGTCTTTTTGCCATTAACAAGATCACGGGAACGAAGATGGGGGGCGTTTTTGGTTAGGCATGGATTGGGGCTTATTGAGGCTGTGACGGACGGACACGTATCAGCCTGAAATTGTTTTTATGAGCCGTGTCCATCCCTGTGTTTCATGGAAGAATGAATCGCCGGAAGGTGTAGCCTGGATTTGAATGGCAAGCAGCGTCAGCCATAAGTTCGATCTTATCGTCATCGGTTCTGGCTTCGCCGGCACTGCAGCCGCCTGTTTTGCGGCCGCGAGGGGTTTGAGCATCGCACAGGTCTCGGCCACAGGAGGGGAATTCGCCTTCGCCAGCGGCCTGTTGGATCTTCTTGGCATCTACCCACCCCATGAACAAAAGCTCTGGGACGATCCCTGGGACGGCATTGCCGCTCTCACCGCTGCCTCTCCGCGGCATCCCTATGCACGCCTGACGGTCAAGGCCATCCGGGAGTCGCTGAGGGAATTTCTGACCATCGTGGAAGGAGGCGGGTTCAATTACTGTGGCATTCCGGACCGCAATGCGGCGCTGGCGACCGCTGCGGGGACGCTGAAGGCTACCTACCGGGTGCCTCTGTCCATGTGGCGCGGAGTGCTTGCCCTCCAGGAAAAGCTCCCGACCTTGCTCGTTGATTTTGAGGGTATGAAGGATTTTTGCGCCGGCCTGATCGCAGCCGTGTTGCGTCCCCGATGGGGGGCTTTGCGCGCCCGGCGCCTCCCGTTCCCGCAGCCCTTCCCGGGTGCTGATCGCCAAAATCTTCAGCTTGCCGAAGCCGTTGAGTCTTCAGAGGTCCGGGCGGCACTCGCCGATGCCATCCGCCCCCATCTTGCCGATGCTCAGTTGGTCGGGATGCCGGCGGTGCTGGGGCTTCGCTCGTATAAAGAGGTCATCGCTGATTTGGAAGCTCGACTCGGGGTCGGGATTTTTGAAATCCCCACACTGCCTCCTTCGGTTCCCGGCATGCGCCTGCGGGAGGCACTCGAGGCGGTCCTGATGCGGCAAGGCGTTCAGTTCTTCAATGGCAGACGAGTGCTCGCGGTTCGGGATGAGGATTGCCGCTGTCCCGAAATCACCGTGGGTACCGCAGAATGGCAGGAGACGCTGGAAGGGGAGGGGATGATCCTGGCTACGGGGCGGTTTCTGGGAGGCGGGCTAACGGCCGACCGAAACGGTATACGGGAAACCGCATTCGGGTTTCCGGTCTCGCAGCCGCCGGCCAGAGCATTGTGGCACCGCGAGCGGTTTCTGGACCCCGGGGGCCACCCCATTAATGAAGCGGGGCTGGAAATCGATGATCAGTTTCGCCCCCTGGGGAGAAACGGAAGGCCGGTCTTCGAGAATGTTTTCGCAGCGGGTTCTGTGCTGGCTCACCAGGACTGGATCCGCACCAAGAGCGGTGCCGGGTTGGCAATTGCTACCGCCTACGGTGCGGTCGAGGCCTTCATGAGACACGGAGGGACGCGACGAAAAGAAGACACGCATAAACACGGCAGAGATTAACAAGCGGAAGAGAAATCGGCAGCATCACGTCCGTGTCTATCCGAGTCTAGGATCCATCCGGATCCGTCTGCGTCTCCAGGTTTAACAAACCACAGTGAACCGCTTCCTGGAGTTGCTCCTGCACCAGTTGCCCGCCCCAGAGCACCGGCCGCAAACCTTTCCAGCGAGTTTCCAGAAACGTCTTCAATTCATGGATCCCTCGGTCGTCCGAGAAGACGCCGAGTCCATAGAGAAATCCCGTCGTTCGCAGACTGCAAAAAGCCCCCTGGCATGAGCCTTTGCCCATGCGGCTGCGCCGGCGGATGGCATCGAGGTCGACGGTTTCACCATCGGTCCGGAGTTGGCGAACGATCTCGGCGACGGCACTCATGGGCACCATCTCACACTCGCACAGCAGCGCATCGTCAGGCCATTTCCGCTGCCTCCAGAGTCGCGGAGCGAGGCCGGCCGAGACCCAATCGTTCTCGGGCACACCGGTTAGCGGCAACTCCCTGGTGAGACAGGGAGCAGAAACCCCGATGCGCTCGCAAACGAGATCCGCAGCTCTTTCGGCGGTTAGCCGGTAGGTCGTCAGTTTGCCGCATACGACCGTGATCAAATTGACAAGGCCATCCCGCTCATGATCGATAATCTCGGAGCCCCGACTGAGGTTGCGATCGCAGTCCAGGGGCGTGCCGCAGACGAGTGGTCTGACCCCGGCGAAAGCCCTTACGAAACGTGTTTTGTTCATTATCGGGACGACCTTGGCGGCTTCTTCCACGAGGAAGTCCACTTCGCCAAAATCGGCACGGAGGTGTTCGATATCGGTCACTCTTGCCGAGGTCGTTCCCACCAGCGAGACGGTTCCCCCGGGAACCACGATATCACCGTCAGCCGGCGGCCGCAGCCGGTTGATTACTCGATCGGTAATTCTTCGCTGGGTGATCAGCATGCTGCCTTTGGACCATATCACCGGTATTTGCAGGCCGGCCAGTTCGGCAACTTTTCCGACCCAGGCGCCGCCGGCATTGACAATCAGGTCCGCCTCGATGTCGATCTCTCTGCCGCTCTTAAGCCGGAGCACTCTCACGGTATGGATGCGCCTGCCTTGCCGAACCATGCCGACCACTTCGGAGAAAGGCAGCAACTCAGCGCCATGCCGGACGGCATCAGACAGATTATTGTAGGAGAGCAAGAACGGATCAACGGTCGCGTCCTCAACCCGGAAAGCGGCAATGAGGTTTTCCGACAATTCCGGTTCAAGGTCTCTGGCTTCTCGACACTCCAGCGCCTGCACCGTGATCCCGTTTTGCAGACAGAGGTGCGGAAAGTCCGCAATATATGCTTCGCTGTCTCCGGCAACGGCAACGAACAGGCCTCCGGTATCCGTGCAGCATCGGGGCGCCGATTGTTTCAGCAGGAGGGATTCCAACCCGCATTCCCGGGCCGTGAACGGATCGTTGGAAACATAGCGGGCGCCGCTGTGGAGCAACCCGTGGTTGGCGCCCGATGCTCCCGAGTTCACGTGCCCTTTTTCCACTACCAGGCACTGCAAGCCGCGCAGCGCGAGATCGCGAGCCAGACCCGTCCCCGCAATCCCGCCTCCGATGATCAACACCTGGGTCTTTCGCCTGCTTTCGACTCCGGACATGGCTATCGTTTCCCGTTTCAAGCTTCCCCAAATTCCAGAATAGCGAATGGACCTCGAAAGTGTCGCTCAAACATAATATGATTGCAATGGACTTTCGTTGGCAACGTCCCCGACCCCTATAAAGATGGACATGATTGCGCTTTGACGTTTTGTGGCTTGCTGTCGGAAGGCAGATTACAAAGAAGGACCATAAAGCATTTTAAGAAAGATGGACATGATCGCTTCAATTCGCACTATGGACATCGAAACCGCGAAGGACCTCGAAGGTGTTTTTTTTGATATCGACGACACTTTTACTACTCGCGGCAAGATCCCCCCATCCGCTTACCGGGCACTGTGGGCCCTCAAAGCGTCGGGGCTGAGACTCGTGCCGATCACCGGTCGACCGGCCGGCTGGTGCGACCACATCGCCCGCATGTGGCCTGTGGATGCCGTGGTCGGCGAAAACGGGGCCTTCTATTTCTGGTTGGACGAACGCGCAGGAATGCTCAGAAGAAGGTTTCTCGATCCCGCCCCCATCCGCCGGGAGAAAAGAGTTCGCCTCAAGCAAATCGAGGAGGAGGTGATTCAGTCGGTTCCCGGTGCCGCGGTCGCATCCGACCAACCTTATCGGGAAGCAGATCTTGCCATCGATTTCTGTGAGGATGTCAAACCACTTGACTGGCAAGCTGTCGACCGCATTGGTGAGATCTTCAATAAGCACGGAGCAACCAGCAAAGTCTCTTCGATCCACGTCAATGGCTGGTTCGGAGATTACAACAAACTGGGTATGACCCGGCTCATGGCACAAGAACTGTGGGGAATGGACCTCGATGCAACCAGGCGGCGCTTTTTGTTTTGCGGGGACTCCCCCAACGACGAACCCATGTTTCAATTCTTTCCGGTCACTGCGGGGGTGAGCAACGTCCTTCGCTTCATCGACCGAATGCAGCATCTCCCATTCTTTGTGGCCGAGCACGAAGGCGGTGAGGGTTTTGCAGAAATCGCCGAAACCGTTCTTTCGCTCAGGCTGGCGGCCCCCCCGTCCTGGTCGGCTGACTGAGCCCTGTAAGTTTCGGTTAGGCGAAGGTGGTCATCGGGGCCAGGTGAGGCATGGGAAGTCAGGTCTCGTGGTCATGGGATTGCCAACGGTGGCGGCGCTCACACCGTGGCTATCGGAAGAAAGCCCTGCAAAAACCGGTCGCCGCTGATGACATTCGATTAACAGCTTGACGATTTCGATGGTTGATGGTTCCCTCAATGAGGCGCCTATCTTAAGAGGCCTTGGCACAACGACCTCTATGTCATCCGCGCGGAGGCGGCAATCCAGACCTTGCAGGGCGTTCTGAACCCCGGTCCGCTTAATTGCGCGCTATTTCAACCTCACTCAAGAACGTCCATTGGGTATTGAGAAGCTTGATTGAAAGCGATTTGCAGCCCTTGAAGTTGAGTGGCGCCGAGTTCGATATCACATATTCGGTGCCGGAACTTGACGAATGGTCGGCTCCCGGGACTGAGGGAATGACTGCCTTGGCAGGACCGAATCCCGTGCCGTCGGTGGAACAACGTACCTGAACTTTAGCGGGTGATGTAATCCCCGAACTCGGCTGCAGCACAATATGAACTCCCAGCCAATCCACATTGGTAGGTGCCGGGAAATCAAATATAAAGTGAGCGTTTCCCAGAACGCCGACCCAACCGGCACTGAAGGGATTCTTGGGATCTGCTGTAGTTGAATTATTAAGCTCCCCATATAGATCCGGGTATTGTGATGCAGGGGGCGTGATCCAGCGATAAGATCCTTCATAACTCAAATAGGCGCCCTTAAATCCATACAGGGCCTGGTAGGATCTAAAGAGTCGACGAGCTTCCTTGTAACCCGCATTCGGCCCCCAGGAAGGACTCATATGGCTTTGAAACAGCCACGATACTCGCTTTCCCGGCAACTGAGCCGCCGATAATTGGTTGTTCAGTCTTGCAACAGAAGCACTGCTGTAGCTTTTAAAATTGAAGAGCTCAATATCTGCCCAGACAGCTTCTGAGCCAAGGCGATCAACCAATTGCGCATAATAATCCTCGGTGGAGTATTGAGCTTGTCCATCCGATGAGGGTGGGTTGGCAAACGCCCCCGTTCCATCCTGCCATGCTTGGATGTCGATTCCCGTTCCATCCCTGAAAAAAGCCGCCACATAAGCCAGATCTGACGGGCTCAGGGCGCCCGGCTGCAGATAAGGGGATATGATCACTTTCTTCCCGGGGGTCAATTGCTTCAGTTGGCTGGTAATATTATGATAATACGACATTTTTTTGATCAGCGAGGAATCGGCTCCTGTTTCATCGGGTATGTACCAACCAGCGAAAGCAGGATGATTTTTGTAACTATCAGCAATAAGTTTTATGTTTGTTTTTATATCCTGATACACTAAATCCTTATTGGGACTCTTATGAAAATCATCGCAGTTCATGAAGGACATGACTGCACCCAGATATACAATCATCCCTCTTTTCTGGGCTTCATCCAAAACATTCTTCAGTTTACTCGGGAACCCGGCAACCCAGTAGAAATCGTCCCCGCCGCCTCCACATCCGACAGCGCTCTTTTTGATGCGAACCGCATCCAGAATAATTGTGTCCATTCCCAAAGAACGCATTTCATTGAGCAGTTGCTTGAATTGGTCGATGGTCATGGCCGGGGTGGTATCGCTATACCCAAAATGAACAAACGAACCGTCTATCAGGTTGGCTGGTGCGTTTGCCCCTGCGGACATGGGGTTTGCGAACCATACCGCCAGGACGACGATCACAATACAAATGACTCTTTTCATGTTGTTTCTCCACCTGCACGAAGCACTCACGGGCCCCGTCCAGAGAATCCGTGAACTCCTTCGTTATTCAGCCAAGACTTTTTCCACCACTCAGCTTCAATTTATTGTAACCAGTACCGGTTATGTTGAGAAGGGCTAAAGGGAAGGAAGGGGATGGCCGCTTACCGGCCCGTGCTCAGCCGCCAAGAGAAGCGTCGCGTGTCCGGGTGTTCTTTTCATGCATTTTGCGTCTTTTCCTCCTCCGCTCCTCTTGCCTTTGGTGAATGATTGTGTAAGGGATATGCGTCAACTCCAAACCGTGCATAACCCCGGAGCGTTTCGTCATGGCGACTGTCAGACCTGTTGTAACAACCCGAATTGTAACTCAAGACCCCGCACTCACCTTACGCTTTGCGCAAGAGTCGGATCTCGAGTTGATTTTACAGTTCACCCGAGAGCTTGCCGAATATGAACGTCTGTCCCATGAAGTGGTGGCGGACGTGGACACGCTGCGTCGATCACTGTTCGACGGGCACCGGGTTGTCGAAATCGTGATCGCCGAATACGACGGCGCTCCCGCAGGGATGGCGCTGTTTTTCCATAATTTCTCGACGTTCCTGGGAAGACCCGGCTTCTTCCTGGAAGATCTCTTTGTCAAGCCCGCCTTTCGGGGCAAAGGGATCGGCCAAACGCTGCTGTTGTTTGTGGCAAGACTGGCGAAAGAGCGTGGCTGTGGTCGGCTCGAGTTCTCGGTCCTCGATTGGAACGAACCGGCAATCCGATTCTATAAGAAGCTGGGAGCGCGGGCGATGGATGATTGGACCGTATTTCGCATCGCCGGGGATAACCTGGAGGATCTTTCCAATCGGTTCAATGGGGGTGGCGCTTAAGAAAGCCATGAATGACTCCTCCAAGTCATTCAGAAACATCGTCGGCGAAGACAATTCCCCTGATCCTGGTATCCGCAGCCATCTTAAAGGTGGAGGTGAATTCCATGACTGCTCTTTTCTCTTCATCATAGAGCGTTGCCCGGCCCCGCAAGATTCGGCCCTCCCTGGCGACCACCCTGGCCTCGGCAGTGACAGTTCCTTTCTTGACGGGCAGAAGGTATTTCGCATCCAGTGCGATCGTGGCAAAGTGAGAGAGCGGAGGGATGATGCTCTTTATGGCCATTACCACCGCAGTGTCGGCCAGGCTTACCAGGGCGCCCCCGTGCATCAACCCGCCGCCTTGGGCGTAGTCGATGAAAAAGGGCATGCTCAATACCGCCCGCCCTTCAGCAGCCTCAATAATACTGACATTCAGCAACCGCTCGAAAGGGGCGCAGCTGATCCATCCTTCCATCCGAAATTCATGCGGCCCCGTCGATCGTGAAATCGTCACTTCTGCTGCCTTTGACATGTTATTGGTTAAGTCTTCCTGCCAGGCTCATAGTTTCGCCATCTCTTGCATGGAACAAAACAAGTTTATCCCCTCCCGCAATGGATGGGAATTACGAAATTTCAATAGTTTCAATCTTCGACCGGCAAGCCCAAAATGAACGGGAAGAGAGTTATCACTTGAACGGGGAAAAATATTGTATACTATGCAAGGTTTTTTTGATCGTATTGGCCGTAAGAGACCCAAGGGAGAAGGCTCGGAAGGTTGTTTGGAGAGGAGATGAACCGAACGGGATGGCCGTCTTCCCGGTCGTTGGTGGAGATGCTTTGAAGTCCAAAGAGATTGTATAGGGCAGATAAGGACGGTTTTTGAAGACGGGCTTTGCGTGTTGAGGAAATCAAATTTGGAAAGGGGGGATGTGATATTCGGATCGTCTCGACTCAAGTGCCGCATAGGTGCGACAAATCGTTGTTTTAGCAACTCGATTTAGTCAACTGAGTAGAAGAAGGAGACCGATATGAACGCAGCAATTCTTATGATCGTGGGAGCTGTTTTTTTCTGGTTTGCCTACCGTTTTTACGGAAGATACATTTCAAAGGTCTTTGAGCAAAACGATGACAATCCTACCCCGGCATGTTGCATGAAGGATGACTGTGATTATGTGCCGACCAAACCGATTGTGCTCTTCGGGCACCATTTTGCCAGCATCGCCGGCGGCGGGCCGATCATCGGTCCTACCGTCGCGATGCTGTTCGGCTTCATTCCCGTATGGTTGTGGGCGGTGTTCGGGAGTATCTTCATCGGCGCCGTGCATGATATGACGACGCTTTTTGCCAGCGTCAGGGAGAAGGGACATTCGGTTGCCGAGATCGCCAAATCGACCCTGGGAAACACGGGATTCTTTCTCTTTATCTCGTTTACCATATGTGTGCTGTTACTGGTGACCTCGGCGTTTCTGGGCCTGACGGCGACGGCTCTGACGTCCTTGCTGCCCTTGGACGTACTCAAGCTGGATCCTTCCCAAACGGTAGTGAAGACCCTTGAGGCCGGAGGAGTCGTCAAGGCCCAGATCGGCGGTATCGCCTCCACATCGGTCATCATCATTACCTGCTTTGCACCCATTATCGGCTTCCTGGTTTATAAAAAGGGAATCAATGTTTATCTTGCCTCCGGAATTGCGATCGTTGTGTGCATCCTTTCCGTTATCGTTGGCATGGAATACCCCATTTCCTTCTCAGCCAATGTCTGGATGATCATCCTCTGTTTTTATACACTGTTGGCCGCGGGCATTCCCGTCTGGATTATTCTGCAGCCGAGGGACTTTACCAACTCGTTTTTGCTCTACGCCGGAGTTGCGGCATTGTTTATTGCCAGTATTGCGGCAGGCCTCAAAGGTGTTACCTTTAACGCCCCGTTTACGAATATCGCGGCAGGGTCAAGCAAATTGGGTCCCATCTGGCCGTTTTTATTCATTACCGTAGCCTGCGGCGCCATTTCTGGATTCCATTGCCTGGTTGCCGGGGGCACTTCATCGAAACAGGTTTCGAAAGAATCGGATATTATTAAAGTCGGGTACGGTGGGATGTTATTGGAAGGCATGCTTGCCATCGGGGTCCTGGTTGCCGTCGGATGCGGCCTCACATTTCAGGATTACACGAATATTGTGTTCCCGACGGCCGCCGGGGCAAAATCAAACCCGATTCTGGCCTTTGCCGCCGGCGCCGGCGGCTTGCTCGACAAAGGGTTGGGGATAGCACCGGTGTACGGGACCATTTTCGGGATCCTGCTGGTGGAAGGCTTTGTGGTCACGACCCTGGACACGGCCGTGCGGCTCAACCGATATTTATTCGAAGAGCTGTGGCAGGTTATGTTCACGAATGTTCCGAAGATAATGAAAGGATATCTATTCAACTCGACACTCTGTGTCATTCTCATGTACCTTCTGGCCTACAACAATGCGTTTTTGGCTCTCTGGCCCGCATTCGGCTCCGCGAATCAGTTACTGGCATCCTTGGCGCTGATCGCCGTATCCGTGTGGCTGGTGAATAAGGGGAAAAGTGCCGTCTTTACCGTAATCCCGGCGATATTCATGATGGCAACAACCTTATATTCACTGGTTAGTTTGCTTATTGAGAAATATCTTCCCAAGGGAGATTATACCCTAGCCGCCTTCGCGGTATTGCTGATTGTTCTTTCCATCGGTGTCATTGCCCTGGCCTTCAAGAAATGGAGGGAATTGAGGAAGAACGGCATCATAGCACCAAGTGCGGCGTAGTATGATCGTGAGAAAAAAAGAGATTCATTGTTTGTGGGCAGTCACTGTATGAGAACGACCTTACATTAACGAAAAATGTTCCATCAGATATAAAGCGCTCTGTTAGAGGGACAGTTTAAACTGTCCCTCTTCTTTGTTCTTTGAACTGGACCTAACGGATGATCAAGAGGTTATTCACCTTGTGCACTCCATAAATGCCCTGGGCCAATTCGGTCGCGCGATTCTTGGCAAATTCCGATTCCACCGCTCCTGTAAGAGTAACCTCACCCTGGAAGGTGTCGACGGAAACGGCAAAACCGCTCAGATAAGGATCGTTGAAGATCTTGCTTTTGATGGTCGTCGTGATGTTCATGTCATCGAGGACCTGGCCGGGGGTCCTGCCGGCGGCGGTCATGCAGGAGCAGACGCTCAAGAGCAGCAAGATAGACAGCAGCAGCCACAGGGAGTTCCTCCAATGTTGCATCATGCATCCTCCTTTATTCAATTCACCGTGCAACCCAGCATCATACCTGTGCTGAGCGTGAGCAAAAGCTCAGTTTAGCCAACAGCGCCATGAGCGCACATCAGGACACCGGTACCATTAATCTCATCGCGCTTAAGTTTCAAGAGGGCATCATTGGCCTGCTCCATGGGGAACACCTGCACTTTCGGTCGGATGGGGATTTCGGCTGCGAGCTGCAGCAATTCGACGGCATCCTGCCTGGTGTTCGCAGTGACGCTTCGAATGTTTTTCTCGTAAAAGAGGTGCTCCTCATAGCTCATTTCTGGAATGGCCGTCATGTATATTCCAGCGAGCGCCAGCGTCCCCCCTTTGCGAAGGCGAGCCAAGGCCTTGGGTACAAGGCTTCCCGCAGGGGCAAAAACGATGGCGCTGTCAGTCCGCACGGGCATTTCTTCCGCTTGCGAGCCGACCCATTTGGCCCCGAGACTCAGAGCCAATTCCTGATGTTTCCTCTGGCGCGTGCACACGTAGACCTCGCAATCCCAGTACCGTGCAATCTGCAGGACGATATGGGCGGAAGAGCCAAAGCCATACAATCCCAGTTTCTGGCCGGGTCGGACCTGGCTGCGCCTCAGACTGCGATAGCCGATGATTCCACCGCAGAGCAGCGGGGCGGCCTCGGCGTCGCTGAAAACAGCCGGTATCGCATAGGCAAAATCTTCATGGACCACCGCATATTCTGCGAAACCTCCCGGAGCGTGATAGCCGGTAAAGAGCGAACCTTCACACAGGTTTTCCTTTCCCTCCCTGCAGAAGGTGCAATCACCGCACGTGTGGCGGAGCCACGCTATCCCGATCCTCTCGCCGACTTGGAAACGCGAGGCTCCCGGGCCAAGTGCCTCAACCTCCCCGACAATCTGGTGACCGGGGATGACCGGGTGATCGAGAGAAGGAAGTTCCCCCTCGATAATATGAAGGTCCGTTCGACAGATTCCGCAGGTTTTGACTTTGACTCTGATTTCCTTGACGTCCGGCTGCGGTTTCGGCCGTTCCATCCAGCGAAGCGGAGCCTCCACCATCGGCGCACACGCCGTGAGAACCATTGCCTTCATGCCACATCCTCCAACAATCTGCCGTGCGACGGAACTCGGATATGAGAGATCGGGGCTCGGAGGGCGGAAATCAGGAGATAGAACCCACCTCCTTGTTCGCCTATCAGCAATCGACTTCTGATCTCTCTCCTCCGACCTCCTTCTTCCGACTTCCGTTGCGGTTGATTTGTCACGAGAATTCTTTCATAATGCAACACAAACCAATCATTTTGTAAATGGGGATTTATCTTGCAGCGACTGAAGAAAGCGTCCAGAGAAAAGCCTCCGGAGAGAACCTCCTTGCCGCTCAGGGTTTTCGCCTGGGTCCTTTTGGGCATCGTCCTTATCTCCGTCTCATTTGTCCTGATGCTGCATATCCCGGCGGTGCAGGAGCGGGTGCTCAAAGCGGCGGTGAGTAAGATCGAGTCGTCGACCGGTATTGCCGTTCGGCTCGATTCCTTTCGTTGGTCTCCTTTCAGGGAATTGCGTCTCTTCGGATTGAAGGTCAAAGCCTCCGGGGAGAATGTTCTCGAGTGTGAGGAAGCTAGTCTTGGCTATCGCTTTTCCTGGAATTGGCCTTATATCCACCCGGGCGAACTGTCCCTGGAGAAACCGTGGCTGCAACTGGAGCGCGATGCCGAGGGCCGGTTTCAGCTTTCGACCGGGAAACCCGAGAAAAGCGGGGACTCTCGAGAGGGCAGGAATATTCCCTGGGCCGGCCTGCCCTGGCCGCAGGTCCGAATTACATCCGGCACTATTATCGCCTATCAGAATGGGCAAGTGGTGCTTTCCGTCCGGGATGTGAATGCAACGCTCCTCTTTCAGGAGATCCCGGGAAGTGATGGTCCCAAGCTCAAGATCAATTTCGGCCAATGGCAAGGCTGCGTTGATGTTCCCGACCTTGGTGAATGGAGACTCACCGGGGAAGCGGAAATCAGGGGTCAAACCCTCTCGGTTTCAGCTTTGGAGCTCAGTGCCCCCGGGGTGGCCGAGCTTTTTAGTCAGGGCCGGTGGGATTTGTCGCCTCCTTTCGACGGTGCGCTGCAGATTCAGGTGATGAGCTTTTCCCCGACCGTATTTCCATCGCTTCGGGAGAAAATTCCGGCCTTGAAACAGATCTCCGGATCTTTGCATCTCGTCAGGCAATCCGGAAACTGGTCTCTCGATCACGATTTGCAGAGCAACCTCGGGAACCTTCAAGGGACCCTGCAGGTGGAGCCCAACGCGGTCGGGGGGCGCTTCGTCCAGCTCTTTTCCCGCTTTGCGGGCCTGCACGTCGCAGTTCCTTCGCAACCTGCCGAGTCGCAGCTTTTCGGGCAGATCGTGTTCACCCTGGAGGGTTCGCAACTCGAGACGGCGCAGGCCGGGATGCACGTCCTCCTGGAATCGTCCCGGTGGGGCGGCCGGGAGATCCACAGGGGCGAGCTGAAGGGATCCTATGAGGCGGGCATAGCGGAAATTAGGACATCGAAAATTCAGAGTTCCCTGGGTGACTTTGATTTCTCCGGTTATGCCGACCTGAGAGGACTCTGGGATCGCCACCACCAGGGCCGGATTCGATTCGATCTCCGTGCCGAGCGAGCCGGCTTGGGAAAGATCGTGTCGGGAACCGGCCAACGCTTCGGGGGAAGCATTTTCGGTGAAGCTCATTACGGAGCCGAAGACTTCACCCGCTGGGAACGATGGCAGGGGACCATGGAAGCCAATCTCACCTTGCCCGAAATCTTGACCTTGAAGGCTTCAGGCAATCAAAAGAATGAATCCCTGACTCTGGAATACGATCTTGGCGTCCACGACCTGCAAAAGCTCGCCGGGTTTATGCCTTCCTGGCACGGTAGAGGAAAGGTGAACTCGCGGGGGAGCATCAAAGGAAGATGGCCGGACTTGGTGTGGGAGGGCACTGTCAGTTCGCCGGCGTTTCAGGTTGGTCCGGTGCAGGGCGAACAGGCCTCCTTGAAGGGAAAGGGCCGAATCATGGGCAAGGCGGGCCGGCGGGAGCTGGCCCTGAAGGTTCAAAACCTCACCGCCGATGGCAAGAAGCTGGGCGCATGGAGCCTCGATCTCGATCAGGAGGCGGATACCTGTCGCTTTAATGTCAGGAGTGAAGGCGTCTTGAACCATGGAGGGACAAGGCTTTCAGGACGAGTGGAGAATATCTGGGGACCGGTGAGAACACTGCTGGTGAATCAGAGTGTGCTTTCCTGGAAGAACCAGAGCGCCCTGCTGGATGCCCGGATTGAAGCCGGAGCGGATGGGATTCGGGTGCAATCGTTGACCTTGCAGCAGAACAGACAAAAGCTTCAGGCTGCCGGAGAGGTCTGGTTTGACGCCAGGACAGACCTGAAAATCAGCCTTGAGGGGATTGACCTGAGTCAATGGTCGCAGGTTATCAGTCCGGCACAACAGGTCTCGGGAACGGCGTCCGGACAGGTTTCCGTGAAAGGCCGAAGCGACCAGCCGGAGGCTACACTCAGCCTGCTGGTAACCCAGGGGATCATCGCCGCCCCCAAAAGCCAGCGACAAGGCGCAGGATTCTTCCCGTCAGATCAAAGGTGCGAGCCAGGGGCCGGTGATCGATCGCCTGCAGCTTCAGGGTTCTTTCGCCAAAGACGCCCTGAGTATTCAGGGTGACCTGCAAAGCCAGGCCCTGCAAAACCCCGTTCATCTTACTGCAAAAATACCGATGCGCTTGAGCTTTAAGCCCGCTCGATTTGAAATCGGCCGTACTGAACAGTGGGCCTTTTCCTTCAGGATAAGCGGGCTTCAGGCGGCGAGCATCCTTCCCTACATTACTGTTTTGCAAACCCTCGGAGGGCGGGTCGATCTCGATGCCGAGGGAGGCGGGACGCTCAGTCAACCGCTTGTTGCAGCCACCGGCTCTTGGCGCAATGGTTCAATGAAAATCAAGCACTTGCCCTATCCCATCGACAACATCGACGTCGACTGGCAGGCGGACGCCAGGCAAATCATTGTGGTGAGAAGCGTCATGGAGATCCTCGGCGGCCACCTCGAGGTGAAGGGCAGGGTCAGCTACCCTTCGTTCCAGGAAATGACTTTTGAAGCTGAGAGCAAAGATTTGGAGGTGAAGGACCTGTACGGAATTAAAGGAAAAGTGGCAGGTCATGTTCAGTTGGCCGCGACCGCAACCAGCGGCAAACTCACGGGTGACCTGAACCTGGCCGGTGCGGAAATGGACCTCAGCCAGTTCGAATCCGGTCTTGCCAGAAATATTCGCGTGATTGATGCCGACACCAAGGGGGAAATTGTTGAGGTTCGGAAGGAGTCGTCCGATCAAGATAACTTTTACAACAGGCTGGAAATGGACCTGACCATAAACCTTCCGCCGTCGGGGACCCGGGTGCGTGGCATGGGGCTCGATGCGGAAATAACGGGCTCCTTGAAGCTTGAAAAGCGGCCCTTCGCCGCCTTGAAACTGCGGGGAGGCTTTCAAACGCTGCGAGGGGAATACCGGTTTCAGGACTATAAGCTCAAGATCATCGATGGTGAACTGATCTTTCCCGAATCGCCCCAACCCGATCCTCAACTAAAAATCGTTTGTCAAAAGGATGTGAAGGATGCCATCATACAGGTTCAGGTGACCGGGCCATTGAAACAGCCGAAGCTGGTCATGAGCAGTATGCCGTCGATGAACCAGGTGGATATCCTGTCGTACCTGCTCTTTGATCGTCCGGCCGGTGATTTGAGTTCCAAAGAGAGCTTCCAGCTCCAGGACAAAGCAGCTTCCTGGCTGGGTTCACAAACGTCGCAACTGCTCAAGAGGGTTTTTGGCGACACGCCGTTCACGCCGGATACCATCGAGTATCGAAAAGGCCTGAGCAAGAACCTCGGGAGCTCCGGGAGCAGGACCGAGGTGGGGATTGTGTCAATTGGGAAGTACGTCACACCGGATTTGTACGTAAACTTCGAGAAGAGCGTTACCGGCGAGGAAGGGAACCAGGTCGATGTAGAATACAGGCTGAACCGCCATCTTTCCATTCAGACCCAGTTCGGGGGAACGAACCAGAGTGGGATCGATGTCTTCTGGCGCTATGACTTTGGAAAATGAATTGCCCGGGCCGGTTTTTTCCAGAAGCCGGCTCAGGGTGCCTAAAGATTGGCAGTCCCGCCTTGATTGATTATCGAATAAACGGTTAGGAACCCGTGTTGTTTTTAAGAAAACTTAAGGAGTTATTTCTATGAAGATGCAAGAGATTCGCTTGATGGCAAAAAGATTCGGGATCAATTCTTTCGGCAAAACCAAAACGGAATTGGTCCGGGAAATTCAGCGCAAGGAGGGGAACTTCGACTGCTTTAGAACGGCTGTGGACGATTGCGATCAGATGGAATGCCTCTTTCGTTCCCCGTGTTTGGAAGAACCTTCGGGTAAGTAGACGGTCACCAACGACCTGTCCAGCCGATTTTCTGGCGAACCTCCCCAAGCGATTCCAATGGCATATATCAGGCGCACGTATCCCGGGAGGGATGGTGTGGCAGCGCCGGAGCATGTTTGGTGGGTGGACATGGAAATGAACCGAGGACTCTTCCGGAAGCAGTCCCTTGCCGATGGTGTTCGTGTTTCCACACTGAGCAAATATTAAAGGATCAGCCTTGATGAAAAAATCGGTCACACCGGACGATCCGGATGTCCTGCTGAGCATTCAAAATAAAAAGAACCCGGAACAAGTGATTTACCTGGTTCTGGATGAATCCCGTGAACACCTTGAAACTCAAGGTCTGCGAGCGCTTTTTGGGCTGAAGGAAATTCGCCTGGATACGAAAGATGTTATCGAATCCATTCAAGAGTATGCCCAGGTGCTCTCGTATGTTTTCGAGACCATCACGACGGGCAATGACCTCGGGTTGCCTTACAGTTACCAGAATGAATTTCAATTCGGGAATGCCGGCTACACTCTCTATGAGGAAGGAGACCACCGTCTGTTGAAAAAAGTGGCAACCTAGGATTTGATTCCAGACCGCTTTCAAGCGCTCCTCACCCTCGGGCTATTCACTGGACGGCGCAAAACCCCTTCGCAGGGTGTTTTCGACAATGTTGCGGGGCACCATGAATTGGAGCAGGTAGTCCGGCCCTCCAGCCTTGGAACCAACGCCGGACATTTTGAACCCGCCGAACGGATGGCGGTGCACGAGAGCCCCCGTACAACCCCGGTTGAGGTAAAGGTTGCCGACGCGGAATTCGCTTCTTGCTCTCGCAATATTTTCGGGGCTTCGGGAAAAGACCGCCCCGGTCAGAGCGTATGGGGTGCTGTTCGCCACGGCCAGGGCTTCCTCGAAATCTTTGACCTTCATGATCGCGAGCACGGGCCCGAAGATCTCCTCCTGAGCCAGGCGGTGTTCAGGACGAATATCAGTGAAGATGGTGAGCGGCACAAAACAAGAGGAATGGGTGACGAGTGTCGAGTGACGGGCGACGGAAACATCAGGAGCGTAGTCACGCTGTATAAGGGCAGTTCCTTCCTCTTTGCCGATGGCAATGTAATCGAGGACCTTTTGCCGGGCAGCAGGTTCGATCACGGCTCCCATAAAGTTTTTCGGGTCTTCCACCGGTCCGAGATCAATGCTCTCGGCGGCAGCCTTCAGTCGCTGCACCAGGCGGTCGAAGTTCTCTTCAAGAACGATTACACGCGAGCAGGCCGAACACTTTTGACCCTGGTAGCCAAAAGCCGATTGCAGAATGTGGACCACCGCCTCGTCGAGATCCGCGTCCGCATCGACAATGATGGCATTCTTGCCGCCCATTTCCGCAATCACATGCTTGATCCACTGTGCGTGCCGGCTGGTTTTGGCAGCGAGTTCGATAAGGTGAAGGCCGGTTTCTCTGCTGCCGGTGAAGGCAATCGCAGCGACCTCCGGATGGCTGACGAGGAGATCGCCGATTTCAGATCCCGACCCGGGCAGAAAATTCAACACTCCGGGCGGGAGGCTCACCTCGCTGAACAAGTCGTAAATCATGGAACCAACCACCGGCGATTGGGAAGCGGGCTTATAGACGACGGTGTTGCCGGCGACGATGGCGGCGGAAGTCATTCCCATCGAAATAGCCAGGGGGAAATTCCAGGGAGCAATGACCACGCAGACGCCTCTCGGCTCATACAGGAGATGACTCAGTTCGCCCGGGACATGTCCCATAGGCCGGGGCTGACCAACCCGCAGCATCTCACGACCGTAGTATTCGAGAAAATCAATCGCTTCGCAGACATCGGCATCCGCTTCACTCCAGGCTTTTCCCACCTCAAAGACCTGCAGCGCGGCAAGATCATAGCGCATCTTGCGGGCTCGCTCGGCCGCAGCAAAGAGGAATTCGGCGCGATCCTGATAGCTCGATTTCTCGCCAGCCCGGGAAAGCGGCGGATGCGGCCTGGATCGCCTGTTCCGCATGTGATTTATCGGCTGCTCTGACCAAGCCCACAACTTCATCCGGTGCGTTGGGGTTTACCGACTGGAACTTGCTGTCGGACTCAACGGCTTTCCCCGCAATACGCGGGGAAACCTTTCGCGGAAAGCTCTTGCGCACCCTTCCCAGAGCTTCGCTGAAGCGCTCCCGGTGTTCGGCAAGGGTCCAATCCCACAACGGTTCGTTTTGAAACGGGCCTTTAAGTCCATATTCGCGAGTTGTCTCCAGTGCTTCGGAAGACGGGGATTGTTCCCGCAGAATATCCAGCGGGTTTCGGAGCAATGCGTCGACGGCAACGCCCTGAGCGAACTTCTGGCGAAGAAAAGACTCGTTGGCAGTGTTTTCAAGCAAACGGCGCACCAGGTAAGCCATGCCCGGGAGGATCTCACCGATGGGGGCATAAACCCGCACCGGCAGTCGCGCTTTCCGCAGGGCGTTCCGGATGGGTTCCCCCATGCCGTAAAGGACCTGGAATTCGATTTGTTCCGAGGGAATTTGCAGGTCCTTTGCGGCCTCGATAACGCAGGCAAGGGCCCGAAGATTGTGGGAGGCACAGGCAAGCCTTGTGAGTTCATGATGCTGCAGAATGATTCGAGCCAATTTTTCAAAGTTGGCGTCGGTTTCGTGCTTATGGGCAAAAACCGGAATCGGCCAATTGTTTTGCCGCGCCCAGATGACCTCGGAATCCCAGTAGGCGCCCTTCACCAGGCGAATCGTAAACCGGACCCTGCGAGCTTTCGCCCACTGAATGAGCTCACCGAGATCTGCTTCACTGTCCCGGCGATAGCATTGGAGGGCGATGCCGGTGTGAGGGTAGTCGCGAAATTCGGCTTCTTCCATGAGGCTCCGGTAGAGCGCCAGGGTGAGGTTTTTGAGGCCGTGGTGTTCCATGTCCAGGTTCACAAAGGCGCCGGTCTCGACGGCTTTTCGGAAGAGAGGGCGCAGGCGTTCCTTGGCCATGGCGACGGCATGATCAAAAGCGCAGGCCCTCATCTGGGAATACATGGCTGAGGCCTTGACGGAAACATTGATCTTGGGCGAATGTCCCCAGTCGAGCTCGCCGGAACTCTTCCCCAGCGCGGGCCAGCGATCCTGCGCGTCATGCAGAACCTCGAAAAGCTCAAGGTAGCGGTGGAAGTAGTCCTCTGCCTCACTTTCCGAAACCACCGCTTCGCCGAGCAAGTCGGCGGTGAAGGCCATCCCGAGCGAACGCAGTCGCTCCAAGGGGGCAAGGGCTTCCTGCGGAGTGCTGCCCAGGATGAATTGTCCGGCCATGTTGGAGATGTTCTCGGCAAAGCTTTTTGCCACCATCTTTGCCGTAAAGGAGGTGGCGGAGCCAACTTTGATCCCCCATTGGAGCGCCGAAGGAAGTTTCAGTTCAGGGCGTTCCAAAGTACTCCCGAAGGTGTCCGGCGATGGCTTCCGGGTGCGTGAGATAGGGAAAAACATCAATGAATCTGAACATTTGAACTCTGAACGCATCGTCCCTCATGCACCAATCGAGCACCTTACCCGTCCAGTACTGTTTTTGAAATAGGGTAGGGGACTCCCCCTCGATCAGCTGGTAGAGCCTTGTCCCGGTCTCCTGAAGGCGTCCTTCAAAGTCGGCTGCCATTTTTCCCTCCATCAGCCCAGGCAGTCATGCGGGAAGCGACCCCGCATCTGCTTTGTGAATGCCGAACTATTATATCATCTGCGCAGGCGGGAGTTGTCCGAAAATCAATCAGCTTTATCTTCCCATCACCCTGTTGCGGCGGTTGACACTTCAAATTTTCAGTCGCTGAAATGAAGAGAGTCCTGAGATTGAGCCCTGAACCCGCCGTGGTACCAAGTCATAGGCTTCTAACTCAATTACGCAGGCCAGCAGCAGAAAAGGGGGGCATGAGGTTGGTTTTCTCTGCTTCCAGTTCATGACATTTCAGGCGTCATTGTCAAAGACGAGAAGACCTCTTCTTGTTTCAGATCCCAAAAGAGCTTTTCGGAAAACCTCTGGCACGAAGACGGATGCCAGCACCCCGTGAGCGCATCGATTCTGACCTTCACGGGTACCGTGCCATGGGCCTTTTTGCGAAGATACGCGAGTGAACCGCATTTACTCCTCAGTGCAGGCGGCCTACCTGGGAACCGGAAGTCATTAAGCTCACACGCTTCTCTTGTGACGCTCCTTCTTTGCCTCTCGCTTCCAATCGTTCTTTCTTCTCCCTTTCTGCCTCGTCGTTTTATTCTCCTCGATCCCTGCCGCTGATTGACTGTGCAGGTGGCGAGCGTCGACGAGAAAAGAACCGGCGGAAAGGGGAAGGTCCGGTCGGGACGGTTTCACTTCAGCCCTTTTTCGGGTGGTCAGGGCGGCCTGCTGGGTCGCGCGGAGCAAAGGGAAGATCAGATGCCGGACCGAAATGGTCTCCATGAGGTACAATTCAGCGCCGGCCCAGCGGATCGGTTCGCCTTCCGAGGCTGCCCCGGCAGCCAGGACCTCCAATAAGAGCGGTTCGGCATCGCGCCTTTTGCCAAGGCGGACCGCCAGTTCCTTGCTGCCGGATACCGCGATATAGGGTCGATTCGACCGGGTGATGCCATGCTCTCTGACAAAGGCGTATTGCTTGCGGCGACAGGCAAAGTAGAGTCGCTGCGGAACATCGATCACCGAAGGGTAGTCCGGATGTCTATAACCGGGCTTCAGCCGAACCAGGTTTCCCTCCAGGACGAACGGGACCTCTAATCCGAGATAGGTCAATTCCCGGATGGTGCTCTCCCGCACAAAACGCAACGAAGCATCTTCCTGTAGCGCCCAAAAGAACTCCTTCCAGGGCATGGTGCCGTCGGGGTCCCAGAACAGGCCGTGTTCAGCCGGTGCCTGGATGGCGATATAAGACAATGTTTTTACGAGTGTTTTAGGGTTGTACTGAGCTCCCATTGAAGCCTTTCGCAATGCCAAGCAGGGGACGTCGGGCGGCCTGAAACGGTCTTTTTATAATCCCCCAGATTTTATCCGGAAACAAGCTTTCTTTAAGTTTACATAATATATATTATCAGACGTTGTCTTTGGGGTTGGCCCGGATTTTTTCCCTTGACTTTCGATGCCTTCTCTATTAACTATCCTTCCCGATTGAGCGGGAATAACTCAGCGGTAGAGTGCAACCTTGCCAAGGTTGAAGTCGCGGGTTCAAATCCCGTTTCCCGCTCCAAAAAAGATTTTCGGGTGGTACCGAAAACCACCCTTTTTTTGTGATTTCATAGTGCACTGCACCTTACGTCTGTTATTCCGTTATGGAATATGAAAACGACTGAGACCGTTTCAACCGCAAAGAACGCCACCAAGCATCGATCGAAAAAAGAGAGTCTGGAAGAGCTTTATTCCCGTTTTCACCCCAAAGATCACGTTCTGATAACCATCGATCCTGACCCCGACGCCATCGCTTCCGCACTGGCCTTCAAGCGACTCCTCTGGCATAAGGTCCAATCCACGACCATCGGAATGATACGCCCCATCAGGCGCCTCAATAACCTGACCCTGGTGCGGGTGCTGCGGCTCCCTCTGGTGCTCCTCAGCCGGGACAAGCCCGAACGCTACGACAAATACGTCGTGGTGGACGGACAGCCAAGCCACAATGACTTCTTCCATCGTTTTCACTACACGGCGATCATCGATCATCACCCGATCACAGACTCCTTTGGGGAGGACTGCTTTTTGGACGTTCGTCCCGATTACGGTTCCACTTCGACGATGCTCACGGAGTACTTGCGAACCGCCAGCATCAAACCTTCCAAAACCATTGCCACCACTCTCCTGTATGGCATCAAGACCGATACCCGAAACTTCGAGCGCAACACTATTGTCGCCGACATCGAGGCGTTCCGTTACCTCTTCCCTATGGTGAACCATAACATATTGAGAAAAGTAGAGATTTCAGATTTGTCCTTCAGCGACCTCAAGTTTTTTCACAAGGCCGTCGAACGAAAACACGTCGTCAGGGACCGACTCTTTGCCCACCTTGACGATGTCCCCAATGCCGACATTCTGGTGGTAATCGCGGAATTCTTTCTGAAGGTCCACGATGTTTCATGGAGCATCATTTCCGGGGTCCTCGAAGGCAACCTGATCATCGTGGTCCGGAGCGGCGGCACCAGAGACGCCGGCAAGATCATCCGGAAGGCCTTCGGAAATCTCGGTTGCGCCGGCGGTCATCACGCCATGGCGCGGGCCGAAATCCCCCTTGCCAACCTGCACCAGGTCTTGGAAAAGCCCACCTCGCCGGCCATCGAGTTGTTGATCCGGAAACGACTTTCGCCCTTTTCCTAGATTTCCGGCGTCGGACTTTTGATTACGTAGCGACCGAGGCACTCTCTCAATGCGAGCGTAACATGCAGCGAACAGAAGATTGCGATGCACCATGCGCAGATGGGAAACCCGAAAGGAAGGTGGAGATCTATACCGACGGGGGTTGTTCCCCCAATCCGGGACCGGGCGGCTGGGGGGCCATTTTGCGTTACGGGGAGAACGAAAAGGAGCTTTCCGGTTCGGCTCCCCGAACAACCAACAATCGCATGGAATTAACGGCGGTTGTTGAGGCTCTCCGGGCCATCAAGAGGCCTTGCCGCCTGGCGATTCACACCGACTCGCGCTATCTCAAGGACGGCATCACCAATTGGATTCTGAAATGGAAGCGAAACGGCTGGAAAACCAGCACCGGCACCCCGGTCAAGAACAAAGACCTGTGGATCGCCCTTGATGAGGCAAGCCGGCGCGCACACCATCGAATGGCATTGGGTCAAAGGACACGCAGGTCATCCCGAAAACGAACGGTGTGACGAACTGGCCCGTTCGGCAATCCGGACAAATCCCGGGAATCGATCTCTGAAATCTGCCGAAAAGCTTGCCACCGAGCCGCACTGAGGCTGACGAAGACATAAGGACCGAACCCGCTTCTCAGCTGCCCGACGTCCGCAACCACGGGTTTTCATCTCCCAGAACGTAGCGGCAGGCTCGCCCTTTGCCAATGCGCTGCAGCACCCCCGATTCGACCATTGCCGTCAATTCCCGCAACGCCTGACGCTCGGATATGTCATTCAGTTGGGAATAGTATTTGTTGGTGATAAAACCGTTATTCTTTATGAAATCAACGGTTCTAAGCTGCCGCGGGCGCAAGCCCCACTGCGGAAGCCGATCGCCGGGGCTCACATCAACCATTGGTTCTGTGAATTTCACCTCGACCGGAACCACCGTACCGTCAGCTGACAGGCCTTCCCGGAAGTCCCTGCTTTTGGGGATGGGTCCCGGCTCGCGGACTTCTTGAGGAAGGTCCCTCACCATAATCCTTTGACCATTGGAAAGGATCACGGCCCTTTCAATCACGTTTTCCAATTCCCGGACATTCCCGGGCCATGAATACTCGAGCAGCGAGCGCAGAGCCTCCGGTTCAATGGTGATCGTTGCTTGTCCGGCCTCATGGGAATACTTGGCCAGGAAATGATTGACCAGCAGCGGGATATCATCGGTCCTGTCCCGCAATGCGGGAAGGTGGACGTGGACCACGTTGAGGCGGTAGAAAAGATCGGATCGAAAGCGCCTCTGGGCTACCTCTTCCTTGAGGATGCGATTGGAGGCCGCGACCACGCGAACATCCACCTTAAGGGTCTGGGTACCCCCTACCCTTTCAAACTCCATTTCCTGCAGCACGCGCAACAGTTTTACCTGCAGTGGGGCCGACATTTCACTGATCTCATCGAGAAAAAGGGTGCCTTCATGAGCCAGCTCAAATCGCCCTTTGCGTAAATTAACGGCGCCGCTGAAAGCCCCCCGTTCATGACCAAAAAGCTCACTTTCCAGGAGGTTCTCAGGCAAGGCGCCGCAGTTAACGGAGATGAACGGTAAGTCCCGTCTCGGGCTGTTAAAATGGATGGCACGGGCGATGAGTTCCTTGCCCGTGCCGGACTCACCGGTAATCAATACGGTGGCCTTCGATGGCGCCACTTTTTCAATCAGCTGATAGATGCGCTGCATGGGTGCGCTCTTGCCGATAATATTGCCAAACTGGTAACGTTCCTGGAGTTCGCGAACCAGGTAGCGGTTTCTGCGGATCAACAGGTAGTGATCGATGGCCTTGCGGACGGTCAGTTTGAGTTCTTCGTTCTTGAAGGGTTTCAATACGTAGTCGAAAGCCCCCTTCCGCATCGCTTCAACCGCCTTTTCCACAGAGCCATAGGCGGTCATCATAACGACTGGAAGGTCGGGATTCCGAAGTTGAATGCGATCGAGGAAGGCCATTCCATCCATGCCGGGCATTTTCATGTCCGTAATCACGGCATCCAATTCGTATTCGGCAACAATATCCAGACCCTTTTCAGCGGATTCTGCCGTGACGACTTGATATCCCTCCTCGGCGAGGATGTCTTCGAGGATCAGCAGATAGTTCTTTTCGTCGTCTACGATAAGGATACTTTCCATAGTGGCTTATACCATCAATAAATGAAAAACGTCCACGAAGTCACAGGAATGAAGAACGAAGTCACCCAAAGGACCCGGAACCAAGAACAAAAGCCACCTACGCTTGTTCGCTCTCTTCTCCGGTGGCGAGTTGCAGGAGGGGCAGGCGGATGATCATCGTTGTGCCCTTCCCTTCTTCACTCTCCACCTCAATCTCGCCATTGTGACTGTCGATGATGTTGCGCACAATCGCCAGGCCCAACCCGGTGCCCTTCTCTCGCGTAGTGAAAAAAGGATTGAAGATCTTCTTCAGGATTTTCGGGGAAATCCCGGGCCCCGAATCTTGGATCATCAGTTCCATCTGTGCGGGTTTGAGTTTGCCGTTTGCGAGACCGGTGCGAACGCGCAGCCGGCCACCGTCGGGCATGGCTTGCAGGGCATTTGCGAAAAGATTTACAAAGGCCCTGTAGAGCAAATCGGGGTCGGCTTCGAGCGTAAATTGTCCGCTGTCATAGTGCCGTTCCACCTGAACTCCCAGTTTTTGGAATTCAGGTTCCATAACTTTGAGATTCCGCTCCAGGACGTCTTCGAGTCGGCACTTGACCGGACGCAGTGTCTTTGGGCGGGCAAAATCAAGGAATTCAGTCAAGATGTCGTTAAGGCGCGACGCTTCTTCCACGATAATCGACGAAAAACGCCTCTGCCGTTCGTTCTCCGTACGTCCGTGAAGCAATTCGGCGGTGCTTCGAATGATTCCCAAGGGGTTGCGGATTTCATGTGAAATCCCGGCAATCATTTCTCCCAGTGCGGCCAGTCGTTCCGCTTGGTGCAGCTTTTCCTCCAATTTCCTCTGTTCGGCAGCGCGGCCGGATATGATGCGCTCGGCTCGGCGCGCAATCAAGAGAATCGTGGTAAAGAGGATTCCCACGAATCCCAGGAAACTCAGGGCAACAATCCATTGAAAGCGACGAATGCTTGCATAATCGCGCGTCATGTCCTGAGTGATTTCAAAAACGCCCAGTACTTTTCCCCGTTTCCAACTCATGGGGCGTTCTTCCCACATGGGCAAATAGGTCTTCAGAGTGCGTGTTCCTCCCTTCCATTCAATGCCCAAAAAGGAGCGCTCCTCGTGTGATATGAGTGAGACCGACTGCTCAGCCAAGGCGTCCTTGAAGACGTCGCCAATTTCCCCTCTGGTGCCCACTTTCTCGGGATCGGTGCTGTAGGTGAGAAACTGATCGGGATCAAAGATATTGACACTATCGACCGCGAAACCGTGGATCGTGTTGCGAACCACTCGGTCCAAACGTTCATACTGGTTCTTGCGGCTCAGGCGAATCTCGCCCTCGGTGAGCAGGGTCGGCAGAGTAAACTGGAAGAAGACTTGATGATTAAGGTTTTCTGCGACAAGCAAGGCGTATTGTTCGCTCTTGTGAAAAATCATCGTCCTCGCTCGCTGCGAGATGAAACCGGAAAGGAGAAGCGTACACACCAGCATGACCATCAGGCTGGTCAGCGACAGGTACTTTACCAGTCGAAAGGGCTTGATCCCTTCAATGGGCTTCGCGTTTGTCCTGAGCACTTTCATGGGCTATGCACTAAGGCCTAAGAGTCGGTAGTGTTCGGTTTCTTCCCCGCCGCCAGTTCCCGGCGTCGCTGCAAAAGCACCTGACGCCGTTCACCTTCCCAGCCGCGTGGCGTCGGGTCATAGAAAACAGGCTTGTTCAGGGCCTCGGGAAAGTAATCCTCCGGAACCCAGGCGTCCGGGACGTCGTGGGGATAACGATAGTCCCTGCCATAGCCAAGCTCTTGCAGGAGCGGCGTCGGCGCGTTGCGGATATGCCTGGGGACCGGAGCGGTTCCCGTTTTTTTCGCCAGTTCCGAAGCCTTGCCGAAAGCCTTATAGACGGCATTGCTCTTGGGTGCCAAGGCGAGATGGACAACTGCCTGGGCCAGAGCCAAATCGCCCTCCGGACTCCCCAGGAACTGATAGGATTGCTGGGCTGCGATGGTCTCGACGAGAGCCAGTGGGTCGGCAAGTCCGATATCTTCCAGCGCCATTCGTACCAGGCGGCGCGCGACGTAAAGGGGGTCCTCGCCGGCATTCAGCATGCGCGCCAGCCAGTAGAGGCCGGCGTCGGGATCACTGCCGCGAATGCTCTTATGGAGAGCCGAAATGAGATTGAAATGTTCCTCTCCCCCCTTGTCATAGTGGACCGATTTGCCCTGCAGGGCCTCTTCCATGATATTGCTGTCGATCACCCGCACGCCGTCGGGTCCGGGGGGCGTGGTCAGGACTGCCAGTTCGAGAGTGTTCAGGACGATCCGGGCATCTCCTCCCGCAGCGGCGAAAAGATATTCGTCCGCTCCCCCGGTAAGACGAGCCGGAAATCCGGCCAAGCCCTTCTCCTCGTCCGTCAGGGCACGCGCGACAATGTTTTGGAGGTCCTCGGTGCGCAGCGGTTCGAGCACGACTACCTGGGTTCTGGAGAGGAGCGGGCGAATGACTTCAAAGGAGGGATTTTCCGTAGTGGCGCCGAGGAGCAGCAGGGTTCCCCGTTCAACATGGGGCAGCAGCGTGTCCTGCTGCGCCTTATTCAAGCGATGGATCTCATCCATGAAGAGCCAGGTACGTTTTTTGTCTCTTGCCCAGACCCCTTGAGCCTCCTCCACTGCGGCACGTATTTCGCGGGTTCCCGCCATGACCGCAGATATGGCAATGAGATGGGTGTCGGTTTGGCTGGCGACAATTCTTGCCAAGGTCGTCTTTCCCGAACCGGGAGGGCCCCACAGGATAAACGACTGAAGCCTTTGGTGGTGCAGCACGCGATGCAGGATCTTGCCGGGACTGAGCAGATGGGCCTGCCCGGCAAACTCTTCGATACGAGTTGGCCGCATCCGCTCCGCCAAGGGCGCACGGCCCTTGAGGGCTTCCTCCGAGCGCCTCTGAAAAGGACTGATCTGCTGCATTAATGTCCTCTATTCACCCAGGTAAGCCTTGCGAACGCGCTCATCCTGCAGCAACATTTTGCCCGTGCCCTCGAGGATCACTCTTCCGGTCTCCAGAACATAAGCATAATCTGCCACACTGAGGGCGGCCATGGCGTTTTGCTCCACCAGCAGGATGGTCGCTCCCTCTTTATTGATAGTCTGAATGGTTTTGAAGACCTCTTCGACAACCAGGGGTGCCAGACCCAGAGAAGGTTCGTCGAGCAGCACGAGCTTCGGCCTGCTCATCAGGGCCCTTCCCAGCGCTACCATCTGCTGTTCGCCGCCGCTGAGGGTACCCGCCAGCTGCTTTTGGCGCTCACGGAGGCGTGGAAATAAAGAACAGACCCATTCCAGTTGCTCCTGATATTCACGTGGACTCTGATGATAAGCTCCGAGCTCCAGGTTTTCGAGCACCGTCAAATTGGGGAAAACGTGCCGCCCTTCCGGGCTGACTCCCATGCCCAGCCGAATGATCTCGTGAGTGGTCTTCTTTACCAGTTCTTCATCATTGAATCGAATCGAGCCCGATCGGGGTCTCACCAGACCCACGATTGACCTGAGAGTAGTGCTCTTGCCGGCACCGTTGGCTCCGATGAGGGTTACGATCTGGCCGGCCTCAACCTTGATCTCGACACCCTTGAGTGCGTGAATACCCCCGTAGTAGACGTGGAGATCATTCACTCTAAGTAACATGGTGCTTATCTCCCAGATAGGCCTTGATCACTTCGGGGTTCTTCTGGATTTCCGCAGGGGTTCCTTCGGCGATCGTGATCCCGTAATCCAGGACCTTGATACGTTCACAGACCCTCATAACAAATTTCATGTCATGCTCGATGAGGAATATCGAGAGTGTGTATTTTCGGCGCAACTCCTGAAGCAGTTCAGCGAGTTCCATGGTTTCCTGGGGATTCATCCCGGCGGCCGGCTCATCGAGGAGAAGAAGGTTGGGTCTCGTGGCAAGAGCCCGTGCTATCTCCAATCTCCTCTGCTGTCCGTAAGGCAAAGCCCCGGCCTTTTCCGAAGCCAAATGGGCCAACCCCATTTCCTGAAGGAATTCCATGGATTCATCCCGCATGCGTGCTTCTTCCCGACGATACCGCGGCAGTCCCAGCATCGCTTCCCAGAAATGGGCTCGAATATCGTGGTGGAATGAAACCAGGGTATTCTCCAAGACGCTCATATCGGTGAACAGGCGAATATTCTGAAAGGTCCTGGCGATGCCCTTCGGGGCGATCTGCTGGGGCGAGAGGCGAGTAATGTCCTCTCCGCGCCAGATAACGCGTCCGGCGGTCGGCGACAGGACCCCGGTGATCATGTTAAAGACGGTCGTTTTGCCGGCACCGTTCGGTCCGATCAATCCGATCAATTCTCCCGGGGCGAAGTCAATGGAGAATTTATTCACCGCGGTGAGACCGCCGAACTGCATGATCAAATGTTCCAACCTGAAAAAGGCAGTCATAGGAAAAAAGGGCCCTTCCTTTGTTGCTACTCTTAGCTCTTGGCTGCTGGCTGTTAGCTCTTGGCCTTTATTCGTGCCTCTTCGTCACCCTTGGTGTGTCTTCGTGGACAGTAATGCTCATTGTCTGGATGCTCTAAGCAACCAGTTCCAATTGAGTTCCTTTCTTCCCATGATGCCGCTGCGGGCAAATACGATGACGATCATCAGGATAAGACTGAAGACCACCATGCGCATTCCGGGAATTCCCGGAATCGTTATAAAACCCAGATCCATCGGCCGCTCGACGATTCTCAAGGCTTCGCCGCCCCATGCAAAAAGGGCAGCACCGAGGACGGCCCCCGAGGTGCTTCCCAAGCCCCCGACCACGATCATAATGAGCAGGTTGAAGGTGAGGAAGAAGGTAAACAGGGTGGGAGAAATAGTCGTGATCAGGTGGGCGAGAAGACCTCCTGCGACCCCGGAAAAGAAAGCACTGACCAGGAACCCCAGGAGCAGATGCCGATAAGGGTCAATGCCCATAGCTCGGGCCGCGGTTTCGTCCTCTCGGATGGCTTTCATAGCACGGCCCCAACTGCTGTTGATCAATTTCGCCACGAGGATGACGGTGACCGCCGCGACCCCCCATGTCCACCAGAGATTCGTATGGGGGGCCAGTCCTTTGAGGCCGAGGGGCCCGTTGGTCACACTCTGAAGGGCATTGCAGAAAACACGCACGACCTCGCCAAACCCCAGAGTCACGATGGCGAGGTAGTCCCCCCGGACGCGAAACACCGGAAAACTTATGAGGTAGGCAAAGAGCGTGGCCAGGGCGCCCGCCGCCAGAAGGGACGCCAGGAACGGAACCTGGATCACACTCAGGGGCCAAATGAGCGGTTGAATGATGAAGTTGAGTTCTTTTTCAGCGGGAGTCATGGTAAGCAGGGCCGAAACGTAAGCCCCAATGGCAACAAAGGCATTGGGACCGAGATTCAAAACACCGCAGAAGCCGTTCACAAGATTGTAGCTTACCGCCAGCGTGATGAATATTCCCATGTTGTTGAGGATGCGGATTTGGTATTCGGAACCGTAAACGTTGAAAAGATACAACACAAGAAACAACGTGATGAGGGCCGCCATGTTAAGCCACATATTCTGTTTCTTGGTATTCATAAGCCTCCCGTCTCAAAAGAAGCAAGAGAACTAGTTCGTGATCGGCTCTCCCATGATCCCGGTCGGCCTGAATAGAAGAACCAGAATCAGGATAACAAAAGCGAAAGCATCTCGATATTGAGCCATCTCCGGCACAAAAGCAACAATCAGGACCTCTCCGAGACCGAGCACAAAGCCCCCGATGACCGCCCCAACGATGTTCCCGATCCCGCCCAGCACGGCGGCGACAAAGGCCTTGATGCCCGGGAAGATGCCCATAAAAGGGTTGACCTGAGGGTATTTCATGGCCCACATGATGCCGCCGGCAGCGGCGAGCATCGAACCCAGCAGAAAGGTGACGGCGATAATCCGGTCCAGGTTGATGCCCATCAGTCGGGTCGTTTCGAAATCCTTGGATGCTGCCCGCATTGCCTTACCGACCTTGGTTTTGAAAACAATATAGAGCAGTCCAAACAGGAGGATCAGTGTGACCAGCGGTGTGTAAAGGGTCAGCACCTGCACATGCAGCCCCATGAAGACGATCACCTTGTCGAACATTGCGGGTCTCGGGAAGCCCTTGGGTACCCCGCCGATGAACACCACAGCGAGGTTCTCAAGGAGAAAAGAAGCCCCGATGGCGGAAATGAGAAGCGAGATGCGGGGGGCATTGCGGAGCGGTCGGTATGCAGCCCGATCAAGGAGAATGCCCATCAGGCCCGTTGCCAATATCGCCAGCGGGAAACTGATATACCAGGGGAGCGTGAAGAGTGCGATCGCATAGATTGCCACGTAAGCGGCAAACATCAAGAGATCGCCGTGAGCGAAGTTGATCAGCCTCAAGATGCCGTAAACCATCGTGTAACCGATGGCCACAAGACCATACAGGCTGCCGAGGGAAACCCCGTTGATCAGTTGTTGAAAAAAAATCGTCAGGTCCACACGCACCTCGATTTCATACCAATTCAGTTATCCCGCAAAGATCCCGCCAAAAATCCGTAAGCTTTGGATGGGAATTATCATAAAAGTTGCACCACACTTTCAATGGCTAAGTGGACAAAAACACTGCCTTCAGAAAAAAGAAACAGGAAAGCACAAAACTTTCCTGTTTCTGAATCGTGTTCTCCCCACTGGGTGGGTCTATGCGGCTGCCAACCGAGAGCGGGAATCCAAAGAGCAAGACTTCGAAAACTCTAGGGGTTAACGGTCGTGACGTAAACGAATTTACCGCCTTCCACCTTGTTTATCACCATGCTCTTAACGGGATTGCCGCCTTCACCCATGGTTATGGTGCCGGAAACCCCCTGAAAGCCCTTGCTATTGGCAAGAGCATCACGAATCTTGGCACCGTCGGTTGAGCCCGCGCGCTTGATGGCGTCGACAAGCAGAAAATAGGCGTCAGCGCCCAGAGCATCGAAGGCGCCGGCTTCCTTCTTGTATTTTTCTTCATAACGCTTGATGTACTCTTTGGCCCTATCGGTGGTTGCTGCCTGCTTGTGAAAATGACCGGTAAAAAAGGTGTTCTCGACTGAAGCCCCGCCAACCTTGATCAGGGTTTCATCTTGCGCGCCATCTCCGGTCAAAATCGGCACCTTGATGCCCAGGTCACGCGCTTGCTTGGCCATCAGAGCATCTTCGGTGTAGTAATTCGGCGCATAGATGATGTCCGGTTTGCTGGCCTGCACTGCCGAAAGTTGCGCGGAGAAGTCCTGGTCGCCGGTCTGAATGTAGGTCTTGGAAACGATTTTTCCACCCAGTTTCACGAATTCCTTTTCGAAGTAATTGGCAAGACCGACACAGTAATCCTGAGCTTGGTCGATGATTACAGCAGCAGTCTGCGCCTTGAGCTGATCGCGGGCGAAACGAGCGGCAACCTCACCCTGGAAGGGATCGATAAAACAGGCGCGGAAGGCAAACTGTTTTCCCTGGGTGACGAGAGGATTGGTTGCAGTCGGGCTGACGGATGGAATCTTGGCCGCCTCCGAGATCGGATTTCCGGCCATGCTGTTGCCGCTGATGGCTTCTCCAAGGATGCCGACAACTTTTTCCTTTTCCACCAGAAGCGACACCGCGTTTGCCGCTTCGATCTTGTCACTCTTGGTATCGACCAAGACCAGATCGATCTTCTTCCCAAGAACCGTGGGTTCCATATCATGGGCGATCTGGATCCCGGACCACTCCATATCACCGTAAGCCGCCACTCCCCCGGTCATGGGCAAGTAGGCCCCGATCTTGATCGCATCCTGAGCCAGGCCAAGACCGGAAAGGCCGAAGAGAAAAACGCCCAACAAAGCCACTAGTGCTAAGAGATTTTGTCCTTGTCATTTCACGCTCCTTTGATGTCAATGCCTGTTCTTCTGTTGAATACGACTTATATGGTCAGCTTACTCAAACCAAGTTTCCGTAAGTATTCTCTAATCCAGCACAATCCTCGTGTCAACAGAAAGCTTCTCGAAGCGGTGACAAGTAGGCCGGCAACAGGTGCAAGGTGTAGGTGATGCAGAGAAGATTATAAACGAATGGTTCGGGAATTTCATTGAGATTTCCTTTAAAACCGGTTTATTAATGGACCAGACCAGCAGGGAGGAATCTTCGCCGGAGGAAATGACCGGCCTCTGCACCAATCCCGGGGGAGGGGTTAATGGGTGCTTCGGGTTTATCGTTTGGAATGGGTTTCTTCAGACTCATCGTTGCCCTTTGCGTTCTCATGTCCATTGGGGCAATTGCTGTTGCGGAGGATTTCGCAACGGTTTACCAGCAGGCGGCTGCGACCAGTCCGGCTCTGGCCGCTGCCCGCTCTCAGCTCAAAGCGGACGAAACCGCCTTGCCCCTGGCACGGTCCAACCTGCTGCCGCACGTGTCGGCGGGCGCCGGAATCGGGGGGCAGAACCTGGACATGAGAGGCTTCGGCGCCGAACTCGGCCTGCCGCTCCCCAAGATTCTGGACACTTATTATGATGCCGCTTACAGCGTCAGTTTGACCCAACCCATTGTCAATGGGCAGGCGTGGGTTGGCATGCGCCAGGCCGATGCTATCATTCGGGCTGGCCAGGCTTCGGTGCTGGCTGCGGAACAGGACCTCGTCACCGCAGTGTCGGACGCCTACTTCGGGGTCCTTCGGGCCGAAGCCGAAGAGCGCGTGTCGCGCAATCACAAAGAGTTGCTGCAGACCGTCCTCAACCAGGCGGAGGCCTTCCTCAAGGTCGGGAGTGGCGACATCATTGCGGTGCAGGAAGCCAAAGCGAGCAGAGATGGGGCTGATGCGGCCCTCATACGCTCGGAAAATGCCACCCGCATCGCCAGGCAGCGCCTGGAGCGACTCACCCACCAACCCGTGGGACCGCTGGTCGATCTGGGCCCGCTTGTCCCGGAAGGACCAAACCCCAATCAGGTCGGCCCGTGGCTGAGTACGGCCAAGGAAAATCAACCCCTTTTAAATCAAGCGCGCGAGCAGCTTCAGGTGTCATTGGACGAAGTCGAAATCCAACGGCGGGCGCACTGGCCGAAGCTGCACCTCGGCGCCGGCTACAGCTATGACAAAGGCAGCTTCCTCCCCAGTCTTGAAGCCAATAGAGCGCGTGTTGGCTTAACCGTGTCCGTGCCGCTCTACGAGGGCGGAGCGATCAGCGCCAAAACAAAGCGCGCCGCAGCCCAGGCTAAGGCGACCGAATATCACCTCAAAGACCTGGAAGACCAGGTGGCGCTGGAGACCGAAAGCGCTTTTCTGGTGCTTCAGAACAGCGTCGCGGAACTGCAAGCCGCCAAACAGGCGATGGCATCAAACCACACGTCTCTCGAAGGGACCCGAAAGGGCTACGAAATAGGGTCCCGGTCGGTTGTTGATCTGCTGAAGGTCATTAACGACTATCAGGCTGCCGAGCGCAATTATTCGCTTGCCCTGTACCACCAGGTTACCGCTCGAGTGCGGCTGAAAGCGGCTGCCGGCGTGCTCGGCGAGGAGGACGTGAAAGCTTTGAATTCATTGTTGAAGAAAGACTGATTAAAATGAACAGGGCAAAACTCCTGCCGATCCTGGTGGTGTTGGTCGTCCTTGCTGCTGTCGCCACTCTGGGCTACCGTTATAGGCAACAGCAGCAAGCACCCGAAAGAGTGCTGCACCTCTTTGGCAACGTCGACATCAGGCAAATCCAATTGGCGTTCCACGACAGCGGAAGGATTCAGCGCATTCCGGTGGAGGAAGGGCAAAGAGTGCAGGCGGGGGAATTGGTCGCGGAACTCGATCCGGTTCGCTATGAGGCGGCTGTTGCCCAGGCAAGCTCTCAGGCTGACGCTCAGAGGGAAGTTGTGGCGCGCCTTCTGGCAGGCAGTCGGCCGGAGGAGATTGCCGAAGCGAGGGCGCGCGTGAAGGCTGCTGAGGCGGTGCTCCGGGAAATGGAAGTGACTCACCGGCGCATCAAAATCCTGGCTCAATCGCAGTATGTCTCGCAACAGCAGCTGGATAATGCCGAAGCCTCGTTGCAACACCGCCAAAGCCAATTTGGACCGGGAACAGCAGGCCCTGACCCTGGCCGTCAAGGGGCCGCGCCAGGAGGATATCGAATCGGCCAGGGCCCAATTGAAGGCCTATGAAGCGGCGCTGCAAAAAGCCAAAGAGGAATTGGCCGACACCCGGCTCTACGCTCCCGAACAGGCAGTGGTGCAGGACCGCATTCTGGAGCCCGGCGACATGGCTTCTCCCCAGATTCCCGTCGTGACCTTGGCCCTCGACAGTCCCCTGTGGGTCCGCGCTTACGTCTCCGAGCCCGATCTCGGAAAAATCGCCCCCGGAATGCGGGCCGAGGTCAAGACCGATAGTTTTCCCGACAAGACTTACCGGGCCTGGATCGGCTTCATATCGCCGACCGCCGAGTTTACGCCCAAGCAGGTGGAAACAACGGAATTGCGGAGCAAGCTGGTTTATCGGTTGCGAGTATACGTTTGCAACCCGCAGAACGAACTCCGCATGGGCATGCCTGCCGATGTCTTGATCCCGCTGAATCAACCCGCCCCACCTGAGGCCAAAGGCTCCCGTGATCCCTGTCGGGATAATTGAAAAGGCCATGGCTGAAACCGTACTGGCAACCGCTGACGCTTTGGTGATCGACCGGGTGACGAAGCGTTTTCGTTCCGGCAAACGGATCATCTGCGCCCTCGATCAGGTCAGCGCCCGTTGCCGCCCCGGGATCGTCACCGGCCTCATCGGTCCCGATGCCGCCGGAAAAACGACCCTCATGCGCCTCCTTGCCGGTCTCCTCCTACCCGACCAAGGCACCATCAATGTCCTGGGGATCGATGTCGGTGATGATCCCCTCTCGGTGCAGCAGGCCCTGGGCTACATGCCGCAACGCTTCGGTCTTTACGAAGATCTTACGGTCCAGGAAAACCTGAATCTTTACGCCGATCTTCAAGCTGTAGCCCTTGTCGACCGTAGGGGGCGCTATGAAGAACTCATGCACATGACCGGACTGGCGCCCTTCACCGAACGGCTGGCCCGCGACCTTTCGGGGGGAATGAAACAGAAACTGGGCTTGGCCTGCACCCTGGTGCGTGCCCCGCGGTTGTTGCTGCTGGATGAACCTACCGTCGGCGTCGATCCGGTCTCACGCCGTGAACTGTGGGAGATCGTCTACCGCCTGGTGGCAAATGAGGCACTGACCGTCCTGCTGAGCACCGCTTACCTCGACGAAGCGGAGCGTTGCCAAGAGGTTATCCTCATGCACGAAGGCAGGATCCTGGATCAGGGAAGTCCTGATTCTTTCAGCCGGCGCTTGACCGGTAGAACGTTTCAGGTGACGGCACCGGCGTTGCACAAGCGCAGGCTCCAGGAACTGCTTTACGCCAGAGACGAAATCCTGGATGCCATCATTCAGGCGGAAGGAGTACGCGTAGTCACAAAGGAGGGCGCATCCCTCGAGTCGGGAGCCCTTGCTGCGGCGTTGCCGGACCTCCAGATTTTGCCGGTTGAACCTCGTTTCGAAGACAGCTTCATCGTCATCTTGAAAGAACGTACCTCCCCGGCTTCCCCAGTATCTAAACGCTCCCTCGTGCCACCTGCAGCTACCGGAGACGAAGATGTGATTGCGGTTCAGAACGTGAAGCGCCGCTTCGGGAATTTCTACGCCGTCAAGGGGATCAGCTTCAGCGTTCGCCATGGTGAGGTCTTTGGCTTGCTCGGAGCCAACGGTGCCGGCAAATCCACTACCTTCCGCATGCTTTGCGGACTCCTGCCCGCCTCAGAGGGCACTCTTCACGTTGCCGGGGAGGACCTTCGCCGTGCTGCCGCGAAAGCTCGATCCCGTATTGGCTATATGGCTCAGCGTTTTTCCCTGTATGCGGACCTGTCCGTCGCCGAGAACCTCACCTTTTTCAGCAGCGCCTATGGGCTCAGCGGCAGGCAACAGCAGGATCGCATCGCCTGGGCACTCGATGAGTTTGAACTGCGCTCTTACGCCGACATTACCAGCGGTCAGATGCCTCTTGGATATAAACAGCGTTTGGCTTTGGCGGCGGCCCTGATGCACTCGCCCGAAATTCTCTTCCTTGATGAACCCACCTCCGGGGTGGATCCTTTGGCGCGACGCGAGTTCTGGCGGCATATCAATGGGCTCGCAGACCAGGGAGTAACCCTGCTGGTGACGACTCATTTTATGGAAGAGGCGGAATACTGCGACCGGTTGGTGATCATGGCCCGGGGAGAAATCCTGGCAGAGGGCACTCCGGAAGAGATGAAGGCGCGCTTTCGGACCCCTGAGCGACCAGAGCCGACCATGGAGGACGCTTTCATTGCCCTGATGGAGAGCGAGGGGAATGACGCGGGGGAGGGACGCGGGGACGGAGGGACGCGGGAGACACGGGGACGCGGAGACAGGGAGATAGGGAGACAGGGAGATAGGGAGAGCGGGGACACGGAGAGGGGGGAAGGCGGGGATGAGGGGATAAGGCATGGGTAGCATTCGGCATTTTCGGGAGCTGGAGGTTTATGAGTTGGCGATGGCGGCGGCAACAGAGCTATTCGAAACAAGCAAGAGATTTCCCCTGGAGGAGCGGTATTCGTTGACCGACCAAATTCGGCGCTCTTCCCGCTCAGTCTGTGCCAATATAGCAGAAGCATGGCGAAAAAGGCGCTACCCGAATGCCTTTGTCAGCAAGCTCAGTGATGCCGAAGCCGAAGCCGCTGAGACACAGGTCTGGATAGAATTCGCACTCAGGTGCGGGTACCTCAACGTCGACCAGGTGAATGAATTCGACCGACTTTACGAAAATATACAGGGCAAACTGGTCAAAATGCTCACTCACCCCGAAAACTGGAGCATTCGCTAATGACCTCCCCTCTCCCCGGTCCCCCAGTCTCCGCGTCTCCCCCTCTCCCCCTCTCCGCGTCTCCCGCGTCCCCGCGTCCCTCCGTCTCCGCGTCGCGCTCGGGGCATGCGCTTGCGCGGCTTGATGCGCAAAGAGGCCATCCAAATCGTGCGCGACCCCTCAAGCATTGCCATCGCTTTCGTCCTGCCCCTGGTGCTCTTGCTCATCTTTGGCTATGGCGTGTCCCTCGACGCCAAAAACGTTCCCATCGGCATCGTGGTGGAGCACCCATCGCCACAGACGACCTCCTTTACCGCATCCTTCCAGCGCTCTCCCTATTTCGATCCCCGCCATTTTTCCCATATCAAACAGGCCGAGGATGCCCTGCGGCATGCCGAGATAAAGGGAATCGTCTGGATCCGCGAGGACTTTGACGAACAGCTCTTATCGGGTCAAACGGCACCGATCGGGGTCTTTGTCAACGGGGTGGACGCCAACACGGCCCGCCTGGTCGAGGGATATGTTCAAGGGGTTTGGACGACCTGGCTGCAGGATTTTGCCCGTGCCCGGGGGAAGTCTTTCGCTATTCCCGTCAAGCTGGATGAGCGGGTGTGGTTCAACCCGGGGCTGAGAAGCCGAGACTATCTCGTCCCGGGACTGGTCGCAGTCATCATGACCTTGATCGGGGCCCTGCTTACGGCGCTGGTGGTGGCGAGGGAGTGGGAGCGCGGCACCATGGAAACCCTTATGGTGACGCCCGTAGCCATTCGCGAGATCCTGCTCGGGAAGCTGGTGCCGTATTTTGTCCTCGGCATGGGTGGACTGCTCTTCTCCGTGGCTATGGCCGTGTGGGTATTCGAAGTGCCGCTTCGAGGTTCCCTGCTGCTGTTGCTCGCTGCTTCTGCGCTCTTTTTGCTGGCGGCACTGGCGATGGGTCTGTTGATCTCGACCCTGGCGAAGAATCAGTTCGTGGCCGGGCAGGCAGCCATCCTGGCGACCTTTCTTCCGGCTTTTATTCTCTCCGGATTCATCTTTGATATCGGGAGCATGCCGATCCCCATCCAATGGCTCACGCACATCATTGCGGCCCGCTACTACGTGGCGATTCTACAGACGGTTTTTCTGGCCGGAAATGTGTGGTCGGTGGTGCTCGTCAATGCTTCGGCCCTCATTCTCATAACCTTTGTCTTCATGGGACTGGTGCGGCGTCGCACCAGGAAGCGACTGGAGTAGCAGAAGCTTATGTGGCATCGCATTCTCGGGCTGGTTTTCAAAGAGTTCCTGGCGCTGATGAAGGACAAGAAAAGCCGCATGGTGGTTATTGTGCCGCCTTTGGTGCAGCTTTTTGTTTTCAGCTACGCCGCGACCTTCGATCTAAACGAAGTGGGCTATGCGGTGTTCAATGAGGACCCCGGGCTGGCGTCCCGGGAGCTCCTCGCAGGTTTTGAAGGCGCTCCATCCTTTCGCCTGGTCGGTTCCCTGGACCAGGAAGGCCAGATCGCTCCTCTTATCGATTCCCGAAAAGTGTTCATGGTGATTCACATAGACTCCCATTTCACGCGTGATCTGCTGCTCAAACACCCAGGCCGGGTGCAGGTCATATTGGACGGTAGAAACTCCAACACCGCCATGGTCGCATCCGGCTATATGCGCTCCATTGTAACGGCATTCAATCGCCGATGGGCTGACACTCACGGTTTCCCGGCCATGCCGGCCGCGCTTGAGGTTCGCGCCTGGTTCAACCCCACCTTGCAGAGCCGCTGGTTCATAGTTCCCGGAATTGTCGGCCTTCTGACCCTGGTGGTAGCGCTGCTGGTCACCGCCCTTTCCGTGGCGCGGGAGCGGGAGGCGGGGACTTTCGATCAATTGCTGGTGACCCCCTTGCGCCCGTTTGAGATTTTGATCGGGAAAACGGTCCCCGGAATGATCATCGGGTTTTTTGAGGCGAGCCTGATCATTCTCCTGGCGGTTTTTGCCTTCGAGATCCCGCTGCGGGGAAGCCTGGCTGCCCTTTACCTGGGTCTCTTTCTTTTTCTGCTATCCGGCGTGGGACTTGGTTTAATGATTTCCTCGATTGCGGTGACCCAGCAGCAGGGGTTGCTCGGCGCGTTTCTGGTCCTGGTACCCTCGGTGGTCCTATCCGGGTTCGCCACACCCATTGCGAATATGCCCGAATTCATGCAGGACCTCACGCATCTGATTCCTCTGCGCTACTTTTTGATCATCCTCCGAGGGGTCTTCCTGGAAGGGGCCGACACTTCTCTGCTCTGGCCTCAATACTGGCCCATGGCCGTCATCGGCCTCGCAAGCCTGGCCTTCGCCAACTGGCTCTTTCGCCACCGCCTCTATTAGCAAGGCATGGAAGTGTTCGCTGAGATTTCCTGACAGATTATTGTGGATTTCCTTTTATTTCCTCAGCACAAGGTCCAAATGCTTTACGGCTTCAATCACGACCTCGGTCGCCAAGGCCACCTGCCGAAGGTCGATCCATTCGTCGCTCTTGTGCGCCTGGGCGATGTCCCCGGGCCCGAAAATCACGCACGGCGTCCCCCCCGCAGCGATCTTCGTGGCGTCCGTGCCATAGGGAACGCCTTTCGCTTCGGCATCCAAGCCCGCTTTAGCCAGGGCATATCTCAGGGCCTTCGCGGGAGGACTTTCCGGATTGGTTTCAAACGGGGGGTCCATCATGAAGATCTCCCCGAGACGCCAGGGATGTCCCTGTTCCGTGGACCGCCGGGACCAGCCTTCAACAAAATGGATAACGTCCTCCACCTGTTCGCCGGGAACCAGTCGCCGATCTATGGCTATCGTGCAGACCTCCGGAACGGTGTTGAGGCCAACCCCTCCTCTTATTTTCGTTGGCGTCCACGTTGCGCCGCCCGTTAAGAGGTGATTCTTGCTTCCGGTAAAGCGGTCGAAGGCGGCGCGGAAATCCTGCATTAATGCGAACATCTCAAAGACGGCATTGTGACCGAGTTCCGGGGTCGAGGTATGTGCGGAGGTTCCTTCCGCCACCAGGGCAAAGCGCACCGACCCCTTGTGAGCGGTTACCGCCTGCAGTCTCGTCGGTTCGCCAACGATACAGGCATCGAATCGGTACTTTTTGCCAAGGTGGCGAGAGCCCCCAAACCCGTTTTCCTCATCAACGGTGCCAAGGAAATATAAGTCCGCATCGAGGCCGGAGCTTTCTGCGAAATGTCGGATGGCACCGGCAAAGGCCGCCGTGGAAGCTTTCGTGTCGCAACTGCCGCGCCCATAGAGCCGGTCGCCGTCCTGCCTGCCCCAGGGGTCGACGGTCATCCCCGTAATCTGCACCGTATCGAGGTGGCTTTGCAGGGCGATGGTGCGCCCTCCCTTGCCGCTTGCCAGGCGAGCGATAAGGTTTGAGCGTCCCGGGAAGACTTCGTCAAACCACACCTCACAGCCAAGCCGCTTGAAATAATCCGCGAGATAAGCGGCCATTCTTTCTTCGCCGAAGATTTCAGAACGGTCATCAGACGTGCGAAAACCCGGGTTAACGCTGGGGATCGAAACGAGTTCCCGCAGCATCTGGATGGTTTCTTTACCTGTGGTTTGGGTCATAGTGATTCTTTTCCTGTCAATTGAAATAGGATTCTCATTCCTTGAGGTCGATAATGAGGCTCTCCTGATCGACTTCCTGCAAACGGCTGTCAACAATCGTCTTCGCCTTTCTGAGGTCCTGCGCCAATTCCGGGCTTGCCAGCTGCTCGCATCTCTCCAGGAGGCTGGTGACCTTGTCGTATGTTTTTCGATTCAGCCTCAGCTGGCCGTTGTCGGTGTCGATTGTCTTGAGTGAGGGCAAGAATTCCACGACTATGCCCAGAGCCTCCCAGACGATGTTCCGGTGGGTGTCGGCCAGGCGTTCCAGTTCCAGTCGGTGTCGACCAAAGAGCACGCTGAAAATCTGCAGCGTCGCCTGCGGAATAGGGGCATCCCCCACAAGGCTTCTAAGCAGATCCCGGCCGTAATGACTCGGATTGCCGGTCTCCTCAGTCGAGTCTTGCCCGGGTTGCCTGCCTCCTGTTGCCAAATCATCTGCGGCCCAGAGGCTTTGCGCGCCGACCAGAACCAGCATCAGCAGGAAAGAGCAAGCTTGCTTCCTCCTATTCATTTTCATGGTTATTCCCGTACCGGTTTCCAATAGGTTTTTCTTCCCATTCCGAGTCAACTCTGCTATTTTGCCCTCGCCGATTAGACCATATGAGCGCAAGAAAAGCATCAGGACAGGCGGGCTTCCAAACCCCGTCTGAGGAGATAATGCATTGCCTCTAGGAATGCCTCGTAAAAGGTTCTTGCTCGCCGGAATCCTCGGTCTGTCTATTTTCTTTTACACCATAAAACAAGCCGATCTGAGACAGGTTGCAGCAAACATCCAAGATATCGACCTTTTCTGGGGGCTTCTGGTCCTTTTGAGCAGCGCGCTGAGTTACCTCTGTATCGCTGCCGTATTGCATCGTCTCCTGCTAAGCATGGGCCATTCCCTGCCCTTTGCCACATCATTCCGGATCTCCCTGGTCTCATGCACTCTCAATTATGCCATGGCGATCGGGGGCCTCAGCGGCATCGCCGCAAAAGTCTACCTGCTGGCCAAGGAAGACATTCCCCCGAGCAAGACTCTGTCCATTTCCATGGTTCATGGTTTTCTTACCAATACTGTGGCCGTGATATTTATCTATCTGGGCTTTTTCTTTCTTTACAGCGAGTACAAATTGAGCACCCGCGAGAAGGAATTCGGGTTTGTCGTTCTGTTGATCGCTTTTCTCCTCTCCTGGCTCACTATCCAGGTCATAGTCCACGAGTCGTTCCGCAAGAAACTATGGCAACTTTGCCTTCAGGTGGCACTCTTCGTAAGCGAAAAGCTTCACCGTCCCCACTGGGTAAACCAGGAAAAGGCCCAAAACTTCTTCAAGAATTTTAACCGCAGCTTAAACATCATCGTTAAGAATTCCTCCATCCTCCTGGTGCCGGCCATATATGCCTTGTTCGACTGGGTGTTGATGTTTTCTTGCCTCAAGTGCTGCTTCCTGGCAATCCGCTACCCGGTCGACAACACGACCTTGCTGGTCGGTTTTTCGGTGGGAATTTTTATGACTCTCTTCTCTCTGACTCCCGCAGCCATCGGGTTGATGGAAGGGTCCATGGCTGCCAGCTTCTACCTCATGGGCCTCGATTATAACCGTGCTCTCCTGGCCACCCTGATCTATCGTTTGGTCTACTACTTCCTGCCAATGCTGGTGAGCCTCTTCTTTTACAGACACTTCTTTATTTCCAAGCCGCCGGAGATACAATTGAACGGCAATGGAGACAACTCCGCATAGGCTTCAACCGAAAACAGAGATGCCGCTATGCTAAGAAAACAGCTCTTGTCCCGACTTGGCGAGGAGATAAACGGCGTCATTGCCGAATGGTGTGACGAAAAAAGGAGCGAGTGCTACTGGCGGGAACCTCTTATCGCCGCGGCCTCAGCCCGCGACCCTCTGTTCGGAGAACTGCTCCGCATCGTCGATCCCGGACATGCCATGCCCGGCGAGATCCTGCCGGGAGCGGAGGCTGTCATCGTCTTTTTTCTTCCCTTTCAACAGTGGCTTGGCAGGGAAAATGACCAGGCCGGATTCAATGCGGCCCGAAGTTGGGCGGAAAGCTATGTGGCGACGAATAAGCTCATTGGAGCGATCAATGAGCGTCTCCGGAGGCGAGTGGAAGAGGCCGGATACCGCGCAGCGATCACTCCGGCGACCCACAATTTCGATGAGCGGAAGCTCGTCAGCCGCTGGTCTCACAAGCATCTAGCCTATATCGCAGGGCTGGGAAAGTTCGGCCGCCATCACCAACTGATCACGGCATCGGGATGCTGCGGACGTTTAGGGAGCCTAATCACCAGCATGCCGTTGCTCCCCACCTCCCGTTCCGATGACGAGTGGTGCCTGGAAAAAGCGGGCGTCGAGTGCTCCGCCTGTGTTTCCAAGTGCAGTTACGAAGCCCTCCTGGAAACCGCTTATGACCGTCATCGGTGTTATGAACAATGTTTGATCAACGATCGGTTTTTCAGCGATTTGCCCCTCGTTGATGTCTGCGGCAAATGCGGCTGTGAGGTGCCTTGCAGTTACGGTATTCCCGCAGGAACCCGCGGGAAATGAGGTGCAAAGAATGGCGCGCCTTTCGGGACCCTCAGAAAACCTCCCGAAGATGCCTCAACCAGACCACAACGACCTCAGGATATTCGGCCACACCGGAAAGAACGGCTTCGGAGGCCAAGCCCTTGCCCGACAGGATCGATTTCCAGCTGTCCGGGGTGTCTCCAGCCATATCGTTACGGGCGTGGTCTCCGGCGACGGCCATAAAAGGGATCAGATAGACTTTCCCCGGGTTCCGATCAACAATCCTGGGCAGAAGATCTTCAATGGCAGGATATCCGTCGACGGTGGCAACAAAGACATTGGGATCCAATTGCTCAAAAACATAATTCATCGCGGCATAGATCGCATCAGCCGGGTGTTTCTGGCTGCCATGGCCCATATAGAGCACGACATCCCCCGGTTTCCTGCTCGGAGGGACCTTTTTCAATAGTGCCGTCGCCACCTGGACCATATCTTCGTGGGAAGAGAGCAGCGGCCGTGCCACAGCGATGCGCTCAAGGCCTCCCGCCATCTTTGAAAAAAGCTGGACATTGGTATAGAGATCATGGAATTCCTCACCCGGGATGACATGCAGCGACAGAACCGCAATGTCCGTAAACCCTTCCTCCATCATGCTTGCCAGGGCCATTTCCGGAGAGTCAAGCCGCTCTCCCTGCTTGGCGAGTTTTGCTCTGATGATTTTAGATGTGTAGGCCCAGCGGATTTCCGTCCCTGAAAAATTCTTTTTGACTGCCGCTTCAACTTGGTTATAGGCCGTTTTCGCCTCAGGAACACTCGTCCCGAAGGCCACTAGGAGAACGCCTTTCTTGGGGGCCTTTTTTTTCTCCTCTGCGGCAAAAGCCCCTTGAGAAGCGAAAAGACTCAAAAGTGCCCAAGCGCTTAACAGAAACCAGACTCTTTGCATCGCCTTCTCCTTATCACTTCTATTGTTCACAGCCCACCGCCTCATTTCAATTGAGAGAGACGTTTTTTACAGGGGTGACGTCTTCTTGCGAATCCGTCAAGATTTATGTTTGGAGAAAAGCACCCGGGATGGGGCCCTGGTTCCATCCCGGGTGGCAGAGGGTTAGTGGATGTGTTGAGGAGGGAAACATCCCCGTCAATAAGCGCGGGAGAGGCGCAACTGTTCCCCAAAAAAAAATCCCTAGAACTGTGAAGCTCTAAGGATTGCACCCTGATTTACTTGGTCCTTCGAGGTCAACACGGTATTTCCACGTACCGTTCTTCCTCACCGTCAGGCAGGTCTTCTGGCTTTCGGATCGCCCTACTCTCCGCGCCTTCCCCTCGTCTCTCCAGACGAAAGTGGCTTCAGCAGATTTCGTCCCCGATTACAGCGGCGGGACCACTCCCGAGTCTCACGGGATTCCCTTTTGGGCCTTGCGGCACCTGACAGTCAACAAAATTCACTGACGCCCCACTCATTACCAGCGTTGGACATTGGTGTCAATCGATTTCTTTAATGGCAAGGAAGTGTTTTGCAGCCTCCGCTCCAGGCCTTGATCCCGCCTCGGCAGGGTGACCCTGCCCTGTTTATGAGCCCGCCACGATTGGACTCTCACACCGAATAAATTCTGCGCCGGATCCTGTTTCCGTCCCTTTTCCGGAGTGGGTAATTGTGTTAGGTATAATCCAAATTCCCCCAGTCCTTTTTTGCCAAACGAGGACAACGGGGAATTGATGTTTTGTTGCGACCACCGGGTCGCGAACTCCAGTGGTTTATGATTGCCTGAGAAAAGACGACGGGTAAGGTAGCGAAGGCGGTTCTTGGACACTAACGAAAAGAGAAGAAACTACGTCTGGGTCAAGCTGTTCATCCTGCTGCTTATCGTGGGGGGCATTGGCCTGTTTTTTTACGAGTCGGACTTATGGCGCTTTTTTTTGAGCAAGAAGCGCATGACGCAATTCCTCGAGTCACTCGGTCCCTGGTCTTTCGTTGGATTCATTACCATCCAGGCATTTCAGGTCATTGCCGCCCCGATTCCGGGAGAGGTAACCGGCTTGCTTGGAGGTTATCTGTACGGGCCCTTCCTGGGGATTTTACTCTCAACCGTTGGGCTCACGCTTGGCTCGTTCCTGGCTTTCATTTTGTCACGGGCTTTTGGCCGACCTTTTGCGGAAAAGTTCGTTCCTGAATCTGCGATGCAGCGCTTCGACTATCTTCTTCAGCACAAGGGTTTGGTGCTGGTCTTTCTGCTCTTTCTCATTCCCGGTTTTCCCAAGGATTACCTGTGTTACATCCTGGGACTCGGGCATCTCTCGACTTTGGAGTTCCTGGTCATTGGAACGATCGGCCGGCTTTTTGGAACCAGCCTGCTGACCCTGGGCGGTAATTTCTTGCGGCTCGAGCAGTACCTGAGCTTTTCCATTCTTGTGGTCGTGGCCGCAGGGGTGATAGCCGCCGCCATGATTTACCGGGATAAGATCGAACAGCTCTTCGACTACCTCCACTCAAAAAGCCTCAAGAAGAGTGAGCGAGTGAAGCAGCCCGATCGTTGACCACACTGCCCTTCCCGTACCGCGGATGCTTGACAGTGGTGGAGGCGTGTGCTACCTGAGTTTTGCCCGGTGGGGGTTTTCGACCCCGCCTCTGAATCGAACTTTTTGAGAGACTGGTGGAGATATGCCTGGTTTTGAGTTGATTGGCGAGGAAGAGCGGAAAGAGGTTGCTGACGTTCTGGATACGGGCGTCTTCATGCGATATGGGTTTGATGCCGCCCGCAAAGGCCACTGGAAGGCCCGGCAACTCGAAGAAGCTCTGCAGGAGCGCCTGAGAGTCCGCCATGCCCACGTGTGCTCGAGCGGCACCGCTGCGGTGTGCGCAGCTCTTGCCGCGTGCGGAGTCGGTGCCGGAGACGAAGTCATCCTGCCCCCGTTTACCTTTGTGGCCGATCCCGAAGCCGTGCTTCTTGCCGGTGCCCTGCCGATCTTCGCAGACATCGATGAAACCCTTTGTCTTGATCCAGGGGCCGTGGAAAGCGCCCTCACGCCTCGGACCAAGGCCGTCCTGGTCGTGCACATGTGCGGCTCCATGGCCCGGATTGACCAGCTGCTGGAGGTTTGCCGGCGGCATAAGGTCAGCCTTATCGAAGATAATGCCCAGGCTCTTGGCGGGACTTATGGCGGCAAGGCGCTGGGCACCTTCGGCGAAGCCGGCATTCTTTCCTTCGACTATGTCAAGACGGTCACCTGCGGTGAGGGCGGCGCTGTTGTTACCGACGATCCTCGCGTGTATGAGCTCGTCGATGCCTTCAGCGATCACGGCCATGACCATCGGGGAAAGGATCGCGGGGCCGACGAACATGCCTGCATCGGCACCAACTTCCGCATCAGCGAACTTCACGCGGCCGTGGGCCTGGCACAGCTGCGCAAGCTGGATCGCATTCTCGAAATCCAACGCAAGAACCAACGCTTCTTCCTGGATGGGCTTGCTGACCTGCCGCGCGTGCGTTTCCGCACGGTCCCGGACCCGGAAGGCGATTCGGCGACCTTTTTGACCATTTTCCTGCCCTCCGAGGAGGAGGCCAGAAAGGCCGCCGGCGAACTTGCCGCTGTCGGCGTTGATGGCTGCTTTTACTGGTATGACAACAACTGGCACTACCATCGCAAGTGGGACCACATCAAGCAGCTCCGCAGTCCCGGGCTGCTGGCCGCCCACCAAGCCGACCGGTTGAAAGAGCTGGGCGACTTGAACATGCCTTTTTCTGATGCCGTCATAGGCCGGGCCATCTGTATGCAAATCAAGCTCGGCTGGACCCGTGACCAAATGGCTGAGCGACTGGCCCGAATGAGATCGGTCCTGAGATGAAATTCGCCATCATCGTTCCGGCGCGACTCGCTTCGAGTCGCTTCCCCAGGAAGCTGCTCCACGAGGTCATGGGTAAACCCGTGCTTCTCTGGACTGCCGAGCGCATCCGCTCTGAGGCGCCCGAATTTCCCCTCTATTTTGCCGTGGACAGCGACACCTTGCAGAATGTTCTGGAAGATGCCGGGTATCAGGCGATCGTCACCGATCCTGCCCATACCTGCGGGACCGATCGCATTGCCGAAGCCAATCGCTTGGTGCAAGCCGAGTATGTCATTAATGTCCAGGGGGATGAGCCGACCGTTACCGGGGAACAGATCCGCCGGCTCGCCGCTCTTGTTGAAGGAGACGTGGCGATGGCGACCCTCGGCACGCCGCTCCGCAATGTTGAAGACTACTTCAATCCCAATCACGTGAAACTGGTTTGCGATCGGGAAGGGCGCGCCATTTATTTCTCTCGGGCGCCGATTCCCTATTTTCGGGACTCCCATGGGGCTTTTGACGCAGTTGCCGCTGCCTCCTGCCCGGTACTCATTCACCTTGGTCTGTATGCCTATCGGGGTGACTTTCTGGAAACGTTTTCCAAAATGCCGCCCGGCAAACTCGAAGATCTCGAAAAATTGGAAATGCTGCGCGTTCTGGAGCACGGTTGCCGCATTGCCGTCGGGGTATCCGAGGACTTTTTGATCGAAATCGACACTGTGGAGCAGGCTCGCGAATTTGAGCAGTTTCTCAAAGATCGTCTTCTCTAATTTCTCTTTAAATCAGGCAGGTTCAACCATGTATCGTAATCTTCGCGTCGTACCGCAACTGATCTTCGGTCGCGGCAGTGTTCACCAACTGGGTGACCTCCTTGCCGACCAAAGAAAAGACCCTTCGTCGCCCGTCGTTTTTCTTGTCGATCGCGTTCACCGGCAAAAGGAATTTGTCCGCCAGCTGCCGGCGGCAGCCCGGGACCTGGTCCTTTTCGTAAATGTCGATACGGAACCCAAGACGGTCTATGTGGATGAACTGACCCTTCAGGTTAAGGGGTTCTCGACCCGGCAGCCCTGCGCGGTCGTTGGTATCGGCGGCGGGAGTACCATGGACCTTGCCAAAGCGGTAGCCCTGATGCTCACCAACCCGGGGTCGAGCAGCGATTACCAGGGTGGGACCTGGTAAAACGTCCGGGCATCTACCATGTCGGCATCCCCACGCTGGCCGGGACCGGCGCCGAAGTCTCGCGCACCACGGTGCTCGCGGGACCCACTCGGAAGCTGGGAATCAATTCCGATTACACCCTTTTTGACCAGATCATCATGGACCCGGACCTTCTTGCCGGCGCGCCCCGAGACCAGCGATTCTATACCGCCATGGATAGTTTTATTCATGCCTCGGAGGCTCTGCTGGGCACGTTTATCAACGAATTCAGCCGCGCTTTCGCCGAAAAATCTCAGTCCATGTGCCGCGAAGTTTTTCTTGGCGATATCGACGACACCGCTGCCGATGAAATGCTGATGGTCGCTTCGTATTTTGGCGGCCTGAGCATCGCTTATTCCCAGGTTGGAGTCTGTCACGCCCTCTGCTATGGGCTCTCTTACGTGCTCGGGGTGCACCATGGAATCGGCAACTGCATCGTT
>CAWJQV010000008.1:0-8825 GCA_963844985.1 uncultured delta proteobacterium
ATGGCACCTGGCGGGAATCCAGCAACAAACCCTGGATGCCCGCCTTTGCGGGCATGACGGTGTGCAGGAGGTCATTTCTCTTCTGAAGACTGCCCCAAACGCTCAAACAAGCGGGAGAGGCGCTCCCGGCACAGGAAGACCACGGCCGCAAAGGTCAGAAAGCCGCTCAGGAGAAGGAAAAAGCTCAGATAATTCCCCTCGTAAAGGTACGCTCCCTGGAGATTGAACAAGAGGGCATTGGGAAGGCGGCCGGCGATCACCGCCACCAGAAATATTTTCAGGGGCATACCCGCCATCCCCAAACCTATACAGAAATAGTCCTTGGGGAAGTAGGGCAGGGCAAAGACAAGGAGTGCCGCCAGACCTCCCTGATGCCGCATCATTTCATCGAGACGCTTCCGGGATGCCTGGGAGATCAGTCGGTTGATGATATGATCCCCCAGCCAGTGGCCCAAAAAGAATCCCAACACCGAACCCAGGGTGAGGCCCACCATGGTGTAAAGGGCGCCCAGCCAGGGGCCGTAGAGAAAGCCGCTCACCAAACCGGTGGTGGTCTCACCGGGGATGGGAACGACCACGACCTGTATGGCCTGGAAGAGGATCAGGAAGAGCGGGCCCCACTGTCCCCATGATTCCGTCATGCTGCGGATTTGTTCTTTGTCCTGAAGGTAGGCCCACACCCGCCGCAGGTGGGACCCCAGCACGGCCGGGTATGGCGAGTCCCAAAGCAGCGCTACCCCTCCAGAAATGAGGATCACTGCCATGAGGACCACCATGATGGTGCGGGAAGACGCTCTTCTCATCAACTGCCGTTCCACGGCTTACCTACTTAATCGTTTCCACCGGCAATTCCGGCCGGCTGGCCCATTCCGCCCAACCGCCGTCGTACCACAAGACATTACGGTAACCCAGCAGGTGCTGGAGCACAAATCGAGTCTGACTGGCTTGATGACCCGTGCGGCAGGTGACCACCACCGTTGAGTCTTTGGATGGGATCAACCTGGCGTAGGCTTCTTCAAGCTCTGCCACCGGCTTGAAGCTCGTGACGCCGTCACGTGTTGCCAGGTCGGCACTAAACGGCCGGTTGACGGCGCCCGGAATATGCCCGGCACGTGCTTCATCGGACTTTACACCCGAGTAGAAGTCAGCGGGCCGCACATCGAGAATAACGGCGCTCCTGCGCTGCGAGTGTTCCAGCACGGTCAGGTAATCCACGGTAAAGGCATCCGCCTGTCTGGGCACCGGATAATCCATAGCGGTGAAGGCGGGCAGCCTGGTGTCAACCGGCAGTTGTTCCCCCTGCCACTTTTCCCAACCCCCGTTGAGAATGGCGTAACGCCAGTGCCCGACCCGTTCCAGGGCAATCCCCACGAGCGTTGCGTCCTGGAGCTTCTCGCTCGGCACGATGATGACCGTCGTCTCCGGCCTGATGCCCAGGAGACCGAGGTGTCGAGCAATCATATCGGCGGGCAGCAGCATGGACGACACGCCGCCAATCACCCCGCGGAAGTGCTCGGGGTCCATCCGCACCGCGCCGGGGAGGTGGCCGCTGTTGTAGGCCGGCTGGGAACGCACGTCGATGATGCGCACATCGCCGCGCCCCAGGTTTTCATTCAGCCATGCCGTCTCGACCAGCCCGGGGACGCCGCTGATCTTTGCTTCCGAGGCAGTGGTCCGGGCAGCGGCATCGCTCAGGAAGAAGTTGCGCCACGCCTTCACTTGAGCCGTCATGTCGGCAGTCAGAGGCCCTTCCCGGAGCGATACGGGCTTCAGGACGCGGTGCATGAACCCCTGCAAGCCATCGGTTAGCAGATAAAGGTTGTTAAAACCCATGCGCGCCAACGCGTCTCGAGCCTGCGCGGGGTGGGTCATGCCGTTTGAATAGAGGACGACGGTTGCCTTGTTCTTGTGGGGAGCGAGGGTTTCAGGCAGGTCGACGGCGGCAACGTTCACGGCGCCTTTGATGTGAAAGCTCGCATATTCAGACGGAGTTCGGATGTCCACCAGCATCAGGGCCGGTTCGCCGGCCATGATGCGGTCCGCGAGGGCTTCCGGCTCAACGTGATCTTCTCCGGCTTCCATGGCCTGGAGCATGGCCGCCTCGGTGGCAGGACCGGCCTGCGAGAGTGCCTGTTCGGTGCCGACCGGCGGCAGCACCGCTACGGCAAACGCACTGACCAGAATGGCCACGCTGAAGGCTTTCAGGAAGGGACTGCCGAAGTAGGGGCCGGCACCCGCAATTCTCCTCTCGATCCACTCCGAGAACCAGAATGCGGCCACGCCAAAACCCGAAAAGATCAGAGCAAAAAACGGAGCGGACAGACCCATGGCCGCCCATACGAATTTCACCCCGCTTTCACCCCAGGTGTAGAGGGGCTCCAGCAAGCTGTAGAGCTCGTTGAAGAGGACACTTCCAAGGGCCGCCCCGAAAAGAAAAATCAGCGCATCGAGGCGTCCGGAAGCCAGGCCCACGGCAGCCGTGCCCGGACACCAGCAGCCCAGGGCAAACCCAACACCAAATAGCAGACCCCCCACAATTTGTGCGCCGTACACGGTGGGCAGAAAGTAGATCTGGTCGGAAGTGATGATCCCCAGCGACAGGGCCAGGTGCAGCCCGAGCATCGCCGTGATCATGGCCGTGAACATGACTCGCAGCACCGTCATGTCGCGAAGATAGAAAATCCCGGCCAGCTTTTTGGAGCTCCCGAAGCCCGCCCGTTCGAGCGCAAACCCGAAGCCGAAACCCAACAGCAGCGAAACCACCAGCGCTGCGCTGCTGCCCAAAGCATCGCTGCCAAAGAAGGTGGTGATCATGACCATTGCCTCCTGGCAAACCATGCCGCGGCAAAACCGCTGGCAAAGAGAGATACGAGAAAGAGCAGACTGCCGCTGGCCAGCATCGCCCCACCGGTAAGTGCCTGGCCGGAGGTGCACCCGGAAGCCAGGCGGCTGGCAAAGCCCGCCAGGATCCCGCCCGCCAGCGCCATCAGAATGCGCAGTTTGGGCGAAGCCGTTGGCCCACGCTCGAGTTGCGGCTGAATGCGGCGTCCCAGAATGGCGGACACCAAGCCCCCCATGAGGGTGCCGACAAACATGAAGACCAGATAGTACCTCAGCGGATTCCTGCCCCAGGAACCGAAGTAGGCACTGTCGGCAACATGCTGCGGCATCAGTACACCTTGCACCGTGGCGCCAACACGGGCGATGCCGGAGGAAGCTCCGAGACCGACTCCCAGGATCAGGAAGCTGGCAAGAAGCACAAATCCCAGCATCAAGCCGGCCAGATAAGGGTTCATGTATGGCCTGGGGCCGTTTGAAGGAACGGATTGGCTAGGATTCATGATCGATTCCTCTTCGATGACGGGTTGGCAAGCGTCCAAAAACAACTTGCAGTCATTTCGACGTTGTTTCATCCACGAAGGCACACGAAGGATGGCGAAGAGACACGAAGAAATCATTTTGTGTCTTTGGTGCTCTTCGTGGTGAAAGGTCATGCTGAATGACTCAGCAACCGGCTGACTTCTTCTTGGGAGCGGCAGGAGCAGCCGGAGGGGGCGAAGGAGTCGCCGACTGCGGGACCGGGGATGGCGCCGGAGCCCCCTTGAGTTTTGAGCCACCGCCGGGAAGCGGGACCGCCCGCACCGCACTCTTCAGCTCCGTCTCTTCCCAGAAACCATCGAGCCCGCCGTGCAAAGCCTTGATTGGCCGCTTCGTCTTCTGTGAAAGAATGCCGGCGACCATCATCGCCAGCGAGCCGTCGCGATCCACGATGATCAGCGGCCCTGCACCCGTAAGATACGCAGCGTTCGACAAGACATCGGCCAGGTCGGCATTGGTCGATCCAGGCAAGGCATAATCCTGGAAGGCCTCCGGAGGGCGAATGTCCACCAGATCGAACGTCCCGGGCATATCCTTCATCAGCCGATTCAAATCCGCCGGAGAAATCCGCTCCGCAAGGTGAACCTGACGTTTGGGTGCAGCGGAGACGGTGGCTTTCTGTTCGCTGCCGAATACCGGATAGCCCGCTTCAATCCATGCCGCGCTGCCCCCCTCGAGGCTGGAAACCTGTTTGAATCCTTTACGCTGCAGGATGCCTACCGCCAGACTCGACCGGTACGCACTGTTGCAAACCGCCACTACCGGCAAGCTCGGATCGAGTTTGCCGGAAAGCTCACCCAGGTGGTTGATGGGCAAATTCACCACCGTCCCGATGCGCAGAGCCATCCATTCACTGGGCATGCGCACGTCCACGATGATCGGAGCGCTGCCGTCCTGCATTTGAGCGTAGAGTTCGCCGGGCTTGATGGTCCCGCTCTTGGCAAGAGGCAGGCCGGCTTTGGTCCAGACTTCGAACGGCAACACCGATCCCGTGTAGGCCACCCGATGCAGACGGAAGACCGCCTCCTTGATTTCCGCCGGGGAGCCGATCAGGACCATCGGCGCGCTTCCACGGCACCATGATGCCCACCCAACTTTCCAGCCGGCCCCGCAGTCCAATGTTTATCGACCCGGGCACATGCCCGTCGGCGTAAAGCTTAGCGTCCCGCAGGTCCACCAGCCATTGTTCTTCCACCCTGGTGATGGATTCATCCACCTTTGCCTGCGCGGGCGCGGCATCCCAGGATACCAGCGGCGGTCCTTCGCGGTTCATGGCCGCGTTGTGTTTGAAGTACTGCGGCGCTTCGGGCAGACCTTCCAGCACCGCCGAGATGAACTCACTCCGGCCCTTGTGCTGCAGGTAGGGATTGGACGACCTTTCCCTGCCGATGGTTGATGCAGGATCGTCGGACAGGTGGGCGCCGCACAAAGATCCCGCACCGTGCGCAGGCAGCACCACGACCGTGTCCGGCAGTTTGGACAGCTTATTGTGCCAGGTATCGAAGCTCATGGAGGCCAGGGTGGCAGCCGTCATTTTCCCTTCGAGCAGATCCGGCCTTCCAATGGAGCCCACGAACAAGGTATCACCAGTGAGAATGGCCTTTGGCTGCGCATCCCCCTCGGAGAAAACCAAACCGCACATGCCGTCAGGCGTGTGGCCGGGAGTCACCATGACTTTTACCGTGGCAACGCCCACTTTAAATGAGGAGCCTTCCTGAAGCGCTTCGATTTTATATTTCGCGCCGCTGGCCGCATTTTGGTAGATCGGCACCTTCAATGACCTGACCAATTCCAGATGCCCGGCGACAAAGTCGGCGTGGGAGTGGGTGAGAAAGACGCCCTTGATCGTCAGACCGTGCTTTTTCGCATGGTCGAGGTAGGCGTTGATATCCCGGTCCGGGTCAACCACGAGCGCCTCCTTGCCGGAAACCAGCAGGTAGGAGTAGTGGCTCAACACCGGCAGATTGAACTGCACAATCTCGAAACCGGGGAACTTGTACGTGTCCACAATCTGGTGAAAAGCGTCCTCGGCCCCGTGGGTGGCCGACTCCGAGTCCTTGATCCCGGCTGCTTCGGTCAAGTTTGCCAAAAGACCAAGGTTCAGCAAGAACAAGACTGCGACAGTAGTCAGCCACCAATGTCGTTTGAAACCGGAAGATCTTTTCATAATCAAATCCTTTCACTTCATCCAACCTTCAGACTAACGATCATGAACGATACTTGTTTACCCGCGTGTTTCACCGTCCCTGGTTCCCAAGCTCCAGCTTGGGAACCAGGGAAGCGACCAGCGACTCACCCGCCTTCCGAATGCGCCACCTTGGCCATGGGACGAATGGGACGAATCTCGCCGATGTCCAGGAGGAGGAACCGGGAGGGGTCGAGCTTTCTCTCCTCGATGGTCCTCGTCAGGTCCAGGGCCGGATAGCCGGGAGGCTCATCCCCCAGCTGGAAGGTCCCCCACTGGGTGGGGATGAAAACCTCCGCCCCGAGATCATGGAAGGCGTCGAGAGCTTCAGGAATGCTCTTGTGGGCATAATGCATAAACCATCGTGGATGGTAGGCGGTGGTCGAAAGCAGGGCGTAGTCGATGTGCGGGAATCGTCTTCCGATTTCTTTATAGCCGATGAAGTATCCGCTGTCTGCCCCGTAATAGACCGAGGTTTCGGGGGTGATCAGCAGAAAACTGGCCCAAAGGGTTTCGTTGAAACCCTGGCCGATGCGCCTCGACCAGTGTTGAGCCGGCAGGCAGACCAGCTTTTTCCCTCCCCCCAAATCGACTTCCTGCCACCAGTCGAGCTCCTGAACCTCGCCTTGGTGGATGGACTCTACATACTTCTTGAGACCGAGAGGAACATAAATCCTTGAATCCCGCGGCAGGGAACGGATGCTCTCCTCGTCGAGATGATCGTAATGGTTATGGGAAATCAGCACGTTCAAGTCGCGGAGTCAGTTCCCTCAATTCCTCGCCGGTAATCGCCGGCGGGGTGATTCGTTTGGGGAGAAGCGCTCTTTCCGAGAACATCGGGTCGGTGATCCAATAATCCCCCTGAAGGCGCAGGAGAAAGGTGCTGTGCCCGATCCAGACGATGAAATCCCCTTCGGGCATGGCTTGAATCCGCTTTTTCAGCTCCGGGATGAATTGGGGTCGGTGATTCTTCTCTTCCTCCGAATACTCGGCCTTGCTTGCCAATCTCCATTCCAGGAACCGCCAGTCCCCCATGCTCCATGGGCATCCAGGGATTGAAGTAACTGCCCGTCGCTGAAATGAGTCGCGTACAGTTTTTCGACATTCTGACTTTCCACCTGCTCCCGCCACTTCCCCTCATCGAAAGACGCCGGGGTTATGCATAGCAGGACAAGGCAAAGATGGCCCCCAATATAATGAAGAGGAAAAGAATTCTTGATCCTCTCATATGCTTCCATGCGATCTTCAGTTCCATTTACTTAAGCGGTTCAGGGGTCGGTGGGTATCCACAAACCGATAAAACTCATCGCTTTCCATCACCTCCTTTTTCAGGAGCTCTCCGGCTATTGCCTCGAGCAGCCCGCGGTTTTGCGAGAGCAGTTCCCGCACGCCGGCAGCCCTTTCCGTGATGAGATCCTTGACCTCGTCGTCAAGCTTGGCAGCGGTTGCTTCACTGTACTCTTTCCCGGCCAACGGCATTTGCTCAGGGCTCAGAAACATCGGTCGATTCTGGCGCGGGTAGGTGGAAAGCCCGAGCGTCTTGCCCATGCCGTACTCGGAAACCATGGCCCTGGCAATGTCGGTTGCGCGCTGCAGATCATTGTGGGCGCCCGTGGAAATGTCGCCGAAGATGATTTCCTCTGCCATCCTTCCACCGAGGAGCACGTCGATCTTTCCCAGGAGCTCCTGGCGCGTCATGAGGTAGCGGTCCTCCGTCGGCAACTGCTGGGTGTAGCCCAGGGCGGCGATGCCTCTGGGGATGATGGATATTTTGTGAACCTTGTCCGCCCCCGGCGTAAAGGCGGCGACCAGGGCGTGACCGGTCTCGTGATACGCCACGATTTGCTTTTCTTTCGGATTGATGACCCGGTTCTTTTTCTCGAGACCCGCGATGATGCGGTCAACCGCCTCGTCCAAATCCTCCATTTCAATGGCGCTTTGTTCTTTCGCGCCGCAAGCAGCGCCGCTTCGTTGATTATATTGGCCAGGTCCGCTCCGGAAAAGCCGGGTGTCTTTTGCGCAATACTTCAAGGTCGACGCTGTCGGCCAACTTCACCTTCTTCACGTGAATCCTGAGGATCGCTTCGCGCCCGTTGACATCGGGCCGGTCCACCAGGACCTGACGATCGAATCTTCCCGCTCTGAGAAGGGCCGGGTCCAGGGTTTCCGGGCGGTTGGTCGCGGCCAGAATGATGACCCCGACCTGCGGATCAAACCCATCCATCTCAACAAGGAGTTGGTTCAGGGTCTGCTCGCGCTCATCATGGCCGCCGATGGTCATCGCTCCTCGGGCTTTGCCGATGGCGTCCAGTTCGTCGATGAAGATGATACAGGGGGCCTTTTCCCGGGCCTGCTGGAAAAGCTCGCGTACTCTTGCCGCACCAACACCAACAAACATCTCCACAAACTCGGACCCGCTTATGGTGAAGAAAGGGACACTGGCTTCTCCGGCAACGGCCCTGGCCAGCAGCGTCTTGCCCGTACCCGGCGGGCCGACCAGCAGGACCCCTTTGGGCATCCTTCCTCCAAGGCGCTGGTAGCGCCCGGGGTCCTTAAGATAGTCCACGATTTCCACCAGCTCCGCTTTCGCCTCATCCGCCCCCGCCACATCCTCAAAGCGGGTTTCGATCTCTTTTTCGGCGTAGACCTTGGCTTTGTTTTTCCCGAACGACATCATACCGGCACCGGGACTGAACCGCTTCATGAGGACATACCAGAGGCCGAAGAAAATGAGGGCGGGCAGAATCCACGAAAGAAGGTCCCGCAGCACGGTGCTCTCGGGCTGCCCCCGGAATTTGACATCATATTTGGAGAGTTCATCCGAGAGATCGGAGTCCACCCGATAGGTGGTGAAGTTGGCCTCCTTGCTCTGCTCGTTTTCAGTGACCTTCATTTTTCCGGCAATCCGCCCCTCGGTAATGACGACCTCGATAATCTGATTATCCTTGAGGGCTTTCAGGAATTCACTGTAGGGCAGGATCCTCGGTGCAAATTGGGATGCGATATAATTTTGCAGGATGAGTATTCCCCAGACCGCGATCAGCACGTACCAAAGTGAGAATTTTGTCTTTTTTTCCATGGTTCATCCTTTGAAATCCGTCTACCCGGACCGCTTCGATGGTTACGACAATTGGGCCGCTGCAACGTTGCCCGATCGAATGCGACAGAAGGTTTTATTAAGGTTCGTTCTCTTGATCGTCAAGGTGTGCCGATTCTATGGACTGTGATTCCCATTGATTGTGGTCCTGACCTGCTTTGTAAG
>CAWJQV010000009.1:0-55964 GCA_963844985.1 uncultured delta proteobacterium
GAGGTACTTCATGGAAGCCGAGTCGAGCGCCACGTTCAAGCCGCCGGCCAATTCCAGCGCCCCTTTGGCGCCAAGCTCGATGAACACCCCGGCCGCCGGGATCTTCTCCCCGTTTTCCAGGACCACCGCTTCCACGCTGTTCTTTCCCAGGATCGCTTTCACTTTGAGGCCCGCGTGTGCCTGGATGTTGCTCCGCTCCACCTGGTAGCGAAGATGCTCACCGACCTCGAGGCGGTCGTAGACAAAGTGAACCTCACGGGCAATGAGCAGCAGCTTCAAGGCCCCGGAACAGGCCGCACTGCCGTTGCCCGTCACCACCACCACTTCCTCTCGAAAGAAGTTCCCGTCGCAGTCCACGCAATAGCTGACCCCTTTCCCCAACAGTTCCTTTTCCCCGGGAACATTGAGGCGGTTGCGGGAAATCCCCATCGCCAGGATCAGCGACCAACCGGCAAGCACTTGGCCGTCTTCCAGGTGAATCACAAAACGGCCGCTTTCTTCACGGTCAAGGCTCAGGACATCGTGTTCGAAGAAACGCGCTCCGAATTTTTCAGCCTGGTGCTTTCCCTGCTCCAGAATATCCATGCCCGAAAGCGTAGCGTCCAGGCAGCAGTAATTTTCCACATGAGCCTTATACAGAGAACTCCTCTGGATCCGGCCCAGCACCGCAACCTCAGTCTTGGCCCGTGCCGCATGCGTAGCGGCCTGCAGGCCGGCCGGGCCACACCCCAGGATGATTACGTCAAATTCCTCTAGATCGGCGTTCATCGACACTCCCCTCGAACCGTTTCACAAACCGCCGCTCCTGCTTGCCCGGCGTTCTTCACCAAAAGGCAACGCTGCCCTAAAATGCCGGTTCAGAGCAGAAGCATAATCGATTACTTTTAATGTTTAAACATCGGAACCGTACCCCTTGCCGCAATGGTTCCTTTAGGGTTAAGTGAAAGGTTACGCCACATAACATAAGATTCTTCGAAAGGCGGAAAAAGAGATGCAACAGAAAAAAGGGTTTCTGGATTTTCTTTATCAGAACCTCTCTTCGATGAGATTGACGGTTTTTCTCTTTTTGACCCTTGCCCTCTGCTCCATCGCCGGCACCCTTTTGCCCCAGGGCACCTCCCTGGAAGAATTGGAGCGGCATTATGGCCCTTCCGCCTCCTGGTGGATCGGCACTATCGGCTTGAATGATCTTTACCAAACAGGCTGGTTTCGGGCAATCCTGCTGCTGCTCTGCGTGAATCTGATTGTTTGCACCCTGCAGCGCCTCCCCAAAACCCTGAAGCTTCTCCAGCACCGGGATGAACAGTTCAGCCCAGAAAAACTGGAGAAATTCAACTGCCACACGGAAATCACCATCCACCTGCCGCTGGATTCGACCCGAACACAGCTCACCGAAGTAATCTCCAAGGAGTTCGCCCCGGTGCAACCGCTCCCGAACTCGGAGGTCTTTTGCGCCGTTGCGGAAAGGGGCCGCTGGAGCCGCCTCATGGTTTACGCCATTCACCTGAGCGTATTGGTCATTCTCCTGGGGGCGCTCCTCGGGTCGATCTCCGGGTTCAAGGGATTCATGAATTTGGCCGAGGGCGAAAGTTCCGATGAGGTCATGCTTGCCAAAGGCAGGAACGCCGTCGTGCTGCCCTTTTTGATCCGGTGCGACGATTTCGATGTGTCCTTCTACGACACGGGAGCACCCAAGGAATTTCGGTCGGATTTGACGGTCATTGATAAAGGCCGGGAAGTCCTCAGGCAATCCATTCGCGTCAATGACCCCCTGAGCTACGAAGGGGTGACCTTCTACCAGGCATCGTATGGTTCCATGCTGAAACGCGCGGAAGTCGAACTGCAGGACCGGGACACCGGGACCACACACAAGGTGACCATGGCTTACCGGGAGGTTGTCCCTATTCCGGGCACCAAGGATGAGATCGAAGTGATGCAGTACCAGGAGAATTTCAGCAACTTCGGACAGGCCGTCGCAATCGTCCTGCTGAGAGAAGGCCAGGAGCCCACGGGGTCCTGGATCCTGGTCGACAAGCCCGATTTCCATGGCAATCGGATCCAGAATTACCGGGTGAAGGTTACCGATGTTGAAAGAGGTCATTACACAGGCCTTCAGGTGAAGCGGGACCCGGGTGTCTGGTTTGTCTATATCGGCTTCATATTCATGGTCGCGGGCATTGGCATGACATTTTACACCAGTCACCGTAAACTTTGGGTTTGGGCTTCTCCCAGCAAGAACCAGAACAATGCCACCACGGTTTGTATCGCCGGCAGGACCAACAAGAATTCACTTGCCTTTGAGCATGAATTCAACCATTTATGTGCACGGCTTCAGGAGGATCTGAAACCGAAGTGAACTTTAAGGACAAAGGTACATTATGGAAAGTTCCCTGCTTCTAAGCATAACCACTTTTGCTTATTTGCTTTGCGCCCTGCTTTACCTTTCAGGAGTGTTGTTCCGCTATCGACCCCTGTTGCTCTGCGCGAGTGCGGTGGCCGGCTTTGCACTCGCCATTCAGACCGCCGGGATCCTGCTGCGATGGCAGGAATCCTATGACCTGGGATACGGCCATGCGCCCCTCTCGAATCTTTACGAATCCCTGGTTTTTGCAGCCTGGGCGATCATGCTGATCTACCTCATCTTCGAAGTGCGTACGAAGCAGCGCGTCCTCGGGGTCTTCCCGGCCCTGTTTGCCTTTCTTGCCATGGCCTACGCATCCTTCTCAACGCAGGTGGACTCCAAGATCCAGCCTCTCGTTCCCGCACTGAAGAGCAACTGGCTGATTGCCCACGTGGTGGCCTGTTTTCTCGGCTATGCCGCCTTTGCCATTTCCTGCGGCATCAGCATGCTCTACCTGTTGAAAAAGACGCAACGCGACAATCCCCACCCCAAGGGGATTCTGGGGCTCCTGCCGGCACCCAGGCAGCTCGATCAATTCAACTACCAGATGATTGTGTTCGGTTTTCTGTGGCTCTCGCTGGGGATTATCACCGGGTCCATCTGGGCCAATTCCGCCTGGGGAACCTATTGGAGCTGGGACCCTAAGGAAACATGGTCGCTCATTACCTGGCTGGTCTATGCCGCCCTGCTCCATGCGCGAACCATGCAAGGCTGGCGGGGTAGCCGGGTGGCATGGCTCTCGGTCCTCGGCTTTGGCTGCGTGCTGTTCACCTATTTTGGCGTCAATTTCCTGCTGAGCGGCCTGCACAGTTACGCCGCCAAATAGAGGATGAGCCGGCAGGCTGCCCGGGACCGTTGAGGTCTCAGGCCGGGGAAGTCGCGCCCCGAAGAGGACCATGAAAAGCCTCAGGAAGCCGCACCGCATTCCAGGAAGTTCGGGAGAATTAGGATATGTTTGACATAGGCTTTGATGAATTCCTCTTGATCTTGGTGGTGGCGCTGTTTGTCTATGGTCCGAACCGACTTCCCGACCTGGCGAAGGCCTTGGGGCGGGGTTATGCGGAATTCCGCAGAGCGACCAACGAACTCAAGGAAACTTTCGATCAAGACGAGACGGTTCGCGAGATCAAACAGGAATTCCACAAAGCTCAACACGAAGTGCTCTATGGCAAGCGCTTTCCCGATCCGGAACCGGCCAAGCCCGCTCCGCTCGAAAACATAAGCGAGACGGCCCCGTCAGCGGTGCCCGTTCCCGACAAGAACGGCGCCGGAAACGAGGCTGACCAGCCGGCCGCCGATGCTGGCGACGCAGCCGATGGTGCAAAGACAAGTTGATCTCCGAACACGCAAAGAAGCTGTAAAGAGACCGGATAATGTCTGAAGAGAAGATGCCTTTCACCCAACACCTGGAAGAGCTCCGAAAGAGGCTGGTCATCATTGCCTGCTCGATCGGGGCAGGCTTTCTGATCTGCTACGCCTTTGCCGACAAGATTTTCCAGATCCTCTGCAAGCCCTGGCTGGAAGCCCTGCCCAAGGAACAGACGATAAAGCTGATCGCCACGGCCCCTCATGAGGCCTTCTTCACCTACATGAAGGTGGCCTTTATTGCCGGGACCATGCTGTCCGTGCCGGTCATCCTTTACCAGCTCTGGCTCTTTATCGCCCCCGGGTTATATGAAAAGGAAAAACGCGCGGTTCTGCCGGTAGTGCTGTTTTCGAGTCTTTTTTTTCTCGGGGGGGCGCTGTTCGGCTATTTTTGTGTTTTTCCCTACGGTTTCGCGTTCTTTGCCTCCTTTGCCACCGACTACATCACGCCCATGATCACCACCCGCGAATTCCTCTCCTTCACCACGCGGATGCTGTTCGGCTTCGGCATGGTTTTCGAGTTGCCCATTTTTGCCTTCTTTCTGGCCAAGCTGGGCTTGATCACGGCCCCGCTCATGAGGCGCATCCGCAAGATGGCCATTATCGTCATCTTTATCATTGGCCGCCGCCATTACGCCCGGCCCCGACGTTTTTTCCCAGCTGATGATGGCGGGCCCTCTGCTGATCCTCTATGAAGCCAGTGTGTGGATCGTTCATGTTTTCGGTAAGAAAGAACAAGCCGGAAGAGGCTGCTGACGAAGAGGAATCCCCGTCGCCAAATGAATCGAGCGAGGGACCGATAACCTGAAAGGGACAAGGACTGAATGGAAAGAGTACTGCTCGTGGTTGCGACCAGAAATCGCGGGAAATCAAAGGAAATCCGGGAGTTCCTTCGGGGACTTTCCGGTCGAAATAAAGGACCTGAACGATTTCGGACCGATCCCGCAAGCGGTGGAGGACGGGGACACTTTCGAGGAGAACGCCTACCAGAAGGCAAGCTTCATCGCCAAAGTGCTCGGCTTTCCCGCCCTGGCCGATGACTCGGGCCTTGAGGTTGAAGCCCTGGGAGGTCAACCGGGCGTCCACTCGGCCCGCTACGCCGGCTTGCAGGCAAGCGATGAAGAGAATAATCGGAAATTGCTTGAAGCGCTCAGCGGAAACACCCATCGCAAAGCGCGGTTTTGCTGTGTGTTGTCTTTGGCGGTGCCTTCCGGACCGGCCCTCACTTATGAAGCAACCTGTGAAGGCCTTATTGTGGAAGCGCCCCGCGGATCCAATGGTTTCGGGTATGATCCGCTGTTTTATTACCCCCCGCTGGACAAGACCTTCGGGGAAATGACCCTGGGGGAAAAGTCCGGAGTGAGCCATCGCGGCAAGGCCTTGCTGCAGTTTAAAAACGAGTTCGAAAAGGTCCTGCAGTGGCTGAGTCGCCGGCTTGAGGAAGAAAAAATCCTTCGCGGCGCACATGATATCTGCCGGCATTAAAACTGAAAAGTGTCCTGCCCTATCCACAAGAATATCATCTTCGGGCATAGAACTTCTTCCACGGCTGCCGCTCGTTTTCACGGGCATCGGCGATTGCCAGGCGAAGAACCTGGATCGCCTGTTCGGCGCAGTGATTTTCTTCGGGAGGCAGGGTTTCCAGGTAATCGATAACACTCTCGGGACCAAGCGCCTGCGCTTCCTGCAGCGTTTTCCCATGGACGAGATGGACTGCGGCATTGGCACACACGACGGCATAAAGACAGCCGTTGGTCTCAAATGCTGCCGACTTGATCTGCCCATTGCGGACCACCAGGAAAATCTCCATGATGTCCCCGCATTCTCGGCCCAGCTTTGCGTAGCCGTCGGCATTCCGCAGGACTTCTCGCCTATCGTTGCGCAATGCCATCTCAAGAAATCGCACCGAATGATTTTGCCAAAAATCGATACTCGCCTGATCCATGATCTGTTCGCCTTGCCGGGGTTGGAAAGAATCTCAGCCCTTTATCGAGTCCACAAGCACCCGACCGCCAGCCCGAAAGAGCTGCGAAGGGTCTTTGGTTAATCAGTTCTTGTCTTGCTTCCCTGATGGCTATTCATGAGTTTAAAGAAACACGCTTTCCTCGAAGACCTTCTTTAACCAAATTCAGCCTATTTTTCAAACTCCCCCGGAAAAAGCTTTCCTCAGAGCCTCCACCTGCCAGTGTCTGGCGTCCCTGATAGGGTCTCTAAAAAGATTCTCCAGTCGTCACCCCCGTATGTTCCCCGCTAAAAGCCTGCGGGAATGACGATCTCGGGTTTTCTTCCTGGGTCATGGTGGTTGGCTGAAATCACCACAAAGGCACTTGCTCAGCGTTTTTTGACACCCTCTGATAGCTTTAAGTCAGGCTTGGAGGTAAAATGGATTGCGAGACAAGAGGGGATTTGACGCAAACATCACGAAGCACTCGGACAGGGGGCCAATGGCACGAAATATCGAAACCGTCACCTTGGTTGGCGCCGGGGCCATGGGGGCCATTTACGCCGGCATTTTTTACGACATGGAACCCGACTGCGTTCGCTTCATCGCCGACGGTGAACGATTCGAGCGGCTATGTCGAGAGGGGCTGATTGTCAACAGCCGGCATTATTTCATACCTGTCGTCCGGCCTCTGGACAGGGTTCCGCCTTCCGACCTGGTCATTTTTGCCGTGAAACATCATCATCTCGATGAGGCCGTCGCAGACGCTCGAAACCTGATCGGAGGCGAAACCGATCGTTCTGTCGGTGATGAACGGCATCGAGAGTGAAGAGCGGATCGCGAAAGCATACGGGATGGAGAAGGTTTTGTATGCGGTAGCGGTGGGGATGGATGCGGTGCGGGTCGGAAACCGCATAAGCTATGCCAGCCAGGGCAAGATCCTGTTTGGTGAGGCCAGGAACCCCTCGCCTTCGGAACGGGTTAAACGAATACAGACGCTCTTTGAGCGGGCGGGAATTGCTTGGGAAACCCCCCTTGACATGGTTCGCGCCCTCTGGTGGAAGTTCATGATCAACGTAGGGCGTCAACCAGGCTTCAGCGGCCTTGCGGGCCCCTTACTCCGCGTTCCAGACCTCGCAGGAGGCAAGGCAGCTTATGGAGTCGGCCATGCAGGAGGTCATCATCTTGGCTGAACGGGAAGGGGTTCAACTTTCCCAAAGGGATCTTGCAGATTGGCATGTTGTTCTCGCCGGCTCTGAACCCGCTGGGGAAGACCTCCATGCTTCAGGACGTGGAAGCCGGGAGAAAGACGGAAGTCGAAATGTTCGCCGGCAAAGTGATCGAATTGGGGAAGCGCCACGGCACACCCACCCCGGTGAATCAGCATCTTTTCGATTTGATCAAAGAGATCGAAGCGTCTTATTGAAATTTGAACGTTGCATATAGTGTTTATCCGATCATCTGAGCTTATTGGATTAAAAGACTGCCGGAGATAGACTGCCTTTCCGATTGCAGTCAGGCACATATGGTTCCGCCGGCAGCCGATCGGGTGACGAAACCCTTTGGAAGCTAAGTGTTTTATGGACAATCCAGCAGTCAATTCCATTGGCCCCTCGGGCCTCAATGAAAAAACTCGGCAGACCGAGTGCGGACTGCAGTTTGCCCCGACTGCGACTGCGGCGTCCTCCTGCTGACCTTCGAAAACCAAGACTCAGGCGAGTCTTCCGAGGTTGAATCAAGACTTCGCGTGCGGTTCTCTCAGGACTGCCGGCGGTGACGTGCCGAAGGTTTCCACATCGCTGCACCGGCGTGATTACTGGGGTACCGTCAAGGCCCGCTGGGGTGTGGGGCGCATGAGTTATCGCGTCGATCCGGGGGTCTATGCGCTCGGTGAACCGGATGACCGGTCGCCCGTAGTGGTGACGGCCAACTACAAAATGAGTTTTGACCGCCTGCGTGCGGCTCTGCCCGGGCGCCCCATGTGGCTTCTGGTTCTGGACACCAGCGGCATCAACGTCTGGTGCGCCGCAGGAAAAGGCACTTTCGGCACCGAAGAACTCGTCAATCGCATCGCTTCCAGCGGGCTGCATCAATTGGTGACTCACCGGACCGTGATTCTGCCGCAGTTGGGTGCTCCCGGAGTCGCCGCCCACCTCGTCAAGAAACTAACCGGTTTTCGCGTCGTTTATGGCCCAATCCGCGCACGAGACCTTCCCGCGTTCCTCGATTCCGGCTTTAAAGCGACAGCCGAGATGCGCCGCAAAACCTTCAGCATCGGTGAGCGTCTGGCGCTCGTTCCCGTCGAACTCGTTTCGGCACTGAAGATGGCGGCGATCGTCATCCCGGCATTGTTTGTCGTGAGCGGACTGTCGGGGATTTCACGATTTCTGGTCCCATGCCTGGAACCTGGGAAGCTTTTCCGCAGAGGCTCTGCTCGGCGCCATCCTGGCCGGCGCCGTATTGACCCCGATCCTACTGCCCTGGCTTCCGGGCCGGGCTTTTTCTCTTAAGGGGTTAACCCCCGGAGTGACGGTTGCCCTTGCGCTGGCCGCTTCCCGAGCACTTGATCCGGCACCGTGGCCCAACCTGCTGGAATTGCTTGCCTGGCTTCTGCTGGTCCCGGCGGTATCGAGCTATCTCGCCATGAATTTCACCGGGGCATCAACCTACACCTCCCTGTCGGGAGTCAAGAAAGAGATGCGGTGGGCGTTGCCTCTGCAAATTGCGGCGGCCTTCATCGGCATCTCGTTCTGGCTGGCGGCACGATTTATGGCATAGGAAGGACCGTCCGTGCAGCGTTTTCTTTACCTGAGCAATGTCGTCACTTTGGAATTGGACGCCGCAAAATGCATCGGCTGCGGCATGTGCGCTCTGGTCTGCCCCCATGACGTTTTCAGCCTGAGCAAGGGCCGCGCCGACATCTCCTGTCGTGACGCCTGCATGGAGTGTGGAGCCTGCGCCACAAACTGCCCGACCGAGGCGATCACCGTGGATGCCGGAGTCGGCTGCGCCGCAGCGGTGATCAACAGCCTCCTCGGCAGGGAGAGTTCCTCGTGCTGCTGCGTGCTGGAGCCGGACAAGAACAAAGACAAGCACGCCGCCTCAGCAGACGTGAAGAAAAAGGCAAGTTGCTGTTAAGTCTCAGACATCATCCTCGGCAGGCCGTAGAAAAAGTGTTCAGAAAGACCCAATTCCTCATTCCGGTGAAAACCGGAATCCAGGCTCTTCAAGGCTTTCTAAGGATTGCACTTATCGCAAGGTTTGTATCCCGCCCTCAGTGCCTGCTCCCTGCCCTTAAAAACCGCAATGCAGCTGTTGCAGTCGAACTCTTCGCAATTCGATGAATGGAATACATGTTTGACAATGTCACCCTGGTACACCGGGATCAGGAGTCCTTTGCTGTGCCGAAATTCCCATGGCGGGATGGGATTGAGCACGGACCAAAGGCCAAGTCTTTGCCTTTTGGCCTGTTTTTCCAGTTCCTTCCACCCCTTGCATTCCGTTTTGGTGCAGTATGGGCTGTAAACCCAGGCAAAGCCGGACCGGACAAGCTCTTCATTCAAGCATTTGCGCCCATCGAAGTAGACAAGAGCCAAGGTTCGCCCGTACTGGTCTTTCGTCTTACCTTTGCGGTCGATAACGACAGGTTCTATTTCAACGATTCTCCGGAGCGCCCTCTCAGCGGTGAATTCCTTTGCTTTCTGGCCGAAGTCCTGGCGGGTTCCGGGACAATCCACGCCGTAAAGGCTGATCCTCTCGCCTTTGCCGTCATGCAGGACGGTAATGTAGCTCCCGTCCGTCAACTCCGGTGACTTTGCCTTCCCAGGCGAACAAGGACGGCACAGCGGCAATCGATATGAACCAAAGAAGGCACAGAATGCGGACGGGAAGCAGGCGCTGTCCGGGTTTAATCATCAATTTTAAGCGGCGGGTTGGAAAACCCGCCCTCCTTTGTGAGCGACTGGCTCGAATACCCGCCCGCCTTTCAAAGATCATCTTCATCGAAAGAATCAGACTCTCAGAAACCATCGTTTCCTCCACATCACCCACACCACCAGAAAAGTGAGACAAAGGATGCTCACGGCAAATGCCAGGGAAGCGCGCTTGCCGGAGGCCAACGGGGTAAAAACGGTGTCGAAGATGTATCTCCTGAGGGTAGATTTCCTGCCATCAGCCCTCGTGACCTCGATTGCCCGAATCGTCTTGGAGAGCAATTCTGAAAACAGATAGGCGGCAAGGGCGTTCCTCCCGAAAATAACGAAGGGAACTGCCGGCTTTTGGCATCCTTTTACGTCGATCACCCAGCAGAACACCGCCAGGCAAACCAGGGACATTCCCGCCATGAAAACGGCATACGAACTGGTCCAGATCCCTTTTATGATGGGGACCCAAACACTCAGGGCCTGTCCCACAATGAGCAATGAAAAACCGACCATCAACATTCCGATCGCTTTTTCCCGGACTGTACGACTCGAGCGAAGCCAGTGCCCCGTAAAAACGCCGAAAAGCGTCGTCCCGACGGCCGGAATCGTGCTGAGGATGCCTTCCGGATCGTAGGGTCTGATATTGTACCAGAGGTGCCCTGGAAGCAGCAGGCCATCAATGTAGGAAGCCAGGTTGCCGCCATGATCCAGCGTTCCGGGGTCTGCTCCCGGCACGGGAATGAACTTCAGCATGAGCGCATAGGAAATGAGAAGCCCGGTCAATATGCAAACTTGGCTGGTGATGCGGGTTTTAAGAACAATGAACGAGACCGCGAAATAGCACAGGGCAATTCTTTGCAGGACGCCGGGGATGCGCAGGTCGGACAGTTGATAATACGGAAAACCGTTCAGCAGCAATCCCAGGAGAAAGAGGAGACCGGTGCGCCGGAGAATTCGCCGGACGGTTTCTTTGTCGATCTCACCGGAGTCGATCTCTTTCGCGAACGAAAATGCTATGGCAACGCCGACGATAAAAAGGAAGGAAGGAAAGATGCAGTCGGCGAAAGTCCAGCCCTCCCATTCCGTCTCCCGCAAGGGCGAATAGACCACCGCCCATCTGCCGGGGTTGTTCACCAGGACCATTGCCGCCATGGTCGCGCCGCGAAAGGCGTCAAGGGAAACCATCCGCCCCGGGGATTCAGCTGTCACTGAATGTTCCTTCCGGGGACGTGCCAACCGCCGCAGCACGGCAATCTTCTCCATCCTTTCCCGATGAAAGTCCACCCGTCACACCGGCGAACGCCGTTATCCAGGCCATTTTTCTGTATTCCGGCGCCGGTCCCGGACTCTGATCCGGGATCTGCCGGAATGACGAGCAGATAGGCCTCGGATGACTTTCATTGTTCCTTGTGTCCCCCAGGTCATGGCGGTTCGCCCGAACACGGGAAGCAAGCATCATCATGCGATCAAACTGCAACACTTACAATCTTTACCGCATTATCCAGGCCTCTACAATAGACCGAATTCCACCAGAGCCAAATTCTCTTTCCTTTGTCAACCCGGTGATTCTTACGCCAACGGCACTCTGATCGCTTTTGAGTACTTGCCGCCTGACCGGTCTTGGCATATGCTGATTCCTGAAGTTTGACTCACCAGGCATCGGTTCGAGAGGTCTTGTTGTCCGCTTTGGGCTCGGAGGCAAGAATTCGGTCATTCCCATTTTTTCCTCCGGACCCGGGCTCCTTAAGGTCAACCAAGCTGCCCATCATCATGGCCATGATCACAGGGCTTTTCACCAACATTCGCACGGCCTCGGGGCTGGTTGTCCTCGTGCTCCTGATTGGTGGTTGCGGTACGGACAAACACTACCGGTCCCAGCTGTCGCCAACCGTCGACACGAGAACGCTGATCCGGGCGGCACAAACCCAGTTGGGAGTTCCCTACCGCGCTGGAGGCGCCACGCCGGCCGTCGGTTTCGATTGCTCCGGTTTCACCTCCTGGGTTTATCAGCAACTCGGGGTTCGCCTTCCCCGGCAATCCTATCGACCAGTTCCGAACAGGGCAAGGAGGTCAGAGGGGACGAGCTTTCGCCAGGGAGACCTTCTCTTTTTTGAGATCGAAAAGAAGGGGGCCTCTCACGTGGGAATCTACGTGGACCATGGCCGGTTCATCCACTGTTCGAGCACCGGAGGATGCGTCCGGGAGGACCTTCTCTAGGAGAAATATTGGCGGGAGCATTTCCTGGGGGCACGGCGGGTGCTTCCCTAAGGATCGGAGCGTTGATTATTGTTAGAAATCCGTAAAAAACAAAAAGGGACAGCCCGAATCGAACTGCCCCAAGGTAATCCTTTGGTGGGCGAGAGAGGATTCGAACCTCCGACTTCCACCGTGTGAGGATGGCACTCTCACCGCTGAGTTACTCGCCCTTGCATTGTCGGTGTTTATATCGCAAAAGCAGGACCGGTGCAACACAAAACCGTCAACCTGGACCGTGCAGGAGAGGGTAACTGAGAGGAAATCCGGCAAAGCGTGGAGCTTATGCGGGCTTTTTCTTGGAAAGCATCAACATTTTGATGCGCAGATAATCGTCTTTGGCCTCTTTATCCTTGGGGTCGAGCTTCATGATCTGATCCAGCTTTTTCAAGGCCTCTGCATATTCTCCCGAACTTTCGTAAAGGTTTACGGCCTGCCGCAAATGCTTTTTGTCCTTGGGTTGGAGGCGGATGAGGTCTTCCAGTTCCTTCAACGCTCCCTTGTTGTCTCCCAGTTTAAGCTGTGCATACAATAAATAGTTGTGAACGGCGACGGAATCCGGATGATGCTGTGAAGCATTCCGGAAAAACGTCACCATCCCCTTATAATCCTTCTTCTCGTCATAGGAATTGAAGATGGCCTCATAGTAATTTTGGTTCTTGGGATCCAACTGGGCGAGGTTCTGCAACATTTCCGCCTCACCCTTTTCGTTTTTCATCTTGCGGTAGAGATCCAACAGATACTTCCTCGATTCCACATCCCTTGGATCCGAGGAGGCGATGGCTTCAAAACACTGGGCTGCCTTGTCCCACTTCCTGCCCTCATAATAGAGAACCCCCAGGTTGTATTGAACGGTCCGATTTTTGGGCTGGATCTGGGCAAGCTTCTCATAGGCGACTTGCAAGCCCGCCTTATCTTTCGTCTTTTCGAGAACGCTCACCAGTTTGAGCAGGGCTTCCTTGTTCTGGGGATTCTTCTGCACCAGCGTGTCATAGGTCGTTTTTGCGGCCGACAGGGCGCCTTTCTTCTCCTGCAGCTCTCCCAGATGCATCCAGCTCTTGATATCGTTGGGGTTCTTTTGCAGGTAGCGTTCGAGGGCCTGGATCGCCTTGTCGGAATCCTCCCCCTGCTGGTAGGTGACCGCCAGATTGTAGAGGACATCCGGATCTTTCACGCCGGCCTTGATAGCCTTTTCATAGGCCGAGGACGCTTTCGACCAGTTCTTCGTCTGAGCGCTCAATTCAGCCAGCAGGAGAAGCACCGAGCTTTGATAGTTCTTGGGGAAATCCTGTTGATGTTTTTCGAGGAATTTTACCACCTCATCCTTTGACTTATGTTTCTGAAGATACTGCAGGAAATCTTTGAAGGCTTCCGGGTCCTCGGAGAGCTTGAGCAAATCCAGGTAGGTCTTGAGTGCTTCATCCACCCGATTGCGAGCCTGGTAAGCCAGCAGGAGGCGCTCCAGAATCGACTTGGACTTGCCCGATTCATCAATTTCTTCGTACAGCCTGGCCGCCGGATCGTATTTCTTGTTGTCAAAATAAGCACCGGCCAGTTGTGTCTTCACCAGAACATTTCCGGGGTTCTCCTTCAGTGCTCTTTCCAGGTACCCGATCTTGCGATCCGCATCGGTTGCGGCATTCGCCTTTTGCAGCCAGTCCTTGGCGTCCAATTGCACGAGAAAGGATACCTCTCCGAGGGGCCGGTCCCACCACGATGTCAATATTTGGACGCTCCTGGGCTTTTCAAACGATTCCTGGGGCAGGAGGTCCTTCATCGCCGCGGGCTCTTTGCGCATCCTCGAGACATCCAGATCCGACGAAACCACCCGGGTACCCCACGGGAGCCATCCGTCCGTTTGCACTTCCAGCAACTGCAGCAGATCGCGAGGGTTCAGAATGCACTGGGACCCGGGCATGAGGATGACTTCCTTGCTGTTGTGGGTGAAGCGCAAAGCGACCAGTTTCTTGGGAACAGGCATCATGGAGAAAACGGCGTCCCGGGCTTTTGCACTGAAGACCAGAGCCGCGAGGCCCCCGATCAGGATGATCAAAAAAACCATTCCCACAGCGCGCAGAGGACGACGCTTCTTCCGCTTGACCGGAGGACGTCGGGTCGCCTGCGGCGGCAAGGATCTCTCTATGCTGTAGGGATAGTTGCCACGCCTTCTATTCGCCATTTCTCTTCGATCTACTCCTCATCGAGATGGACGGTACGGTAGAACTTCAGGACTTCTGCAGGGTCGAGGGGTCGATAGGCGCCGGGAGCGACTTTTCCCAATTTCAGCGGGCCGTAAGCCACCCTCTTGAGCTTAAGAACCGGATGCCCCACCGCCTCTCCCATGCGCTTGATCTGGCGATTCCAGCCCTGATGGAGCACCATCCGCAGCCAGGCGGCTTGCGGCAGCAGGCGCAAGACCCGGACTTCGGCGGGAGCGGTAATCCCTTCCTCGAGCCTGACTCCGGTGCGAAGCCGACGCAACGCATCCTCGTCCGGTTGCCCCTTCACTTTGACTTCGTAAGTCTTGGAAACACCGTAACGGGGATGCTGCAAGCGATTCGCCAGAGGTCCATCGTTGGTGAACAGGAGCAACCCCTCGGCATCATAATCCAAACGGCCCACCGGAAAGAGGCGAACTCCCAAATCGGGAATATACTCGAAAACAGTCTTGCGTCCTTGCGGATCGGATGTTGTTGTAACACAATGTTTGGGCTTATTGAAGAGGAGATAGACTTTGGGCTGCGGTGCCGACACCAGGATTTGATCCACCTCTACCCTGTCGGTCTGCAGGTCTACCAGCCGCCCCATATCGGCCACCACTCGGCCGTTTACCGAAACCCTCCCCTGCCGGATCAGGTCCTCGGCGGCCCGCCGTGATGCAATACCCGCTTGGGCGAGAGCTTTCTGAAGTCGCACCTCTTTCATGCCAACCATACACCACCGAGAACGCAGGGGTGGTCGAAGGAGTCCTTTTCCCGTGCGATTTTACCCCGAATTGGAGCCCAACCCGACTGCCGCCCGCACCTCTTTGATAGTCCGTGCAGCCTCGGCTCTGGCTTTCGCATTGCCGGCCGCAATGATATCACGAACCCTGTCCATATTCTGTTCCAGCTGGAGCCGCTTCTCGCGGAACGGACGCAGCTTCTCCAGCATGTTCACCGCCAGACGTTTCTTGCATTCGACACAACCCATCCGCGCAGAGCGGCAGCCATCTGCAACTTCCAGCACTTCCGACGCGGGGGAATAGAGCTTGTGGTAGGCGAAAACCGTTGACAGCTCGGGATCTCCAGGATCCGATCGGCGCTCCCGGTGGTAATCCGTCAACATCCTCGATATTTTTTCTTTTACACTCTCTTCGGACTCGGTAATGAAGATGGCATTGCCGTAGCTCTTGCTCATCTTGCGGCCATCGATCCCCGGCAAAACCGGCACTTCGGTGAGGAGTGGATCGGGAATGGGGAAGACCTCCTTCTCATACATGAAGTTAAAGCGCCGTGCGATCTCGCGCGTCAGTTCGACGTGCGGCAGCTGATCCCTTCCGACGGGCACTCCGTGGGCCTTGTAGATGATGATGTCGGCCGCCTGAAGGACCGGATATCCGAGAAACCCATAAGTGGAAAGGTCTTTGGTATCGAGTTGCTGCTGCTGGTCCTTGTAGGTCGGGTTGCGTTCCAGCCAGGGCAAGGGGGTGATCATCCCGAGGAGAAGATAGAGCTCGGCATGCTCCTTGATGTCCGACTGCACAAAGAGCGTGCAATATTCGGGGTCGAGGCCGGCGCTCAACCAATCGAGGATCATCTCCCAGGTATTGTTTCCGATCTCCCCGGGCGTGGCGTAATCGGTGGTCAGAGCATGCCAGTCGGCAACAAAAAAGAAGCAATCATACTGCTTTTGAAGCTCAATCCAGTTATCGAGGGCACCGTGGAGATTTCCCAGGTGAAGCCGCCCCGTAGGACGCATGCCGCTCAGAATTCGTTTCCTTTCGGTCATCATTGAAACTCCTCACAGAATCAAAATGGATTATCCAAGAAACAGCCGCATGAAAATATTCATAATAGGATTGAGGAAATACCCCCACAGGTAGGAGCTCAACACGGGGATACCGATCAGAAGCAAAATAATCAACATCCCGTAGCGCTCCATCCGCTCCATTTGCCAAGCCAGAGTCTCGGGCAAGAGGCCGACCAGAATGCGTCCGCCATCCAGCGGCAAAATAGGGATCAAGTTGAACGCCATCAGCACCAGATTGAAGGTGATCGAAATCCGGGCCATCAGGAAGAGCGGTTCGGCAACCCAGGAGAGCACGCTGTTGTCGGCAATCCACCGGTATTCGAATCCTGCAAGAATGAGGTGGTAAAGCCCGGCACTGGCGGCGGCCAGCAGCAAGTTCGTCGCCGGTCCGGAAAGGGCGACGAGGGCCATGTCTCGGCGCCCCCCGCGCAGATTGGCGAAATTGACCGGAACCGGTTTCGCCCATCCGAACAGGAACGGCGACTGGATGAGGAGCAGGATAAGGGGAACGATTATGGTCCCCATCAGGTCGATGTGCACAAGGGGGTTGAGCGTCAGTCGGCCCATGAGGCGCGCCGTCGGGTCGCCGAGTTTTTCCGCGACCCGACCGTGCGCCACTTCATGGGCCACCACCGCAAAGAGCAGCGGGATGGCGTAAAGGGCCGCTTTTACGACCATATCTTGCAGCATCAGTTCTTCGCCTCTTGGCACGTTCCCGGTTCAGTACCGGGGAGTGAAGTCTCGGAAGCACCCGCCCTGCTGTTGATCTCTTCAAAAAGCTCACGAAAGTGGCTCTGCAGGAAGGCCACTTCCTCCTGACGGTTTCTGACTTCCCCGTTCAGCCGCGCATCGAGCAGAGCATCCAGCATCGTCCGGTAAATGCGCCCCGGGGGGACTCCCATGGCATTGAGATCCCTGCCCCTGAGCTCGGTGCTCACATGGCGATAGCGATGGCAATAGTGGCTTATCGCTCTGGTGACCGCCTTCTTCTGGGTCCTGGCCATCATATAGAGCAACTCTTCCGGCTGCAACGGCTGAAGCGCCCGATAGATATCACTGGGGCGATGATCCGGCAACTGGAAAAACCCGCGCAACAGTTCGTCGACCTTTTGGTAAGTCCAGAGCAATCGCTCCTGCTGGCTGGAGGTCAACTGCAACCGTTCCCACAGCTCTCCAAGTTCCTCTCCGCGAAGAGCGGAAAAGAGGCCCAGGACGTAAACCCACCATCGTTCAAGGGGCTCCTCAAGAAAGCTCAGCTGATACCACGAAAGCAATTCCTTCAGTCGCTGGAACAATTCCTCCATCTTCTGATCGAAACGCATTTTGGGAGAAATCACGGCAAGCAGGCCAAATTCCGCCATCCTCCGGAGCGCCGGACTGGGATCGTCCTCCATGAGAATCAGCTGGAGCTCATGAAAGATGCGACGCCCCCCCAGTTTCTGGATCAAGCCGATGCGCACGGCGTTGCGGATCAAAGCCGCGGCCTGCTTGCCGATGCGAAAACCAAAGCGCTGCTCGAAGCGAATTGCCCGCACAATGCGCGTGGGGTCCTCGACAAAACTCAAGTTGTGGAGCACACGGATGACCTTGTCCTTCAAATCCCGCTGCCCCCCGAAAAAGTCGATCAGGTACCCGAAGCTGCTGGGATTCAAGGCTATGGCCAGAGTGTTGATGGTGAAGTCACGCCGGTAGAGGTCCATTTTGAGGGAACCGAATTCCACAATGGGGAGTGCTGCCGGGTATTGATAGTATTCAAAACGGGCCGTAGCGATGTCCACTCTTTGACCGTTGGGAAAGATGAGCACGGCGGTGTTGAACTTCTTGTGGGCGCGCACCCGCACTCCGTGTTCCTCGCCGAAAGCCCTGGCAAATTCAATGCCGTCTCCTTCGACCACAATATCGATATCCAGATTGGCATGCCGCAGCAGCAGGTCCCTGACAAACCCCCCCACCGCATAGGCTTTGAAGTGAAGACGCTCTGCCAAGGCCCCCAGGTCCTTCAGCATCCGAATGGCTTCCTGCGGCAGTTGTTCCATGACGATATTGACGATGTTCTTGCGCTTGGACCAATGGGACTGGGCCGGATCATCGTAGAGGGCGCGCGGGACGTTGGAGCGATCCGTTACCAGGAAGTTCAGCAGGTCCCGTCGCGTAATCACGCCAACGACCTGGTCGTCTTCCACCACCGGAAGAATCCGCTGCTGGTTCTCCACCAGATAGGTCTGAATCTCGAGGAGGGTGGCAGTGGGTTTCACCGTAGAAAAATCGCGACTCATAAATTCCCGGACACGGACCTGATCGAGCCCGTGAAACATGGCCTTTTCCAAGACCTGGCGGTTGGCCAGACCCACAATGACGCCGTTCTCCATAACCGGCATGGCATTGATACTGTATCGGGTCATGATCTGGGCGGCTTCGCCGATGGGAGCCTCCGACTCGGCGTGAATCACCGGGCTGGTCATGAGATGCTCGGCCATGGGAAAGGGATTGATGAGGCTGCGAAGCACCTCGACCAGCCGATCCTCGGCTTGAATCAGGGTCATCTCGCGGATGGTCGCCGAGGCTGCGGTGCTGTGACCGCCGCCTCCGAAATGGGTTGCCACCAGCCCCACATTCACTTCGGCGATGCGGCTTCTGGCGACCAGATAGATCCTGTCATCCATGGCGGCCAGCGCAAAGATGACATCCAGGTTCTCAATATCTTTGAGCTTATGGACCAATACCGCAAAATCGCCCACATACTTGTCAATGGCGACCGTGGTTATGCAGACCTCGACCCCTTGAATGTTGTAGGTCCTGGCGGCAAGGATCAACTCGTTGAGGAGGCTGACCTGTTCCGCGGTCATTTCCTGGGCAACCATATCCGCCACGACGTTCAAATCCGCGCCGCAGCGACGAAGATAGGCTGCCGCTTCAAAATCATCCGGAGTCGTCGAATTGAAGGTGAAAGAACCGGTATCTTCGAAAATCCCCAGACTCATTACCGTGGCTTCTTCGGCCGTCACCTGAAGGCCCCGTTCCTGGATCAGGCGGGTAAGGATGGTCACCGTCGCCCCCACGGGTCGAATTTCCATAACCCGGCCCTTTAGGTCATCCTCCGAATCGGGGTGATGGTCGAAGATGTGGATTTCAAGGCCTTCACGCTCGATGATTTCCTGGAATTTCCCGATGCGCGAGAACTGACGCGTGTCAACCAGAATAAGCCGCTTAACCTCGGCCAGGTCCACGTCCCGCAGGCGCTTAAAGTCATAGATGTAAACCGTTGACTTTACGAAGAACTCACGCAGGGTCCTCTCCTGCGATCCGGGAAAGACCAGCACCGCATCGGGATAAAGCTTCTTGGCCGCGATCATGGAACCCATAGCATCGAAATCGGCATTGACGTGCGTGGTAATCACTTCCATGAAGACTTCCTGTCAGCCGCGGGGATGATGTTTTTGATGAATCTCTTTCAGACGGGTGCGGGCCACATGGGTGTAAATTTGGGTCGTGGAAATGTCCGCATGTCCCAGCATGGTCTGGAGTGAACGAAGATCGGCGCCGTTTTCGAGGAGGTGGGTGGCGAAGGAATGTCGCAGCATGTGCGGCGTCATATTCTGTCGAATCCCTGCTTGCAGGGCGTGCTGTTTGATGATTTTCCAGACCCCCTGGCGAGAGAGTTTCTTACCGCGATGATTCAGGAAAATCTCCTGCGAAGACCCGCCTTTCAGGAGTTTCCTCCTCCCATCCTCGAGGTAAATCTTCAAGGCTTCAGCCGCCCATTCCCCCAGCGGAACGACCCGCTCTTTGCCGCCCTTGCCAAGAATCACCAGATAGCCGGGCTCGAGGTGCAGTTGCCTCAGTTGTAGATCGGTCAACTCACTTACCCTGAGCCCCGTAGCATAGAGCAGCTCAAACATGGCCCGGTCTCTCATTCCCAGAGGATGTACTTCATCCGGTTGCTGAAGCAGAGCTTCAACCTCGGGCCCGGAGAGAACTTTGGGCAACGACAGGCCGGCCTTGGGAAAGGTGATACGTGCGGCAGGATTCCGGTGAATCGCTCCCAGCAGTTGCAGATGTTTGAAGAATGAACGCAGGGCAGCCATGCGGCGGGCCTTGCTGCGCTCCGAAAGCCGCTCTCCCGCGCTCCGGATATAAGCGGAAATGTGTTCATGGGTCAGTTCATCCCAGGTCGAGATCCCCCTCTTGTTCAGAAACCCTTTGATTTCTTGCAGATCTCCGCTGTATGCCGCCAGAGTGTTGGCGCTCAAACCCCTCTCAACGGCAAGGTAGTTCAAAAATCGGTCAATACAGTGATCCATTGACAGCAACCTTCGATGAAACAAGAACCACCAGACGTCGCTTGGGTCTTTGCAAAAGGGTTGAGAGTGCTCCCCCAAACCCTTCCACCTGCGCCGCAACTTCATTATAGCAAAGCCCTCCGGGGAGTTTTGAAAGGACCCTGGCCGTTCCTGAAAACTCCTGGAGGGCTGCGCCGAACTCAAACAGCCGGGCCGGAACAGCACCTTGACGTCGATGCCGGTCGGCCCTGCCTGACCTTAACCACCTCGCGGGTCACAATGAAGGTTGAAATCCCCCCATGCCACTCTTTGGCCACGGGAGGAGGGGAATTCATATAAATGCTTATTCCGTAGCAGCACCCGTGAAGTATGGAAAAGAATGTTTTCTAGGTTTTTGGGCACTTTTCCGATCGCTGGCCACTGATACACCGTTTTCTATGCCACTAAAGGGTGATTTTCCCGCGCACGGTGGTCGTGTGGGTCTGAAAATGGTGGTCCACCAACAAGGACGTATGAACGAGGTCGCCCGTCCGCCGCGTGGAGATGATCTCAAGGTTATGAGTTCTTCCAGCATAATCTGGAAAAGTAATCGAGGTGCCGTCTTCAAAACCGCCCCGCTTGAACCAAACATTGGGCGGCAACAGCCAGGTCTTGCCGAACTGTTCCTCGAAGCGAAAATATTCCACGGCATCGCGAGGGAACTGCAGATAGAGGCACAACTCTTCATCATTTGCCGAGCGCTTTATCAGGGTTTCCAGTTCGTGTCGCTTCTCCGCCAAATCCTGATCAGGAAGCTTTTGAATGCCTGCTTCATCGGCGAGGATCTGATACCACTTCTTGCCGTCTGCCCGATTGTTTTCCAGCACCTTCTGGTAGATCCACTCCTGCGGTTCATAGAAAGGAAACGGACCGTAGCGGCCGAGCAACAATCGCTTCAAATCGTCGGAAGGTCTTTCATAGCGACCGTGCAGGACGTTATTCAAGGCCGTCGTGAGGAGGATCTGGCTCCCCGGGGTAACGGACCAGATATTCCCCAACTCATGGTTCAGCTGAATCAATTCGCTGAAAACGTCGTGCATGCGTTCCAACAACCCCAACTTGTCTGCCTGCTCAAAAGCAAGACTTGCGGCACCCCCGGTGAGCTTGTGCCGTTTTACGGTGGGATCCATCCCCCGGAACGGGCTTTCGAATTGCTCATACTGGCGTCTTTCGAGGCGCAGGATATCGGAGGCATCGACGAGTGGCTGGACCCTGAAACCCGGGGCCTTGAGCCCGTAATCATGGAGGGTCTGGATGAGGCTGAGCGCCGGCGCCTGACTGTAAATCCCCCCATAACCATGGTCGGCGACCTCTACGATCTTAATCCCCTCGAGAACTCCGGAAGCCATGCGGGCAAGATCATTTCCATCGGTATTGTGCCCGTGGTAGGCCAGCAGGAGGTCGGGGAACTTGCGCCGGATGGCCCTTACCAGTTCGGTGATGCGTTTGGAAGAACCGACGGCGGAATGGTTCTTGATGCAGAGGATGATATCTTCACCCATGGCCGCGATGATCTCTGCAACCTTGGTCACATAGAAGGAGTCCGTGTGATCAGTCCCGGTGGTGAAACAGATGCAGGGCATCAAAAGCTTTCCCGCCTTCTTCACTTCCTCGGCAACCACCAGCATGTTCGGAACATAATTCATAAAATCATAGACGCGCCAGACATCCAGGTACTGGGAAAACAAGCGCACGGCAAGGCGGAGCACGTTGTCGGGATAGGCTCGATACCCAAAAAGGCTTCGACCCCGGCACCCGGCCTGCAACAGGGTATTGGGCATTGACTTGCGAACCAGACGCAGCTTTTCAAAGGGATTGATTTGTTTGCGCAGGAGATCGACATGGACGGTGGCCCCGCCCGTAATCTCCATGGCAAAAAACCCCGTGTCGTCCCGGTACGGGGCCACCTTGAGAGTGGTGTGGGGCATGATGCGGCACTTAAAATCGGACTGGGAAACATCCCGTTCGTTGTTGGTCACGAAGTACCCCGGGGTATGACGCAGGAAATCGAGGATTTCCCGGCTGGTCATTTGCGGGGTAGCCCGTTCACGCGATAACATAAGCAACCAACTCCTCTCCGGCCGGCGACTTGACCATCCCCTTCCGTTAACCGTCTGCCGGCATGCCCTGTCAGGAAGGCGATCACGAAAAGAAAATGCTTAATCGACCAGAATTTTGAACAAAAATGGTTAACCCTTCAGTAATCGGCATGACGGTTGTAGCCGTGAGCATTGATTTCGGCCACAAATCTCGCCAATTTCTCCAGATCCGGGACCTCGTCCTGATAATCCAGCAGATGCTGGTGCGACTCAATATAGGAGGTGTCAAAGCGCTGCTCTATGAAATCAGGGTCGTCGACAATTTGTTTATAAAAAGGAATGGTGGTCTTGACGCCGGCGATGACCAGACTGTTGAGCGTCCGGCGCATCCGGTCGACGGCTTCACGCCAGGTGAAGCCGTAAACCGTCAGTTTAATGAGCATGGAATCGTAGTATCGCGGGATTTCGTATCCTTGATAAACGGCCCCGTCAACGCGCGTGCCGTGCCCACCGGGGGACTGATAGATTTGAATGACACCCGGATTGGCCATAAAATTGCTCTTGGGGTCCTCGGCGTTGATCCGCAATTCAATGGCGGTTCCACGAAAATGCACATCACTCTGAGCAAAAGAGATGGGCTGGCCTGCGGCAATACGGATCTGTTCCCGAACCAGATCAATGCCGGTAATCATTTCGGTAACGGTGTGTTCCACCTGGATTCGCGTGTTGACCTCAAGAAAATGGAACCGATCCTGCTCATCGAGCAGGAACTCCACGGTTCCCGCATTGATGTACTTGCATGCCTTCGCCGCCCTCACGGCGGTCTCGCAGACGCGGTCCGAGAGCTCCTGAGGGAGCGAGAACGGTGCAATTTCGATGAGTTTCTGATGGCGCCTCTGAATAGAGCAGTTCCGAGTGCCCATGTGGACGACATTGCCGTGTTGGTCGGCGAGGATCTGGACCTCGAGATGGCGCGTGCGGGTCATGGCCTTTTCCAGGTAGATCTCATCGTTGCCGAAGGCCATGTGGGCCTCAGAGCGGGCCATTTTCAAACCTTTGATGAGTTCCGACACATCCTGCACCGCGCGAATGCCACGCCCGCCGCCACCGGCCACCGCCTTGATCATGATGGGGAACCCGTAGTCTTCCGCAAATTGAATCGCCTCATCCTCGCCGGCGGCCCCCGGGTCCAAAACCTCGGTCCCGGGAATCATGGGCAGACCGGCGTCGATCATGATGCGGCGGGCAATTACTTTGCTCCCCATATCGCGGATTACATCCGGGGGCGGGCCAACAAAAACGAGACCGGCATCGGTGCACTCCTTCGAGAAACTGGGGTTTTCGGCAAGGAAGCCGTAACCGGGATGAATGGCCTCCGCACCGGTAGCCTTTGCAGCCTGAATGATCCGCTCAATACTCAGGTAGTCCTTACGAGGGCCAGACCCGATGCAGATCGCTTCGTCGGCCTTCATGATATGCATCGCGGCCTTGTCGGTTTCCTCGTAAATCGCTACCGTCCGAACCCCAAGTTCCTGGGCCGAGCGCATGATCCTGATGGCGATTTCGCCCCGATTGGCAACCAACAATTTCTTGAACATTGCTTCTGCTCGCTATTGGAAAGAGTTTACCAGCCATCTCAACCGGTTGTCGGCAGGCCGCCGTCAACCGGGCCACCAAGCTCATCTCTTAGCACAGGAGGCAGGTAAACATCAATGGGTGAGGTGTCTTCTGCAGGAATACGAAGAACGGACAGGACGCACCTTTAGTGTGGAGGATGACCGCGGATTCCGAAAAATACTCTAAATCCGCGCTCCCGCCAACCGTCCGCCATAAGGCCGCTTGCGATTCAGGAGATGGAGATACTGTCGGTCCATCAGGTTACACTTAAACGGCTTGATGATGGCGTCCACTTCCCGCTGAGGCCGATGCTCGTCCTGCGAGAGGTCTTTGATGCTGTTCCACTGGGCCGAGCTGTAGTAGTCACAACCACGGCCCTCGTTGAAAAACTCACAATGCTGCTGACTGACGTATTTATTATATCTGCGGCAATATTTGATCTTCATTTTCGTCCCTCCATTTTTAAGCAATATAATTGCTTGCATCGACCGGCAAGGCCCACTTCGCATACCCACAGCGAATTGCCCCGCAGGAAATCTGATGACGGCGCTCCAACGTCGAACAAATTCTGGTCGTGTACTGAGTGAGCAAAGTGTGAAACAGCAGCGAGAACAGTCAGCTCGTACAATAAATCACAAACGTTTTCGTGGCTACGTATTAGATTCCAGTGACGCCATGCTAATCATAAGCAGGCATGCTTGTCAATCGCAAACTTACCCGGCTCTTCCTCAAATGCTGACGGCGGTAAATGGGAGATTTTTCTTTACATCCAAATGGCAAGCCGCTATAAGACCCTAAACCGCAGGCCAGTAGCTCTAACGGTTAGAGCATCGGACTCCAAATCCGGGGGCTGGGGGTTCGAATCCCTCCTGGCCTGCCAAGAAAATCAAGGGGTTATGGGTTTTCGCCTGTGACCCTTTTTGTGGGTGTGTAAATAGTGTGTAAGGATGCTGGCTGAACACACCAAAAACGACAAAAGGCCCGGATCGCCCGAGCATTTCTAAATTCAATCTATTTTTTTCTATTTCTGGTCCCTCAGCTCCACGCGTGCGAGGGTGAGACGAGAAAGTCTAAGTAGAAAAAAAATAGATTAGAATGCTTTCCAAGAGACTCGTTTGATCTCACTTGAAAAAACAAATTCCCTATGCTTTCCCGGCGTGCGGGTGAGCCCGATACTATTCTTTTACTATTTCCGCTTTTTGCTCATGCTTTCCCCGCGTGCGGATGAGACGTTGCGTTTCTTGCCGTTAAAAAACGTCACTCCGTGTTTTTTCCCACCTTTTGATTGGTTGCCGACTTCTAGTGGTGCGACTTCTGATGTCGACTTCTGATTGACAAAGCCATTGGCTCAAAATATCCTGCTCCTACCATTGGTTTTCATCGGAACTCGGTTCACATTTCACATTTCTGACAATGATTGACCAGGCGCCCCCGGCATTTTTCCGAAGCGATAGGGATAAAGCCCACATTTAGGGGACTGGCACATCTTTACTTCATGAGGCTGGTCCAGACAGCACCACCGGCAATGTGAGCACGAATAGCTTGTAGTGGGGTGATGGGCTCTATTCGGTGTGCTGCGTCATGGTTTTTTCTTGACATGTCCTTTCCTTCCAAAATATTGTGACCGAACATCTATGTCTTTTGCATCAATTCGCTAAAACTCCACAGGGGGAGAAGTAGTCATGAAAAGAGCTTATGCGATTCTTTTGGTCGTTTTCGTGGTTGGGGGTCTCTGTTTTGCCAGTGCCGCCTTGGCCGAATCCCTTAGTGCCTCCATCCAAATCGGTGAGGAAACTGTACCGCTTGATTTGCGACCCGTTTACGATCAAAAGGGCAACATCGCATCCTATAGCTTCAATCTTGAACGCAGTGACGGTGCGATTTCCGGAGAAATGAAGCTCGACCCACCGATTAAGGGCGGAAATGAGGGGCTTTTGCAGCAAGATGGGGAAGAGATATGTCGATATAATTTTCTCGCAATAATGGGCGCGATAAGTGGTGAGTCTCCAACTAATTTGCACTTTCAATATTGGATTTTTTGAACGTTAATATACCGGGCAACACTGTTTTTACTGCCTCCAGTTTCATTGGTGGAAACCTAACGGACGTTTTAGGTGACGGTGTATCGGTTTCGCCTTACAACCAATCTCTGATATCAGCATGGTCCGTCCATACCTTGCCGGAAACCAATCTTGGTGTAGATTTAGGCCCAGCCGTCAGTTATGGAACAGCTCCCCCAGGCACGGCTCATGCTTATGGCCCATACTCAACATCGGCAGTCGGCCCGCCTGGACCATGGGGTGCCGTAAGACTAGTTGTGAGCTTCACACTAAGCGCAAATGATCGCATTTCAATTAATGACAACCTTATCCTCGACTGGTGCCCCAAACCTCCCGTTCCCACCTTCTCCGAATATGGCTACCTGTTCTTCGTGGTTCTGCTGATTGTATCTGCAGCCCTTTTCTTCAGAAGAATGAGGAGAGTAGCAACCTAATAAATGCGGCCCGTATCTATAGTGCATAAGAGGCAGGGTTCAGCGTTGGCCCTGCCTCTCCTTTTCGGATTTCAAAGAACCAATCTGCCATATGGCAGACATGTCACCTGAGATAAATCCGCAAGCTCCCGCCGTCTATGCTGTCCAGGTTCAAGACGTCATTCCTTCGTTGATCGGTGAAATGACATCAAATTCATGCCGTTTTTAGTGACTTCTATTGAGGACACGACCTTTGACATGACCAGCAGAACACGGCCTCTGATGCCGCTAATCGGAGCTCTGACAATAGCACTTTAAACCTTTGCTGGATGCGTTTTTGTGGATGATGGTTCTGTGGAAACTTCACTCCACATGATGCAGATCAGTCCGGGCGCATCCGGTGGCGCCTGCTGGCCTTCCTCAAGCCACACTATTTGCGGCTTACCCTTGCCGGTGAGTCTCTTCGAGCCTTCTCAGACGTTCTTCGATGCCTCTTGCCATAACTTCACCCCCGGATATAGGCCATCCTTTACGTTAAATCGAACAAGGACTCCTCATGAGTGCGGATTCCATCCCGCTGAATCTCGGCAGTCAAGGCGTCCAGCACTTCCTGCGGACAGATGGCTCATCTGAAAGCTCAGCGAGGTCTTCAGCGTGTTGTCGACAGCGCATAAGGTAATCGGAGGAAGTTCCAAGCATTGTTTCAAGTTTGCGGAGACGACGCTCCAAGCTCATGCAACCCGTCCTTTCGCCGCCTGTTCCAACGCTTCAATCCTTGCGGTCAAGTCCTGCAGTTCTACGGCCTTCAATGCCATTTCAATAACGCACTTGGCAGCGGTCACGCGAGAGCTGCAAGGTGATTCCTGATTGTTCATTACCGAGCGGAGGACATCCACGGCCTCAGAACAAGCCTGCTGAATGCTTCCGACCGCGCCTTCCATCAATTCAAGGCGCCCATCACGGAGGGCTTGCTTGAAATCGGGTTCACGCATCCAGCGCCACACTGTTGATTGCGCAACGCCAGCGGCCTGACTGGCCTCCAGGAAGTTCGACCCCGATAGCATCGCCAGGACTGCTTTGTTCTGAGCCCCGGACAATTTCACGCTGAAAGTTTGCATTTCGTTTCAAATCCTTTCATTTGCCGCCATCGTCATCAACCGCTTTCCGCAGGCCCTCGACCGCTAGCAACCAAGTCGTCAATCAGATCCACCGCTAACGTGATCCCTTTCGGTGATGGTTTCCACTGATCGTCATCGGTTTTGTAGAACACGCGCAGGTTGATATAGTCGCGCTTCTTGTACTCAGAGACGTAAGCCCGGACCTCTTCCAGTGCGTTCTTCGGGAATGAGTGAACAAGTTTGAAATCATCTTCCATTTTCCCTTATCCTTTCTACCCCTATGCCCTTACCCTACCCGGCAAGAGAAAGTGGATTCTGCGCTTGATTTTTCGCGCTCCAGAACCGTTTTCCCGGCCTTCCCTTGCCTGTCCTAGCCGGATTCCTGCCAAGTCGGTAAGGCCACAACTCACAATGGACACCTTCCTCATCACTATTGCCAGGACACTCCCTGACAAGCTGGTCGCTGCCACCCATGCACCATAGGCAGACTTTGCGGATCGTCTTCACTGACGGGCGGCCCCGGCCCTTTCTGTTCTTGTAGAACCAGCAGACGCCCTTACTGTCGGCCCCGCCGTTCAGGCACTTATCGCCACCGCAAGTATGGACTTCATGAGCACTGCCAACACAGTCAATGCAAAATTGCCTTATAGCTTCACCTGGTGTTCTCTTCGTATCCATCGCTGTTGTCCCTTTCAAAAGGTCATCTCGTCCGGCTGATCCGCCGCCACAATCTTGAGAGCTGCTTCATATTCATCGGGATGGTTCCGGCGAAGTTTGGCTAGAGTCTCCTCGCCGCCGTTTTGCATGACCATGATGATGGCTTGCACGGTGGTTGCATCCGGTGTTACGGGAATGCCGAGCTTCTTCTTGCCTGCCCGGATAATTCTCTTATTCACACGGCCTTGAGCGGTAGAGAGTTTGTTCGGCCAAAGCTCGGTGAGTGCCTGAAGAGTTGCTGAGTCTTTGTTGCCGGGTGTTTCCAGGAAATCCACAATCCAGTTGATGAGAGCTTCCGGGTCGGGTTCTATCGGTCGGTCCAGCTCCCAGAGGCTTGAAATTGTGGCTATCGCATTCATCAACCTTCGCTCGATACTCAGCATGCCGGCGCTCTGTCTCTTCTGCTTCCTGGCGCTGTTCATGCAAATCATTCTCGTATGCCTTGCTCACATCCGGGAGCCAGGGTTTGGCTGGTGGTGGGTCCTGCTCTTCGGCATCAAGTCGTCGGTACTTCGGTCCCCACTCTTCCCGTATTGCCCGATCGTACAGCGCACTTCCTGATGAGGATTGTTTGTCCTTCCACTTCTGCATATCTTCGAAGTCGCTCATATCCCGCCGGCCACCCACAAGCTCTTTGGTGAGCCATCGTTTGAAAGCAGCCTTTCCCTTTGTGAAACCACCATGTTTTTCCTGGTAGGCAACACTCAGCTCGATGTAGGCTTGCTGCTCAGGTGTCAGTGGTGAGGGTTTTTTCCCGTTTCCAGAAAAAAAAGACAACACCGCCACCATTTTCCAAAGTGCTCGGGAATAGGGTCCGGTTCCTGGTGGTGGTGATTCTCTTCTTTGATTCTCTTAAGTGATTCTCTTAGGGTGAACTCTACTTCACCCCTCTGGTGCAACTTCTTCACCCCTGGAGTGTTATTTTCTTCACCCCCCTGGTGTAAATCTTTCACCCCTTCCACGTTCTCAAGGGGTGCAACTTCTTCACCCCCCAAACATGGGTGTTTGAGAAAATGGAATATGCATGTGTGCCCGGCCCGGTGCTCAAGTTCCAAGAAATCATCTTCTTCGAGCCGTCTGGATTATGGTAATCGCCTGACGCCTGCTCACCCCTATTTCCTCGGCGAGGGTGTCATAGGATGGGGAAGGCATCACCGGATTTACCCAAATACTGAGCCAGGCGCCCCCACATGAGCTTGCAGGACGCGGGAAGGTTCCGGTAGCGCAGGAGCACATTGGGGATAATGGGTCCGGTGAATTTCCCGTAAGGTCGGAAACGCTTGACTTTAGGCTTAGATTTCATGATAATGGACACACCTTTAAGACAGTTTCACCCCATCCCGCCTGCCGCCGGTAGCGCCCCGGTCGTAGGCGGTTGCCGTTTTCAGGGTAGCGGTTCATTTCTGCCGGGTCCCGCCTTTGGCAATGAGTTCATCCAGCTTCGTCATGTTCACGAAAGCAGCACTGCCGAGCCTGACAAACAGCTCCGGGTGCTTTCTCGATGTGCAGCCATTTGTAAAGGGTGCTGGCACGAAGCGGGAAACCGGGTGTGTCGTTTACTTTTGAAATACGGAGCAGATTATTAGTCATGTCTTACCTCCACAAGTGTTAGAGTTGACTACCTTGTTTCGGTAAGGATTCTAAGGGACGATTTTTTGTGTGTTAATATCGGAGGGCAAAGTTCGGGCATACTTCGGGTATTCGGGTAGCATAAAAGCGTGATGGATGTTGCTTTTTTCGAAGTCAAAAAGAAGAGTGCCCGACAAACTCGCCGGGCATTAGGACGATTGCCTATAGCCTAGAAAACCACTTTCTAATTGTTTTATCAGGAACGTTGTTAAAGTTCTCGCCCGGAGGAAACTTTGTTTTAAACGCCCTTATCGTTTCTGTTTTTGTAGAGGGTTTATTGTCTTTTATATATTTCTTTGCAAACCTCTCAAAAGTCCTTCTCTCATGAAAGTGCCTGCTTGTATTGTTCTAACTGCCTTTTCGGTATGAGAAAGGCTAGTTTTCTTATCCGTTTGTTGACCTGCTGCCCCGAGCCTTTCTGTTTCATCCCTTAACAGTTCACGCCAAAAGTCAACTTTGCGCTTTGCGATTTCAAGAGCTGTCTCGTAGTCGATCGGTTCCGGCTCTAAAAGTCCTCTGCCCCGGAGAAACGTCTTGTCGGGTCCCTTCTCGAGGAGTGCTAAATACTGTCCAGATGCCTTTATGAACTCCGCTCGACCTTGTCCCTGCTGTTCATAGTGTTTGCGCCTCCTGTGTGCGCTCCTGGTGGTAATCCAGAGGAAGCCGGCCAGGATATCCGGCTTGTCGGGTGCGCCTCCCTATCCCCTGGAAGAGGGTTATCGTTTCAGTTCAAGCACGTCAGCCTTTTGTTTCGGTTGCAGCAACTCGCCGGACTTGACCGCCGCCGCTTGCAGTGCGCCGGGTTGCAAGTGAGCATAGCGCATGGTGGTTTGAGCTTGCTTGTGGGAAAGCAGCTTACCCACAACGGCCAGGTCAACGCCGTTGCTGATAAGAGTGCTTGCGAAATGGTGACGGATTCCATGAAAGCGGTAGTTCTCCGGCAATTCAGCGGCCTTTCTTATCTTTAGCCACGGTCCTTTGAAATCGGTGCGCTGCTGTCCGTTCTTGCCAGGGAAACAATAATCAGAGGTCCGGTTTAACCCTCGAAGCACGTCAAGCGCCTGCTGGCTCACAGGTACGGTGACGGTCTTCTTGCCCTTCGGGTCCGGCAGGGTAATCATGCCGCGGTCAAAATCAACATGGCTCCATTGCAACTTGAACAACTCGCCGCGCCGGAAGCCGCTGAATAAGGCAAACTTGATAAAATGCGCTGAGTCATCGAAAGGCCAGTTGTCGAGCACTGCCATAAGCCGGGAAAGCTCTTCATCGCTCATATACTCGGTAACTTGGTTGTCAACGTGCGGCATTTGCACCCTTTAACCGGGTTCGGTCCCTGGTAGAGGTTCCACTTGACGGCAAGGTTGAAAAGGCGCCGCACAAGGATCACATATGATGCTTGATGGTTTGAGCCGCATAAGGGTCTGCCTTGGGAATTGACGCCCTTCTTTAATTCTGCTTTCATCTTCTCGATATCAAAGGCGGTGATGTTGTCCAGGGGTTTTGTCTCCAAAACGAGGTTCAAGGTGCTTGCGATAGTACCACTCATCATCCCGCCAACTTTTCTTGTTCTCCTTGGCCCATGGAAGGTATTTCTCCCACAATTCCCCTAGGGTGACAGGCTTTTTCTTTGCTTTGTGGTGGGTAATATCAAACTCCTCCCGAACCATATCAGCCTTGATGCTTGATTCAAGCTCTTTGGCGATGGTGAGGTTGTCCGCCACGCGGGTTATCCTTTGCCCTTTGACGGATACCTGAACACGATATTTCCGGGTCCTGTCAAAAGGCTTCTGGCACTTCCCGCAGACTTTGGCGTTTAGGGCGCTGCTGGTTTTGCACTTCGGACAAAAAATCTGAATGCTCATGTTCCCCTCCTGCCCTGCCTGAAGGGGGTGTGTAAATAGTGTGTAAATTTTTAGAAAAGAGAAGGCTAATTTCGTCTCAAGCTTGTCAATGAGATAACTATCAAGAAGTAATTGAATTGTCAATAGAAATCTTAATATATCAAAAGGTAGGAAAAGCTATTGAAACGGACTCCAAATCCGGGGGCTGGGGGTTCGAATCCCTCCTGGCCTGCCAAGAACATCAAGGGGTTATGGTTATTTCGCCATAACCCTTTTTTTGTTCGCACATCCAGTGCACGAATTGCCGAGTATCGAGGCGATGATGGTTTCCGTGAAGAGCGAAGTGTGCTATTAAGGCGCAGAGTGGCTACTGTGGCCATTCTAAACGAACACCCCGGTGATCCAAGGCGGCGACCCTTGCAATCCGTTTCGGTGAGATTTTTGGACAACTCAGCGGACAGGTCACCCTCGCGAGGAGCCGTGCCCTGGGGCGACTGGAGAAGGGGCATTGATGATCGAGAAGGCCTTTAAGGGACGGCATTCAAATTCTCGGAGTGGGAGTTCACGGTGAAGGAAACGGTCATGCGATTCCGGATTGATGACGAGTTATACACCCCCGAAGGATGCTTCATCGTCGAACTGTCGAACACTCCGGACGATCCTGACGCCTCCATTGCCAGGGCGCGAGTTGCGCCCGGGGTTACGACTCGATGGCATCGCCTCATTGAAACCACGGAGCGCTATGTTATCCTTGAAGGTCACGGACGCGTGGAAGTCGGCGGACTCCCCGCCCGGGAGGTCAATCCGGGCGATGTGGTGCTCATCCCGCCGCGTTGCCGCCAGCGGATCACCAACATCGGCCGCCTGGATTTGATATTCCTCGCGATATGCACTCCCCGATTCCGGAGAGAAGCCTACGAGGATGTCGACGACGCCCCCTTGGCTGGGCGATAGCATTCGGGTGGAGAACGGCTTATCCGCGCCCGCTCGGATTAATGGCCCGCGACACTCTCTCCGGGGCAACGCCCACTTCGGGCTGACCATTTAAGGCACCCCACGCGTTGTTGCGGCCCGTCGGGCAGGGTGCTTGAAGAATAAGGGTGAACAGGCCGGAATTTAGCTTTCTTTAAACAAACCCAACCCCCCTCGTAAAAGGACGGCTGAGGGATTTTGATCCTTTTGTTTTGACCGTTAGGTCATGGCCGTTAGGTCAAAGGGAGAAGAGATAAAGCATGGGCTATAGCGCTGTAATTTCGGGCACCGTGCCCGTCGAGGAGAAGCTGATCTCGGAGGGCACGGAGATCAAAGTTGATACTCCCCATGGGCCTGCTTCGATCATGAAATCGGGGAAGGTGCTTTACCTTCTCCGCCATGGTTCCGCCGCTGATGATCACATCCTGCCTCACCGGGTGAATCATCCCGCCAATTTTTGGGCATTAAAGGAGATGGGGGCAGAGCAGGTGATCGGGATATGCTCCGTCGGGTCTCTGAAAAGTTTTCTCCCCCCCGGCACCCTTTTGATTCCCGACGACTTTATCATGCTAGCGGGGGCTCACCCGGTTTTTCCCGGCGAGGCCATCCACATTACCCCAACCATCGACGCCGAGGTGCGCAAACGACTCCTTCACGCTGCCCGCCTGGTGCGAGAACCCGTGATCGACGGCGGGGTCTATTGGCAGACCAGGGGCCCCCGTCTTGAAACGAAAGCGGAAATCAGGATGATGGCACTCTTCGCCGAGGTGGTGGGCATGACCATGGCGGAGGAGGCAATAGCCGCCTTAGAACTCAACCTTCCTTACGCCGCCATCTGCTCCGTGGACAACTACGCCCACGGTCTGGGCGAGAAAGGACCTACTCTGGAAGAGATAACCGCCCGTGCCCGCGAGAACGCTCGGAGAGTCTGGAAGGTGGTGGGAAAGACTCTGCAATCCGATACCCGCTCCGTTTGACGGCGGATGTATGTGGTCAAATGTCGGATCCCACCAACGGGAGAATCCTTTCGTCCGAATAGACAAGCCCACCCGGCACCAAACCGTCTGTCACCGGTTCGTAATCCTCGGCTGCAGGTCCGGTAATTTCCTTATCGGTGAGATAAAACAGATTCAAACGGAGGGCGTGTTCCGTTTCCGGGTTGATGTTCTTGTAGACATATTTGAACGACATTCTCGTGGTGTTCCACGATAAGCCGTCCCCGAGCAGGAGAACAATCCCGCCGGGATTCATGACTCGCTTAACCTGGTTAAAGAACTCCGCGGTAAAGAACCCGATTGAGTAAGGGTCCTGGAGCGTATGATCCAAGGCGACAATGTCGTATTTCTGGTTGGCGAAGCGGACATAGCCGCGGAAATCATCGACCACAAAATGCGCTCTCTTGTCTTTCGCCACGAATCGAAACTCTTCGGGAAAAAAGATCCTGGCGGCCTCGATCACCGGCCCGCAGTTCTCGATGATATCCATCCTCGTGACCAAGGGTGACGCCAGATATGAGGCGGCTGACACCCCACTGCCATAACCGAACATCAACACCTTTGCCGGGCCGTTTATAATCTCCATGCTGGTCTCGGCCCATTGCTCATGGATTTTTCGATCGACGGGAAAGTTAAAGCTCTGGTGGATATTGTTGACCTTGAGGTCAATGGGGGTGCCGTCCATCTTGAAATCTGAATCCTTACCGCCAATCTGCCGGTTCAGGTAGCTTGCCTTTTCATGATTCAATCTCCAGACCTCGACGATCCCGAACTCGCTGTCCTTGCTGTAGAGAACGTCTCTGGACGGGAACAGCAGATCGGAAACCTGGAAATGGATCAAGGCGACAGCGCCCATAATCAGAAGCACCAGCAACGCCTTGTAGACGAGGTTCATAAGCGAATACATGAGATAGAGGGCCAAACCTGCAAAGATGACGGCGGAAATATACGTGGACTGCATGCCCCAGAGGGGAACGAGAACAATTCCGTGCGCCAGGCCCCCGACGACACTCCCGAGGGTGCTGAAGGCGTAAATGTAAGTAATGAAGCGTTCTCCCCGCCAGTGCATAATCTTTACGCTGAGGGCATAGCCCATGCCGGACAGGAGTGACGGCCCAAGGACTGCTGCCATGAAATAGAGCCTGACGACATTGGGATAGGGGCATTCGTATACAAAGTATTTCTTGGAGAGACAAAAAACGACGACGAATATAATGTTGAGCAACTGGATAATGGCGAACTTTCGGCGGGCATCGGCTTCATCCCTGACACTGAATGCCCCCCATGTCCCCAGATAGGCGCCTCCGGCAAGGCCGACGAGAAAAATGGAGATGATCAGGGCGTTCGACACTGCGGTTGAGCCGAAGATATACGTGAATTCCCTCAACAGGGAAAGTTCGAGCAGGAGCGAAACCACTCCGGCTGAAAAGATAGATAGGAATATCAACCAGACATCTCTCATCACCGGCCTCTAAAGTGGAGTGTTTTGGGGAAGCGGTTGTCTCACAGGAGTGCTTTGATTAGCATGCCGCCGCCGACAGGTCAAGAGAAGGCAATCGGCCGAACAGAGGAGTCCCGTCGTCTTTCCCCAAATCCTCCCTGCGGTCTTGATTTGCACTGCCGCAATACCCAAATTTATGCGTGATATAGTCTGAGAGTGCGCTCAAGAAGCCGGAGAGATTTCTGAACCGCGGAGCAAGAAATGCATGATTTCCGCACCACATCTAAAATGAGCAGTGAGAATCGATGCAGCCCGTGTTTAAGGAGGCTCGATTCAATACAGGAGAGTACCATGAGAACCGATACCGTTCCCCGAGTTCTGCCAGTCGACCGATACAACGAGATATTGGTCGCCAATGTCCATCCGCCGGGCCGGGAAAACCCGAACCCGCCGAATCGCTATAATCTGGTGGTCGTTGGAGGGGGAACGGCAGGCCTGGTGACCGCCGCAGGGGCGGCCGGCCTGGGAGCGAGGGTCGCTCTCATCGAAAAGCATCTGCTCGGGGGCGACTGCCTCAACGTCGGGTGCGTCCCCTCCAAATGCCTGATCCGCTCTTCCCGGGCCGCTGCGGATGCTCGCCGTGTTGCCGACTTCGGACTCCGCCTCACCGCGCCCGTCGAAGTCGATTTTCCCGCCGTTATGGAACGCATGAGAAGGCTGCGGTCGGGAATCAGTCACCACGATTCGGTCGAGCGTTTCCACGGCCTGGGGGTTGACGTCTATCTCGGGGAAGCACAATTCAGCGGACCGGACAGCCTTACCGTGGGAGGAAAGATCCTTCGCTTCAGCAAAGCCGCAATTACCACGGGAGCCCGGCCCGTGGAGCTGCCGATAGCCGGACTTGCGGAAGCCGGATATCTCACCAATGAAACGGTTTTTTCTCTTACCGACCTGCCCAAACGGCTCGCCGTAATCGGCGGCGGCCCGCTCGGCGCGGAACTGGCGCAGGCCTTCCACCGTCTGGGATCTCGGGTCTCCATTTTCCAGGGACCGGACCATATTCTGCATCGCGAGGATGCTGACGCGGCAGCAATCCTCCAGAAGGCTTTCCTCAAAGAGGGGATTGAACTCATACTCAAGGCGCGCCCCGCAAGAGTTGCCCTCACCCCGGAGGGAAAGCTGATCGGCTATGAACGAGGCGGTCAAACAGAAAGCCTGGTGGTGGATGAAATTCTCCTCGGCGTCGGGCGGGCCCCTAACGTTGAGGGGCTGAATCTTGAGGCTGCCGGGGTGCACTATGATCGAGAGAACGGAATCTTCGTCAATGATTATCTCCAGACTGCCAACCCTCGAATTTACGCTGCCGGAGATGTCTGTCTGAAATACAAGTTCACACACACAGCCGACGCCACAGCCCGCATTCTCATCCAGAATGCTCTCTTCATGGGAAGGAAGAAACTCAGCGCCCTCACCGTCCCCTGGTGCACCTACACCGATCCGGAAATCGCGCACGTCGGGCTTTATGAGAGCGACGCTTCGGAAAGAGGCATCCCTGTGGACACCTTTGTGAGATCATTCAGCGAAGTGGATCGGGCCATCGTTGACGGTGAGGAAGAAGGGTTTGTGAAGGTGCACGTCAGGAAGGGCACCGACAAAATCCTTGGGGCAACCATTGTGGCCCGCCATGCGGGAGACATGATCAGTGAAATCAGTCTTGCCATGGTCGGAGGGCTTGGCCTCAAGACCATAGGTAATGTGATCCACCCCTATCCAACCCGGGCGGAGGCCATCAGGCAGGTCGCGGATCAGTACAACCGCACACGGCTTACTCCCTTTGTCAAGACCTTGATGAGGTCTTGGCTTGCGGTGGCCCGCTCGAACTTCATGGAAAAGCAGAAGCACTATCGGCAAGGACTTCGCCGGAAAATCGCCGCAATCTTCACTTCAAGGCCCTGAAAGAACGACCATGCCCTATTCTGCCACTTCCTTGTCGCCGGAGGCAGTCGACGGCCGAATCGAATGCTCGGGCTTCACCCCCAGAAGTTCTTCCACCTCTTCTTCCCGGCCCGGCTTGACCACCCAGCCGACGAAGCGATCTCCGGCGTAGAGGGTGTCATTGACCGAACTGTCCACGAACTCCATGCAGGGCGCGATGCGACTCCAGGTTTCCCGATCCACCCGGGCGCTCAGGGTGTAGCCGTCGATGGTCAATTGCTCACCCCGGGAATAGATCTTTATCAGGCGAATGTCCGCAAGGTTTTCCTTGTCGCGAAGATCTTCCCGGACAGCGACGATTTCCAACCAATCGCGTTTGGGGACTTCGATGATCCGCCCCGGGGCAAGGATGCCCTCAATCATCCCGTCCGCGGTTTTCCTGACTCCCCAAGTATTGCACAGGTATCGCTCCTCGGCCGCACCGTCGGGTGGGACCAGGCTGGCATAGACCTGTTGAACCCCGTACTTATCGCGATCGATCGTCAGGCGAACCGCAATTCCGGATTTGGTCTCCGTCAGAAGCTCCACTTCCGCTTTCTCCTTGATGTTTTTTGAAAGCCGTGCTACAAAACCGGCCTAACTGTCCAGATACCTTATAGGTCATGGTGGGTGTAGCTCAAGTGGTTAGAGCACTGGGTTGTGGCCCCAGAGGCTGCCGGTTCAAGTCCGGTCACTCACCCCATTCAAAACCTTGAAACAGGTTGACTCAAGAACCCTATCGCTGGTTTTTAGACTTGACGGCTTGCTTCAGACCAGGGTGTAGGCTCTGGCCAGTTTGGTGTACGCTGCCACTTGCTCCCGTTGCCACTGCTCCGGACAGCCAAGCTCTGCTGCCATGATCTCGGCCACAACCGGGGCCGCTTCAATGCTCGCCCGGGCGTCCAACAACAGCGCCCGGGTCCTGCGCGCCAAAACATCCTCCACGGTTCGAGCCATCTCCTCCCGGACAGCCCAAACGACTTCAGCTCGCACGTAGGGCAGGGCTTTGTGCAGTTTCGCGTTCAGGCCGGGGTCTTTTTCCATTAGCCTTTTGATGAAGAGGGCATCCGAACCGTAAACATAAAGCGGATCTGCAGCATCAATATGCTTGAGCCAACCGTGAATACGCAGGTTTTTCGTTACACAGGGACGGTCGTTCAATCCTGCCACCAGCAGGGCATGATCGATCGCCTCTTCCCCCATCTTCCGGTAGGTAGTCCATTTGCCCCCGGTGATGGTTACCAGACCCGATCGCGACACGACCAAAAAATGCTCCCTGGCTATGGATGCCGTGTCCTGGCTGCAGCCCGGACTTACCAGCGGCCTCAACCCGGCAAAGACACTTCGAACATCCTCCCGCTGAGGAACCTTCGTCAAGTATTTGGCGGCATGACTCAGGATGAACTCGATTTCATCATCCCGGGCCGTGGGTTCCAGACTCGGTTCGCTGATGGGTGTGTCCGTCGTCCCGACGATGACTTTGTCGTGCCACGGCACGGCAAACAATACCCGACCATCCTCAGTTTGAGGAACCATGATCGCGGTGACCCCCGGGAGGAATTCCTTGTCCAGAACGAGGTGCACACCCTGACTGGGAGCGATCATCTTCCCGGCTTCGGGATCATCCATCTGCACCACGCTGTCGGTGAACACCCCGGTCGCATTGATCACCACTCTGCTGTAGATCTCATAGGGTTTCCCCGCTTCCACATCCATCGCCCGCACGCCGCAGATCATCTCTCCGGACTTCATCAGGCTCGTTACCTTCATGTAGTTGATAACGGTTGCATGGAGGTCAACGGCGGTCTTGGCCAGGTTGACGGCGAGGCGGGAATCGTCAAATTGTCCGTCATGATAGATCACCCCGCCGCGCAATCCTTCCTCCTTGAGAGTGGGGATGCGCTCCAACGTTTCTTCCCTGGACAGCCTTCCCGAGGGGCCGAGCCCGAGTTTTCCCGCGAGCAGATCATACACTTTCATTCCGGCCCCGAAAAACGGCCCATCCCACCACTCGTAAGACGGCACCAGGAAAGTTTGGTTGAGGACCAGGTGAGGCGCGTTTTGCATCAGCAAGCCCCGCTCGTGAAGCGCTTCGAGGACCAGCGTGATATTGCCTTGCCTGAGGTAGCGCACCCCGCCGTGAATCAGCTTGGTGCTGCGGCTCGAAGTGCCTTTGGCAAAGTCATGCTGTTCGAGCAGCAAGGTCTTGTAGCCCCTCGATGCCGCATCCACCGCCGCACCCAACCCGGTAGCGCCGCCCCCGATAATGACGATGTCCCAGTACCCCTGTTCTTCCTCTAGCTTGTTGATCATTGCAGAGCGATTCACGTGATCCCCTCGGCATTGGCAGGCTTACTGTTGATCCGTTCAACGTCGCAAATGCATACCTCGCAAAAAATAGCCGCATGACCATCACGCAGATACCGATGCAAGGCAAGACTCCTTTCACGGATGCTATCGCAGAGCTCGAAAATCGGGTCTTTCATAACTTCCTTTTGCGCTCCTTGTGCTTCTTTGCGGCCAACTAAGCTGGCTTGAGGTCCCCGGCCATCAGAAGGTCGTTGCAGATGATGCCGTCAACGCCCATGGCGAGGAGTTTTTCGGCCTCCTCACGGGTGTTGATGGTCCAAGGGAAAACCTTCAGGCCGGCGGCATGGAGCAGTTCCACCTGATCGCGGGTCAGGACCTGAAACCGGGGATGCCACGAAAAGGCCTTCATGGCGAGAAGCATTTCGACGACCCCTTTGTCGGCACCGTGGTCGGAGATGTAGGCAATGGCCGGCGGTTCTTCCATGACAGCGATGCGCTGGAGAACCCGCTTCTCGAAGCTCGAGAGGATCACCCGGTCCATGGCCCCGCTGGTTTTCACCAACTCTACCACCTGACGCTCGATGGCGTCGACCGGGTAAGCCGCTTCAAAGGCACTCTCCTTGATTTCGATGTTCAGCATGCACCTGCCCGTGGTGAGCTTCACCACCTCCGTTAATTCAGGGACTCGCTCCGCTGAAAAACGCGGATCAAACCAACTGCCGGCATCCAATCGCTTGATGTCCTCCAGAGAGTGATCTCTAACCGGTCCCTTGCCATTGGTCGTGCGGTTCAGGGTGTCATCGTGAATCACCACCACCCTGCGGTCCCGAGTCAGGGTGACGTCCAGTTCGATCATGTGGCAGCCCGCCTGCATGGCCCCCTCGAAAGAAGCAAGCGTGTTTTCGGGAAACTTAACCGGGTAGCCGCGGTGGCCGATGATGACGGGGCGGGTGAATTGGATCTGGTCCATGGCTGTCTTCATCTTTCTCAGTCCCCCAAACCCTAACGCCGCTTCCGATATGGGTCGAAAACACTCGTTGCCATGAAAACCCGAAACGTGTGAGAACGCAGTTACAGAAGCCTTGGATATCGACAATAACAGCAAGCATATTCGATGAACGAGATAGCACAGTCAATCGAATTCTGGGCAGCGGCTTTGTGTGGACTGCAGTCATACGGAGGGCCGGTTTTGCAGCCCGCCCAAAGAGCTTATTGACGAAGCCTGACGACACGCAGCATCGAAGGGGAGGGAGACATTCAAAGCAATCAGTCTACCCAGGCGAATGTTCTCGACACCGCTTTTTTCCAGCCGCGAATCCCCTTCTGTCGTTCCGCATTGTCAAGAATTCCATCGTATTATTCCAGCATATTGCTCCGGCAAGGAGAGCACCGGGCAAGCGGTTGACAGAGCTCACCGGTTGGCATGGCGGCTATACTCGGCAAGGAAATGATGGGATCGTATCGGGGAAAGTTTCGGTGTTTCTCGACATGACTCACTTGGAACTCAACTTTTCCAACATGCTCTGTTACAGTATTGTACCTTTACGACGTTGTAACCTTTACGACTCTCGGCTGCGGTGATGTCTCCCCCTGGACTACCGGCACAGGCTTTTCCGTCAGCCCTGAAGTCATTTCGGGTTACGTCTTGCCTGGGGGCCTCATCGGTATTTTTTCCCGGGAACTTTCTCGGCGTAACAGTTGATAACTCTAAACGGGAGCACTTCTTCTCGATGAACGATCGCATGATGCAATTCAGAGCATTTGGAAAGACCGGAATCCAAGTATCCATCGTCGGTCTTGGCGGGGAAGGCATTCTTCGGACCTATGACCGGGAAAAGGCTTCCCGTGCGGTCATTGGCGAAGCTCTCGCCCAGGGTGTCACCTATTTCGACTGCGCCAGGGCCTATGCCGGCAGCGAGGGCTATTACGGCCTTGTTTGGTCTGCCCACCCCGACCTTCGAACCGGCATTTTCCAGGCGGGCAAGTCTGCCGAGCGGACGAGAAAAGGAGCCCTTGCCGACCTGGAAGGGACTCTCTCGACGATGCATCTCGACCATCTTGATCTGTGGCAAATCCACGATGTGCGGACGGAAGATGACCTCCACCGCATTGCCGGACCGGGTGGGGCTCTGGAGGCCTTTGTTGAAGCGCGGCGCGCGGGTAAGACTCGTTTTATCGGGGTGACGGGCCATCACGACCCGGAGATTCTTACTCGGGCTGTCAAGGAATGGCCTGTTGATTCGGTGCTCCTGCCGGTCAACCCGGTGGAAGGGGTACTCCCCGGCTTCCTGGATACGACTCTGCCTGCAGCCCGAGAACAGGGAATTGCCGTCATCGGCATGAAGGTCCTCGGCGCCTCGCATTACCTTGCCTCAGAGGACGGTCTGACCGCGGAACTTCTCATCAGCTATGCCCTGTCGCAGGCTGTGGACGTTGTGGTGATTGGCTGCTCCTCGCTTGAACACGTCAGGGCCATGGCTCATGCGGGGAGGACCTTCGAACCTCTGTCCACAGCTGCTCAAGAGCAACTGAAGGCATCGTTTCGCCCCTATGCCCGAAACCTTGCCTACTACCGAGGCGTGTTTTAGCCGGCCTCCAGGCCGAGGAAAGAGCTCCGGGGAGTGAAGGGCAAGCCAAAAGCCCTTGAACTGAGCCGGATCGTTCTGTTAAGGTACGGAGCGCCTCGGGAATCGTAAGACTTCACCTTTGCTTATCTCCTTATACGTACAAGTGAGCGGTTGCATGAAACAAGTCATTCTTGGCACTGCAGGACACATCGATCATGGCAAGACCTCACTCATAAGAGCTCTGACGGGCATCGACACCGACCGCCTCAAGGAGGAAAAACTGAGAGGCATCACCATCGAGTTGGGCTTTGCCTACATGGACCTCCCGGGTGGGGACCGTTTGGGGATCGTCGATGTTCCGGGTCATGAGCGTTTTGTGAAGCACATGGTCGCCGGGGCAACCGGCATCGATCTCGTTGCCCTGGTGATTGCAGCGGATGAAGGGGTCATGCCCCAGACGCGGGAGCACATGGAAATCTGCGAATTGCTTCGGGTGAAAAAGGGGTTGGTGGTTCTCACGAAGATCGATCTCGTGGATGATCCCGACTGGGTCGAGATGGTTCAGGATGATGTGACCGAGTTTCTAAAGGGTACCTTCCTCCAGGGAAGCCCCATTATCAGGGTTTCCGCAGCTACCGGAGAGGGTCTCGAGGATCTCCGGCTGGCCCTCGCCAAACTGGTTGTCGAGGTTGAACCACGCAGCTCCGACGGCCCTTTTCGGTTGTCCGTCGATCGCGTTTTCAGCATGCGCGGGTTCGGGACCGTCGTAACCGGAACGAGTGTTGCCGGAAAGTTGCGTCTCGGCGACCAGGTCATGGTCTACCCGCTGCAGCACAAAACCAAGGTCAGAGGCCTGCAGGTTCACAACGAAGAAGTTTCGGAGATTCATGCCGGCCAGCGCACGGCGGTCAACCTTCAGGCTGTGGAACGGGCTCTCATCCAGCGCGGCGATGTGGTCGCCATGCCGGGCGCTCTGGTGCCGACCCACCTGATCGACGTCCAACTGCAGCTGCTTTCCAGCGCCCCCCGCCCCCTCAAGAACCGGGCAAAAATCCGCTTCCACACCGGAACCGCAGAGCATCTTGCGACGGCGGTGCTCCTCGACCGGGAAGAGCTGCTGCCCGGTGAGGAAACCTTCATCCAGGTCCGCCTCGACCAACCCGTTACCGCCCTTCGCGGGGACCGCTTCGTGCTCCGTTCCTATTCTCCGGTCCAGACCATCGGCGGGGGGACCATCCTCCATCCGCTGCCGCGCAAGCACAAAGGCCAGGGCAAACGGGAAGCGGCCATAGCCCTGAAAGCTCTGCTCCACGGCACCGATGAGGAGATCATTTTATGGCATGTGCTCGATGCCGGCTGGTCCGGGGTAACGGCCGACGAACTTCAGGTGCGGACCAACATCTCCCGCGGGCCTCTCGAAAAAGCCCTGCAGCGCTTTGCCAGTCAAAAGAAACTCATCCTCTTTGACAAGGAAAACCAGCGTTTTCTTCACGCAGACGCGCTGGCGAACATCCAGCACGCCATGCTTGAGACCCTGGGGAATCACCACCAGCTTTACCCGCTCAAAACCGGTATGGCCAAGGAAGAGCTCCTGGCGCAACTCCCCCACCCCCTCGAGGTGAAGCTCTACAACTTCGTGCTGCGCCAGTTGGCGGATCAGGACCGCATTGCCATGGAACTGGAATGGGTCCGGCTTGCTTCTCATAAGATCGACCTGTCCAGGGATGAAGAAGGTATCCGCCAGAAGATCGAGAAGGCTTTCCGGGAACCCGGCCTCCAGCCGCCGTTTTTCAAGGACGTGGCGCCCAGTCTTCCCGGAACCCCCCGCCAGCATCAGGATGTGCTCGAGTGGATGGTTTCTCAGGGGATCCTGATCAAAGTGAAGGAAGACATTTATTTTCACGCCTCGGTCATCCAGGAACTTCAGCAGCGCCTGGTCGCCTATCTGAAGGAACACGGCGAAATCTCGACTCCGCAGTTCAAGGAGATGACGCAGGCCAGTCGCAAATACACCATCCCGCTCCTGGAGTATTTCGACGCCCAGAGATTCACCATTCGCATCGGCGATGTTCGGCGGCTCAGGGAGAGTCGAAGCGGTTGATGCTATTTCTTTTCAACACACGAAGGACACGAAGGAGGAGGAAATGCTCAAGCATGTGGTATTTTTGAAATTTAAAGAAGGGATTACGGACACCGAGATTGCGGCTCTGGAAAAAGCTCTCGGAGGACTTCCCGCCAAAATCCCCGAGATCAAGGGATTTCAGTTCGGTCGGGACATCGTCCGTTCCGAACGGTCCTATGACTTCTCGCTGGTCTCGGATTTCGCCGACCTCGAAGCCATGAAGCGCTACCAGGTACACCCCGATCATGTGCCGGTGATAGCCATGGTGCGCAGCATCAGCGCCGGCATTCTGGCAGTCGATTTCGAGTACTGATCGGAACACAGAGCAGGAGACTCTCTCTTTCTTCGTGCTCTTCGTGTCCTTCGTGGTGAGAAAAGCCGTTAAGCGCTCCTGACCGTGCCCGGCGTAACTGGTCAGGAGATGAGTGAAGAGCCGCACGCCGACGTCCAGCGATCTTTCATCCAGATCGAAGAACGGGGAATGCAGGCCATAGGCCGCCCCTTTTTCCGGGTCGCCGCACCCAAGACGAATCAGGGCCCCCGGAAATTTATCCAGGAAGAAGGCAAAATCCTCGGAACCCATGCGCGGTGGCCCCAGGTGCACGGAAGCCGTCTCCCAACAACTCCCTTGCCTGTCTCTCGACGAAGCGGACGATGCCAGGGTCATTCACCAGCAGCGGGTAGCCGACTGAAACCTTCAGCTCGGCCGCCACTTGGTGCGCGGTTTCGAGGCCCCTCACCATTTCCTGCAGACGCCCCAAAACGCGCTCCCGCACCTCGTTGCTGAGCGTCCGGAGGGTCCCTTCCAGAATCGCTTCCTGAGGGATTATGTTGCGGGCGGTCCCGGAGTGAAAGCTTCCGATCGTCAGCACCGCACTGTCGACAGGGGCAATGCTGCGGCTGATAATACTCTGGAGCTGCGTAACGAGATACGCCCCGGCTACGATCGGGTCGACACAGGCCTGCGGTTGGGCTCCATGCCCTCCCCTGCCGGTGAGGGAAATGCTGATGTTATCCGAGGCGGCATTGCTGACATCAGGAGCGAAAGCCACCTGCCCCACTGCCAGCTCCGGATGCATGTGACCCGGCGAAGATCGCCGCCATCGGACTCTCCATCCAGAACCCCGGTTTCGAGCATCGCCCGTGCGCCGGCCCCTCCTTCCTCAGCCGGCTGAAAGATGAACAGCACCTTTCCCGCACCCTTGCTCAGGCCATCCGGTCTCCACCAGCGCGCGCACCACCCCGAGCATGATCGCAAGGTGCCCGTCATGGCCGCAGGCGTGCATGACTCCGGGGTGTTTGGACTTGTAGGGAACCGCGTTCTGCTCGTCCAGCGGCAAGGCGTCCATGTCGGCCCTCATCGCCACGGTCGGGCCTGATCTTCGGGCGCTGAGACTGGCAACCACTCCCGTCTTTCCGATCTTATCCCGGAAGGGAACTCCGAACTCCCTGAGCACCTCGACGATCTTGGCCGCCGTTTTTTCCTCCCGGTAGGCCAATTCCGGGAATTGATGGAAGTGGCGGCGCAGATCAACCAGCCAGTCATGGAATGGGGTTAAATGGATCTCAGTCATTTACGCCTCCCAGAAAAAGCAAAAGCCCGCTTTTCCAAATGGTGAAAAAGCGGGCTGCCTACTTTGCAGGATCAACACCCATCACTTTGCGGGATAGCGAGGGCGAGGATCCGGGTGTGAGCGCTCAGATATCGTCTCTGTTCCAACTACAGCAGGTCCGTACCCTCCCGATTCCTTACTGAGGAATGTTGCCGTGTTTCTTCGGCGGCAGGGCCTGGCGCTTGCCGGCCAGCAATTCAAAGCATTCGATCAGGACCTTGCGGGTTTCCGCCGGATAAATAACCCCGTCAATGTACCCGCGGGACGCCGCGATGTAGGGATTGTAGAGGTTCTTCTTGTAATTGGCCATGACCTCCTGGCGCTTGGCCACCGGGTCCGGAGCTTCGCTGATTTCCTTGCGGAAGATAACGTTGGCCGCCCCTTCGGCTCCCATAACGGCGATTTCGGCCGTCGGCCAGGCAAGGGAGATGTCCGCGCCAAGGTCCTTGGAGCACATGGCCAGGTAGGATCCGCCGTAATCCTTGCGGACCATCAGGGTGATCTTCGGCACCGTGGCTTCGGAATAGCACCACAGAAGCTTGGCGCCGTGGCGGATGATGCCGCCCCATTCCTGCTGGGTGCCGGGCAGATAGCCGGGAACATCGGGAATGGTCAGCATCGGGATGTTGAAGGCGTCGCAGCAGCGGATGAAGCGGGTCGCCTTGTCGGAGGAATCGCAATCCAGGCAGCCTGCCATAACCTTCGGCTGGTTGGCGATGATACCGATGCTTCTGCCGTTCAACCGGGCATGTCCGACAATGATATTCGTGGCATAATGTTCATGAATTTCGAAAAAGTCCCCGTCGTCCACGATCGATCGAATGATATCCTTCATATCATAGGCGCCCATGGGATTCTCGGGAATAATCGCTTCCAGTTCCGGGCAGAGCCGGTTCGGGTCATCCGTCGGGGCGACATACGGCGGATCTTCCATGTTGTTGTCGGGGTAATAGCTGAGCAGCTTTTTGATCTGATCGATGGCGTCGGCATCGCTTTCGCAGGCGAAATGGGTCACGCCGCTCTTGGTTGCGTGGGCCATGGCGCCGCCCAACTCTTCCTGGGTGATGACTTCACCGAGGACGGCCCTGATGACGTCGGGACCGGTGATGAACATGTAGCTGGAGAGCTTGACCATGAAAATATAGTCCGTCATGGCCGGCGAATAAACCGCACCACCGGCGCAGGGACCCATGATGGCGGAAACCTGCGGAATTACCCCGGAAGCGATGGCATTGCGGTAAAAGATCTGACCGTATCCGGAAAGAGAATCGACTCCTTCCTGGATCCGCGCCCCGCCCGAGTCATTGAAGCCAACAAACGGCTTCCCGGCTTTCAAAGCCATGTCCATAACCTTGGTAATCTTCTTGGCGTGCATCTCGCCGAGGCTGCCGGCCCGCGCCGTGAAATCCTGGGCGAAGGCGAATACGTCACGGCCATTGACCTTGCCGAAGCCGGTGATAACCCCGTCGGCGGCAATCTCTACCTTGTCGATGCCGAACAAGGTCCCTCTGTGCTTCACGAACATGTCTATTTCGCGGAAGGTGCCCGGGTCAAAAAACAGGTCCAAACGTGCCCGTGCCGTCATTTTTCCACGTTCGAGCTGCTGTGCTACGGCCTTTGGGCCACCCATCTGCTTCATCTTCGCTTCGCGATCGCGCAGCTCTTGAATCTTATCAGCAACTATTCCCATCTCCGCTTCTCCTCCGTTCCAAGACTGTGATATATTGCAAGTCGGCTTCCACTCTAAAGAGTCTCGCCTATTCTATAGGTTTACGAGGGCTTGTCAAGCGCTTTCCCTTCGACTTTGTAAACTAAATCACAACCATCAAAAAAATTACTGCTGACCGGGGGCCCCGCAAACGCTCGGGAAAAAGCGGTTCACAGGGGATGTTCCGTCACGCCCCGTGACTTCACGGCCGGAGCCAGGGGTTTCCCTTGGATGCGTAGGCCACGTGGCTCGTCCGTATCCCCTTGTCCCGCGCCGCCTGCCACAGGGAGCGGCTCTCCTGGCGCCTCTCCGGATCGTCCATGAGCACGAACTGCACCGCATCATCATAGTGCTGCATGAATTCGAGCCTCACCGGACCGTCGCAAACAAGGACCTGAGCCCCCGCGACCGGGGTTTCCCCGATGGTAATGATCACCGGTTCCACGACCCCGTCCCCCTGAACGGGCAACCCGATGCGGTGGGGAATGAAACTCGCCTGAGCAAAAGTCCAGAGGAGACCATCCAGGCGCTGAGCGGCAAGGGAAGACCCCGCAACCACGTGGATGCGCCTCCCCTGCTCATAAAAATATGCCACCGTCTGACAAACCGCCATGGGCTGTTCTTCGGTCATGGTTTCGACAAAATGGATGGTAGTCTCGGACATCTTTCCCCGCGTCTTTGCTATTTTATTTCACATTCTCGCGTATTCTCGATCCCTCCGGCTGCTTTCACGCCCCATCAATTTGCGGCCGGCAGGTCGCAGCTCTTGTAGGATGCATCCACACAGTTCATCCCAAAATGCTCACTCATTTCCTCAAAGAAGGAGCGGGTCGGCTTCACCTGCAGCTTCGAGCTGAGGGCAATGACCGCTTCCCCTTTGTCGCCGACCGTCAGGTGCAGATAAGGTCTTGCAGTCGCCCGGGTGATTCAAAAGCAGATGGCGCAGTCTCGTCAAGCCATCCCGGTCCAACCGCTCCGCCGGCAGATGAATGCGCACCGCATCCACGGTCTGAACCCGGGCTTCGTCCAGGGTAACGATCCGTTCGGCGAGGACCTTGCTTCCCTTTTCGTCGTGCTGAACCTTGCCGATGACGACCAAAGGCTCGTCTCTCGCCAGCAATGGCTGGGCATGGAGGAAGGTTTCCGAAAAGGAGACGATTTCCAGGATCCCCTCCTTATCCTCGAGGGCGAGGAAAGCCATGCGGTCACCCTTTCGGGTGGTCAGTTCCTTGGTGATGCCGAGCATCCCGCAGAGGGTCACTTCCGTTCCTTCCCGCTTCTCCTTAACCGACTGGGTGTCGGCGGAGCAGATTGCAGCCACCTGATCGGCATAGAAGTCCAGGGGGTGCCCGGATATATAGAACCCGAGCGTCTCCTTTTCAAACTGGATGGTGGTTCGCGCGTCCCAATCGGGCGCCTCGGGAAGCTCGGGTTCAGCCGTTCTTTTCTTCTGGGACTTCAGCAGGGCAAAGATGTTTATCTGGCCCGATTGCCGATCCCGCTGCATGATCTGAGCTGCGTCCAGGGCGCTGTCCAGGGCCGCCAGGACCCGCGCCCGGGAGGGATGGATCGAGTCAAAGGCTCCGCACTTAACGAGTTGGTCCAACACCCGCCGGTTGACACGCTGGAGGTCGACCCGCTGACAAAAGTCAAAAAGGGAGCGAAAGGCACCCTGCTCATCGCGGCTCTTGAGAATCGCCTCAACCGCCGCTTCGCCGACGTTTTTCACCGCCGCCATGCCGAAGCGGATACTGTCCCCCACGACGGCAAAATCCCGGTCGCTCGCGTTCACGTCAGGGGGCAGAATCGGTATCGCCTTCTTGCGGCATTCGTTGATGAGCCTCACCACCTGGTCGGAGTTGCTGAGAAAACTGTTGAGCAAGGCGGCCATGAACTCGACCGGGAAAATGGGCCTTGAGGTAGGCCGTCTGGTAGGCAATGAGAGCATAGGCCGCGCTGTGCGATTTATTGAAGCCATAACCGGCGAATTTTTCCATCAGATCAAAGATGTGGTTCGCCTTGGCAAGATCTATCCGGTTCTCCTTGGCCCCCTTCAGAAATCGGTCCCGCTGCGCTTTCATCACCACCGGGTCTTTTTTGCCCATGGCGCGGCGCAGGATGTCCGCCTCGCCCAGGCTGTAGTTGGCGAGCACACTGGCAATCTGGATGACCTGCTCCTGGTAGAGAATCACTCCGTAGGTGGGTTTAAGGATCGGCAGCAGGGCATCGAGATCGTAAGTAACCTCAATCTGACCGTTCTTCCGCTGGATATAGTTTTCCACCATGCCGCTTTCAATCGGACCGGGGCGGTAGAGAGCGAGCAGGGCCACAATGTCGGAAAAGTTTTCAGGATGCGACCGCACCAGGATGTCCCTCATCCCCGAGCTTTCCAACTGGAACACTCCCGTACTGTCGGCGCGGCCAAGCAGAGCGTAGGTATCGGGGTCATCGAGGGCAAGCTCGTTAATATCGAGATCCACCCCGTGGTTCTTGCGAATGAGGGCCACGGCATTATTGATAACCGTGAGGTTCCGGAGTCCGAGGAAGTCGAACTTGATCAGCCCGGCTTTCTCCACGTACTTCATGGGATACTGGGTGACCACTTCCCCGTCCTGCCCGCGGTAAAGAGGCATGTATTCCACGATCGGCTTATCCCCGATGACCACTCCCGCGGCATGAGTCGAGGCGTGCCGGGTCAATCCTTCAAGGGCCAGGGCGATTTCGAAAAGTTCCTTTACCTGCGGATCGGCCTCCTGCTGCTCCAACAGACGGGGTTCCTGTTCGAAAGCCTTTTGCAGGGTGATGCCCAGGGCCGGCGGGATGAGCTTGGCAATCCGATCGACATCGTTGTAGGGCAGAGCAAGGGCCCTCCCCACATCCCGGATCACCGCGCGCGCCATCATGGTCCCGAAGGTTGTGATTTGTGCCACCCGGTCTTTGCCATACTTTTCGGTTACATATCGCAACACCTCGTCACGGCCGTGGACACAGAAGTCCACATCGATATCCGGCAGACTGATCCGTTCCAGATTGAGAAAACGTTCAAAGATGAGGCCGTGTTCGATGGGATCGAGATCGGTTATGCCCATCACATACGCCACCAGACTGCCCGCCGCGGAACCCCTTCCCGGACCCACCGGGATACCGCGCCTTTTGGCGTAGTTGATGAAATCAGCAACGATCAGAAAATAGGCGCTGAAACCCATCTCACGAATAACGTCGGATTCATACCGGAGTCTTTTTTCGTACTCGGCCTCCTCCTCTGCCCCAAATTCGGGCCGCTTCCGGCGAACGACCGCCATACGCCGGTCGAAACCTTCTCGGACGGTCCGATCAAAAGAGTCTTCAAGGCCTTCTCCTTCGGGAAGGGGGAACGACGGAAAGTGATGGGTCTTCAAGTCGATTTCCAGGTCGCACTGGTCCGCGATCTGCAAGGTGTTCTGCAGGGCATCAGGGACCTCGGCGAATTCCCGAAACATCTCTTCGGGAGATTTAAAATAGAGTTGGTCCGTGTGGAATTTCATGCGCTTGTCATCGAGAACGGTCTTCCCGGTTTGGATGCAAAGAAGGATCTCATGGGCCCGGGCATCGCCTTTGCGCAGATAGTGGCAATCATTGGTGGCAACCAGGGGCAGATCGAGTTCGCGTCCGAGTTTGATGAGGGCCTGGTTGGCAACGGCCTGACTGGGGAGGCCGTTGGCCTGGAGCTCCAGATAGAAGCCACCCGGCCCGAAGATATCGCTGTATTCAAGGGCAGCCTTGCGTGCGGCTTGTTCCTGATTGCGCAGCAGGAGGGTGGCTACTTCCCCCTTGAGGCAGGCTGAAAGCCCGATGAGCCCTTCATGATGCTGCCGCAGGATCTCCTTGTCGATCCGGGGCTTGTAATAGAAGCCCTCCAGGTAGCCGAGGGTCACCAGTTGCATGAGGTTCCGGTACCCGGCGTGGTCCTTGGCCAGCAACAGCAAATGATAGTTGCGGTCCTCCTCGCCGTTCCCGCCGGGATCAACCTTGCCGTGACGATCGAAACGGCTCTTCGGCGCCAGGTACACTTCGCAGCCGATGATCGGTTTGATCCCGGACTTCTTGCACCGTTCGTAGAATTCCAGGGCACCGAACATGCCGCCATGGTCGGTCATCGTAACCGCAGGCATATGGTAGGTGCGGGCGGTCTGAATGAGGTCCTGCAGGCGGATGGCCCCATCGAGCAGGCTGAATTCGGTATGAACGTGCAAATGAACGAATCGATTCATAAATCTGTTCCCTCCATCCTTTGAAAAGCCTCTCGGGGATCCTATCCCCGCCCATGCTGCCGTTGTAAATGAAAGCAAAAGGTGATCATACACGGGGAACGTCATGCCGGTGAACGATCATAGCCTTTCGGGGGTAACAACGAAACATGTTTACGATTCGCTGGTCGGCAGACCAAGCGCAGACGCCTCATCGCTATCCCGCAGCACACGCACCTCACGCTGCGGAAACGGAAACGTCATCCCGGCCTCGAACACCGCTTCGTGAACGGCAACCGCAAGGCTGCTGCGAATCTGGCGCCAATGGGCGGGTTCATCCGTCCAGGCCCGCAGCTCAAAGTTGATTGAACTGTCGCCATAACTCATCAAGAGGGCCTGGGGCGCCGGGACCTTCAAGACGCGCGGGTTTTTCCGTGCGACCGCCTCCAGCACCTCGATCACCATTTCGGGCGAAGCGCCGTAGTTTACACCCACCGGCAACTCGATGCGCCGCAGCTTGTCGCTGAGCGTCCAGTTGGTCAACCTCTCCGTAACGAGTTGCGCATTGGGAACGATGATATCCGCCCCCCGCCGGGTGCGCACGACGCTGGCTCGGATGCCGATCCGGCGCACCTCACCGAGAAGGTCGCCGATTTCGATCATGTCTCCTACATGGATTGGCCGTTCAAAAAGCAAAATCAAGCCGCACACAAAGTTGTTGACGACGCTCTGCAGTCCGAAGCCGATACCGACACCGAAGGCGCCGGCCAGGACGGTCACCCGGGAAAGGTCCATCCCCATTAATCCCATCCCCACCACCACGCCCAAGGCCAGGATGATATAATGGAGCAGGCTCGAGATCGCGTACGACAACCCCGGTGCGATGTGCATTCGGGGATACACGTCCTCGTCAAGAATGAAGCGGAGAAAAGCGGACAGCAAGCGCGCCACCCAGACGGTGACGAGAAAGATGAGCACGTCTCCGAGGGAAATGCTGATGGAACCGCGATCGAGACCCATGGCCAGGATGGCTGCGCAGAAGGAAAGGGCCGGCTGCAGGAGGCCCATGTAGGTCAGCCAGCGAATCAGCCAGCCAGCAACGGTCAGCCAGACCAGCAGGCGGTGGGTGCGCTGTTCCAAAAGGTCTCGATGGCGCTGCACCATCGAGAGGGTCCGAAGCGGCCAGGCACGAAGGGCGAATGCCACCACGCCGCTCGCGACCAGGAAGAAGACGTAGAACTCCAGCGCCATGGCACACCCGCCAAGGATTTCGGATGCCAGAAGACGCCCCAGGCCCATGAAACCGAGAGCCGCAGCGGCAAGCGCGACGGCAAGGGTGAGAAAAACGAAGATTGCCCCGATCCGGAGGGCTTGCAGCCGGGCTGATTTCTTCGCAGAGGTCAGGGCCGCCCGGAGGTCTCCTAAAGCCAGTGACCACCCGACCAGCAGCGTCCCGGCCACCATTTCCAACACCAGGATCGCCTGCCCGACCAGCGGCGCCCCGTCGAGGGTCTGCCGCACGGTATTAACGGCGAACAGGGCACCCAGTGAGTAGAGTCCGGGAATGATACGCGGATCCACCCTCGCCCGGGCGAGTTGGATCATGGGCAAGATCACCGCGATTTGCAGCAGGTATTTCACCGTCTGGGGAGTCGGCGAACCGGGTCGGGTAGCGAGGAAGACGGTGCAAAACAGGGCTGCGGCATAGGGGTGGTCGAAAACCGAAGCAGCCTCGGAACCCGTCTGTCCTGCCGCTTCCCAACGAGCCACGCGGCGGCGCACCGCAGACAGGACGAAACTCAACACCAGGAAAAAACCCGCCTGGAAAGGCATGCCGGCGGAGGGGTCGGTGAGGTATTGCCGAACGTCATCCAGGCAATTATTGGCAATTTCATGGAGTCGGGCGGGCAGCACTTTTCCCGCCTGGGCCCAAAGTTGAGCGCTCCAGACGGGCAGGCCGTCCCATGCCAGAATCCCGCCCACCGCCTGCTTCTGAGCCTGAGCGATCAGCATCATCACGCTCTCGCATCGCGATGACTCGACGGCTACGCGGCTCTGGAGGTCGAGTACGGCGCTGTGCTCCGCCTGAAGCGGGGCCTGCGCCTTGGAGAGCGCCGTAAGCACGCTGTCGATTTGTTGAGAGATCGGCTCCGGCGCCTTCGAGTTTTGTCCAGCTTCACGGGTATGGGTCCAGGTTTCTTGCAGATTTTGCAGGCGGTCAAGCGCGTTTCGGAGCAGGACGGCGCGCTCCGTGAGGACCTTCAGCCACCGGGAGGCGTCCAGGTGCAGGCCCTGCCATATCTGACTCTGGGTTTGGAGCGTCGCCAAAGGGGGTTGCTCCCCGAGGATCTCCATGGTCCCCTGCAGGAGCAGATCGATATGTCGAACGAATCGGGGCAGTCGTTCCTGGATGCTTTCGATTTCAGGGCTCGGGGCCAGTTGAGCCTCCAGGGTCCGGAGGAGAGTCGCAATTTCTGTGGCTCGCGTAGCGACCTCTGCCACCGGGATCGGCGCGGGACCCTGACTCACAGAGAGTTTCCGGGACTCCCGAGTCTCATTTCCCGCCGTCTCACCGGGGGCGATCGACAGAAACAGGAGGGCAATGGCGAGACCGATGACCAGCATGCCCAGTTTCATCGGGCGTGATCTTCGAAATGGTCTCATAGTGGTCTCCGTTACCATCGGGCAATGTCCGTGCTTTTTTCGGCCAAAACCGGACTGGTGCTTTCGAGGGCGCCCCCCGGACGCTTCGCCGGCCGCCGCCCCTGTTCAAATCCCGGGGCGGTGACGGCAGCGCTCCCCTCCCGACTCATGGCCTCTTCCGCCCTCCGGCGGAATGATCGAGTTTCTCCAGCCGCTTGCGGCGATAGCGGAAGGTGTGATAGTTCATTTTGAGCAGCTCGGCTGCTTTGGTTTCGTTACCTTGCGATCTGTCCAGAGCCCAATCGAGATAGCGTTTCTCAACGGCGCCGAGGACAGTGGCCAAATCCATACCCGCGGGCGGAAAAACCTCCCCATCCGTAATCGTGGAAGGCGGACCGACGATCAACCCCAGATCATCAATCCCCACTTCATTTCCTTTGGCCAGAAGCACCGCCCGTTCGACGAGGTTGCGCAATTCCCGGATATTTCCCTGCCAGGCTTTATGCAAAAGTGCCTGCTCAGCTTCGGAGGAGAAGGTTGCGACCGTCTTTCGGAATTTCTGGCAAAACAGCCTGCGGAAGTGTTCGGCCAGCGGCAGGATGTCCGCTTTTCGCGCGTTCAGCGATGGCACTTCGATCTTGACGACGCTGAGTCGATAGTAAAGGTCGTCGCGGAATCTCCCCTGCCGGGCAAGTTGCTCCAGGTCCTGGTTGGTGGCGGAGATGATTCTGGTACGGACCACCAGCCTGCGCGTCCCGCCCACGTGGTAGAACTCGCCGCTTTCAAGAAAGCGCAGCAGCTTTGCCTGGGCATCGGGACCCAAGTCTCCGACCTCATCCAGGAACAGGGTGCCGTTTTCGGCTTCTTCCACCAGGCCTCTTTTCCCGGAGGCCCGCGCGCCGGTGAACGAGCCCGGTTCGTAGCCAAAGAACTCACTTTCCGTCAAATGGGCTGGAATTCCGGCGCAGTTCACGGGAACAAAGGGACCGTGAGCATTGGGACTCCGATGATGGATGGCACTGGCTATGAGTTCTTTGCCGGTTCCGGTTTCGCCGCAGATGAGCACCGGGGTATCCGGGCTTTGGGCAACCACCGTCACCAGTTCCATGACTTCCTGCATGACGCGGCTTTCTCCAAGGACGCACGGCACATCTTCCCTGATAAACCGCTCCTCGAGGACCTGCACTTCATGGCCCAGACGCAGCGTTTGCATGGCGTCATGGACCCGCGCACGCAAGGAATCGACATGGATGGGTTTCAGGAGGAAATCGTGAGCGCCTTCTTTCATTGCCGCGATGACGGTCTGCACATCCTCGGAAGCGGTCATCATGATCACCAGGGTTTCCGGCCAGTCCTCTTTGATGCGCCGCAGTGCCTCCAGACCATTCATTCCCGGGAGGCCAACCTCCGCCAAAACAAGGTTCGCGGGGCGGTCGGACATGGCTTGAACGGCCTCTTCAGCCATACCGAAATCCCTGACCCGATACAGTCGCTTGAGGACCTTTCGAAATTGTGTGCGCAAGGCAGCATCCTTATCGACGATAAATATGGTGAAGCGATGCCTTGCCATGGGATTCTCCCCAAAAGAGGTTCCTTAGGAACAGCCTTAACGCGTTGCGCTTGGAGAAAACATACAGGAGCAAGAGGTTTTTCTCAAGACCGAAGAGAGGCACGGGACCGAGGAAGTGGCCCTGCCGACACCCGAACCGGGTTCTATTGCTGAACTTTAGCGCTAATCGGAATCA
>CAWJQV010000010.1:0-11445 GCA_963844985.1 uncultured delta proteobacterium
GACTGGTATCACGAGTCAGAGCCAGCCATTCTTCTCTTTTCATCCCGCGGATAAACTTTTCCTGATCGAAAACCGGGCTGCTTGCCATGGCAAGGATCGCACCATTATTGGGGTCCATGGCAACGATTGCCCCCACCTTGCCTTCAAGACAGGATTCGGCAACTCGCTGCAGTTCGATGTCGATGGTCAACCAGACGTTCTTTCCCGCTATGGGGAGCATTTCATCGAGGAGACGTATGCGCCGGCCGATGGCATCGACCTCCACCTGCCGCCCCCCCTCCTCCCATGAAGGTACTTTTCGAACGCGCTTTCCACTCCAATTCTGCCGATGTCTTCCCCCGGGAAGTAGCCCTGAAACTGCCCACCCTTTAGCTCTGCCTCGGTGATTTCACTCAGATACCCGATGAGATGAGGCGCTGTTCCCTGCCATCGATACTCTCGCTTCGGTTCCAGTTGGACGAAAAGACCGGGCAAACGAACCCTTTGTGCCTCAACCCGTGCCAAACAATCCCGGTCGATGTCACTTACCAGGCGCAGCGGCACAAACCTCGGAACATGCTTGCCGGCTTCCAGAACGGCGTACAGTTCTTCCGGACTCCGTTCAGACAGCCGGGCCACTTCCTTGATGGTCTGGTTCAAGTCTCTCACATCCTCACGGATGATTTGGATATGATAAGCGGGGCGGTTTTCAACCAGAGGATTGCCGTTCCGGTCAAAAATAATCCCTCTCGCTGCGGGAATCTCCTCAAGACGTATGCGATTATTCTCCGATTGGTAGCGATACGTCGTCCCCTGGAGAACCTGCAAGTACCACATGCGAAACACATACACGACAAGCACCGAGAGCATGAGAGCCAGCAACAACAGGTACTGTTTCTGAAAACCCACAACATCGGTAAGCTGCCAGTTCAGCAACTTGAGGTTTTCGGCTTCCTTATCTTTTTTTAACATCGCCAAGTTCACAACTCGGGCTAAAGGATGATCGGTTGGCGGCCGGACGAAATAACGCATTCCGGGCCTTTTTGCGAGACGATCACAGACTGGTTTCCCGAATGTTCCACACGGGGTAAGTGATGAGCGGCGCTATCAGCATGGTAGCCACCGAACGCAAGAACAGACTCGCGTAAATTGCCGGCATCGCAATTTGTTCCGGCGCCGCAATCAGCAGAAACAGGCATAGTGCTAATGATTGTCCCAAGGCACATGCCCCCACGAAGAGCATCTGATAGAGTGGGTTATGGAACTCGAAACGCTCTGCGGTGATGTTCACAAGACAGATAACCACGACATAGGACCCGACATGAAACCCCCAGAACTTCCCCGAAAGTGCATCCGCGACAAAACCCCAGACAGAAGCCCAGACGATGCTCAGCACGGGAGACCACTCGACAGCGATGCCGAACATCAAGGGGAGCAGCAGGTCTATCCGCAGTTCAGGGTAGGAGAGGCGCGACACCCAGCAGGATTGTACCGACAGAAGGAAAAGCGTATAGATGGTTACCTTGGAAAGATATCGCCAAGGTATCGCATATTTTGTGTAGGCCAATTTCCTTGCTCACCTCGAAGACTTGATGCTAAATCAGTTACCAGCACTTTTCTCGGAGGGCTTCGTCTCACGCTTGATTACCAGCAATTCCTCGAGAGCACTGAGACGAACCAGAGGCTTGACTTCAATTCTCTGAAAAAGATCAAGGGGGTCCTTGTAAACGGCCGTCACCGTCCCCAATCGAAGTCCTTTGGGGAAAATATCATCCTTTCCCGAAGTGGTTAACAGGTCCCCCACTTGCACATCCAGATTACCACGCACATACTTCAGAAAACAAGTGTTCGCATCTTTGCCGCTAACGATGCCTCTGACACGATTGCGCTGAATGACGGCATCAATAGAACTCCCGGGGTCGGTGAGGAGCAGGACCCGCGCATAGCGATCCGAAACATCCAGAACCCGGCCGACAACGCCCTCGTCGTTTACGACCGCCATATCGGGGGCGAGTTGATCTCGAAAGCCCTTGTCCACCATCAGGGTCTGAAACCATCCGGTGAGGTCATGGAGGACCACTTGGGCGGGAATGGTTTCGGCCTGGATGGTCGACTTAAAGTCCAGAAGTCGTCGTAAACGCTGGTTCTCCAGATAGGCTTCCTGATAGTCGATCAATCTCTGTTCGACACTTGCCAGTTGTTCTCTGAGGGATTCGTTTTCCGTACGAAGCTGCCTCAGAAATACATATTCATCGGCCAGATCTTCGGCAAAGGAGCTGACTTTACCTACGGATTTGAAGAATGGGAGGATGGATTCAACCACAATTCTTTGCAGAATGTCCATCCGCTCCGGAGACCGAAAATTGAGCGAGAGGATATAGAGGAAGACACTGAAAAACAAAAAAATCAACAGGGCGCTGCGCAGCCGGCGCAACCAGTCCGTCATGATGAGAAAGCCTCAATTCAATGATGTGCGCGGTCTGAAATCGGGCACCTTCGATCTTGCCGGCTGAGCGGTAATTTAAATGATCATTTTGAAAAAGGCGCTGGCCACTGACCGCCGCCTTCTATGTAAGAACCTGCTTCAGTATTTCGATCTCTTCCAATGCTTTCCCCGAACCCAGGACAACAGTGGAAAGAGGATCTTCGGTGATCGTAATAGGCAAGCCCGTCTCGAGCCGCAACAGGTGATCCAAACCCTTCAGCAGAGCGCCGCCGCCGGTCAGGACAATGCCGCGATCCACAATGTCGGCAGCCAGTTCCGGCGGGGTTTGTTCCAGTGCTATCTTGATCGTCTCAACAATTGAGTCGACCTGCTCTTGAATGGATTCCCGGATCTCATCAGAATTGATCTCGACAGTCTTGGGGATCCCGCTTACCAGATCCCGCCCTTTGATCAACATGGTCTCCGTCTCTCCCACCGGATAAGCGTTTCCGATGGTCGTCTTGACGTGTTCCGCGGTGCGTTCGCCGATGAGGAGATTATATTGTCGCTTGATATGCTGGAGGACTGCCAGGTCCATCTTGTCGCCGCCGACCCGCACGGAACGGCTGAATACAATACCGGCGAGAGAAATGACCGCCACCTCCGTGGTCCCCCCCCCGATATCGACCACCATATTACAGACCGGCTCGGTGATGGGCAACCCTGCGCCAATGGCAGCCGCCATGGGTTCTTCGATGAGATACACCTCTCTGGCCCCTGCGGATTCGGCTGACTCCCGGACCGCCCGACGCTCTACCTGGGTTACCCCTGACGGGATGCAGACGATGACTCTGGGTCTGACCAAACTCCGCCGGTTATGGACCTTCCTGATAAAGTACCGAATCATGGCCTCGGTAACCTCAAAATCGGCGATCACGCCATCCTGCATGGGACGAATGGCAACGATATTGCCCGGGGTTTTCCCGAGCATCATTTTGGCATCCTTACCCACAGCCAGGATTCGTTTTGCGCCTCGTTCATCCTTGCGAACAGCAACAACCGAAGGTTCACACAGGACAATCCCCCTGCCTCTCACGTAAACAAGCGTATTTGCAGTCCCAAGGTCAATCGCCAGATCATTGGAGAACCAGCCCAGAATGCGATTCCAAACCATCAGTCACCCTTCTCCTTTCAGCAGAGGTTTCAACAAAAAATGATTCATAGCATGTGAATCTTCTATCTTCAATCATGAATTATCGCGAATCTTATAAAGTTCCTGCTTATCCGTCGCTCGGCGTTCCCCGTTGCTCCGCAAACTATCTTTGCCTTTCGTCTTTCTTTGAAGCTTGACAAAAAAAGAAGAAATTGATTATGTACACGTTTTCATGGTTTGATCCGGTTTAGGGTTGTGAGAGTTGGCAATGAGATTGCAGCAGCGACACGAACCGGTCTAAGTCTTGTCCATGAGAAATTAGGGACCAGGGGCTTCGTCCGAGCGGGGCGGCAAAAGGGCCAAAACCGCAGGCGCCCATCGTTCATTTACGTGGCTTAAGGGTGCTGCTGTGGGGGCATCCATTTATAAAGAGACGGGAGTTATCAAGTAGATTCCTATGAAAATGACATTTCAGCCCAGTAATGTGAAAAGGAAGCGAACTCACGGGTTTCTGGAAAGAATGTCCACGAAATCCGGGAGGGCTGTGTTGAAGCGGCGGCGAGCGAGAGGCCGCAAGCGCCTCAGTGTATGATCAAAAACTTGATTTTGACACCACCCGCAAACGCCCTTGAGTGAGGGAATGTCTTGAGGGGAATGAACCGTTTCCGACCCCACGAAAGACTGCGGTCGTCCGCGGACTTTTTGCGGGTGAAGAAAACCGGCGGGCGCTTTAGAACTCCCCATTTCGGGGTAAATTTTGTTGATAACGAACTCCCTTACCATCGCCTGGGGATGGTGGTTCAGAAGCGTTTCTGGGATGCGGTGACCAGAAACCTTATCAAGCGGCGGCTGAGAGAATGGTTTCGCCTTCACAAATGTACGATGCCGCTCCCAGGCAAGGATATCGTTGTGATTGCCCGCCCCGGGGCGGAAAGGCTTTCATCGGGCGACATGGCAAGGGAGCTACTCGCGGTTTTTGCGAGGCGGGATGGTCGGTCTGCATGATCCGATGGTTGCTGCTTTTTGTTATCCGTGCTTACCAGCTTGTACTGTCTCCTCTTAAGATCACGTCTTGTCGATTCTTTCCCACATGTTCCCAATATGCGCACGACGCCATCCGTCTTTATGGACCTTTAAGGGGCTCAATCATGGGCTTGAAACGCCTGGCCCGCTGCCATCCTTTTCATCCCGGTGGTTATGATCCGGTAGTTGAACCCCCTTCCCTCATTTCTTATGAATAATGGAGTGTTTCTGAATGGAAAAAAGAGCGCTAATCGCCCTGGTCCTCTCCTTGGTTGTCCTCTTGTTCTGGGAATATTTCTTCGGGCTGCTCCGGGGCCCGTCCCCACAGCGTCAACAGGAATCTGGCCTGGTGGCTCCCGGACCGGCCGAGACAAAGCCCAAGGCGGCGCCCGCTGATCTTCCCTCCGGGGTCGCCCCCGACGCCCTGCCTCAGGAACGCTCCCTAAAGCTCGATCAGCATTTTGAGAAATGGACCATGGATGCCCCTCTTTATCGATCGCAGATCCTGGCTCCGGGAGCACGAGTGAATTCTTTTCTGCTGAAAGGGTTCCGTCAAGAGGTCGATCCCGACTCTCCTCCCGTGGAAATGATCTCCTCTCAGGGCAGTGGCTACCTTCCTCTTTCCGTAGATCTCTTGCATCACAAAGCCTGGCAACTCTCGACAACCCCCTTCTCCAGCCAGGCGCCACCCGAATCGTTGCTGTCACCCGGCGACCCTCCCGGGACTTTGACCCTTTTTGATGAGATTCCCGGCCAGGTCAAAGTGACCAAGGTGTTTACCTTCACTCCGGAAAGCTATGCCGTCGACTTGGAGATCCGGCTCAAGAATGTGGCTCAAGAACCGCTGGCCGATCAGATGGGGGTGAGTTTCTTTTTCGAGCCTTTGTCCAATGCGAAGGATGAAAGTTCGTACAACGTATCGCAGCTGGCGGTGACCGAAAAGGGTTCACTGACCACCTATTCCTTGAGTGACCTGGAAAAAAAGGGAATGGTATTGAAGCCACCCCTGGATTGGGTTGGGTATGGCAATAACTTCTTCCTCCAGGCGCTCGTTCCCGTGGAGGAGCGAGGGTTCGAAGTGATCACACGGGTCCTGGATGCCGCCAAGGGCTTGCTCCAAGTGATCTATCTGACGGAACCGTTCCGGATCGAAAGCGGCCAGGAAAAGACGCTCAACTTGCGGCTCTATCTGGGGCCAAAGGAACTGGACTACCTCAAGGAGGCCGGGCACAATCTGGTTGAGGCCGTCGATTACGGCTGGTTCTCCTTTCTCGCCAAACCCGCCCTTTATGTGCTGAAATGGCTTTACAAATACGTTCACAATTACGGAATCGCGATCATCCTGCTCACCATCTTCATCAAGCTCTTGTTCTGGCCGCTGACTCAGAAAAGCTTCAAGTCCATGCAGGCCATGAAGAAGATTCAACCGAAGATCGCCCAGGTTCGAGAGAAATACAAAAACGACCGCGAAAAGCTCAATCAGGAATTGATGGGCCTATACAAGACTTATAAAGTCAACCCGATGGGCGGATGCCTCCCGATGGTGCTCCAAATCCCTGTGTTTATCGCTCTCTATCGCATGCTCAACACCGCCGTGGAACTTCGGCACGAGCCGTTCATGCTCTGGATCAACGATCTCACGGCCCCTGATCGCCTCCAGATCGGAATCAATATTCCCTACCTGGGAGGCATACCGGTGCTGACGATCTTGATGGGGATCTCCATGTTTGTGCAGCAAAAGATGACTCCCTCGACCGGAGATCCCCGGCAGGAGCAGATCATGTTGCTCATGCCCTTAATTTTCACCGTTTTCTTTATCAACTTTCCTGCCGGTCTTGTGCTATATTGGCTGGTGAACAACATCTTGTCCATCGTGCAGCAGTATTGGATCAATCGCACCACAAAGTAAGGATCTCCCCGCTTCCTGTGGGTGACAACGCGTTCGACTCGGAGAACTTACGGAGGAGAGCATGTCGGTTCTTGAAATTGAAGAAAGAAATGTCGAGGATGCCATCGCTCTGGCATGTCAAAAACTCAACCTGCCTCGAGAACAACTTGAAATCGAGATCGTTTCCAAAGGGTCTTCCGGCATATTCGGGATAGTAGGCGCAAAGAAAGCGAGAATTCGTGTTTCTCCCAAAACCTTGTCCCTGGAAGGGACTGCGGAACGGGGCAAAGAAATCCTGACGGAAATTCTAAGACATGTGGATTTGCCGACGGTGATCGAGTCTGAGGTCAGAGAAGACCAGATCTGTTTGAACATCGTCAGCAACGGCACCGGTCTGCTCATTGGAAAACGGGGCAAGACCCTGGGCGCGATCCAGCACTTGGTGACCAAGATTCTGCACCGAGAAGTGGGTGAAAATGTAACCGTAATTGTCGATACCGAAAACTATCGCTCAAAGCGAGAAATGAGCCTTACTGAGCTTGCCCAGCAACTCAGCGAAAAAGTCAAGAAATCCCACCGGTCCCTGACGACCGGTCCGATGAACGCCCAAGATCGCCGCATCATTCACCTCGCCCTGAAAGAAGATGGTGAGGTTCGAACGAAAAGCAAAGGGGAGGGGAATCTTCGCCGGGTGGTCATCTATCCTGTAAGAAGGGGGAAAAAGCCGCAAAAAGTTGCTGCCCAGGAAGACTGATCTTTAGCCGACCAACGCTGCCTGCACGATGGACATAAAATCGCAAGAGGACACGATCTGTGCCATTGCAACCCCCGTTGGCGAGGGAGGCATCGGCCTCATCAAGATCAGCGGAGCAGGAGCGTTGGCAATTGCGCGAACACTTTTTCAACCGCATCTCGCCTCCTTGTCTTTGGAATCTCACCACCTCTGTTATGGGTGGATTCGAGACCCCGCTTCCAATCAGACTGTCGATGAGGTGCTGCTGAGTTATATGGCAGCACCACGCACCTATACCCGAGAAGACGTGGTTGAGGTCAATTGTCACAGCGGGTACGCGGTATTGAACCGGATTCTGGAACTGGTGCTCCAGGCCGGCGCCCGCTTGGCTGAACCGGGAGAGTTCACCCGCCGGGCTTTTTTGAATGGACGTCTTGACCTCTCCCAGGCAGAAGCGGTCATCGAACTCATTCGGTCCCGATCGGAACAGAGTTTGCTGCTCGCCAACCGCACTCTTCAGGGCGCTTTGAGCCACCGGATTCAACGATGGCGAGAACATATCCTCGGGTTGCAGGCGGAACTTGAAGCCGCTATTGATTTCACTGAAGACGTCGGAGACGAGTCCCTCGATTACCCCCTGATTTTGCAGGAACTCCAGGAGCGGGTGCTCGACCCCTTGAAAATGATCCTGGATCATTACGAAGACGGGCGTGTTTTACGGGAAGGGTTTACCATTGTTCTGGTGGGCAGGCCGAATGTGGGCAAGTCATCGCTCCTGAATGCCCTCCTCATGAAGGACCGGGCGATTGTCACTCCGTTTCCCGGCACTACGCGCGATGTTATCGAAGACAGCTTCATCCTCTCGGGAATCCTGGTGAGGGTCCTTGACACGGCAGGCATCAGACAAAAACCCGACGGGATTGAATCTCTGGGCATTGAACGGACTTTCCAGTCGGTCGCAGAAGCCGATGTTGTTCTCTGGCTGATGGACGGAAGTCAGCCCTTGAACGAGGAAGACGATGCGGTTTTTGGTAAAGTTGCTTCGAAGCGTTATGTCACGCTCATAAACAAAGCGGACCTTCCGCAGGAGATCTCCTCCCGCGAAGTGCGGGCCCGCTATGGAGGGAACACTCCGATACTCGGTATTTCGGTGCTGAACCCCAATGATATCGAGAACCTTAGAAACTATCTGACGGAAACGTTTCTCCGCAGTCCCCTGGATATGGGCCAATCCCAGATCATCCCCAATCTGCGCCACAAGGACTGCCTCGAGCACGCACGGGAAGCGCTCTGCCGAGCCCGGGAACTGCTCCGAAAGGGGGGCTATGCGGAGTTGGCGAGCGTTGAACTCGGCGTCGCGCGGCATCAACTTGAAGCAATTCTTGGCTGGGTTCGAGACGATGACTTGCTCGATCAGATTTTTTCGCAGTTTTGCATCGGGAAATGATCGGGACGGCATTATCATTCCCTTTACGGTGTGCAATCCCCGCTAATCGACTGCGTTCTCATAAAGACCTCCACCACCGAAGGATCGAGGTGCGTCCCGGCGAGTGATTGAATGTGCTCCCGGACCGCATCAGTTGACCAACCATTGCCATAGGGGCGATCCGAACAAAGGGCATCCCAGACGTCCACGACCGCAAAGATCCGCGCGGCCAATGGGATGTTCTCCCCTTCCAGCCCGCATGGATACCCGGTTCCGTCCCAACGCTCGTGATGATGGTGAGGAATATCCAGAGCCGGGCGGAGGTAGGCAATGGGCGAGAGCATTTCGTAGGCATATTCGGGGTGCTTGCGCATGACAACCCATTCCTCTTCCGTCAGCGGTCCTGGCTTTCGAAGAATACTGTCGGGGATACCCATCTTGCCAATATCGTGGAGGAGGGCACCCCGGCGGATATGAACGAGCAGTTCTTCAGGAATATTCATCGCTCGAGCAAGCCGCAAGGTCATCTCCGTGACGCGCCGGGAGTGGCCTTCTGTATCCCGGTCACGCAATTCCAGCGCGCGAGACCAGCCTTCCAGCGAGGTATCGCAGGCCCAGGTCAGTTCTTGATGAGCGCGCCGGATTTCCTCCTCGGCCGCTTTTCGTTCGGTGATATCGCGAATAATCATTTGCACCGCAGATTGGCTCTTCAGGGCACAGTGTCCGGCAGCTATTTCTACTGGAAATTCAATGCCATCATTACGCACCAGGAGCGTTTCTGTTCTACAAATCCGCTCAGGATCGGCAAAGATATTGGAAATGAAGTTTCGGAATCCATCAATTTGCGGGACGGCCACAAAGGCGGTTATCCTTCTTCCCATCGGAGAACCCCCTTCGCCTATGCGCAGCATCCGGACAAAAGTCGGATTGGCCAGCTGGATGGTGCCTTCACTGTCAATCAGAAGGACCCCGTCAGGTGAGAGTTCGATCAGCCGCTCAAATTTGGCGCGTTCCTCCAGCAGGCGCCGGTAGCGGTTGAGTCGAGCGACTGCGGCCACACGAGCACTCAACTCAATTCGATCGAACGGTTTCGCGATGAAGTCGTCGGCTCCGACTGCCAGCCCTTTCAAGAAGGACTCCTGATCGGCGAGGCCTGTAATCAGGATTATCGGAACCTCGGCAAGGACAGGGTCGGCACGGAGGCGGCGGCATACCTCAAAGCCGTTCATCTCAGGCATCATTACATCTGACAGGATGATATCAGGGTGAAGCTCTCCCGCCATTGCCAGAGCTTCAATTCCGTTGGCGGCGGAAACTATGTCGTAATCCTCGCAGGCCAAGAGTTCTTTGAGAGTTTCACGTGCGGCAAGGTCATCGTCCACAATCAAAATGGTGCCTTTGACCTTTGCTTCCTGCTCAGGTAGGGACATGGGAATTTGATCCTCAACTCTCTCTTTGAACGCGCGCCGGGAATCAAAAAAAGGCCGATACCGACCGCCGACCATACCCGTTCATTGTCATTGTGCTTTCGGCCCCCTGGCGTTTCTCCTGCGTCCTGCCTCAAAGCCGCTCTATGATACCTTATGTCGTCGGCCCTTGGCAACAGGCTGCCCTCAAGGTTCCCTCGGGAGTTCAGCCGCCGGCGCAGGAGGCTTATTTAAGAATACGTCACCTTCGCGAGACTAATCGGTTGACCGATAGTATTGAAATCTTCTCTACAAAAATGGTATGCAAAGCATGCTGCTTGAACCGCTTAAAAAGATCGGGTCGAAAGATGAAACTATCAACCAGGAGTCGTTATGGCACCCGGCTGATGCTGGATATGGCAGAGCATCACCAAGGAGGGGCCGATACAGCTTCGGACCATTGCCGAACGTCAGGGCATTCCCGTAAAATACCTTGAGCAGATCATTATCCCGCTGAAAAAAGCAGGCTACGTGACGAGCGTCAGAGGCTACAAAGGAGGGCACATGCTCGCCAAACTCCCTCAGGAAATCACGGCGGGGGAAATTGTGGCCCTCATGGAAGGTGGACGCAGACTGGCCTTATGTAGCGACGACCCCGGGATTTGCGAGCGGGCCGAGACCTGTGTCACGCGTTTGCTTTGGAAGGAAGCCACCGAAGCCATGTATGAGAAGCTCGGCGCGTTTACCCTCGCCGATCTGGTCATGATGGTCCGAGCGCACGGGAAGGCCGAAGCCCTCGACTCCATCTGCGACAGGAAGCAGGGATGAAGATAGTGTCCATTGCTGTCAGCAAGAAGAAGGGAACGCGCAAATCCGGCGTGGAAAAAGCCCTTCTTACCAAGGATCACGGCCTCGAAGGAGACGCCCACGCCGGACCGTGGCACCGTCAGGTAAGCTTCCTGGCTGGTGAGAGCATCGAGAAAGCTCGCCGGAGTGGGCTTGAAGTGACTTTCGGCGACTTTGCGGAAAACATTGCGACGGAAGGTATCGATTGGTTAAATGTGCCGCTTGGAACAAGACTCCAGTTGGGAAGCTCTGTGATTGTGGAAATCACTCAGCTCGGCAAGGAATGTCACCAGAAGTGCGCCATATATTACCAGGCTGGAGACTGTATCATGCCGCGGGAAGGCATCTTCGCCCGGGTGTTGGAAGGAGGCGCCATAGCTAATGGAGACCCGATACGCTTTGTTGACGCGGAAACCGTTGATTGACCGGAGAAGAGATGACTTATCCCGATGAAGCAGAAAAGCTGGTTGAACACATTCGCACCATCAAGGAAGCACTGGGAAAACAATTGCTCATCCTGACCCACCATTACCAGCGAAAAGAAATCATTGATCTCGGTGACTTTC
>CAWJQV010000011.1:0-8319 GCA_963844985.1 uncultured delta proteobacterium
TTGGAAGCCTCTTGAGGAAATGCCGTCTGCTCTCACCATAATGAAGTTGGCACCTTGTCCGTCGAGCGATTTTCCCAACCGGCGGTCGTTACACTCTCGTGGCCATCAGAGTCCGTTCAGACCGGCGTTGAGTCACTCAAAACCCCCCGCACCGTGCAGGTATAATTAACCCCGCAAATCTAATTATGTCAACAAATACATAATTGACCTCGAGTATAGAACTTTCAAATGAGGAGTCAAGGGAAAGTTTTCACGTTTCTGAGTTTCATTGTTTCCGTATTGTGCAGGGAAGGTTCTTGATGTTCGGTGTCCCGAACTCCTTGCCCAGCTTTCCGATAGAAGTGAGCATATTGAAATTCGATCTTCGCCACTCAAACTGCTTCGCCGCATCTCCTTCCGGGAACCACCATCCCAGGGCCGCGCTGACCACGCGCGGGTGAACGATATCGGTGACCCGCGCCACCTGCAGGATTTCGCCGTATTTCGTCGAGACGATGACCTGGTCGCCATCGCTGATCCCATGGGCCGCTGCCGTCTCGGGGTGGATTTCGACGAGCGGGTGGGGGCGCTTTTGACGGAGCTTCTCCAGCCAGCGATAGGAGGAGAGGAGATAGTAGCGGCTCTTGGCGCTGATCAAAATCAGCGGATATTCGGGATCATCCCCTTCAGGCAGGCCGGTGAATTCGGGGAGCGGTTTCAGTTTAAACTTTTCAGCCGTGCTCAGCTTCAATTCCACCTTTCCGGTGGGTGTGCGGAAGCCCACCTCTTCAAAATGCCTGAAGCGATCAGGTCCCTTGAGATATCCTTTGGCAACGAATTCACGATAGGTCAGGCCGGCCGGTCTGACCACAGCCTCCAGAAACTCTTCAAAATCATCATGCCAGTATTCAGGATCTGATACCCGCTTCCCCAGTTCATTCATGATTTTTATGTCGGGCCAGCACTCGGGCGGGGGTTCGACAATCTTTGGCCGGGCGAGGATCATTCCGTGGCCGATGCCGTAGTGGCCGATATCATTCATTTCATACTGGTGCGCGACCGGGAGGACAATATCGGCCAGGGATGCGGTAGGCGTCATGAAGATCTCGGCCACGGCGACAAAATCAAGGTTCATGAACGCTTCATAAGTGACCGCACTGTCGGCCCAGGCCACCAAAGGATTGGTGCACATGCCATAGTATCCCCTGACCGGGTATGGCGTTGCCTCAAGCACCGCCTTCCGGAAATAGGCCGGCGCCACCGTCATCAGCCTGGGAATAATGCCGTGGTAGGCGCTGATCATCTCCTTGCGTTTATCCGGAATGAGATCGGCCCGCACGAATTCGCCCAGCCCCATGATTTTCGGCTCGTGGGCATTGATGTTGCCGCCGGGCACTTCGAGGTTTCCGGTGATGGCCATGAGGCAAACCAGGGAGCGGGTGGCATCGAAGGCATTGACATCATGCTCGATGGCATTGCCCCACTGGAGCGCAGCAGGTCTTGCCGAAGCGTATAGCCTTGCGGCCTTGCGAATCAGCTCAGGCGGCACCCAGGTGATTTCAGAGACCGTCTCGGGGCTGTAGTGCTTCACATGCCGGGCCAGGTCTTCGAATCCGTAGGTGTATTTTTCAACAAAACTCCGGTCATAGAGAGCTTCCTCGATGATCACATGCAGAAAACCCAGGGCGAGTGCCTGTGCCGTTCCGGGCCGGAGTTGGAGCCACAGTTCGGCCCGGTCGGCAAGCTCGGTCCTGCGGGGATCGACGACGATCAGCCTCGCGCCGTTCTTGAGTTGCTCGAGGGTGAGGCTGGCAATCTGCCCTTCCTCGCTGGTCGAAAGAACGTTGCTGGCCCATGAGAGGATGACCTTGGTGGGATTGTGGAGATCGGCAACCGGGTAAAACCCGCAGGTGTGGATGCCGGTGATCTCGCGAGGGGCATGGCACACGTCCTGAGAGGCAACGACATTGGGGGAGCCGAAAATATTGGCCAGGCGAATCAAAACGAAATGCTCGAGCCCCTTCGGCATCCCCACCCCAAAACCAACCGCCCGAGCGCCGTATTTGTTTTTGATGGCAAGAAGATTCTTCGCCGTTTCAGCAAGCGCTTCGTCCCAGGAAATCCGGCGCCATTTCCCTTCCCCGCGTTTTCCTGCTCGCTTCAGCGGATAGCGAAGGCGATCGGGATGGTTCAGGCGATCGGGTGAAACCCGACCCTTGTAGCAGGTGTAGCCCTTATTGAGGAACCCTTCCGGGTCCCCTTTGACCTGAACGATCTCATTGTCCTTGACACCCACCAGCAGGGCACAGCCGCCATGGTCCATGCGCGCGCAGTGGGTCTTAACCCAGCGAGTCTCTTCCGCCATATCGAATAAACCTCCTTGGTTCGTTGACGGAGAGGGCTGATCACAAAACTTCGCATCAAGCTTCCCGATCATTATGGGGGACGGAAGCCCCATCTTCGTCGAGATAGCAGTAATACAAATAACATTTCTTTCCACGAAGGCCACGAAGAACACGAAGAAGAGCCCACAGGTTTTGCTTCATGCACTCCTTTTCGAGTGATTTTCTCTGACCGTTGTCACCCTCCGGTTTGCCCAATGGGTCGTGGTTTGATGTTCCTCCGAGGGGCGTTAAATCGCCGGTCATGGGAGAGTCGTATGGACAAAAGGTCGGCTTTTTGTTATTGATCCTGTCATTGCAGGCATAAAATTGGTGGGGAGGCGCCTTTTGTTTCTGCGGTTTTTGTATGGTCGGAAACCATGTGCCATTCGTTCGCTCGCCGGGGGATGGGAGATGGATTCTCATAAGGGCTCTGCATATTGGCAGTAATGAACAAAAAATAGCATCGGAGAGAAGATGGCCAAAAAGCGGGTTTTCAGCATTTGCGGGATGTGCACGGTCCGTTGTCCCATAATGGTTGAGTCGGAAAACGGTGTGGTTAAGTTCATTCAGGGGAATCCCCATGCGGCTGGGATCGAGGGGTCGGTCTGTGCACGCGGGGCGGCGGGAATCGCTCTCATCAAAGACGACGAGCGCCCGCAGCGTCCTCTCATCCGCGTCGGTGAGAGGGGTGAAGGCAAATGGCGCAGCACGTCTTGGGACGCAGCCCTCGACTACGTTTCCGAGCGGCTCAAGAACATTGTGGAAACGCATGGAGGGCGGAGCGTGCTCTTTTCCGACCGCAGCGGTCCTTTCCGAGACCTTCACCAGGCCTTTGTCCGGGGTCTGGGTTCCCCGAACTACTGCAATCACGATGTGTCCTGCGCCCGCAATGTTCAACACGCGGCCCTTTCCCTGTTCGGTTTTGGCCGCAAAGACCTCGTCTACGACTTCAAGAATGCCCGGCATGTCGTTCTACAAACGCGAAACCTTCTCGAAGCCATAAATGTCAAAGAAGTCAACGACCTCATGACGGGAATATCCAATGGGTGCAAGCTCACCGTAATCGATATCCGGGCCACGACTACGGCGGCCAAGGCCAATCGCTTTTTCATGATTCGTCCGGGCACTGATTATGCCCTGAATCTGGCCGTGATTCATGTTCTGCTCAAGGAGAAGCTCTACGATGGCGAGTTTGCCGGATTGTGGATGCAGGATCTCAACAAGCTCTTGAGCTTCATTGACCCCTATACGCCCCAATGGGCGGAGGAGGAAACGGGCATCCCTGCTGAAGGGATCATCGCTTTCACCCGCGAACTGGCTCAGGACAAACCTTCGGTGGTCTGGCACCCGGGCTGGATGACGGCACGGTACAAGGATTCCTTCCATGTATGCCGATCCGCCTACATAATCAATGCCCTGCTCGGCTCTATCGGGGCCAAGGGGGGGCTGCCCCTTTCCAATACGCCGGGAGACGTCGGGCGAAAAGGACTCAAGAAACTGGTGGACCTTTTCCCCAAACCTGCGGAGAAACGGGCGGATGGAGTTGGCTGGCGGTATCCTCATTTCGATGCGGGCCCCGGCTTGCTTCATCTGGCTTTCAAAGCGATCGAAACCGAAGACCCCTATCCGCTTGAAGGCTTACATAGCTTATCGTCATGATCCTTTGATGGCCTTTCCCGATCCCGAAGCCTTGAAGAAGATCTTCCGAAAACTGGAGCTGCTCGTCTCCGTCACCTTCAGTTGGTCCGACACCGCTTGGTTTTCCGATGTGGTCCTGCCCCTTTCACCCTATCTGGAACGGGAGAGTATCATTGCCGGCAAGAATGGGCTGAAGCCGTACTTCTTCGTCCGTCAGCGGGCCGTCGAACCGCGTTTCGACACCCGCGCCGACTGGGAAATCTTCGGCGGCCTGGCCAAGCGACTTGGCTTGGCCCCATTATGCTTTGATTCCATAGAAAGCCTATGGAACTATCAGCTCCAGGATACCGGGATCAGTATCGAAGATTTTAATGCTACCGGTATGGTTGCCCTTGCCGAAAAGCCCCGCTACCGAACGATGGACGAGCTCAGATTCAAAACTCCATCAGGAAAGATTGAACTGTTGGCGCAAAAGCTGGAAAGCCAGGGCTTGCCTTCATTAAAGCCTTACGAGTCGCCGGCGGTTCCTGAGGAAGGCAGCTTTCGCCTCACCTTCGGGCGTAGTGCCGTGCATACCCAGGGGCACACGGTAAACAATCCCATGCTTTTTGAACAAATGCCCGAGAATGTGCTGTGGCTGAACAAGGACGTCGGTGAGCGAGATGAAACTGACGGATGGCGAAGAAGTGGAAGTCTCGAACAACGGTCATCGCGGCAGGATCAAGGTGAAACTGACGGAATTCATCCATCCCGAAGCGGTTTTCATGGTGCACGGCTTCGGGCACACCCTTCCCGTTGAGAGCCGCGCAAGGGGCCGAGGAATTCTGGACAATGACTTCATGGCAGGTGGCCTGGAGGTTTGGGATGAGGTCGGGGGCGGCATGGCCATGCAGGAACATTTCGTCACGGTAAAGAAGCTGTCCTGAGCCTCTAAAGAATGGGAGAGGGGACGTAGGATAGATGACCCGTGGTTTTTGCGGAAACAGGAAAGGCGTTTCCAGGGAGAGGTCCATACTGGGAAACCACCCTGTTCCCCCCGTTGGAGCTATTCCTTCCCGATCATGACACTGGATGCCTTGATGAGGGCGCACACTTCATCACCCACTTTGATGCCGAGTTCTTTAACGGCATCAACGGTGATTGTTGAAGTGATGACGTTTCCTCCACCGATATCGACTTTAACCTTGGCCGCCACCTGGCCCTCTTTTACATCCACAACCTTGCCTTTGAGAATGTTCCTGGTGCTCAGTTTCATGACTTTCTCCTTTTCTGATGAGTTTCACCACTTCCTGCCGTACACCACAATTATGCCACAGAAGCGAGCAGTTCTTCCAGATTGGTCCCGTTATTCTTGAGAAAATGCCTGATCTCGCGAACCCCTCCGATTTCGTAAATCACGAGAGTCTCGGCGAAGGCGCGGATATCCTCGGGGTCGTGGGTGACCATGACCACCGGGATATCAAAGGCGCACCGAATCTTGGCCAGCTCTTCCCGAAGTTTCACGCGCAGCAGCGTATCCAGAGCGGCAAAAGGCTCATCCAGCAGCAGCAGGTCAGGCTTTTTGATCAGAGCTCGCGCCAGTGCCACGCGCTGCTTCTGGCCTCCCGAAATGTCGGCGGGAAAGCTGTGAGCCAGCTGAGGGATTTCGAAAAGCTCCAGGAACTCCATAACCTGGTGCCTGTCTTCAGAGGACAGGCGCCACTGCCAGTTCTGATTCAGGCCAAAACCGACATTTTCAAGCACCGTGAGGTGAGGGAAAAGCGCGTAATCCTGGAATAGATAGCCAATCTTCCTATGGCGCGAAGGAACATTGACCCCATTCTGCGAATCAAACAGCACACGGCCATTGAGCGCGATCTTCCCGGCATCGGGCGATATCAGGCCGGCGATGGATTGTAGCGTGAGCGTCTTCCCAGAGCCCGAAGGTCCGAAAAGGACGACGCACTGCTCCTGAGAGGTGAAGGCGGCGTTGAGTTTAAAATGCCTTGCCTTCGACTCCATGCTCTTTTCCACAGCGACCTGAATGACCATGTTACGGTTTCCCGAATCCGTACTTCGAAAGGATTTCCTGACCTTCTTTGCTCAGCACAAAATCAATGAAGCGTTGGGCAAGATCCTTCTTCTGAGTTGCCGCCACAACAGCTATCGGATAGAGGATGGGCTGATGCTTTGCCAGGGTGGCAACGAGCTGCACCTTGTCCTTAGCCAGGGCCGCATCGGTGGCAAAGACAAAACCGGCGTCCACTTCGCCGCGAGTCACATAATCCAACACCTGACGTACCGTTATCCCCCGGAATGAACTTCGGACTCAATTTTTCCCAAAGGCCTTCATTCGTCAAGGCTTCCTTGGTATAGCGGCCGGCGGGAACCGTTTCGGGATTTCCCATAGCCACCTTGCTCACCTCCTTTGCCAGCGAGATCCTGCGGGCTTTTGATTGGCATTTTCGACCCCAAGGGTATGATGAGCACCAGACCATTGCTCACAAAGTTCTTCCTGGTCTCGGGCAGAATCAGTTTCTTCTCGTTGGCCTGATCCATGGTTTTCTGGTCGGCTGAGGCGAAAACGTCTACGGGAGCCCCCTGTTCGATCTGCTGCAACAGTGCCCCCGAAGCCGCAAAATTGGGCACAACCTTCGTTCCCGGATTGGTGCTGGCGAACTTTTGGCCGATTTCCTGGAACGCATTGGTGAGACTTGCCGCCGCGGAAACGATCAGTTCCTGTTCCGCCACCGCCTGCGCTTCTTTCATCCAGGACAGCCCAACAAACGTCAGCGCCACCATGAGACCAACAACCAGCTTCCTCTTCATCGATCAACCTCCTTGAGATATTGAGTTTTGAAAATCCTTCCCGAAGAGACCAGAATCACCATGCAGACCAGCGAGGTAATGATGACGAGGATCATTGCCAGCCGGTCATTGCCGGCCTGAACCGCGTCGTACACCGCCAGAGACAGGGTCTGGGTCTTGCCGGGCAGGTTGCCCGCGACCATGAGGGTGGCCCCGAACTCACCCATCGCCCTCGCAAAGGCGAGCATGGTTCCTGCCATGATCCCGCGCCAGGCCAAGGGCAACGACACCCGAAAAAAAACCCCCACTTCAGACAGGCCCAGCGTCCGTGCAGCCCTTTCCAGATTGGGATCGACCCCTTCAAAAGCGCTGCGGGCGGCTTTGTAAGCCAGCGGCAGGGAAACCACCGTTGAGGCCAGCACCGCTCCCTGCCAGGTGAACATGAGGGTTACGCCGAAAGCATCGTAGAGCCAATGCCCGATCCAGCCTTTCCGCCCGAACACCACGATCAGATAATAGCCAAGCACGGTAGGCGGCATGACCAAGGGCAAAGTGAGCAGCGCATCCGCCCATTCTTTGCCCGGAAATCGCACTCTGGCCAGAAGATACGCAAAGGCAACCCCAATCAAGAAAGCTGCCAGCGTGGCGAACCCCGCCACCTTCAAAGTTAGAACCAGCGGTATCAGGCTCTTGGACATGAATTGGTTCGTCCCCCTTCAATCCGACATCTGATGTTATTTTTAGACGTCATAATATACTTTTAAGCTGTCAGGTGCAAATAATATGTCCATCTAATCTGTCATGTGCCCGCTGCGACTCTGCTTCCCCTGCTCCTCATCCACCTCAAGCCATGGGCTCGCCCTCCAAATCGTGGTGCTGACAAGGGCGCTGGGAATCTTGCACGCTCTCCATTCTGGTCGTGCATAGACAGCATTATTGAACGACCCATATGACTTTATAGGAACGAAATTCTTCTTCTCATCGGCTTGATCGCCATGGAGATGATGCGGATGGCGGGTAAGGGCACGGGCAGATTCAGGGTAAGGAGAAGGTAAGACGGGCGCAGGTGCCGAGAGGAACGGGGGGTACCGTTTGTGACGGGGCTGCACACCATTGAGGTGGGATTGATGCGTCGACGAAGATGGAGGGCCCCCGTGATCTGGAGAGCATTCAGATATGGCCGATGACCTTGCCGGTACAGGAGGACTCGTACCCGGGAAGGGACGCCAGTTCCTCGCGAAAAGCGCGCGTTTGGAGCACATCCAGGATCATGTTGACGGCCGGGTGGTCCAGCAAGTCAAGGGGGATGACAAGGTCGCACCGGACCGCCTCAATGGGAATGAAATCCAGGCTGTGTGCTGCGGCGATAGCGCGAAGCCCCAAGGCGGCGTCGGCCAGGTGGTAGGCAACCATGAGTGCACCTTGGGTATGGTTTGAAACCAGGTTGTTGTAGCCGCCGATGGCCTCGGTGAGCACCCCTGCTCTGGCAAGATGTTCGTCCAGAAGAATGCGGAGAGCAGCTCCCTCTTCA
>CAWJQV010000012.1:0-7941 GCA_963844985.1 uncultured delta proteobacterium
CAAAATGGTGCTCGGGATCGGTGGAGACCATCATCAGCACCCGGTCGGGGCCGATTCCTCTCTGTTTGAGCTCGATGGCTTTATCGACGGCGGGTTCGCGGATCGTCACGGCCGTCATGACGATCTCGTCGTATTTGACTCCGGCCCGCTCGCAGCGCTTTTTGAAGCCATCACTTCGGAGGGCGGTGAGCACCTGTTCGGCGTCCCGGAACTGGGGAATGCCTTCCGGACTTCCCAGGTTGGTTACCTCGATTTCCTTGGCGCCCGCCAGGATCATCTCCTGGGCATAGAAAATCTTGGCGGCGGTGGATATGAATTTTTCTTCATGCTGAAAACCATCGCGCACCGTTATGTCGCCGATGGTAACCTTCTTCGGCATTCGCGGAAATATCTTCCAATAATCGTACTCTGTCATAAAAATCTGCCTCCTTTATTCCTAATTTGAAAGCCTCTCCGTGCTTCCCTTTCGGAAGCCGTCCCTTGTTTTCCCGTCCGGCTAAACCTTCAGATCGCCCCAATCGGTCTTCTCCATGGGGACACGATAGCAGAGCTCCAAGGCCCTGCCCAGCCTGTCGCGCGCCTCGCGGAAGGTGATGACGCCGTCATGGAACAGGAGGGACCCGGTCAGGAAGGGATGCCCTTCCGCATCATATCGGTCGATCATCATCTTGCGGAAGTCCGCCATTTCTTCCTCATTAACCGCCTGCCCCCGGTCGACGATGTTTTTCCGGCGGACCGTCTCCACGACGAAGGCTGCGGTCCTGCCGGACATAACGGTCGTCCGGCCCCTCATATTGGTGAAACAAAAAACCGGTTTGAAGGCCCTCCCGCACATTCCATAGTTGGCCGCCCCGTGGTCGGGGCCGATGACGTACTGGATTTTCGGGACGTTCAGCACGCTGCAGGTGCGGACCATGTCCGAGCCGTATTTTCCGATCCCGCGCCATTCTTCATCCTGACCGACCATGTAGCCGGGAGACCCCTGCAAAAAGATCACCGGCAGGTTCGAGTTCCCGCAGCGGATCATCCATTCCGTCGCCTTTCGTGCCGCCTCGACATAAATGATGCCGTTCGCGTTGGAGGCAATGACGCCCACGGGCATACCCTTCAGCCACATCTTGCCGGCAACGATCGTTTCCCCGCGGGCGAGGCCGTAAGTCGGTTTGTATTCGTGGAAGTAGCTGTCGTCGGCAAGGCATTTGAGCGTGTCTCGGATCGGGATGGCCTGGTAGGTGTGGATGGGGGTGGAGCGCATCATTTCCAGGTAGTCGAACTTGGGTTCGACGGTCGTTTTTCGCTCGCAGTAAAGGGTCTGAGAGGGTTCAAATTCAATAATGTCGCGAAGTTTTTTGACCCCTTCTTCCTGGGATTTGACGAAATGGTCGCAGCCTCCCGAGTGTTGCGTATGCACGTAGGCGCCCCCCAGGTCCTCCATGGAGACCGTCTCGCCGATGGCCGCCTTGACCATGGGAGGGCCCGCCAGGAAGGCGAAAGCAAGCTTTTCGATCATAATGGATTCGGAAGCGAGGTAAACGATGTAGGCGCCGCCGGCGGTATTTCCGCCGGTCGAGAGGGTGTATTGCTTAATGCCCAGGGCCGACATGCGGCACATGTTGAAGAACATGCTGCCGAAATGACCGTCATCGGCGAAGCAGCCCAGCTGCAGCGGAAGGTTGATGCCTCCGGAGTCCGCGATGTAGATGCAGGGCAGGCGGAGGCGCTCGGCAATCGCCTGGGCCCTCATGTGCTTCTTCAGAGTGATCGGGAAATAGGTCCCTGCCGCATAGCGGTTTTCATTGGCAAAGATCATGCAGTCCTTGCCGTGAACGACTCCGACCCCGGTGATCAGGCCTCCGCCCGGGAATGTGTCCCCTTTTCTCGGATTCGTAAATGTCCCCGCCGTAGAGCTTGATCTGTCCTATGCTGTAGCCCGCTTCCAGGCCGAGTTCAAAAAACTCGCTGTGCGGGTCAACAAGCATGGTGATGAGCTCTCGCATCGGTTTTTTGCCTTGCTTGGCAAGGCGTTTGAGCTGTTCCTCCCCGCCGATGTGGTAGGCCTCGCCACGGCGCTCAACAAGGATAGCATCCTGCTCTTCCCAATGCTTTACCCGGTTTTCCTCTTCCATATCAATCCTCCTCAACCATCCCCGCGGCAATCCCCGACCTGAGAGTCGTCAAGAGCTCTCCTCCCTTGCCGAACCCCCTCGGTCGTCAGAAGAACGTGGCAATGTTTCAAGCCTCTCACTATTGCTCCTGCTTGCTGCCGAAGGCCTCGGGTTGATGCGTATGATTATGATTGCTGCAATCCTTGGACAAATGGGAAGATCACCGATCACCACCATGCGTCGCTTCCCCCTCGTCTGTCATTGAAAAAATAGGACTGCCCGAAAACAACTCAATTGGAAGAAAGCAGTCAGCCGCAGGTACTGGAAGCAGAGGTCGAGGCAATCCGCGATGCATGGGGAGGCGAGTGACCTTGGGAACCGCATGGGTGAACGTTGGAGTCGGTGCGGTAGCACCATGATCACGGCCAAATGATGATACACCAGGAAAATCGCAGGCGTCAATGAATTTGGAGAACTCTTGGCGGGCTTCATGGTCGAGAGGAGTTTCGGCCGCGGACTTTGCGTGTTGACAGGGAAAGCCGCATCTATGTATCCTGCCTTGAACATCGAGATCATTGTCAGGAGATGCACACCGGTACGGATTGATCCCATGACTATCCAGCCCTTAGAGGTTTAGCAGATGTGGATTGTCTACCTTGCTCTGCGCAGGCCGTACACCGTTGCGGTAATGGCGCTGCTCATGCTAACTCTCGGGGTCCTCTCGGCAAGCCGGATGATTGTCGATATCTTTCCCGCCATTCGCATCCCTGCGGTAATGGTGGTGTGGTACTACCCGGGGCTTACTCCCGAGGACATGGAGCGGCGGGTTGTGCTGCTTTGTGAACGCGCTTACTCGACTACCGTCAATGACATCGAACGCATCGAATCGCAATCCATCCCGGGGGTGGGCATCCTCAAGATTTATTTCCAACCGGGAGTGGAAATCGGTGCCGCTATCTCGCAAATTTCGGCAACCTCCAGCACCGTCCTGCGTAACATGCCGCCCGGCATTCAGCCGCCCAATATTATCCAAATCGATGCCTCCAGTGTGCCGGTTGCCCAACTCACTCTGTCCAGTGAAAATCTCTCCGAGCAGGAGATTTACGATTACGGGCTCTATTTCGTCCGGATGAGGCTGTTCACCATCCCGGGGCTTTCGTCGCCCGCCCCTTTCGGTGGTAAAATCCGGCAGATCATGATCGACGTGGATCCCGACGCGCTCCAGGCGAGAGGTCTTTCGCCCGCCGACATTGTCAGCGCCCTGCAAGCCTCCAACGTTATCATGCCGGCGGGAACCGCTCGCATCGGTACGGTCGAGTACAACGTCGTGACTAACTCCAGCCCGGGTTTGGTCGAAGAATTCCGAAAAATTCCCCTCAAAGTTGTCGGTAATGCCGTGGTTTACATGGGGGATGTGGCCCGGATCGCCGACCGCTATGCGGAACAAACCAACATTGTCAGAGTGAACGGCAACCGTGCCACTTACCTGGCCATTCTGAGGCATGCGGATGCTTCGACGCTGGCAGTGGTGGACTCTACCCGGGAGGTGCTGCCGCTCATTCGCGAAGTCGCGCCGGAGGGCCTGGAAATCAAGGTGGATTTTGACCAATCGATGTTTGTCCGCGCCGCTATCGAAGGCGTCGTGCGCGAGGCGATCCTGGCGGCGATTCTGGTTTCCCTTATGATTCTGATTTTTCTTGGCAGCTGGCAAAGTATGGTGATCGTCTGCATCTCCATCCCGCTGGCAATCCTGTCTTCGATCATCGTGCTCAATCTGGCGGGGGAGAGCATCAACATCATGACCCTCGGCGGCCTGGCCCTGGCAATCGGGATGCTGGTGGATGACGCCACGGTGGAGGTGGAAAACATCCACCGCAACCGGGCCATGGGAAAACCACTGACGGTCGCGATCCTGGACGGGGCTGGTCAGATTGCCGTACCCGCCGTCGTATCCACACTGGCCATCTGCATTGTCTTTTTTCCGGTGGTCCTGCTCTTTGGTCCTGCCAAGTACCTTTTCACTCCGCTGGCCCTCGCCGTGGTCAGTGCCATGCTCGCTTCCTATCTTCTCTCCCGGACTCTCGTGCCGACCCTTGCCCGGATGCTCATGGGCGAAGAGAAGGTGGCTGACGGAGCGTCCGACAGCAAAGGTCTTTCCCGGCTGGTTAACCGCCTGAACGAAAAGCGTGAGGATGGTTTTGAGGGGTTGCGGCGGTGGTACGGCGGTCACTTGGAAACCGCTCTGGATCATCGCGCTTTCACCCTCACCTTAGCCGGGCTTTTCATTCTGGTCAGCCTGGGATTGCTTCTGGTGGTCGGGACCGACTTTTTCCCCTCGATCGATGCGGGCATGATGAAGCTTCACTTTCGGGCTCCCAGCGGCACTCGGATTGAAGAAACGGAGCGGATGGTGGCGAAGATCGAGCGGCACATTCGGGAAGTTATTCCCGCAGAAGAGTTGGAAACCGTCAACAACATGATCGGGGTGCCGGTTTACTATAATCTGGCCTTCGTGCCCACCGACAACATCGGCGGCATGGATGCGGAATTCCTCATTGCCCTCAAGAAGGACCACCGTCCCACCAAGAAGTACATGAAGAACCTGCGCCGGTACCTGACGAGGAAATTCCCCGGCGCCAGCTTCTATTTCCAGCCGGCGGACATTGTCACGCAAGTTCTCAATTTCGGCCGCTCCGCACCCATCAGTGTCCAGGTTGAAGGCAACGACCTGGTGCGTTCCTACCATTTTGCCAGCCGCCTGCAGGAAGATCTCCGTCAGATCCCCGGAGTCGTTGACGTCCATATCAACGAGGTGCTCGATTATCCGACCCTGCAGGTGGACGTGGACCGAACTCGAGCCGCCATGCTGGGAATGAGTCAGCGGGAAGTGTCGAACACTCTGCTCACTTCGCTCTCTTCGAGTGTTTTGGTAGCGCCGTCGTTTTTCTTGAACCCGGCGAACAACGTCAACTACAGTGTTGCCGTGCAGATTCCCATCGAACAGGTGGATTCCATGGCCGGTCTGCTTGCCATCCCGGTCACCCCGCCGGATGCGTCGGACCTGCTTCAGCAAAACGTCCGGACGTCGCCGGCGGACCTCCCTGCGATTCCCGCCCAGACCGTGGCGAATATCGCGCACACCTATCATCGGGTGAGTGCGGGGAACATCGACCATTATACGGTACAAAGAGTCATAAAGGTGGAGGGCAATGTCGAAGATCGCGATCTGGGCTCGGTGGCCAAGGAAATCAGGGAGAGCATTGCCCGACTGGGTCCCCTGCCGCCCGGCACCCGGATCAACCTGCACGGGCAAAACGAGGTCATGGAGGGATCCTTTCGCAGCCTCGGTTTTGGGCTGATTCTGGCCATTCTGCTGGTCTATTTCCTCATGGTCATGCTGTTTCAGTCCTGGCTGGACCCGTTCATCATCATGATGTCCGTGCCGGGAGCCCTTGTCGGGATCCTGTGGATGCTGGCACTGACGGGCACCACCCTCAATGTGGAGTCGCTGATGGGCTCCATTATGGCCGTAGGGATCGCGACCGCAAATTCGATTCTGCTGGTCAGTTTCGCCAATGATGTCCGCATAGAAAAGCAACTCACCGCGGCCGAGGCGGCCCTGGAAGCCGGGAAGACACGCTTGCGGCCGGTCATGATGACCGCCCTCGCCATGATCATCGGGATGCTCCCCATGGCCGTGGGCATGGGGGAGGGAGGTGAGCAGAACGCGCCCTTGGGGCGGGCCGTTATTGGGGGCTTGCTGCTGGCCACTTTTTTTACTCTTCTGGTTGTGCCGGTGATCTATTCGCTGCTGCGCCGGAAACTGCCGACCAAATATCTGCTCGAACAGCGATTTGAAGCGGAAAGGCAAGGCCACAAGGGGAGCGACTTTCAAACAATAGCTTGAGCAACCACAACATCTGTGGGGCAGGCTTTTCAGCCTGCTCAATAACGGGATGATGGACTATGGATGACAGACCGCCGAACAGTCCCCGAAAGAGCGGCAGAATGTTCTTTGTCACGGGAGTGCTGGCCCTGCTGGTGGTTGCGGCCACGCTTGGGGGGCCTGCTGTGGCAGAAGAACGCTCGCCTCGCGACGGAGAGGCAGGATCAGGAAGGCGGCTGCCGAGGAGGGGCCGCTGGTGCGCGTGACGGCGGCCGTGCGGGCCCCCGAGGTGAAACGCGTGGAATTCGTCGGTGAAGCGCGAGCCTACACGACAACCACGCTTTACGCCAAAGTGTCCGGATATCTCCGCGATATCCATGTCGACAAGGGCGATGCCGTCAAAACGGGTGAGGTCCTGGCCGTCATCGAATCTCCGGAAATCGATCGCCAGTATGAATCGGCCTTGGCCGACGCCAGGAATAAACGATCACAGGCCAAGCGAGCGTGGAAACTGCTCCCGCAGTCGGGGACTTCGCAGGAGAATGCGGAAGCGAGAGAGGCGGACGCGGCGATGGCGGAAGCGCATGCCTCAGCCATGGAAACCATGAAGGATTACAAAATCCTGCGGGCACCCTTCGGGGGCGTCGTTACCGCGCGGTATGTCGACCCGGGCGCCCTGATTCAGAGCGCCGCCAATGCGCAGACCACCACTCAGCCGGTTGTGACCCTCTCCGAGACCGACAGACTGAGAGTCTTCGTCTATCTGGACCAAAAGAACGCTGCTCTGTTGAAGGTCGGGGACCATGCGGAGATCACAGATGCTGTCCGCCCCGAAATAAAGCTGGCGGCTCGGGTAAGCCGGACCAGCGTGGAACTGGACCCCAAGACCCGGACCTTGCTCACCGAGGTTGATGTGGACAACCGCGAAGGCAAACTCATCCCGGGATCGTTTGTAAAGGTGGCGCTGCATTTGAAGATGCCGCCGGCCGTACAGGTGCCCTGTGAAGCCCTGACCCTGCAAAAGGATCAATACTGTGTGGGTATTCTCGGCGAAGACCGGCGGGTAAGCTATCGAGAGGTCGGCGTCCTGGAAAGCGACGGCAAGATGCTGACGATCACTTCCGGGCTTCAAGAGGGAGAGTGGGTGGTGCTTAATCCCGGCCTGAGCATCGCCGAGGGGACCCGAGTGCAGGCGTTGTTCATGGGCGAAAACAAGTGATTCGGGGGGTCGCCACAAGGCGGGAAATTTCCCCTGCCCCCCTTTGGCAAAGGGGGGTTGAGGGATTTCATGGGAACAATCTAAGTTCTTGACACCTTTGGCGGCCAAATGTACGATACCCCCTGCTCAACCTCAACCAACTGCGATGGGCATTGGAAAATCGGGTTTCGGGGTGTCTGTTCACTACAGGATGAGAGGGCAGTTTCGCAATCTCCCTTGCTTTTCTTCGCTGATCTAGCCCAACGACAACTGCCTCAATAATTCACGGCAAACAAGAGGTCCAGCATTTCAACGAGACCCCTTCACGCTCTCGCGGGCGTCTCCTTGTGTGCAGGTTTTGCCCGGGGAAAGGGTTGTGCTCGTTTAACTCGCCTGTTCACTGTTCGTTCAGAAGAAATCTTATGATAAGACCTGTTTGTAACGTTCCCGGCCTTCTGCAGCGAGGAATCTCCTCGGCTGAGGACCTGGATCGAGGCTGCTTGCTGACAACCAATCAAAATTTTCGCTCAGGGGAGGAGTACTGATGGATTTCCAGCTGACTGACGAGCAACGCATGATTAGGGAAACGGTTCAGAAGTGGTCGGTGAACGAGTTGGGACCGCTGCAGGAGAAGATCGATGAGGAAGACTGGTTCCCACCGGATTTTTTCAAAAAATGCGCGGAAATCGGAATTCTCGGAATCACCATCGACGAAAAGTACGGGGGACTGGGTGGGGATGTCCTGATGCAGA
>CAWJQV010000013.1:0-106978 GCA_963844985.1 uncultured delta proteobacterium
TAGCTGTAGAGAATGGCTTCAAGGAGCTCCGCGCGGCTTTCTTTGAGAGACTTGTGATTGCGGTCCCCGTAGGTCGATTCGACCAGGAGCGTGTCGGCGGCGAAGATCGACTGCGGGTCCTGGACAATGAGCTGGTCCTTATGGCCCAAGTCCCCCGAGAAGACCACCTTATGCTCCGCGGAAGGCGAACCGGCCCAGATTTCCAGAATCGAAGAACCCAGGATGTGGCCGGCATTGCGGAAGCAGCCCCCCAAGCGGGAGTCCACGCGAATCAGTTCATCTCTTGGAACGACTTCCAGGAGCGGGAAACAGGCCTCGGCATCGGCCGTCGTGTAAAGTGGTGCAATTTCGGAGTTGCCCCTGCGACGGTTCTTGCGAGTTTGGACTTCGGCTTCCACTTCCTGAATGTGGGCCGAATCCAGGAGCAGGATCTTGGTGAGTTCGGCGGTGGGCAAAGTAGTATAGATTTTTCCGCGAAACCCGTCCCGTACCAGCTTGGGCAAACGGCCACAGTGGTCGATGTGGGCATGCGTGAGGAAGAGCGCGGAAACCTCGCCGGGGTGAAACCCCCACGGTTCTCGGTTGCGCCTTTCCATCTCCTTCCCACCCTGAAAAAGCCCACAGTCGATCAGGTACTTCCTGCCGTTATCGAGCAGGAAGCAGGAAACGGGTAACACAGCGCGCAGCGCCACAGCACGTAATCTCCATAAAACTGCCTCTCCTCTGCGTTCTGACCCACTGGGGGGTCATGGGGGTGACCTAGAAAATAGGTTCCGAGTTGCGCGTTCCGGGTTGCGGGTTCAAAAGATCCAACCCACATTTTCATGGTTCACGGGTGCCGCCCCGGAATGATAATTTATATGAAATCCCCCCTGCCCCTCTTTACAAAAGGGGGATTTCATTGTTCGTTGTGACCCTCGGGGTCATGGGGGTTAGGTAAGGGTAACATCCCTCGCCTGTTTTCCGGTCTCCAATGCCTCGGCCAAAAAAACAAATTCTTGAGCACTGAGGGTTTCAGGCCTTCTTTGGGGATCAACGCCGGTCAGTCGCAAAGCATTCTGAAGGAGGGTCGAGTCTATCCCGGAAAAGCCTTTCAAGCTGTTAAAAAGGGTTTTTCGCCGCTTTTGGAAGCTCGTGTTCACAAGGCTCCGCAGAAAGCCAAACGAAGGACCGATCGAATCAGGAAGGTCCTTGAAGAGAATTGAAACGACCAGTGAATCCACCGCGGGAGGGGGGTAAAACTCCCGGGTCCGACGGTGAAGAGCGACTGCACCCGGGCGTAGACCCCGAGCAGGACCGATAGGACCCCATAATCCTTGCCTCCCGGGCTGGCCGTCAGCCGCTCGCCAACCTCTTTCTGCACCATGAGCACCGCCCGTTTGATCCATTTCCGCGACTCAAGCAGCCGAAAAACGAGGGGAGAACTGATGTTGTAAGGGAGATTTCCCAGCACGACGAGGCCCTCCCCTTCCCTTTCCGCGACGGAATGGAAGTCGAAACGCAAAATGTCCTGCCGGTGAAAAGAAACCCTGACCTCGGGGTCGACCAGGTTCGCTTCCAGGAAGGCCGCCAGATCGCGGTCCACTTCCACCAGGTGCAGCCGCGCGACCCCGGGCAGGATAAACCGGGTGAGCGCCCCAAACCGGGCCCAACCTCCACCACCACGTCCGAAGGGCGAAGCTCCGCGCACGCCACGATCCGCTCAGCCGTTTTCTGTTGCGTCAGAAAGTGCTGCCCGAACCGCTTCCTGGGGCTCGCGCCGTGAGCGCGAAAATATTCCCGGGGAGAAATAAACATCGTTGGCTCTTGGCTCTTGGTTCTTAGATTCGTATCACTTCATTGTGAGAATTCATCTCTCACATTTGTAACATGCTGAAATTATGTATGGTTTATGAACCGCAGAATACTGAACAAGGAATGTCGAATTTCGAAGTCTCCCGTCACTTCTGCGGTTCGAAATTCCTTGTTCGATATTCGAAATTTCAAATATTTTTGGCTAGCTCTCGGCTCTTGGCTCTTCTCTGGCCACTGACCACTCGTCTGTCTTTATGGGACCCACCTCGAAAAAGCATCCAGTTCCAGCGGATAGGGGCAGAATCCCGAGCGTTTCCAGACCGTGTAGGCGGCGGCGGCGATCATCACGGCATTGTCGGTGCAGTAGCGGAGCGGCGGCAGGTGCAGGTTGAGGCGATGGTAGGCGGCTTCCTCATGCAGGCGCTGACGCAGGCGCGTGTTGGCTGCAACTCCTCCTGCCACAGCAACGTTATTGAGTCCGCAGAGGTTCGCCGCCTTTACGGTTTTGTCGACCAGGACTTCAACGACGGCTTCCTGAAAGCTCGCCGCCAGATCTTCCAGGCGGTAGGGAGCGGCTCCGCCGGCAGGAGAAGGGCCCCCGAACCGTCGCACGAAGTTTGCCACTGCGGTCTTGAGGCCACTGAAGCTGAATTCCAGTGAATCCTGGTCGAAGGTGGCTTTGGGAAATTGAAAGGCTTGAGGGTTTCCCCGGGCAGCCAGGCGATCGATCACGACTCCCGCCGGGATATCCCAGATCCAATAATTTGGCCACCTTGTCAAAGGCCTCTCCGGCAGCATCGTCCCGTGTGGACCCGAGAGAGCGGCTCTGTCCCTCCGGATCAACCCGGTAGAGAGCCGTATGGCCGCCGGAGACCACCAGACATATAAAAGGTTCGTCGATCGGTTCGCGCCCGAGAAAAGCTGCATGCATGTGCCCTTCCAGGTGATTCACCGCGATCAGGGGGCGATCCAGAGCATAGGCCAGGGCCTTAGCGGCGCTGACCCCCACCAACAGGGCGCCGACCAGCCCGGGACCCTGGGTCACGGCAACAGCATCGAGTCGGCTGAGGGTTATTCCGGCTTCATCGAGGGCCTGGGCAATGACCGGCAGGATTGCCTCCACGTGTTTTCGGGAAGCAAGCTCCGGCACCACTCCACCGTAAGGGCTGTGCAGGGCGATCTGACTCGCAATGACATCGGAGCGGATGCGGGGCCGTCTTCCACCACCGCCGCCGCCGTTTCATCACAGGAGGTTTCAATCCCAAGAATCAACATCACGTCTTCCAATATTTCGTTCTGATGGCCTCCGGTCGAAGAAGTGCATCAAAACCAAAGGCAAACTCAACCGCCCTCCGGACTTCATGCATACGGTGCTCCGACAGGTGTGATATGAACGCACCCAGTTTTGATTTTTGAACGGTTTGAATGTTATCCAGATTTATTGCACAATCTGCGACCAGACCATCGGCCTGAGAGAGCACAACTTCGGTAGGGATTCCTCTGATCGTGCTCGTAATCGGGGCAACAGTGAGAGCGGTGAGAAAGGCAATGGCAGAATTGCGAGTGAGGATGACAACCGGACGGCGCTTGTCGGGTTCCTTGAAGGTGTACCAGTATACATCCCCCTGAATCATGCGTCCCCCCACGCCTGTTCCGCTTGCCACACATCAAACTCACCGGGTTGCACAGGGTTTTTCGCATAGCCCTGTGCATGCTGTTGTTCAAGTTTCTCTATGGCATGCCGGCGAAGTGCAAGCTGCAAGGCTCCGCGAATGAATGCCGAGCGGCTGGTCTTTAGATCCTGAGAGACCTGATCCACTTCTTCCAGCAAAGACTCGTCGATTGTCATCTGGATCGTTTTCATTTGCACCCTCCTCTGTGGATTCTTATCCCTATAGTAATCCATAGAATAGTATTGATCAAGCAGGACTCAGCTCTCGCAGACGGCTATTGGGCGCCGACGCGGCTGGAACGCCGACGCGATTGAGGATGTTAGAGGGCCTGACGCATTTTGCGCATGTTTCGATATGGCGTTGTCTTCTTTCTTGAGAGTTGGTAAAAGGCGGACTTGATTATTCGCTCCCGTTTGACCAAAGCCAGGGGTTATGAGGGCAATGAAAAAGCGACGTCAGGTTCCAAGCCAAAAAGCGAAGCCAGCCGGGGCCTCCGAGCGACAGCCGGCTGTTTCGCAGAGCAAAATGGTCGAAGACCTCCCTCCCCGCACCGGCGATGCAGCCTCCTCATGGGGGACCGCCCGAAAATGGCTGTTGCTTCAGATTCTGGCGCTGGTTTGCGTGGTTGCGGTGGGCCTGTGGGTACGTCTGGAGGACCTGGCTCTGTGGGAGAAGGAACCCGGCAAAGCCTTCTACAACGGCCAGCCCTTGCTCACCGCCCTCGACGGCCTCTTCTATCTGACCCTCGCCCGTGATCTGGTTGAGGGAACCTATCTTCCGACCGACGAGAAGAGGGCCGTGCCGGATTATCCTCCGCGGCCGCAGCCCCCGCCGCTCATCTCCTCGCTGACCGCTGCCGTGGCCAAGGTATTTCCTCTTTCCCTGAATTGGGTCGCCGTTCTCATGCCGGCGGTCCTCGGCGTTTTGATATTTCTGCCCCTTTACGGTCTCGGGCGGTTCTTCGGGGGTCCTCTGATGGGCATCGTCGCTGCCCTCATGGGTGTCCTCTTTCCCTACTACGTGTATCGAAGCGGACTCGGGTGGCTTGACACGGATTGCCTGAACGTGACCTTCGCCACGGCCGCCGCCTATTTTTTCCTCAAATTTGGCGTTACCTCCGGAACCCGTCGCTACTATTATTTCCTTGGAGGAATGATCACTTATGGCCTGTTCTTGTGGTGGTGGGACCAGACGCCTCATGTGGTGACAGCCATCTGCCTGGCGCCGCTGGCAGTAGCTATCGTTTTCTTCTACCGTCCTCCCTGCCCGGGAGCGCTGGATGTTTTTCGGTGTGCTCTTTTCAGGGATGCTGGTGTTGTTTCTCTGGAAGGGCAGCTCTCTGGTTTCTCAGTTTGTCCACGTCATCCAATCGCAATTCAGCTATATCTCCAAAGAAACTGCCGGCCCCTTTCCCAACATCGGCGTCTCCATCAGCGAACAGGTCAGGCCGTCCTTCGAGACGATGGTTGCCCTGTCCAGCGGCAATTTCATCGTCTTTGCGGTGGTCCTTTGCGGTCTCGCTGCGCTGTTTTGGCGACACTGGAAAGAGACCCTGTTTCTCTCCGTGCTGCTTTTTCTTTCGGCGTTTGCCTTCCTCTATGCCAGGCGGTTTGCGATTTTCTGCGTGCCGGTGGCCGCACTGGGTATTGCTTCTTTCGTCAACGAGATGTGGGCTTTGCGAAGCCGATTCGCCATTTTGAAATATCTCACTCCGGTGGTGGTCGTCTTTTTGGCCTGGATGCTCATCGAAATCAACCGGGCTCAGGTCTACTGGCCCAAGGAACGCCCGATTCTCGTCTCGGGGCTGGACCTCGCCGCCAAGAAGACCCCTCCGGATGCGGTCATCTGGGCCTGGTGGGACCATGGTTACACCATCCCTTACTGGGCCAGACGGGCTTCGGTCAATGACGGTTCGGTCCACTCCGGGGAGCGCACCGTTTTTAACGGCCTCCCCCTGGCGACCGACAACGAGCGGCTGGCCGCCAACTTCATGCACTTCTGGGTTGCCCGGGGAATGGCGGGCATGGATAAGGTCTATCGGGCCATGGGCGATGATCAGGCGAAGGGTTATGCCTTTGTCAAAGAAGTCCTCTCGGCCGGGCCCCACAGGCGCGCAGCATTCTGAACGACGCTCGCCTCCCCGCCCAGCCGGGATCTTGAAACCACCGAGGATTGGCTGGAGTTCTTCTTCCCTTCCCATCCGCGACCGGTTTATCTCTTTGTCGATGATCTGCTCACCCGGACCAGCTATTGGTGGTTCTGGTTCGGCAGCTGGGATATGCAGAAGCATGACGGAGTTCATGCGGATTACCGGATCATCCCCGATATCCGGGAGGAAAACGGGCGACTCAAGGCCAGGGACGGCACCGACATTGACCTGCGTACCGGCAACGCCACGATAGGAGGCCAGGTCATCCCCCTCCAGGAACTTGCCGTTTGGGATGGGGAGAAGAGCCAGACCAGGCGCTTCAACTCCCAAAGCGGCGCCGTGTTTGAGTTGTCCGTTCCGAATCGTCTGGGGGTTTTGATGCACAAGAACGTGGCCCCCTCGGTTTTTAACAAACTCTTTCTGCGCCAGTCGTTTTCGCCGGAATACTTCAGCCCCGTGTTCTCTAAAACCCCATGGTATCAGCTCTGGGAGGTTCGGGGGGATTCCTGGAAAGCGGGTGCTTAAGCGCTGATCCAAGAAGCTATTGCACGCTTTCTTGACTCTTTCCAAACACGAAGAGCACGAAGAAGTCTTTTCATTTCCTTCGTGCTCTTCGTGCTCTTCGTGGTAAAAAAGAAGTTGCCTTACTTGACGCGCCTTCCTCGCGAGGGTTCATCCGTTCGGGCAGTAAACAGGCGGCCTTCATTGGTTGAGCCGCTGAGAGAGGGATGTTCTCCCGGATGCCGGAGATGATTTCCATGATGGTCTTCCGCTGAGGAGAGCCCGGATAGAGATCGAGCGCCTTGCTGAAAGCACTCACCGCTTCCTCCAATTGATTCGCCTCCATGAGGAAAAACCCCAGCCCCGCCCACGCTTTGGCATAATCGGGATCGGCGGCCAGTGCCCGCTGTAGCCGATGCTATGGCCTGCTCGGTTTCGTTGCCATCACGAAGATACCAGGCCTTGAGCAGGTGCGCGTCAGCCACGCCGGGCTGGAGCTCAAGGGCATAGTCGAGGGACTTTTCACCAAACTTCCGCAAGCCTGAGGGCAAGTTTTCACGCCGCAGCTTATAGGCGAGCGCCATGGCAGCGTTGAAGCGGGAGAAAGGAGAGGAGACGAACTTCTCCTTCATGGCTTCCTTGGCCGCCTGCGTTTGGTTGAGCTCATCTTCCCTCTTCATTCCCGCCAGCAAACGGACGGTTTCCATGTCCTCCGGGTTTTCAGCAGATGCCAGCATCAGCAACTTCCTGGCTTCCTCCCGCTCACCTCGCTCAAGGAAAGCCTTTGCGATCCAGGTCCTGACGGGAAGCTCCCCGGGATCAGAAATACCATCGCGATCGAGATCCACCTGCGTATTCGCTGCTTCTTGCAGGATGTGCCGGAGCATTCCTTCAACGTGCTTCAGATCAATCGCGCCTCTCCCTCTTTTTTCATCCATCCAACAGAATTCATGGTTGAGGTATAAGCCTTCTCTCAAATGACCTGACTTAAGATATGCTTCAGCGAGGCTCAAGTACAAGTTGGGCAGGACTCTTCCGTTAAATGATCTGAGGCGCATTCTTCAGCAGCTGCTCTCCACGTTCGGCAGCGTCCTGATACTTCTGAAGCCCTATCAAATCAACGACAATGGCGTTTGCGGCAACGATATATTGTTCATTGAATCCTTGTCCCAATCCGATGGCCTTTTCCGCTTCACTAATGCTCTGTTCATAGAGTCCGGACATGCCATAGGCAACTGCGAGATTGGCCCGAGCTCGCGGGTTGCCCGGCGCCTTTAAAACGGCATCCTGATAGATGGAAACACTGTTCTTCCAGGCCTCGTTGCGAAAGAAAGTCAGAAGCGTTAGCCCCGAGAACACCAAAGCAAAACACAGGAATTCAGGATCAACATATCTCTCGTGGAACGATTGGCAAATAGATGATCCAAGAGACTTGCGAAACCACACCCTGCAACGAGACAAAACCCGACCGAAGGAAGATAGAGCCGGTGTTCAAAAATCAGCTCCAAAGGGACGACGGTTGACTCGATGACAAGATTCAGAAAGAACCAGGCGCCACCATAGGATAGAAGAGGATATCGTCTTCGATATCGCAGTATCAGCCAACATAAAACACCAAGAAAAATCATAGCAGGAAGAGTAGTTAGGGGATTGAGCAGCGAAGTGGAAAGCTCAACATCATGTTCGATAGACATCCTGGACGGAGCAGGCCAAAGGAGCAACGACAAGTACCATACAACAATGCGCGTTTCGGTGAGCAGTCGCTCCAGCATTGTGAAATGTCTTGAGCTGTACCCTGCTTCAAGATTTCGAAATGTGTTTACGCCATACCAGAAGACGAGTACGAAAACCAAGAACAGGATAATCCGCAAAAGCGGCGAGCTTCCTTCAGACGCTTCCAAGCGGACAAATGTAGATCCGGGCTAAAGAACCAGATCTCTGTCACCAGCAAGATCACCGGTAACATCGCAGCATTTTCCTTGGATAAGGACGCACCAACAGCGGCGATGGAAGGACAACAAATAGAAGGGCAACGCCACTCTGAGGCAGCCTCTCTCGATGTGCTTCCTTCGCCCAAGGGTATAAAACGCCACTGAAGCGATAAAAAAAAGAGCCTGCATCGAGGCCATTCGCTGCACCAGATAGGTGACCGCGTTGGTTTGAACCGGGTTTAGCGCCCACAATCCTGCCACGAAAATGGCAAGCAGTGAATTGGGAATGCCATGGCAAACGTCTTCTTTCCCGGCAGCTTTGAAGAGATTGAAAACCAGAAAAATCACTGCAAGAAAACATAAGAGATGAATCAGAAGGTTTGTCAGGTGAAAATAGGCAATGTCACCCTTCCCGATTGAATGATCGACGGACAGCGAGATCATCGGCAGCCAGCGTGCCCAGCCGAAGAAGGTCTTTGACAGAAGAATCAGGGAGGAAACTGACCACTCTTGTATGTATACCGATCGTTCATGAATAAAAGAATGGAAATCATCCAGTATTAGGGGGGAATAGAAAGTGCTGCAGTAAGCTGAAACAATTAAGACAATCAACGCCAGGACCGCAATGATCGGGATTGCCCGTTTCATGGGAAGAAAATCTCAGGGTATAGCAAAACCGCTATTGGCAAATTGTTGTCCTAAAATCGCAGGGCGGGTGTATTGCACCCGCCCTCTTAGCTCTTCGTCTCAGCATCAAGTGAATGCATTATGCCCACAGGAAAGGTCCATCCGATCTACTAAAGACCAAACTCCGTCGCAAGCTCACCAGTGTAACCCCAACAAAGGGTGCCCATTGCACCGGCCGACATGACTTTCCTTCGATAGTAAAAGTATGCTTTCCTGAATCTATTAACGCTTTGAACTTACCGTCCGTCGTATCCTTTAGTGTTATTACCACACTCCCCGTGTTGCCGTTGGTAGTAGCACGCGTCCAAGTTGCCTAAACTAAAATAGGTTGTATCGGCATCAGCATAGTAACTGGCGGGAATAGCACCGGTAGTTAGCAGGCAACGTGCCGGAAACAGCATATTTAGTTGAAATCGCATTTTCAATGGCATGGACACCTGGAAAGACGAGGGTGGTCAGCCTCGACTTGGTAACATATCTTTGGTAGTAAGGTACGGCAACGGCGGCCAAGATACCGATGATGGCCACGACGATCATCAATTCCACCAGGGTAAAACCTTTACTTTCACGCATTTTAATTATCATTTTCAGTCCTCCTCACATCCTTTAGTTCGTTTTGCAATTTTCTCCGATTCCATTACGAATGCTCTCGATGCACTTGCCTAAACCGCTTTCCTTGCAAACCCACCCCCCTCTCTAATCGTAAGATTTTGAAAACATGCCGTTTTTGAGCATTATGTTTTTCTCCGGTCAGACTCGCCTTGACCCGAATTGAAGCAATGATTGTGCCAATGACAGAAAGCTTCACTTCGGGTATTCTCCTACCAAGCAGGCCGCACTGCTCTCCCTGACGAAAACAGGCTCTTTTTCCCGGCGTTCTTAAGCGCCGGTGCGGCGTTGGCGGAAACAATTTCCCGGCCGAAAGAGGGGATTCCCCTTCCCCCCTCTGCCGAAGCTGACCTTTGGACGCACTCGACCCCGTGGGTTGGATAATGACTGGTTTTCATGCGGTTTTTTTCATTCGTGCAAAAAACGGAAACGGCACTTGCAACTCCCCCTTTTGGTGAAGGGGTGCCGGGGGATTTCACATAAGGCAGAGTCACGCCGTTGCAGAACACAATTTGTCATTCCGCTGACAGATCGCGTCAATCAAACGGACGGGCAAACAGCCTTAAGGGCAGTGACAAGTGACGAGTAACAAGTGACAAGAGAGCAGTGACAAGTGACGAGTGACGAGTGACGAGTTCAAAAGCACAAAGGGCACCCAAAAAAAAGAGCCTGGGAATACCGGATGAATGGGTGATTTTGAGGGGTTACCCGTCATGTTTGCTTCGTGGTTTTCGTGTTCTTCGTGGATAGAATGAGTTTTGGGGTTTTGGTTGCGGCCTTTGGCTGAGCTGTGTTACAGTGATCCGGTCTTACCAAAGTCCTGATAATCGACAACTTTTCGAGCCTGGTTTTTGCTATCACCATTGAGGGAATACTCAGGGGCGAGGAACCACGCGATGAAGGTCAGCAGGGAAAGAGATTCAAGGATCAGCGGCATCCTGGCCGGATGCCTCATCACGGGCATGCTGCTCGTGAGCAGCCCGCTGCTCGGCCAGGAGACCGTGGCCAATCCAGTCGCACCGGAACCGGCCAGCGGCGCCAATGTCACCCCCCCGACCATCCCGACTCCATCGAGCCTGTCCCTGGTGGATGCTCCCCCCGGCAAGTCCCCGGAGCCTTTTGCCAGCCGCGACAAGGTCCTCGAAGCCCTGCTCAGGGAGAACTTTTCCTATAACCAGTACAAAATGGTTGATCCCTTTGTCAGTTTTATTGCTCCGGTGGAAGCGGCGCCGGCGCAGGTTTCCGCCGGCATAGAAGATTTCGAACCTCCCCCCGAACCGCAGCGGCCACTTACTCCGCTTCAGAAGATGAACCTGGGTGAAATCGAGGGGGGTCTAAAGGCCATTGCCTGGGGGGAACTGGGCCGTCGAGCCCTGATCGAGGATTCGGCCGGAAAGGGTTACATCGTTGCCGTCGGCACCCCGGCAGGGGAGAAGGATGGCGTAGTGACCGACATTTTCAATGACCACATCGTCATCCAGCAGCAACTCTGGGACCGTAAGGCCAAGCGGATGATGCCGCAAAACTTTGTGGTCAAACTGAAGAAGCAACAACAGGCTAAATAGTTTCCATCCGGAAACCCCTCCCTTGGCGGGAGGGGCAGGGGGAGGGGGTTGGTGAAGTGTCGGCAATCACATCCCTTTTCACCCCCACCCGGCCTCCCCCATCGAGGGGGAGGAGAAATTCGGGGCCTTTCCGGATGGCAACTAAATAGGGTTATTTGCCTCTCAAGACGGATACGATCAGCATCATGGCTCCGGCCGTTATGGCGCTGTCCGCTATATTGAAAGCCGGCCAGTGCTGGGAGCCGATGTAGCAATCCAGGAAGTCAACCACCTCGCCCAGGCGCAGTCGATCGATCAGGTTCCCCAGGGCGCCGCCAATGATGAACGCATAGGCCGTCCGCGTCCAGCGGTCGTCCGAGCGGAGCTTTCCGTAGGCAAATAGAAGGATCGTCACCACCACAAGGGTTAAACCCACAAAAAGCCCCTGGCGCAAGAAGGAATTGGCTCCCGCAAAAATACTGAAAGCCCCGCCCGTATTTCGGGCGTGCACCAGGTTGAAGAGCCCGGGGATGATTTCCATGGTGGAATAGAGCGGCAGGAAATGGAGTATCAACACCTTGGTGATCTGATCCAGGACAATGATCGTCCCGCCGACAGCAAGTAAATAAATCATGGTCACGCCTCTACCGTTGAATGACTCTTATTCCGCCACCACCCCGTAGCAACGATCACAGATGGTTGGGTGATCGAGGAATTGGCCGACTTGCTCCGAACGCACCCAGCAGCGTTCGCACTTATTTCCCGACGCCGGCGCAACCTGAACCTGAAGGCCCGTTATTTCCAGCCCGGCCACCGGTTCGACGAGATTTGCGGCGGGTGCGAAGACGACCTGCGAGACAATAAAGACCGAGCGCAACAAATCTTCCTGGCCGGCGAAGGCATCCCGCAACTCCTCCGGAAGGGCCAATTTCACCACCGCATCCAGGGGGTGACCAATGATTTTGGCCTGGCGCGCCCCTTCCAGGGCTCGAGCGACCTCGCTTCGAAGCGCCAGAATAGTCTCCCAGCGCCGATGCAGCACCTCATCCTCGAGGGTTGCATCCACTTCGGGAAAACTCTCGAGATGGATGGTCTCACTGGACCGGTGGGGCAAATGCCACCAGGCTTCCTCGGCAGTGAAGGAGAGCACGGGGGCCATCAGCTTCAGGAGGGTTGTCAGAATCCGGTACAGGGCGGTCTGGGCGGAGCGGCGGGTCTTGCTTCCGGTCGCCGAGACGTAGAGGCGGTCCTTCAAAATGTCGAGGTAAAAGGCGCTCAGGTCCACGACACAGTAGTTGTGCAGGGCGTGGTAGACCCGGTGGAATTCATAGCGGTCGTAGGCATGGCGAATTCGTTTGATCAGGTCCTGGAGCTGAAGCAGGGCAAATCGGTCGAGTTCGTCCATTTCCGCGTAGGTCAAGGCGTCGGCAACCGGGTGAAAGTCTCCCAGGTTTCCGAGGAGAAACCTGCAGGTGTTCCGAATCCGCCGATAGGCTTCGCTCAGGCGCTTCAAGATGTCGGGAGAGATCCGGATATCGTCGCGATAGTCCTCCGCCGAGACCCACAATCGAAGGACCTCCGCCCCGTACTGGCGGATGATTTCCTCGGGCGCAATGACGTTGCCCAGGGACTTGGACATCTTGTAACCCTGGCCGTCCACGACAAAGCCGTGGGTCAGCACGGTCTTATAGGGCGCCATGTCGCGGGTCCCCACGGCAGCCAGAAGGGACGAGTGAAACCAGCCCCGATGCTGATCGCTGCCTTCCAGATAGAGGTCGGCCGGCGCCCTGAGATAGTCGCGATGTTCCAGGACTGCGGCATAAGACACCCCGGAATCGAACCAGACATCGAGAATGTCCATTTCTTTTTCAAAGGTTTTCCCGTCGCACTGGGGGCAAACCGTTCCGAACGGCAGAAGCGCTTTCACGTCCTTTTCAAACCAGCAATCGGCCCCCTCATTTTTAAACAGGGCCGCCACGTGATCAAAAACCTCCGGTGTGGCAAGCAGCCACCCGCAACGGGAACAGGTGAAAACGGTGATGGGCACCCCCCAGGTCCGCTGCCGCGAAATGCACCAGTCCGGGCGGTTGAGAATCATATTGTGGATGCGCTCCCTGCCCCAGTTGGGAACCCACTCCACACGATCGATCCAGGCCAGCGCTTTGTTGCGGAGATCGTTTTTCTCCATCGAAATAAACCACTGCTCGGTCGCCCGAAAGATCACCGGGTTCTTGCACCTCCAGCAGTGCGGGTAGCTGTGCTCCATTTCGGCCTCAAGAATCAGCCGCCCCACTTCCTGCAATTTTGCGTTGACCGCCTTATTGGCAGCGAAAACAAACTGTCCGGCGAAGAAGGGGACATCCTCCGTGAAACACCCGTCGTCATCAACGGGAGAGTAGACCTCGAGGTTATGCTCGAGCCCCATTTCATAGTCTTCGCGGCCATGGCCCGGTGCGGTGTGAACGCACCCCGTACCGGCTTCGAGGGTGACATGATGCCCCAGGATGAGCACGCTCTTGCGCTCCAGAAAGGGATGCCGGCAGGTCAACCCCTGCAGGTCGGAGGCCCGAAACCGCCGCAGGACCTCAAATTTCTCGACCCCGAAGAGGTGCATGCAGTTCTCAAGCAGGCCCTCGGCCAGGACCCAGACCTCGTCGGCTGCGGCAACGGCCACATAGGCAAAATCGGGATGCAGGGTGATGGCCATATTGGCCGGAATGGTCCAGGGAGTCGTCGTCCAGATGAGCACAGAAGCGGGCTTTTGGGAAAATTCCGGAAACCGGGCCCGGCTCTTTTCATCCAGCGGGAATTTGACATAGATCGACGGCGACGCATGGTTGTGATACTCGACCTCAGCCTCGGCCAGGGCCGTTCGACAGCTGGTGCACCAATGGACCGGTTTCTTGCTCCTGATCACGCTTCCCCGGGCGAAAAAACGCCCCAGTTCGCGGGCAATGGTCGCTTCGTAATCGTAGGACATGGTCAGGTAGGGATTGTTCCACTCTCCCAGCACCCCCAAACGCTTGAACTCATTTCTCTGAATGTCGATGAAGCCTTCGGCATAACGCCGGCAGTGACGGCGGATCTCCACCTGAGTCATGGAGGACTTCCGCTCTCCCAGTTCACGGTCGACCTGATGTTCGATGGGGAGTCCGTGGCAGTCCCAGCCGGGCACATAGACGGCGTTAAACCCGCTCATCTGGCGGCACTTGACGATCATGTCCTTAAGAATCTTGTTCAGGGCCGTACCCAGATGGATATGCCCATTGGCGTAGGGAGGGCCGTCGTGGAGGATATAAAGAGGGCGATCCTTGCTGTGTTCTCGCAACAGATCGTAGAGCTTCATCTCTTCCCATTTGGCCAGAATCTCGGGCTCCCGCTTGGGAAGGTTGGCCTTCATGGGAAAATCGGTCCGAGGAAGGTTTAAGCTCTCCTTGTAATCCATCTTGCAATCCCCCTGAGGAAAAGGTTGTCGGAAAGTGTTTTTACTAGCACACCAAGGACACATGTCAAGCTCTTAGCTGGAAAACACGAGCCCCCTTTCCGCTCTGAAGCAGAAAAGGGGGCTCGTGGGTGGTGCTGGATCTTCTCATTATATCGGGGGAAACAGGCAGCGCGCCGCCGCCCGTTTCCCGAAAATCAATTCCGCTTAGTACATGCCGCCGCCGTGCGGCATCCCGCCGGGCATGGGCGCTTCTTTGTCTCTGGGCACTTCGGACACCATGCATTCCGTGGTGAGCATCAGGGCCGAGACGCTGGCCGCATTTTGGAGCGCCGTTCTGGCCACTTTGGTCGGGTCAATGACACCGGCCTCGTAGAGGTCAAGAAATTCTCCGGTTTCGGCATTGTACCCGAAAGCCCCCTCACCGCCCTTCAATTTCTGAACGATGACCGAACCTTCTTCCCCGGAATTGAAGGCGATCTGGCGAGCGGGTTCCTCGAGGGCGCGCTTGACAATATTCAGGCCGAGCTTCTCGTCGCCTTCCAGGCTGAGTTTCTCAAGGGCCGGCAGGCATCGCAGATAGGCCACGCCGCCACCCGGGATGATCCCTTCTTCAACCGCCGCGCGAGTGGCATTCAGCGCATCTTCCACGCGAGCCTTCTTCTCCTTCATTTCGGTTTCCGTGGCGGCGCCGACACTGATCACCGCTACTCCGCCGATCAACTTGGCGAGACGCTCCTGCAGTTTTTCACGATCGTAATCGCTGGTCGTCTCTTCGATCTGAGTCCGAATCTGGCGAACCCGGCCCTCCAGGGCCTTGCGATCGCCGGCGCCGTCGACGATGGTGGTGTTGTCTTTGTCGATCCGAATGGTCTTGGCTTTGCCCAGTTCATTCAGACCCACGGTCTCGAGCTTGATCCCCTTGTCCTCGCTGATCACCTCACCGCCCGTCAGAACGGCGATGTCTTCCAGCATTGCTTTGCGGCGATCGCCGAATCCCGGGGCCTTGACGGCACAGACCTGGAGCGTGCCGCGCAGTTTATTGACCACCAGGGTGGCAAGGGCCTCGCCTTCGATGTCCTCGGCGATAATGAGAAGCGGTCTTCCCATCTTTGCGATTTGCTCGAGCACCGGGAGGAGGTCCTTCATATTGCTGACCTTCTTTTCGTTGATCAGAATCAGCGGCTCGTTGAGAATCACTTCCATCTTCTCGGGATCGGTTACAAAGTAGGGAGAGATATAGCCGCGATCAAACTGCATCCCCTCCACCACTTCGAGGGTCGTTTCCATGGCCTTGGCTTCTTCGACGGTGATGACCCCTTCCTTGCCGACCTTGTTCATCGCCTCGGCAATGATGTTGCCGATGGTGAGGTCGTTGTTGGCGGAGATCGTCCCGACCTGAGCGATTTCCTTCTGATCTTTGGTAGGCTTGCTGATTTTTTTCAGCTCGTCGACGACCGCCTGAACCGTTTTTTCGATACCGCGCTTGAGGGCCATGGGATTGGCTCCGGCAGCCACCAGCTTCGATCCTTCATAGTAGATGGACTGGGCCAGAATGGTGGCCGTTGTTGTCCCGTCGCCGGCAACGTCACTGGTCTTGCTGGCAACTTCCTTGACCATCTGGGCGCCCATATTCTCAAACCTGTCTTCCAGTTCGATTTCCTTGGCTACGGTCACGCCGTCCTTGGTCACCGTAGGGCCGCCGAAAGACTTTTCAATCACCACGTTGCGGCCCTTGGGCCCCAAAGTTACCTTCACTGCGTCGGCCAGGATATTCACACCCTTGAGCAGAGCTTCCCGGGCCTTTACATCATAAATCAATTGTTTTGCCGCCATGAGGCATTCCTCCCTTTCATTTCCTGCTTGCGCTTAATATTTTCGGTTAACCTTATTGTTCAACTATGGCGAGAATGTCATCCTCTCGCATGATGAGGAGTTCTTCACCTTCGACTTTGATGTCGTTCCCTGCATACTTGCTGAAGAGCACCCGGTCTCCCGCCTTGACGTCCAGAGGCCGCCTGCTCCCGTCTTCCATCAGCTTGCCGCTGCCGACGGAGATCACTTCACCCTGAATGGGTTTTTCCTTGGCCGTATCGGGAATGATAATGCCCCCCGCCGTTACCTGTTCCTCTTCGATTCGTTTGACTACCACACGATCGTTGAGCGGTTTGAGTTTCATCGTTTCGACTCCTTTCTTCTAACAAACTGGGTTTGCTGAGCTTAATCACAGCGCTGATGTTCCGGACTGATCGGACCATACTATTAGCACTCGCCTTCGGTGAGTGCTTAATAATCACTGGGGGGTTGCTTGGCAAGAGGAAAAACGGGGTCGAAGGGGAAAAAAAGTGTAAACGATGTCCCTGATTCGGGGGCACTCTTCAGTTCGACCTGGCCTCCAAGGGTTTCCATGACCTGGTAAACAATGCTCAGCCCCAGGCCTGTGCCGCCTTTCCTGGTGCTGAAAAAGGGTTCGAAGACGCGATCGCGGTCCGCTTCGGGGATCCCCGGACCCATGTCGGCGATCTCTATGAGGGTTTTCAGCTCCGGGGCGGGACTCGCTTTCGGCGCAGCGACGCGAACCGTCAGCACACCCCCGTCGGGCATTGCCTCCACGGCATTGACCATGAGATGCCAGAGGACCTGCCTCAGGTGCTGAGGGTCCATGACAAAAACCGGCATGGCCTCAAACACCTTTTCCAACCTGTGGTCATCGGTGAGCTTGTCCCCGGCCTTCAACAGGGCAAAAAGCTCTTCGATCAGCGCGCACACCGACACCTCCTCGATTCTTCCGGACCTCTGCGAACCTTTTGCCAGCCACAGGAAGTCAGTGATGAGGTTGTCGATGCGCTGGACTTCGCGAAAGACGATATTCATCAGTTTCGCATGGAAAGACCCGTGGGCCATTTCAATCTGAAGCATCTGAGCCGCCCCGCTGATGGCGGCCAGGGGATTCCTGATCTCATGAGCGATCTCAGCCGTCATTTTTCCCGCATAGGCCATCCGCTCCAATCTCTGTAGATGTTCCTCCATCGACTTGAGGCGAGTCAAATCCTGGAACACGAAAACCCAACCCCGCTTGGCCCCGTTGTCCTTTTTAAGGAAAGACACACTGTATCCCAGGCAGAGTTCTTCGCCGGCGGGGCGCCTGTAGATGACCTCCTTTCGGGCCGGGGCTTGGGGTCCGTCCTGAGCGGTTGTCGCAGTTGCATCAGGCCATATGAGAACATCCAGCGTCGGGAATATCCTCTTGAAAGGCGCCCCGACCAGGTGCTCCGAGGTGAGATCCAATATCCTCTGGGCGGCATCGTTGGAGAACAGCACCTGACCGTTCGGGCTGACAGTCAGGAGACCACTGCTTATGCTCTGAGTGATGTTGCGATGCAAGACCTCGAGCTGATGAAACTCATCCTGCTGGGTACGGACCTGCTGACTCGACTTTCGCAATTGCTGTGCCAGATAACCGCTGAGATAGGCGGTTAGAAAAAAACCGGTGATGTTCATCAGGAGGCCGTGAAAATAGGCGCCGACATCGGTATGCTTGAGACGGCAGCCCGACCAACTGCAGGGGAGTCAGCCAGCCGAAATACTGGAGATCCAGCAGCAGCCCGTAGGAAATCGCACTGGCGGTGGCGCTGACCATGCTCCCCCGGCGATCCAGCAGGACCGCGCCGCTGATTATTGCCGGCATATAAAGGAAGGAAAAGATGCTTTCAACTCCGCCCGAGAGGTAGATCAGGAAAGTCACTGCTCCGACGTCGAAGAAGAGCTGCAGATAGGCAAACCTGCGGAGGTCGGAAGTCCTCTTCAGGCCCAGCGCGGCAACAATGGTGAAGAGAAAGAGAATGACCGAGAAGGTATAGAGCGGTTGGAGCTGGCCTGACAGGAGCTCCTCAGCCCGATGGCTTCGAACGAGAAGGGTGAGCACCAGAAAGAAGATGCCAAGAAGCAGTCGAACGAGGAGCACCCCCTGCAGGTTTCGCCTGAGGGCAGCATCATGAGGAAGGTGCGATTCCCAGTTGGCCGAGGGGGTCGACTGCACCGGCAGCTGGTTCTCGTTGTCCGTTTTCACCATAACGAAACGATTCACTCCTCGGGCAGAGGGTCCTCAGGACGCTCTGGAAACAACGTCCGCGATTTGGAAGATCGGCAAATACATGGCAATGAGCAAGCCTCCGATGGTGACTCCCAAAAACACCAGCAGTAGCGGCTCAAGGAGCGAGGTGAGCGCCTCCACCGTGATATCCACCTCTTCTTCATAGAAATCCGCGATTTTCCCGAGCATCGCATCCAGCGCTCCGGTCGCCTCACCGACCGCAATCATGTGCGTCACCATACCCGGGAAGACTTTTGTGTCTTGCAAAGGCTCTGCCACGGAACGACCCTCGGCTATGGCCGCCCGCGATTCACGGATGGCCTGTTCGATCACGGCGTTCCCGGCCGAACCCGCGACGATATCCAGGGCATCCAGGATGGGCACCCCGCTGGCGAGCATGGTGCCCAGGGTCCGCGAAAAACGGGCTACGGCAACCTTGCGCAGGAGCATTCCAAAAACCGGCATCCGGAGCAGCAGGCGATCGGTAACCATTCGGCCCCTGGAGGTTTTTCGAAACCTGCGGACAAGATAGATGAGCAATCCGAGGCCGACGATGATCCAATAGAAGAACCGAATGGCAAAATTGCTCACTGCCATGACGAAAAGTGTCAAAGGCGGCAGTTTGACTCCCGCATCGGAAAAAAGCCGGGCGAAAACGGGAATCACATAAATGAGAATCACCGCCATGACCATGACGGCTATGGTGACCACGATGGCAGGGTAGGTAAGTGCTCCCCTCACCTTCTTCTTCAGTTTTGCCAGTTTCTCTATGTATTCCGCCAGGCGATTGAGGATGACATCCAGGATGCCCCCCATTTCACCGGCGGCAACCAGGTTTACAAAAAGACCGTCAAATGCTTTGGGATGCTTCCTGATTGCGTCCGAAAAGGTGGCGCCCTCCTCGACATCCTTTTTCACCTGTTTGAGGATTCTTTTCAGCCCTCTTCCCTCCTGCTGCTGCTGGAGGATGTCGAGGCACTGAACGAGGGGCAGTCCCGCATCGATCATGGTGGATAATTGCCGGACGAGCACCACCAATTCTCTTTCGGTTACCCGGTTTTGCAGGAGAGGTATATATTCAGCCAAGTCCTTGGGCTTGGTCTTGAAGGCCGTTATGTTCAAACCCTTGCGGATCAAAAGCTGGCGGGCGATGGTAGGGTTATCCGCTTCTATCTCTCCACTCTGCCTTTTTCCCTTGCGATCGACTCCCTTCCACACATAGACGGGCATGATTGTTCCCTGTATAGTATCAGTCTTTGGCAGAACAGCGGATGACTTCGCTGATAGAGGTTATGCCCTGTATTAATTTATTGATACCGCTCCGACGGAGGGTGATCATCCCCTGGCCGACGGCTTCCCTCTTGATTTCGGCGGCGGAAGCCCCGATCAAGACCATGTCCCGGATTCTCTCGGACATGCCCATGACCTCATACAAAGCCACACGCCCTCGATATCCGGTCCCATTGCACACCGGGCAGCCCTTTCCGCGATAGCAAACAAAAGTACCCAGTTCCTCCTCACGGGCACCGAGGCCGATGATCCCATCATCGGGGACCTCTTCCACGACGCGACATTCGGTGCAAACGCGGCGGACAAGCCTTTGGGCGAGCACCACGTTGACTGCGGAAGAGACCAGGAAAGATTCCACACCCATGTTGAGAAGCCTGACGATGGTGCTGGGAGCATCATTCGTGTGGAGGGTGCTCAGCACCAGATGGCCGGTCAAGGCGGCCTTGATTGCCGTTTCGGCCGTTTCAAAATCCCGGATTTCACCGACCATGATGATATCCGGGTCCTGCCGCAGAAACGATCTCAAAGCCAATGCAAAGTTCAGTCCAATCCCATCGTGGATTTGCACCTGGTTGATTCCGGCGAGGCTGTATTCAACGGGATCTTCGGCGGTCGAGATGTTGTGGCTGATTCTGTTCAGTTCCGAAAGAGCACTATAAAGGGTCGTGGTCTTGCCGCTTCCGGTGGGCCCCGTCACCAGCACCATCCCGTAAGGCAGGCTGATGGCTTCCCGAAACAGCTGGAACTGACTTTCCTCAAATCCCAGCTTGGTCATGTCCAACTGCAATCCGCTCTTGTCCAGCAGCCTGAGCACAACCTTCTCGCCAAAGAGCGTGGGCATTACGGAAACCCGGAATTCCATTTCCCGCCCTCTGGCTTTAAGCTTGATGCGCCCATCCTGAGGCAGACGCCGTTCGGCAATGTCCAGTCGACTCATAATTTTCAAGCGGGAAACCAGCGCGTTTCTCAACTGCAGTGGAGGTCGCATCATTTCATAAAGCACGCCATCGATGCGAAAGCGCACCCGCATTGTCTTTTCGTATGGTTCCAGATGAATGTCGCTCGCCTGCTTGCGGATGGCATCCAGGAGGAGGTGGTTCACCAGTTTTACGACCGGCGCCTGCTCGGCAGCATCCTCGAGGAACGACATATCCATCTGTTCCGTGGACTCGATCAAGTCCACATCGGCGTCTTCCTTCAGCATCCCGAGCATATCATCGACATTTTCGTTCCCGGCCTGATCATGATGATGGCTGAGCACCTTCTTGATGACGAGCTCGGAAGCGACGTGGACCTGGATGTTTTTCCTGGTCAGGAATCGGATGTCATCGATGATAAAGAGGTTTCCCGGGTCGGCCATAGCGACGTTCAAGGTGTGGCCGATCAAACCGAAAGGGACCGCCTGATACTTCAGGGCAATTTCCGCTGGTATCAAATCAGAGATATCTTTTGGAATGGTGAGCCGTTCAGGATTCACAGCGGGGACACGGAACTGCTTGGAAAGGAATTCCACCAGCATGTCATCGCTGATATATCCCAGTTTGATCAATACCGCGCCGACCCGTTCTCCGCCGTGTCGCTGCTCCTCAAGCGCCCGATTCAGCTGATCGAGTCCGATCAAACCTTCCTCAAGCAGCAGTTCCCCCAATTTTTTGGCCGCCAAAGCCGTGCACCTTTCTTTGGTTAATTGAACCTTCGAAGGTTTATATGAAATCCCCCCGCCCCCCTTTGGCAAAGGGGGGTTGGGGGGGATTTCATCCTTCGTTGTGACCTCCGAGGTCATGATGGTTAGACAAAAGATATTCTCCTCAACGACTCCTCGCGGTTGCACAGCGCCGCCGGCGTCCCCCCCGGGGAACTCGCCGGCCGACCGCAAGAATGAAAAAAAGACTCAAAAATGCCTTGACAGCATGAAAATCCTGGTTAATATGCGCTGCGAGTTCCCCATGGGAACATATTTATTCTAACAGAACTGGAGGTGGTTGTCATGATTTGTGCGACGATGAAGGCGGGAATGGACTGCGCCCTCATGACGAAAGTGGGTTGCGGGTTTAGCGGGGGTTCCTGTCATCCGGTTGTGGATCAGTGTGATGGGTGCCAGAAGGTTATGGATCTGCCGGCCGGAAAGTTTTGCAGCAGTTTTCCGAATCCTTCCAGCAAATGGAAGACCAGCCAGTGCAATTTTGCCACGCATTCGAAATTGGATTCAGCGAGCCAACAGCAAGCCAAAATTAATCCCCTCAAAGCATCCAAAAGAAGCACCAAACGGAAGTAATTCACGGTTGGTTCGTGAGAGCAGGCTTCATGACGATTGCCCGGCACGCTGTGAAGCCATGCTCTCACCAGCACCGTCCTTCAGCCTCCCATTCTTCCCCTCTTAGCTTCACCTCGTGCAACCTCACCGGGCCTCAATGAGGTCCCCCTTAATTTCATTTGACTTCTCTCTTTCCGGTCGTTATGGGATAATGCTCAACGCGGCACCACCCAATCCGGTGTCCGAATTTCGTTGGTCATGGTCACTTTATTCTGTGCCATTGTGCCTGGCGGCGCCGGACGATATTGGCTCGCGGCAGGAGAGGGTTGCGCCCCATTAGGGAAAAAGAAGGGGCGACGTATTCTCTCATCGCCTTGAAACATAAGGCTTCCCAGAAAGGAATGCATAACCGTGGGAGAAACACTCATCCTTACCGGAAATCAAACGGCAGCCCTGGCGGCAAAACTCTGCCGCGTGCAGGTGGTCGCCGCTTATCCCATTACTCCCCAGTCAAGAATACCGGAGATCCTATCGGAATACGTGGAACGGGGAGAACTAAAGGCCGAATTCGTCCGCGTTGAAAGCGAGCACTCTGCCATGGGCGTGTGCATTTCGGCCTCCCTGGTCGGCGCCAGGGTTTTCACCGCCACCGCCGCCAACGGCCTGGCCTATATGCACGAGCAACTCCATTGGGCGGCCGGCGCAAGACTCCCCATTGTCATGCCGGTGACGAACCGCGGGTTGGGCGCTCCCTGGACCATTCTCAATGACATGCAAGACACCATTTCTCAGCGGGACACGGGATGGATGCAGTTCTACTGCATGACCAACCAGGAAGTTCTCGATCAGATCATCCTGGCCTACAAGGTAGCCGAGCAGCTTATGGCGCCTATTATGGTCTGCTTTGACGGGTTTCGGCTCTCGCACACCATGATGCCCGTAACCGTTCCGTCGGTGGAGGAGATTGATGCCTTCCTTCCTCCCTATCGTTTGCCCTACCAGCTGAGTACGGAAACAGTGGCCAACATCAACCCGGTGGTGATGACCGACCCCCTGCCCGGACCGGACGGCGTTCTTTGCCCCAGTTACATGGGGTTCCGGAGGCGTCTGCAGGAAACGCTGGAAGCGGCGCCTGCGGTGATCGCTGAAGCCGGAAGGGATTTCCTGCAAGCCTTCGGCAGGTCTTATGAAGACCCGCTCTATCGATATCTTTCCGAGGACGCCAAGTTCCTTTTTGTGACGATGGGATCGTTGGCAAGCGAGGCCAGTGAAGCCGCGGACCTTTTGCGTGATCAGGGCATCTCCGCCGGCGTGGTCGGGGTCCGGACGTTCCGTCCCTTTCCGGCCGGGGCGCTGGCTCACGCGGTCGCCAAAGCCGATGGCATCATTGTGCTCGAAAAAGCCATCAGTTATGGTTATGAAGGTGCTTTGGCCACTGAACTGAAAGGCGCGCTTTTCAGCCACAACGGGCGTCGACCTCTGGTGTATAATTACATCCTGGGCCTCGGCGGAAAAGATGTCAAGCCGTCGGACCTCCTTGAAGCCGCTAAAGACACCATGCAGGGCTTCGAAAGCGGAAAACTTCAGGACCATCCTCTGTGGATCGGCTCCGGGGTATGATTTAAACCACTTCAAAGAAAGCAACAAGAACCATGGCGACTACAATCCTGGACCTTCCGGAACAAGAATATATCGAACCTGGAACGCGCACCTGCGCCGGATGCGGCTTGCCCATCGCGTATCGTTACATGCTCAAGGCCCTGGGCCCCAAGACGATCATGACCCACCCGGCATGCTGTCTGACCATTCTCCACGGCATCTACCCCAAGACTCCCGTGGCCATCAACGCCGTGAACAACACCTTTGCCAGCACGGCAGCCTCCGCCTCGGGCTTGGTGGCCGGGCTGAAAGCCACCGGCCAGGACGACTATACGGTACTGGCGATGGCCGGCGACGGGGGCACCTTTGATATGGGTATCCAGGCCCTCAGCGGCGCCGCCGAGCGCGAGACCGACTTCATTTACGTCTGCTACGACAATGAGGCCTACATGAATACCGGGGTTCAGCGCTCCAGTGCCACTCCGTCAGGGGCCATCACGACAACGACCGCAGTCGTCCCCAAAGAGCAGCCGAAAAAGGATTTCCTCCAGATCATGGAGGCGCATCACCTGCCATATCTCGCCTCGGCATGTTCCTCCTATCCCGGGGATGTTTTTAACAAGTTTCTCAAAGCCAAGGACATCAAGGGCACCCGCTTCATCCATCTCAGCATCCCCTGTCCGGCGGGATGGGCGTTTCCCACGAAGGACACGATCAAAATCGGGCGACTGGCAGTGGAGACCGGCGTGGTCGTGCTTTATGAATTGGAAGACGGGGTCCTGAGGCTGACCGGGAAAACCCTGAATATGGCGCGAAGCGGTCGGAAACGTCCGGTTGAGGAGTATCTCCAGCTGCAGGGGCGGTTCAACAAGATGACTCCCGACCAGATGGTGGCATTCCAGCGTCAGGTGGACGACCGCTGGGACCACCTGCTGAACCGCGCCGAGTCATAGCACCCGGCCCCGTTCGAGGGACCGCCGGGTGGTGCTCGTCCCATTCCTTTCCACCACGGAGATCGGCGCGGCCCGCAGCGATGGCAAAATCCCTGGACTGAGAGCTAAACCCCGCCTCACTCCCACCAGCGGATGAGTATGCTGCCCCAGGTGAAACCGGCGCCGAAGGACGACATCACGAGGTGATCCCCTTTTTTTACCTGCTTTTCTTCCGATACCACATCGTAGAGGCAAAGAGGGATGGTTGCAGCCGTGGTGTTGGCATATCGATCAATATTGATGACCACTTTGTCCCGGTCAATCTTCATGCGGTTGGCGCTGGCATCGATGATCCGCAGGTTCGCCTGATGGGGCAGAAAGAAAGCCACATCTTCCCCGGTGAGTCCGTTCTTCTCGAGGATTTGCACTGACACATTCGCCATTTCCGTCACCGCCCATTTGAAGACCTGCGCTCCTTCCTGGTAAACGTAATGTTCCTTGTTTTTGACGGTCTCGAAGCTTGACGGTCGGCGGCTGCCTCCGGCTTTCATGTGCAGGTGCGGCTCTCCGGCACCGTCGATGCGCTGAATGAAATCCAGAATACCATACCCGTCTTCGGGGCAGGGTTCCAGAAGGACCGCACCGGCGGCATCGCCAAACAGCACACAGGTATTGCGGTCTTCGTAGTCGACAATGGCGCTCATGACGTCACTGCCGATCACCAGTATTTTTTCATACCGTCCGGATTCGATCATCTGCGCACCGGTGGTGAGCGAAAAAACAAAACCCGAACAGCCGGCAGAGAGATCAAAACCCCAGGCGCGGGAGGCTCCGATTCCCTTCTGCACCAGGCAGGCGGTAGAAGGGTAAAACATATCCGGGGTCACCGTCCCGAGAACAATGGCATCCACTTCTTCGGGAGCGGTACCGCCCCGTTCCAGGCAGTCCAGGGCGGCGCGAATGGCCATATAGGAATTGCCCAGGCCGGGTTCTAAAATGCGTCGCTCACGGATGCCGGTTCTGGAGAAAATCCACTCATCGGTAGTGTCTAACGTTTTCTCCAGGTCTTGATTGGTAAGGCGTCGTTCCGGCAGGTAACGACCCACCGAACGAATGAAGGCATGTCTCTTTGGCATTTTCGTATACCTTGCTTCTACATTATTCCCTTGTAGTATCCGCCATCGATCTGGATGGAGGCACCGGTGATGAAACCGGACCGCTCCGACGCAAGAAAAGTCACGAGGGCTGCGAACTCCTCCGGAGTGCCCAGACGCCCCATGGGGATCAAGGCTTCCCAGCTCTTGATAACGGCTTCAGGCGTGGTGCCCCTTTTGGCAGCCACATCGATCGCCAGTTTGCGAACTCTTTCGGTCATGGTATAGCCCGGGCAGACATTGTTTACAGTCACGTTGTAGCGAGCCAGTTCATTGGAAAGGGTTTTGGCAAAACCGATTACCCCGGAGCGCACGGTGTTGGAAAGAATCAGTCCGTCGATGGGCTGTTTCACCGATATGGAAGTCATGTTGATGATCCGCCCCCAGCGCTTTTCCATCATTATGGGAACGACTTCCCGTGACATGATGATCGTGCTCATCAGATTCAGCCTTATCCCCAAATGCCACTGATCATCGTCGACTTCAAGGAAGGTCCGGTCGGGAGGTCCTCCGGCGTTGTTGACGAGAATGTCGATCGTGCCATAGTGCTCAACCCCCTTGCGGACAAAGCCCTTTGCATCCTCGGCACGGCTGAGATCCGCCGGAATGCCGATGATTTCTCCTCCGGTTGCCGCGCGGATTTCCTCCACGGTTTTGGGCAGTTCAGGATCATCGAGAGCACAAACTGCAACCCTCGCGCCCTCCCGACTCATCTCCATGGCCACGGCTTTTCCCAGACCCTGACTGCCTCCTGCCACCAGCGCTACTTTCCCTTTCAGACCCAAGTCCATTGATTTCTCCCCTTGCTCTTGGAATTGTCACAATTTCAAGTGTCTTCCGCACCATGCTCCTGCCGCTCTTCGTACAGCAGGCGCATGGCTTCCGTGTACCGTCGACCCTCCTCGTAGATAAAGAATGGAGGGGTGATCCGGAGTTCCTCGCCCGCCCCCTTCCTGCATTCCAGGTGCACCAGACGCCCTTCGGAACCGGCGTGGGAATGAATCACCGTGAGCTGCTTGGGCGTGAGGTGAAAGTCACGGGCAATGGTGAGAAGGTGAGCGAGCCGCGTTGCCGGATAAATGACTGCCAGCCGTCCCCCATGGCCAAGAAGGGCGCTTGCGGCCTTGACCACATCCGCCATCGAGGACTGGAGTTCGTGGCGGGCAATGGCTTGCTGCCCTTCGGGGTTCACGCGACCGCTGCGCAGGCGTCGATACGGAGGATTGGTGAGCACGAGAGTGAAACTTCCCGGTTGCAAAGCGGACGGGAGCCGGCGAAAATCCTGTTCATAAATCAAAATCTTCCCGCCAAAGCCATTGGCCTGCACATTTCTCTTTGCCAGTTCCACGAGTTCCGATTGAATCTCCAACCCCACAATCCGTTTCCCGAGGTTGCGGTAAGCCAGGATCAGCGGGACCACCCCGCACCCCGTCCCCAGGTCGGCAATGTGATCATCGGGGCGTACTCTCGAAAGTCCGGCAAGCAACACTGCGTCAACCGCGAAACGGTATCCTCTTTGCTGTTGGTAGATTACCAGCTTTCCATGGAATAATGCGTCGCAGGTCAGCAAGAGCCATCCCTCTTCGGAAGAGGCGTTGTCAAGCTGTTCCCAGCGGGTAGATAACCAAGCCGCTCCCCACCTTCGGATAGAAGTAGGTCGCCTTATGGGGCATGATCAGACCTGCGCTGGCCACTTCCTGAACCTGTTCAATCCGCGTCGGGTTGATAAAAAACCCGGCCTCATAAGCCCCGGCTTGAACTGATGATACAGCTTCCGAGAGGTCCTGTTTGAAATGAATGTTCTGCTCGTTGGCCAAGAATGCATCCGACAGCCCGAGCAGATGTCGCAGCAGCAACTGATCCAGGATCACCACATCCAAAGAGCGAAGAATCTCATTGACTCCCCGGTCGGCAAGAAAAGACGAAACAGCCCCCTCCCTGGCCTCCAGCAGGTAAAACGCCTCGGCTTCAGCCCAGTAAAACCCGATCAGCGTCTCTTTGGCGGAACCCCCTTTCGCCAAATCCGCACACCACCTCTGCTGGCCTTGCGGCGTCAGGGCATAGCGCAAAACATTAAAGCAGGTTGAGGCGTTGCGCAGGAACTGCGCGGGTTCCCAGGAGCCCAGATGGCGGAGCAGGCGATGGGTCGGGAGAATCATCAAACCACCCTGATCAAGATTGGACAAATAGATCATGATGTATTCGAAAGGAGCGTCTGCAGGAGCATTTCCCGGGCGCCGGCGCTGAATGGAGCGATAATTGAGCGCGGTTTCATAACGGTGATGCCCATCGGCTATAAAAATCGGTTTATCAAGCATCAGAGCGGCTACCTGCTGCGTCGCCTCAGGATTCACCACTCGCCAAAGCCGATGCTTCATTCCCGTTCCGTCGCCAAAGGACATCACGGGGGCAGCTTCTCTGGCGAGTCTCAAGGTGTGGTCCACAACCATGGAAGGATCCGAATAGAGTGCGAAAACGGGGCTCAGGTTCGCCTGGCATGCCGACATCAAACCGAGACGCTCATCCTTTACCGCCTGAAAGGTCCTTTCATGAGGGCGGACAAAGCCCGAACTGAACTCCTGAAGGCGCAGGGTGCAGATGAACCCGTAGCGGGTCTGGCGCAGGCCCTGAGCGACCGGGTAATCCAATTCGTAGTAATACAGAGCGGGCTGCGCTTCGCGGACAAGGACCCCGGTCTGCTGCCATTCCCGCAGATAATTTGCCGCGCGCGTGTGGGGATTGTCAGCTTCCGTGTCCTCCGGTGCGGGACTGCCCAGTTCCAAATGAATCATGTTAAAGGGACTGGTGCGATGATAGCGTTCCTGTTCCTCCGGGGAGATGACATCATAGGGCGGGATGAACACCCGTGCCAGATCTTCCGGCTTTTCAGTATGGTAACGCAGCCCCCGGAACGGGGCGATTTCTGCCATGATTCTCCATACCTTCACATTCAAAGATTGCCTGGTTTCAAGCCCAACTACCCACTCATGATCCTTCCCTTCGCGGGCAGTGACAAAGGTATAATTGCTAGCACAGCTCATCTCTTTTTACAAGCGCGATGCCGAGCTTCGGGGCTGGTGGTCGGCTTCCCGGTAAGCACCCATCCGCAAAGAGGCGACATTCATTTTGACGATACTTCTGATCATGAAAGACTGGAGTCCTGCTTTCGCAGAAATGACGGACAAGGATTCCTGGAGATAAGAATCGCTCAATCTAGGTTTCAATCAATTCCGGCCGGAAAGCCGGTGGCGGATCCCGATAGGCGGTACTGCTGAGCGTGAAGGACGAGAAATCTTCGGCAAGCCGGAGTGGTCCGTCAAAGGAGAGTGCCAGGCAGGCCAGATCCACCCATTTTGAGGCCTTTTCCAGGACGGCTTGGTCGCTGCTCGCAACCATGGCCTGCGTGTAAGGAAAATCACGCTCCGGCACGGGAACGGCCTGCGCCTGACCCTCTCAGCCCAAGTAGCTTCATGCGTTTTTCATAGGTATGCGCCAGAAGACCACTCTGGCTGATCGGGGCATCAAAAAGGAACAACGCCCGCGCCGGTCGGAATTCCTCGAGAAAACGAAAAATAAGATCCACTGCCAAGCATGACTAGCCTCAGTCATCCGAAACTTGGCCGATTGTCCCGCCAGATCGCGTAGGACCCCATCGTTCGCTTTGAGGACGGGGCGTCCGAGAAGAGAGCTTTCAACCGTTATTTGAACGTTGTGCCCATCCACCACCAGCCATTCGTTCCGCCAGGCTACTCCTCGGCTGCGCGCGGCAAGGCGTTGCAGGGCATCCTTCTGGCTGAAAACACCACGATGAAGCAGCTGCCGCTCCCGATGAGTCAACTGATAGCGATTGCCAACCCACTCGAGGGCGGATCCCTCGGGATACCCCCGATTCTGCAAAAAAAAGAAATCGCGAGCACCCTGGTGCAACGGTCGCAGCATGGTCGTGCTCATGGGGTCGAGGAGAGGCGGTCATGAACGGGTGAAAACGCAACAATATCGGGAGGAGAACAAGGGATCAGCACTCAGGGGCATCGGCAGTGTCTTTCGGTTTCTCATAATGTTGCAGCACTTCCTGGCGTAGTTCTTTCCTGAAAACCTTTCCCACCATGCTTTTGGGCAGTGATTGGCGGAATTCCACGGACCTTGGCACCTTATAAGCGGCCAAACGGGCTTTTGAAAACTGAATGATCTCCTCCTCCGTGACCGATTGCCCCGGTTTGAGGACCACATAGGCTTTCACAATCTCACCTCGGTAAGGATCGGGAATCCCTATAGCGACGGCATCCAAGACTTTCGGGTGCTCGTAGAGCACCTCGTCGACCTCCCTCGGATAAACATTGTATCCGCACGAAATGATCATGTCCTTCTTGCGATCCACAACGAACACGTAACCTTCTTCGTCCATTCGTGCGATGTCGCCGGTGTAGAGCCAACCCTCACGAAGGGTATCGGCAGTCTCCTGCGGCAATTTCCAGTAGCCCTGCATGACCTGTGGGCCCCGAATCACCAGTTCGCCAATCTCCCCGGGGGGCTTTTCTTCGACTCCCAAGTCCAGATCGACAATCCTGGAATCCGTATCGGGTAGAGCGATGCCGATGGAGCCGACCTTTCGGGCACCGCCAACCGGGTTTGCATGGGTTACCGGACTGGCCTCGGAGAGACCGTAGCCCTCAAGAATAATGCACCCCGTCAGCTCTTCAAATCTTCGCAGCACTTCCACCGGCATGGGGGCCGATCCCGTTATGCAGAGCCGAATTGATGAAAGGTCGTAGGAACCGGCCTTGGGATGACCCATAAGGGCGACAAAGATGCTGGGCACCCCGGGGAAAATCGTTGGTTTGGTCTTCTTCAAGATTTTCAGGAACTCACCAGCATCAAATCGAGGAACGGTAATCACCGTGCAACCCGTGTACAGGGTCAGGTTCATCGCCACGGTCATCCCAAAAACATGGAAGAAGGGCAAGATTCCGAGGAACCTTTCGTTTCCATGGAGAAGGTCGGGGACCCACGCTTCGAGTTGAACCACATTCCATAAAATATTCCGGTGAGAGAGCATCACTCCCTTGGGCGTGCCCGTGGTCCCACCGGTGTATTGGAGTGCCGCCAGGCCGTCCAAAGACCCTGCAAACGGCAGCGGATGCGGAGCGTTTTTTCGAACGAGCTGCGAAAAGTTGAGGACCCTCTCCCCATAGGGGACGGCAGTAAAGAGTTTCTTCTGTCTGGCTTTCAAAGGGTAGAGCCATTTGAACAGCAAGGGGAGATATTCTCTCATACTGGTGACGATGACCCTGCGGATTCCGAGCTGCGGAAGAACTTTCTCGACCTTCGGATACAGGTGATCGAGAACAATCGCTATTTCCGCTTCCGCGTCACCCCACTGGAACTCTATCTCCCGCTCGACATACAAGGGATTGGTCATTACCACCACGCCTCCCAACCATAACGTCGCATAATAAGCGATTATGGCTTGAGGGCAGTTTGGCAGCATGATCGCCACTTTCACCCCGGGTCTTACTCCGAGCACACTGAGGGCGTTGGCGAAGCGGAGGATGTGGTCCCACAGGGAGGCGTAGGAGAGTTTGGCTCCAAAAAACTCGGTGGCGACGGTGTGGGGGAGGTTCGCTGCATTCTTTTGAACGAAAAGCGGCAGACATTCATCCGGGCACTCGATTGTGTGAGGCACCCGTGGATCATAGTTGTCATACCAGACCCGATCCATGACTTCCCCCCTGGAAAGCGAGCCGCAACCGTCACGGCTCACAGTTAGGTGCAACTTGCCTTATATTTCCGGACTTCTTCGGTAAAAAACGGGATGAACTGAAACAGATCGTCGACAATCCCATAGTCGGCCTTGCTGAAGATGGGGGCGTCGGAGTCCTTGTTAACGGCCACAATAAACTTGGAGGAACCCATTCCGGCCAGGTGCTGGATCGCACCCGAGATGCCCACGGCGATATAGAGGTTCGGGTTCACAACCTTCCCCGTCTGTCCAACCTGGTCCGAATGCGGTCGCCACCCGGAATCAACCGCGGCGCGGGAGGCTCCGACCGCCGCACCCAAAAGCTGCGCCAACTCCTCCAGTATGCTGTAGTTCGAAGCTTCCTTCATGCCTCGGCCACCGGAAATGATGATGTTCGCTTCCGTCAATTCAATTTTGCCGGAGGTATCGAGATCGGCGCGCTGGACCTTCGATCGTGCTTCGGGGACGGGAACCCCGATCACTTCCAGTTGGGGCTTCCTGGTTTCATCGGGAATCAGGCAGCTCATAACGTTGGGACGGCACGAGATAAAGGGGATGGTCCCCTCGGTCCATTCGCTCCAGGCAAAGCACTTGCCTGCAAAAATCGGCCATTTGGCCTTGATCTTCCCGTTGTCGCACTGAATTGCCACACAGTCCTGAGCGAGCCCGACCTGCAGTCTGGCCGCCAACCGCGCTCCCAAGTCCTTGCCGTTCACAGAAGCGGGTAAAACCACCACTGCCGGATCACACTCTTTGATGATCGCGGCGGTGACGGTGACGTAGGTTTCCGTCAAATATTGCTCCAGCGCCGGGTCGTCGGTCACATAAACCGTTTCCACGCCATAGGAACCCAACTCCGAAGCCTTCTCCGTTACACCCGAACCAATGGCAACGGCGCACAGCTGAGCCCCAGAGCGTCTGCAATCCTCCGTCCCTCACTGGCTACTTCAAAGGAAACACGGCGGAACTTGCCTTCGCGGAATTCGGTAATCACGCAAACACATTTGGCCATGGTATTCTCCTTCCCCTAGATCACTTTCGCTTCTTCGTGGAGAGCGCGGACCAGTTCTCTCGCTTTGCCTTCGAGATCCAGATTGCCGTTGATGATACGTCCGGACGGCCTTTGGGGAGGCGGTTCCAGTGCCGTTATCAGAATCTTGGCGGAATTCCCGCCAAAATCCGCCGGATTGAGGCCGAGGTCTGCCAGCGACTTGGTTGCAAGAGGCTTCTTCTTCGCTTTCATGATCCCGGGCAAGGAGGCATAGCGGGGATTCCAGATGGAATGCGAACCACCGAAAGTGACCAGCGCCGGCAGTCCGGCTTCGAGAGTAACGATCCCTCCCTCGATGGGGCGCTTGATGGTCACCTTGGCACCGTCGGATTCAAGAGATACGGCCAGGGCCAGATGAGGCCAGCCGAGGAACTCGGCCATCATGGCTCCGCGTTGGGCTTGATCGTAATCGATAGACCTGGCTCCGCAACAAATGATATCCGGATTGAGTTCCCGAACCGCCGGTGCCATTGCCCGCACCGCCCCGAGGAGATCTCCTTCGGCCAGGAGCGGATCATCGATGAGCACGGCATCATCGGCACCCATAGCCAGTGCGGTTCGAATCGCCTCAACCACCCGCTGAGGCCCATAGCTCACGATCGAAACCTTGCCGCCGTGCTTTTCCTTCAGACGCAACGCCGCTTCCAGGGCAAATTCGTCATACGGATTGATAATCCATTTAAGATCGTCGGTTACAATGGATTTGCCATTACTGGCGATGCGAATGACCGACTCGGTATCAGGAGTTTGCTTGAGCATCACCACAATATTCACGCCCGTTCCTCCTCTTTCGTGAAATTACCGGCTATTGTGTGCACCGACACCAGTATCAACTGCTCAGATGTGGCTATTTGAATCTTCCGATGGGGACTCTCATCCCTTAGCACATCATTCTTCAGGGATTCAAGCAGAAAGACCGAGGAGATCAAAAAAGGACCGGCATGTTCAAGCCGAAGTCAGTGCAAATCCTTACGGCAGCTGGCGCAATACCCTTGCAGGAGGACCTGTCGGCCGGTCACTTTGAAACCGTTTCTTTCCAGAAGAGGAAGCTTCCATTCCATCATGGGCTCGGACACATCCTGAACGGACTGACATTCCAGGCAGACCGTGTGAACGTGAGGGGACATTGCAGCATCGTAGCGTGCAACTTCCGTCAGAGGACAGACCTTCTGGATTAAACCGACGTCATGGAAGCGCTCGAGGGTCTTATAAACGGTACCGAGTGAAATCATCGGGAAGCGCTTTTTGACCTGCTGGTAAATCGCCTCCGCGCTCGGGTGCTCTTTGGTAAAATAGAGTGCCTGGTAAACAGCCAAACGCTGGTAGGTAACCTGGAGGCCATGTCCTCTAAGCATCGCGATGAAATCCTTATCTTCTCTCTCCTCCATCCCGTGTCCTCCTTCTAAGCAACGTTGCTTCCCTCCACCCGCAACCTTATGAAACCTCTATCGCAGAAACATTACCATAACTTTGGATGAGTTAACAACACTTAAGGAAGCTCTATCCTTATCGTAACGATTATTCACTCATGCCGAGCGGCAACCTCTCAGGTGGGAAGGCTCTGCACTTTCTTCATATAGATCAACAGGATCGACAGGGCTGCCGGGGTCATTCCGGGAATTCTCGAGGCCTGGCCGATGGAGAGCGGCTTTATGCTCTGCAGTTTCTGTCGGATTTCGTTGGAAAGCCCCGGTATTTCGGCGTACGAAAGATCCTCCGGAATAGAAGTTTGCTCGAGCTTTCTGAATTTCTGCACTTCTGTTTCCTGACGCCGCAGATATCCTTCGTATTTGCACTCAACTTCCACCTGCTGCCCGACTGCTTTGGAAAGGCTGGCAGAAGGCGGGGCAAGCCTTTCGATATCCGCGTAGGCAAGCTCGGGGCGTTTCAGCAGCCGATCCAGCGAGGCCGGCTCTTCCAGGGAAGCCGATCCCCTGGCTTTGAGGAGCGCGTTCACCGTCTCCGTCGGCTGCAGGTAGGTGCTTCGCAAACGGTTCAGTTCCGTCGCCATCGCTTCCCTTCGGGCTTTCAGTTCCTGGAGGACGGGAAGCGGCTGCAAACCGAGAGCGTAGCCCTTCTCAAGAAGGCGCAGGTCGGCGTTGTCTTCCCTCAGGAGCAGCCGATATTCCGCTCGCGAAGTGAACATCCGGTAGGGCTCATTGGTCCCTTTGGTAATAAGATCATCCACCAGGACCGCCATATAAGCTTCCGAACGGTCCAAAATGAAGGGCGGTCGTTTTTGGACCCGCAAAGCGGCGTTGATCCCTGCCCACAACCCCTGGGCCGCCGCTTCCTCATAACCTGATGTGCCGTTGATCTGGCCCGCCAGATAGAGTCCCCGGACGAGTTTGGTTTCCAGCGTGGGGAGCAACTGCGTCGGCTGGATGAAGTCATATTCAATGGCATATGCAGGCCTCATAACCTCTGCCGCTTCCATTCCCGGAATGGAGTGGATAAGCTGCAACTGGATTTCATAGGGGAGCGAGTTGCCGGTGCCGCTGGCATATATTTCCTCCGTCTCCAAGCCCTCCGGTTCGAGAATGATCTGGTGGAACTCCCGGTGAGGAAACTTGACGACTTTATCTTCCAGGGAAGGGCAGTAGCGGGCGGAGACCCCGGTGATGCTGCCGTTGTAGAGGGGCGACAGGTGAATATGCCGGCGCACCAGGTCATGGGTCCGGGCATGCGTTTTGCCGATGTAGCAAGGCACCTGCGGCAATCGGATGCCATCGGTATGGAGAGAAAAAGGCCTTGGCTCGGGATCGCCCTCCTGCTCTCGGAACTGGCTGAAATCAATGCTCTTGCGGCGGATCCGCGCCGGGGTCCCGGTCTTCATCCGGCCCGGGACAAACCCAAGTTTTTGCAGCTGATCCGCCAACGCATTTGCCGGAAATTCTCCGGCCCTGCCCGCAGCAATCCGCGCGGAACCGATATGAATCAAACCGTGCAGGAAAGTCCCCGTGGTCAGGATCACGGTGCGACCCTCGAAATACACGCCAAGCTGGTCGACAACCCCCACCACGCGACCGTTTTCCACCACCAGAGATTCCGCAAGAGACTGCTTCAACTCGAGATGCTCCTGCATTTCCAGGCAGTGCTTCATGAGATTGCGATAGCGGACCTTGTCATTCTGGGTTCGCGTGCCTCTCACCGCCGGACCTTTCTTGGTATTCAGCCAGCGAAACTGGATCGCCGTCTGATCCGTCACGCGTGCCATCTGCCCACCGAGGGCATCCAGTTCCTTGACCAGGTGCCCCTTCCCGATCCCCCCCACAGAAGGGGAACAGGGCATGTGGGCAACAGTGTCGAGATAGATTGAAAGGACCAGCGTTTGGCAGCCCATGCGCGCCGCCGCCAATGCCGCCTCGCATCCCGCATGGCCCGCCCCGACCACGATGACGTCATAATGCCTGGTCATTACTCAAAACCTCTGCTTTCCGGCTCCATGAGACCGTTGCCTCCTTATGAAATGCGATTGCGGCCCCGATGGAAAAGACGATCTGAGCAGTACACGATTATTGGACCCAATGGCCCGCCGGCATGATATCATTTATTGTTACAGACTTCGAGTCTGCAGCCGCGGCGATTGTCGTGCTGCGGCGCGAAACAAAAGGCAAGGCGGCCTGTTGCATGGAATCAGCCACAATCTATCGCGAGTTCAGTTCCTATTTACGCGAAGTCTTCGGCTGTCGCGTCCAGAAGATAACCATTGATGCCGGTCTGACATGCCCGAATCGAGACGGTTCCGTTGGTTATGGCGGTTGCATCTACTGCAATGCAAAAGGTTCCGGAACAGGAGCGTCACGGCAACTCCGGAGCGTCAAGGAACAGCTGGAAATGGGGAAGGCTGGACTCTCCAAGCGATACAAGGCCACAAAATTCCTGGCCTATTTTCAGTCCTTCAGCAACACCTACGGGCCTCTTGCCACCTTGCAGAAGCTGTACGAAGAAGCCCTGACGGTCGAGGATATCGTGGGTTTGAGCATCGGCACGCGCCCGGATTGCGTATCGGAGGAGGTGCTCGACTACCTTGAAGAGCTTTCCAGACAGCGCCTGATCTGGCTTGAATACGGCCTTCAATCCGCAAGCGATGCCACTCTGGCTCGCATCAACCGGGGCCACCGGGTCGACGCTTTCGTGGATGTCGTTCGACGCACACGATCCCGCCGACTTCCCGTTTGTGCACACGTCATTCTGGGGCTTCCCGGCGAAACTCAGGAAGAGATGCTGGCAACGGCGCGATTTCTCGCCGGCCAGGATATCCAGGCCGTGAAAATCCATCTTCTGTATGTCGTCCGGGGAACCGTTCTGGACGCCTGGTATCGTGCCGGGGCCTTTCGATGTCTCAGTCATGAGGAGTACACTTCGACCGTTGCGCGATTTCTGACCCTCCTCCCTTCTCATGTTATCATCCAGCGCCTGACCGGTGATCCGCATCGGGAGGAACTGGTGGCTCCTGTGTGGGCGCTGGAAAAACAACGAAATCTTCAGGCGATTCACGATTACATGAAGATGAACAATCTGTACCAGGGGAAATTTCATGGCCCGGCGGAGCCTTGTGGCGGCCATAGCGGCATTGCGGTTGAAGCTTGATTGACACAACGACAGGAGTCAGTTACATTCTCTTCCGCCGAGAATATGACAGATGGTCTCTGCGGAAATGCCCGGGGATCGTTCTTGCGTTTTTGAAACCGAAACCTGCTTGGATGGAGTAACGGCATGTGCGAGGATGCTACGAAAACCACGGAGAGAAAGAATCCGTTGCGGAGCTCGCAGCAGGGTTTTACTCTTATTGAACTGCTGATTGTTATGATCATACTCGGACTGCTGGCGGCCCTGGTAGCCCCCAAAATGTTCCAGAAAGTAGGGCTCCTCCAAGCAAAAAGCCGCTAAAGCGCAAATTTCCATGATCGGCACCGCGCTCGATGCGTTTCGTTTGGATGTAGGGAGATATCCCGCCTCGGAGGAGGGTCTTGACGCGCTGCGCAAGAACCCGAGCCAGGGCGCCTGGGACGGCCCTTACCTGTCAAAAGAGGTGCCGCGCGACCCATGGGGACGCCCCTACGTCTACCGTTCCCCGGGAGAACACGGAGATTATGATCTTTACTCCCTCGGGGCGGACGGAGCGGAAGGAGGAGAAGGAGAAAACGCGGATGTCCTCGGTTGGGATTGAGTGCGCTTCGCCTCACCGCTCGCCTGTCGTCCCCCTTCACCTGCATTTTGACTTGACCTTTTGATTCAGAAGTGATCTTAAAAAAGTTTAAGGGGAATAAGTTCCGGATTTTTGAGCGAGAGTGGCGGAACTGGTAGACGCACTGGACTTAGGATCCAGCCCTGGTGACAGGATGGGGGTTCAATTCCCCCCTCTCGCACCATGTGATCGTGCTGATTCTTGCTGACACCCAGTCTCTAAAGAAAGGTTAACAAACGTGGAGATGAATGTTTCCGTTGTCGATTTGAGTGCAAATCAGAAGAAACTCCAAGTGCAAGTCCCCGCTTTGAAGGTTCAGCAGGAACTCGACGAGAAATACCGGGATTTAGCGAAAAGCCTTCGCATCAAGGGCTTCAGGCCCGGCAAGGTGCCTCGAAATATCATCAAGTCTTATTACGGAAAGACCGTCGAGAACGAACTGTCCTCGCAGTTCATTCAGGCAACTTTCCCCGATGCCCTGCGCGAAGCAAATCTGAAGCCCCTCGTAGAAGCCGATGTCAGCGAGGTCCGATTCGAAGACAACGGTTCCTTCACCTATATTGCCCTGGTGGATGTTTCACCGCCTTTCGAACTGGACGATTATAAGGGGCTTGCCCTCCATCGCCCCCCCTCCCAAGTCGACGATTTGCAGGTGGAAGCGGAACTGGAGCGACTTCGGCAACAGCATGCCCAACTCCGCACCCTGGAGAACGAAAGACCTATTACCGACGGCGATGTGGTCCTGGTTGATTTTGTGCCGACGGTGGAGGGAACGGTTTTCGAGAAGGGAAAGGCCAACGATTACATGGTCGAAATCGGAAAGCAGACGATTCACCCCGAGTTCGATCAGCATCTTATCGGGCGTCACTCCGGGGAATCGATTGCCTTCGACCTGGACTATGCCGAGGATGCGCCTACCCGTGAGGTCGCCGGAAAACGGGTCCACTTTGAGGTCAACATCAGGGAAATCAAGGAAAAGCTCACTCCGGCCCTTGACGACGACTTCGCCAAGGAAGTCGGCCAGCAGTTTGAGACCCTCGAAGATTTGAAGCAAACCGTCCGCGAGCAATTGATGAAGCGTGAAAGCGACAAGGCCGGAACTGAGATCCGCCAGCAGATTATCGATCAACTTCTGGCAAAAGTGGATATCGAGCTCTCCTCCCGAGTCATCGAGCGAGAAGTGGACCGACTGCTGGGCATGCTTCACTATCAATTCGAAAGTCAAGGCTTAAAACTGGATCGCAGCAAGTTCAATACCCCGGAAATCCGCGCCGAATACCGCCCGCAGGCGGAAAAGAATGTGCGCTGGAATCTCGTTTGTGAGTACCTCGCCAAGAGGGAGGAACTCGCCCTCTCCGACCAGGAACTGGACGATGTCTACGCAGAGGTGGCGCGAGTGGCGCGCATGGATCTGGAAACCCTGAAGCGAGAATACGCGGACTCCGCTATCGTCGAACAAGCCAAGGAAGGCAGGCTTCAGGACAAGGTTTTCAAAATGCTGGAAAACGCCGCTGTCTTTACCCAAAGTGCAGCATCGCAACAAGATTCGACGGAGGAGTAAAGCATGTCCCTCATCCCCATTGTCATTGAACAGAGCAGCAGGGGTGAACGAGCGTTCGATATTTACTCGCGGCTTTTAAGAGACCGGATCATTTTCCTGGGCTCGGGGATTTCCGACGAGATGGCGAATTTGATTATCGCGCAGATGCTCTTTCTCGAGTCGGAAGATCCGGATAAAGATATCCACTTCTATATCAATTCACCGGGCGGACTCGTCACTGCAGGATTGGCGATCTATGACACCATGCAGTACATAAAACCCGATGTATCCACCCTGTGCATGGGCCAGGCAGCCAGCATGGCGGCGGTGCTTCTGGCTGCCGGCGTGAAAGGCAAGCGCTATGCCCTCCCCCACGTCCGCATCATGCTGCATCAACCCATGGGCGGGTTTCAGGGCCAGGCAACCGACGTGGAGATCCAGGCCCGGGAAATCCTCAGACTGCGCGAGGAACTCAATCACATTTTGAGGGAACACACCGGAAGAGAAATTGATCAGATTCAGCGCGACACCGACCGGGATTTCTACATGTCGGGCCACCAGGCCAAGGAATACGGAATGGTCGATGAAGTGATAACCAACAGGGCCTTTGCGCGAATCGTCCCCGGCAGGTAGTGAGTCTCCGGTCAACGGAAGCGGGCCGCGGCCCCGTACCGGACGGCAGGCTGCTTCCCGGCCCCGGGGGGATTTCCCTTCCCGGAGCATATCGTTATTTTTTCCTGTTCCCATTCGAAAGCACTTGCCGCATGTCGCACAGAACATAGATGCCAATGCCCTCAATGGGGCACCCTTCGTCGCGACCCGGACGCCTTCTCCCCGGAATATCCTTCTCCGACCATCCGGCCGAGCCCTGCGGAACCTGACGGGATGCCCTTAATCTCTTGTTTTCCAAAGGCAATCTCTTGAAAACCTTTAATTAAGGCATTTAGAGGTAGCTATGACGCGGCCCCGTGGTTATAATGATCATCAAATCAATAGCGGCGACTGCGCGTGCCGGCTTGTCAATTGAGGGAATTGGGGACGGGAACGCGCGATTTTTTGGTATGGCCAAGGAGGATTTGGATGGCTCGGAAGCGTGACGACCGCACCGGTGAGCTGAGATGTTCCTTTTGCGGTAAGAGTCAAGACGAAGTAAAGAAATTGATTGCCGGACCAACAGTCTACATCTGCGACGAATGTGTCGAGCTCTGCAATGACATTATCGCCGAGGAATACGAAAGGGAAGAATCGGCGCGGGCGACCAAGATTCCCAAGCCCGTGGAGATCAAATGTATTCTTGACCAGTATGTGATTGGTCAGGATCGCGCCAAGAAAATTCTTTCCGTAGCAGTCCACAATCACTATAAACGCATCGAACTGAAGCTCGACAAGAACGATGTCGAGTTGCAGAAAAGCAACATCCTCATGATCGGCCCGACGGGCTCGGGAAAGACTTTGCTTGCCCAAACCCTCGCCCGTATCCTCAACGTGCCGTTCACCATTGCCGACGCCACGACCCTCACCGAAGCGGGCTACGTCGGCGAGGATGTCGAAAATATCCTGGTAAGCCTGATTCAGGCGGCTGACTACGACATAGAAAAAGCATCGCGCGGTATTGTCTACATCGACGAGATCGACAAGATCGCCAAGAAGTCCGACAGCCCTTCCATCACCCGGGATGTTTCGGGAGAAGGGGTCCAGCAGGCGCTCCTCAAGATCCTGGAGGGAACCGTGGCAAATGTTCCCCCTAAGGGAGGGAGAAAGCACCCGCAGCAGGAATTTATCAAGATCGACACGACCAATATCCTCTTCATCGTGGGGGGGGCCTTCAACTACCTCGAAACCATCATCCAATCCCGGATCGGGGTGAAAGGTCTGGGCTTCGGCGCGGAAATACGCAGCAAGGAAGATCGAAACATCGGTGAAATCCTTGCCCAGATTCAGCCTGAAGATCTCATCAAATTCGGGATGATCCCCGAGTTCGTGGGGCGTTTGCCGGTGATCGCCACGCTCAACGAGCTCACCGAAGATGAATTGGTGAGCATTTTGACGGAACCGCGGAATGCCCTGGTGAAGCAATACAAGAAGCTCTTTGAGCTGGAGGAGGTGCGTCTGCGATTTACGGAAGGCGCTCTCAGAAACATTGCCAAAGAAGCAATCAAGCGGAAATCCGGAGCGCGAGGACTCCGCTCCATAATGGAAAACATCATGCTCGACATCATGTATGACCTGCCCTCCCATCCCGAGATTCAGGAATGCATCATCAACGAGGAAGTCATTTCCAGCGGGGTGGAACCTTTGCTCTTGTATCACGGGCAGGGTCAGGAATCGGCTTGACGGTCGCCGGGCGGGACCCTCGCAGCCGACAGCCCGGTTGACGTGATTGAACCTTAGGCGTTCACGGTACAACCTGAAAACCCGTATCGCATAGAAAGAGAATATCCGGCTTATGTTCAGGATAAATCGCAACAGGGAAGAGCTCTATGGCGGTTCGTCGGTGATAATGATGCCGCTCCTCCCCTTGAGGGACATCGTGGTGTTCCCGCTGATGGTGGTGCCGTTATTTGTCGGTCGTGACAAATCGGTAAATGCCTTGGAAAAAGCGATGGGTTCCGACAAGAAGATCTTTATGTCGGCGCAAACCAAGGCGAAGACGGACAATCCCACTGAATCCGATATTTATCGTCTGGGCACCGTCGCCAATATTCTTCAAATCCTCAGGCTTCCCGACGGCACGGTCAAAGTCCTTGTCGAGGGTGATTACCGGGCCAAAGTGATTAATTTCCTGCCTCATACCGACTACTTCGTGGTTCAGATCGAACCCATGGAGGAACCGGGCGGGGAGACGGTCGAAATCGAAGCGTTGCGACGGAATATTCGCACCACCTTCGAAACCTATTCCAAACACAACAAGAAGATCACTCAGGAAGTCCTGGACAGCGTTGCGGCCATCGAGAATCCTTCGCGCCTGGCCGACACCATCGCTTCCTACATGCCGTTCAAGCTCGAAGTTAAGCAGAACCTGCTCGAAACCCTCGATGTCGCCATGCGCCTGGAAAGACTCTTCGGTCACATCCGCGCCGAAGTCGAGATCATCCAGACCGAAGAACGCATCAAGGGCCGGGTCAAGAAGCAGATGGAGAAGACCCAGCGGGAATATTATCTCACCGAGCAGATGCGGGCTATCCAGAAGGAGATGGGGGATAAGGACGATTTCAAGTCCGAACTCGAAGAACTCGAAAAGCGGATCAAACGCAAGCGCCTGAGTCAAGAGGCGGCGACCAAGGTCCGGGCCGAGTTTAAGAAACTCAAACTGATGTCACCCATGAGCGCCGAAGCCACGGTGGTCAGGAACTATATTGACTGGATTCTTTCCCTGCCATGGTTTGAGAGGACCAGGGACAAGATCGACATCGATGAAGCAGCCCGCATCCTGGACGAAGATCACTATGGCCTGGAGAAGCCCAAAGAGCGGATTCTGGAGTATCTTGCCGTACAGGCCCTGGTGAAGAAGATCAAGGGCCCGATCCTCTGTTTTGTGGGCCCCCCGGGGGTAGGCAAGACTTCTCTGGCACGCTCCATTGCACGCTCCATGAATCGGAATTTTATCCGGGTCTCCCTGGGAGGGGTTCGCGACGAAGCGGAGATTCGCGGTCATCGCCGGACCTACATTGGCGCTCTGCCGGGGAAGATCATCCAGTGCCTGAGGAAGGTTAAGAGCCGGAACCCGGTCTTCTGCCTGGATGAAGTGGACAAAATGAGCATGGACTTCAGGGGGGACCCCTCGGCGGCCTTGCTCGAAGTGCTGGATCCCGAACAGAATTTTGCCTTCAATGATCACTATCTTGACCTCGACTACGACCTTTCCGAGGTGTTCTTTATCACCACCGCCAACAACCTCCACTCCATCCCTCCTCCTCTGCGGGACCGGATGGAAATCATCCAGATGGCGGGCTATACGGAATTTGACAAGGTCAGTATTGCCAAGCATTTTCTGGTGGCAAAACAGTGTAAAGCCAATGGCCTTTCAGGGGATAACATCACCTTTTCCGAGGAAATCCTGTTCTACCTCATCCGCCACTACACGAAGGAGGCCGGGGTGCGCAATCTCGAACGGGAGATTGCCACAGCTTGCCGCAAAGTCGCCAAGGAAGTGGTGCGTAAGGGGCCCGAGACCAGAGTCGAACTCACCGAAGAGTTGATTCAGGACTACCTGGGGATTCCCAAGTTTCGATACGGGCGTGCTGAAGAGAAAGACGAAATCGGCTTGGCGATGGGGCTTGCCTGGACCGAATTCGGCGGGGATATTTTAGGGATTGAAACGGTGGTGATGCCCGGAAAAGGCAAGATCACCATCACCGGAAAACTCGGTGAGGTCATGCAGGAGTCGGCTCAAGCCGCCTTAAGCTACGTCCGGTCTCGCGCAACTCGCCTGGGAATCGAGCCGGACTTCTATCAGAACCTCGATATCCACGTCCACGTCCCGGAGGGCGGCATTCCCAAGGACGGCCCGTCGGCCGGAATCACCATGGCAACATCCATCGTCTCCGCTTTGACCCGCATTCCGGCGCGAAGCGATGTGGCCATGACCGGTGAAATCACGCTGCGCGGCAGGGTTTTGCCGATCGGCGGCCTGAAGGAAAAGATCCTCGCTGCTCACCGGGGATTGTTGAAGACCGTGCTCATTCCAAAGGAAAACGCCAAGGACTTGAAGGAGATTCCCGAAAAAATCCTTCAGGAAATCGAGATAGAACTCGTCGAGCATATGGACGATGTCTTGCGTGAGGCTCTTACGGTTAAAGACGATCGGGAACTCTTTCAGGAGCCGTCGTCAGCACCGCAGCCACCCGTGCTTTTCGAAACCCCCGAACCCTCCGGCGACGCGATAAGAAGGCACTGATCCGGGCCTTTTTTTGATCCCTCGATTCGCGGGCGGTGTTTCACGCCCGCGTTTCTTTTTCGTGCTCCCACAACGCGATGCCTTTGGACGCTGTTTTCAATCACCTTCCCGCGGTGGCGGGAATCCAGGCTTTTCAGCGAACGCGATCCCGACGCCTTCCTGGGTATAAATTTATGTTTTCCTTGACTTTTGTCCACACCTTGCATTAAACGAAATGGTTCAAGACGAAACCAGCCGGCAGCTTACATTGAGGATTTTACATGCAACCGATTCAAGCCATACGAGGCATGAACGACTTACTGCCCGATCAGATCGAGTGGTGGCACCGGGTCGAGGAAACGGCACGGGAGATTCTCGGCGATTTCGGATACCGGGAAATCCGAACACCGGTGGTGGAAAAGCTGGACCTGTTTGCGCGAAGCATCGGAGAAAGCACCGATATCGTTGAAAAGGAAATGTACGCTTTCCCCGACCGGAAGGGAGAGATGCTCGCCCTGCGGCCTGAGGCTACGGCATCCATCGTTCGTGCGTTCATCCAACACAATCTTCAGGCCGATCTCCAGTCGAGGAAGCTTTACTGCATCGGCCCCATGTTCCGCCATGAACGACCCCAAAAGGGGAGGTACCGCCAGTTCTATCAGATCGATGCGGAAGCCTTCGGCGCTGACGACCCCATGCTGGATGCCGAGGTCATGTACATGCTTCGGCTTTTTCTTGAGCGCCTCGGGTTGACCGGGGTCGTCCTTCATATCAATTCCCTCGGCTGCCGTGAATGCCGCAAAGGCTATCGGGATGGACTCCAAGAGTTTCTCGGGAAATACGCTGCCGAGCTTTGCCCGGATTGCCGGCGGCGCAGCGATACCAATCCCCTGCGAACCTTCGACTGCAAAGTTGAACGCTGCCAAGCCGTCCTGACCGATGCTCCGGTCCTCCTTCATGCCATTTGCGGGGCCTGCAGCGATCATTTTGAGAGCGTTAAGTCTTATCTCGAACAGCTCCAGACCGCCTTTGTGATCAATCCCCGGATGGTGCGGGGCCTGGATTATTACATGCGCACCACCTTTGAAGTCATTACCGACCGCCTGGGGGCACAGAACGCCGTCGGCGGCGGCGGCCGCTACAATGGCCTGGTGCGCGACCTGGGCGGACCCGACCTTCCCGGGATCGGCTTTGCCATCGGCATGGAACGTCTGATCTTGCTGCTGCAGCAAGATCAGACGGCAGAGCGGCGCCGCCCCAAGATCTTTGTCGCATCCCTGGGACCGGAGGCCCGCAAAGCGGGTTTCCTGCTTGCCCAACAGCTTCGCAGCCTGGGCCTGGAAACCGAGAGCGACTATGAAGCGACGAGTCTCAAGAGTCAGATGCGGCGGGCGGACAAGCTCGGGGTTCGGCATGTTCTGATCCTGGGAGATGAAGAGCTGAGCAGGGCCGAAGTGCAGGTCCGCGACATGGTGACCAAAACGCAAGCCGTCCTGCCCCTGGAAGCGGTTGCCCCGAAATTGCAGGAACTCTACAGGCAAGCCGGCACGAAAGTATGTTCTTGCTGACTCCCACAACCGGGTTCTTTTTTCTGTTTTTTTCTGATCACTGGTCACTGACCACTGATCACTGTTTTCCACGTAAGAGGAGAGGGCAGTGAATCAATTGGAACAACCAGAGGAAACCTACACCACCATTCCCACTTCGCTCGACTCGTTGGGGGACTGGAATAAAAGCCATGACTGCAATGATCTGAACCGAGACCATATCGACGGGACGGTGACCCTGATGGGCTGGGTGCAGCGCCGACGGGATCACGGAGGATTGATCTTCGTCGATCTGCGGGACCGCGAGGGGATCACCCAGGTGGTTTTCGACCCTCAGTACGACGCCATCGCTCATGAACGCGCCCATTCCCTGCGCAGTGAATTCGTCATCGCCGTCCGGGGCAGGGTGCGCTCCCGCCCCGAGGGCATGACCAATCCCAAGCTGGTCACCGGGGAAATTGAAGTCATTGTCAGCATGCTCAAGATCCTGAATTCGTCGAAGACACCGCCGTTTCAGATCGAAGACGATCTCGACGTGAGCGAGAACGTTCGCCTGCGCCACCGCTACCTGGATCTCCGCCGGCCAGGCATGTTTAATAACCTCATGCTGCGCCACCGAGCGGCCCAACTCACCCGTCAGTATCTCAGCGACCAGGGGTTCGTCGAGGTGGAGACCCCGGTCCTCACCAAAAGCACTCCGGAAGGCGCCCGGGATTACCTGGTCCCCAGCCGCGTCAACCCCGGCAAGTTTTATGCCCTGCCGCAATCTCCCCAGATCTTCAAACAACTGCTGATGGTTGCCGGCTTCGAGAAGTATTTTCAGATCGTCAAGTGCTTTCGGGACGAAGATCTGCGCGCCGACCGCCAGCCCGAATTCACTCAGATCGACCTGGAGATGTCCTTTATCCGGGAAGAGCACATCTACGAACTGATGGAAGGCTGGCTGGTGCGCCTCTTTCGCGACTTGCTCGGGGTGGAGCTTTCGGCGCCGTTCCCGCGGATGAGCTACGCTCAGGCGATGGAACAATTCGGGACCGATCGACCCGACACCCGCTTTGACCTTCAGCTGGTCGATGTAACCGATCTGGCCATGGCTTCCGAGGTGCGGGTCTTCCTGCAAGCCGTTGAGCGCGGCGGATCGGTCAAGGCGGTGCGCCTTCCCGACGGGAACCGACTCTCTCGAAAGGACCTGGACGATCTGATCGAATTTGTTAAAATCTTTGGGGCCCAGGGGATGGCGTGGATCAAGATCCAACCCGACGGCTGGCAGTCGCCCATTGCCAAGTTCCTGAAGGAGGATGTCCGTTCCCGGCTGGTCGACCGGCTCAAAATCGGCCCCGGCGATATCATCTTTTTTGTGGCCGATCAGAGCAGAATCGTTCACGCAGCCCTGGGAAATCTCCGGGTGCGCCTCAGCCAGCAGCTGGATTTGGTGGGTCCCGATAAGTACCGCTTCGTGTGGGTTACGCATTTCCCTCTGGTGGAATGGGACCATGATGAGAAACGGTACACATCGGTCCACCATCCTTTCACGGCCCCTCTGGAGGAAGACCTGGAAATTCTGGGCCAGGAGCCGGAAAAAGTCCGGAGCCGGGCGTATGACCTCGTCTTGAATGGAACGGAAATCGGCGGTGGGAGCATCCGCATTCATCGCCAGGACATCCAGGAGCAGGTATTCAGTGTTCTCGGGATCAAACGGGACGAAGCGCAGCAGAAATTCGGGTTCCTCCTCGAAGCCCTCCAGCACGGCGCGCCGCCGCACGGCGGAATCGCCTTCGGGTTTGACCGCCTGATCATGCTTCTTTGCGGGTGCAGTTCCATTCGCGACGTAATCGCTTTCCCCAAGACCCAGAAGGCGACGTGCCTGATGAGCGGAGCGCCGTCGGAACCGGAGATCGGCCAGCTCCTGGAACTCTGTGTGCGGGTGGAAACCGAACGGAAGAGTTGATTGGTTCTTGGTTCCTGGATTGGCGGACTCCCGGTTTGGCCTTTTTCCAACCACTGATCACTGGCCTCTGATCACTATTTCCATGGGAAGGGAGGGAATAATTCCATGGCCCGCTGGAACGTCAAGAAACGGGTTCTGGACCACGAACATTCAAGGTACTGGCAGCACAGTCTGCTCGATATTCCGGAACCCAATCTGATGAGGGAAATCTTCCCTTACGAAGAGGTGCCGCGAATAGATTTCGACCACAAACTGCTGCCCATCGATCCGGCGGAAGACATCTTCATCACGGACACCACTTTCCGCGACGGCCAGCAGGCCCGACCCCCTTACACGGTGAAACAGATCGGGGCCATCTTCGATTTTCTCCACCGGCTTTCCGGGCCGAACGGGGTCATCCGCCAGTCGGAATTCTTTCTCTACACCGACAAAGACCGCAAGGCGATCGAGCTGTGCCTTTCCAAAGGCTACCGCTATCCCGAGGTCAACGGCTGGATTCGGGCCGTTGCACAGGACCTCCAGTTGGTCGCGGAAATGGGTCTTCAGGAAACCGGCATTCTCACCTCCGTTTCCGATTACCATGTCTTCCTGAAGCTCAAAAGCGACCGCAAAAGCGTCCTCAAAAAGTACCTGACCATTGTCCGGGCGGCTTTGGAGAAAGGGATTATTCCGCGGTGCCATTTCGAAGACATTACCCGGGCCGATATCTTCGGCTTCTGCGTTCCCTTCGCCCTGGAGCTAATGAAGCTGAGACAGGAGAGCGGGATCGACATAAAAATCCGCCTCTGCGATACCCTCGGGTTCGGCATAACCTACCCCGGGGCCGCCCTTCCCCGAAGTGTCCCGAGACTGGTCCGAGCCTTTATCGATGATGCCGGCGTTCCCGGGCATTTGCTCGAATGGCACGGCCACAACGACTTCCACAAGGTCATCATCAATGCTGCAACCGCCTGGCTTTACGGGTGCAGCGGCGCAAACGGCACCCTGCTCGGCTTCGGAGAACGCACGGGAAACGCTCCCATTGAAGGACTCATCATCGAATACATCGGCCTCAAAGGGGACGCCCACGGGATCGACACCACTGCGATCACCGATGCCGCCGAATATTTCAAGACGGAACTCTCGTGTCGGATTCCTCCCAATTATCCCTACGTCGGCGAAGAGTTCAATGCGACCCGCGCGGGGATCCATGTCGATGGTCTGGTGAAGGACCAGGAGATTTACAACATCTTCAACACGGAAAAACTGCTGAAGCGGCCGATCAGCATCATCATTACCGACAAGTCCGGAGTCGCCAGCATTGCCTACTGGGTCAACGTGCGCCTGGGGCTTGAGGGAGAGCGGCGCCTGGACAAGCGTCATCCTGGAATCACCAAGATCTACCGGAGAGTGATGGAGGAGTACGAACAGGGCCGCAACACTTCCATTTCCACCGAGGAACTGGAACGGTGGGCACGGCGCTATCTGCCCGAGTACTTTGTCAGCGAATTCGACCTGCTCAAACGCAAAGCCTACGCTTTGGCTGCGCATCTGGTCGAAGAGGTGGTGGAAAGCGAAGTCATAAGAAGCATGGATCCGGTTCGACAGGAAACCGTTCTGCAGGCCCTGCTCGATTTCAACCCTTTCATCCAGTACATTTACATCACGGACCGCGAAGGCCGCAAAATCACCCGGAACATTACGCACATCACCGATAAGGCCAAATATGAGAGCGCCCGGGTTGGAGAAGACCTTTCGGACCGCCCCTGGTTTATCGAACCGATGAAGAACGGCAAGGTCCATGTCACCGACTTCTACACCTCCCGCTACACCGGGGCGCTCTGCATCACCGTTTCCGCCCCCATTACCAACGAGTATGAAGAAATCGCGGGAATTCTCGGGATCGACATTCGTTTCGAAGATTTGGCCAAGATGGAAAAAAATGGGGATACGTGAGAAACGGCATATCGGGATCGGCCTCGTTCTTGTCATCCTCGTGGTCGGTTGCGCCAGGAAGCCGCCTCCTTCGACCTATCCTCCCTCCGGACTTCGCACGCAAAGGCCTTACCAGATCAAAGGGGTGTGGTACTATCCCCTGCCTTCGGCTGACGGCTACGTGGAAGAAGGCCTCGCCAGCTGGTACGGGCCCGAGTTTCACGGCAAACCGACTTCCTGCGGGGAACCTTATGACATGTATGCCATGACTGCCGCTCACAAGACCCTCCCCATGGGAACCAATGTCAAGGTGACCAATTTGCGAAACAGCCGCTCGGTGATTCTTCGCGTCAACGATCGCGGGCCGTTTGTGTCCGGGCGCATCATCGACCTGTCCTGCCGGGCCGCCCGGGAACTGGGATCGGCAACCCCCGGACTGGCCCCGGTGCGGGTGGAAGCGGTGCAGGTGGCCACTGAGCAGCGGATCGCCGGCGGCACCTACTGGAAAGTCGATCCCGTTCCGTCCTTCCGCTACGGGCTCTTCACCATACAGATCGGGTCCTTTCGCGACCCGAACAACGCTTCCCGGCTGAAGGACAGGATGCAGACCACCTACCAGTCAACTCAAATTGTTCCCTTCTCGGACGCGGACGGCACCCGCTATCGCGTCCAGGTGGGATCATACCAGGACCTCCTTCTCGCTCAGGAGGAAATGAAGCGCTTGCGCAGCAATGGATTCGCCGACGCCTTTGTGGTCGCGATGGAGGGCAAATAGCATGGTGGAAATGATCCGGTATCCTTCGGAACAGGCGGAAGCAGGCTCTCCCGTATTGCCGGCCGCAAGATGGGGGCGGACCCGTCACTGGAAAAGCAGGTCCGGGAAATTCTGGAAACCGTCAGGCGCCGGGGAGATTCCGCCCTGGTCGAATACACGCGGCGATTCGATGCTCCCGCTTTTGATGCCGGCCAGCTCACGTTGGGTCAGGATGAAATCGACCGTGCCCGGGAAACGATCGATGCCGAATTCCTGGCCATTCTCAAGACCGCGGCCGCAAATATCGAAGCCTTTCACCACCGGCAGCTGCGAACTTCCTATTTCATCACCAGGCCCGACGGGACTTTCCTGGGGCAGATGGTGACGCCGGTGGCATCGGCCGGCCTTTACATTCCGGGAGGCCGGGCCGGAGAGACGCCCCTCATTTCCTCCGTGCTCATGAATGGCATTCCCGCGCGCATCGCCGGCGTGAAAGACATCGCCCTGGTCACCCCCCCACGGCGCGACGGCACCATCAACCCTCATCTGCTTGCAGCCGCAAGGGAAATCGGGGTGAGTCGGATTCACAAGATCGGCAGCGCCTGGGCCATTGCGGCCCTGGCCTATCGGCGACTATTTCGCCGGACCCAATCACGTTTTACCGACTGCCGGTACGGCGCGCTTCGCCTCGGCCCTGGGAGTAGAGAACTTCCTCAAGCGCACCAGTGTCATTGCCTATTCCCGGTCCGCCCTCGAAAGAGACGCCGAAGCCATCCTGCGCCTGGCAGAACTGGAAGGCCTGGAAGCCCATGCCGCCTCCATACGAGTCCGCATGGGGGAAGTTCCGAGTTAATCCAAGAAGTCTCTTTTCATCCACGAATGAACGCGAAGCAACACCAAGAAGAGATACTCACCCATACTTCGTGTCTCTTCGTGGAGAAACAATGCAAATTCCTATGTCATTGAGACAGTCTCCGGAGCAACTCCGGAGCCACCCAATCCTATGCGGGCTGAATCCCCCTATTGCTTTTTGGGAGCTTCTTTGGCGGCGGGTTTCGCGGGAGCCTCCTTAAGCTCGATTTCCGTGGCCTTCATCGTATAATAGACCGTCACTTTCTTTCCCACCGCCAGATCCCCTGAAACCTTGGTGCCCTTATCCTTGGCGATCTCCCATTTTTCCTTCCCCTTCTCAACCACGATGACGTCGTCCCTTACTTCGAGGATCGGTCCGGTAACCTGGTAGGATTTCGGGCCGGCCGCCCAGACCAGGGAAACCCCCAGAACCAAGATTCCAACCAGACAAGCAATTCGTTTCATGGATTCCTCCTTCTGCGTGAAAGAACAAGATGATATGTCATCCGCGTCAAAAAGTGGGCATGAAAACCCCTCTCTTTTTTCAGCGGCCCCGCCGCCCACCGAAAATCGAGCCGAGGACTCCCCGGATGATCTGCCGACCAATTTGGCTCCCGATAGCATGCGCCGCGCTTTTGGCTGCGGCCGCCATCAGGTCCCCCGCCTCGGAGCGGCCGACGGAAGCCTTTTCCCTTTGGGTGGCTATCTCTTCCGCCTCCTTTTGTTCCGTCCTCTCCTTCAATTTTTCATAGGCCGATTCCCGGTCCACCGTCTTTTCATAATGGCCATAAATTACGGATTCTTTGATGATTTTGCTCCGCTCTTCGGGCGTAAGGGGGGTCAGGCGGCTGTGAGGGGGCAAGATATAGGCCCGCTCCACCCTGGTCGGCGCCCCTTTTTCATCGAGCACCGAAACCAGGGCTTCCCCCACTTCCAGTTCAGTGATGGCCTTGGCCACATTCAACTGGGGACTGGCGCGGAAGGTATCGGCGGCCGCCTTCACGTTTTTCTGATCCTTGGGGGTGAAGGCCCGGAGTGCATGCTGGACCCTGTTCCCCAACTGTCCCAGTACCGTTTCGGGCAGATCGAGAGGATTCTGAGTGATGAAATAAACCCCCACTCCCTTCGAGCGGATCAGGCGCACGACCTGCTCGATCCTCTCCACCAGGATTTTGGGAGCATCGTCGAAAAGCAGATGGGCCTCGTCGAAAAAGAAGACCAACGTCGGCTTATCCGGGTCCCCCACTTCGGGGAGCGTCTCGAACAGTTCGGCGAGCATCCAGAGCAGGAAGGTCGCATAGAGCTTGGGAGATTGCATCAGCCTGTCGGCGGCGAGAATATTGACGACCCCTTTTCCTGTCGAGTCTGTCTGCATGAGGTCCTGCAGATTGAGAGCGGGTTCGCCGAAGAATTTGTCCCCCCCTTGTTCGTCGATGGCCAGAAGGCCGCGCTGGATCGCTCCCACGGAGGCGGGGGAGATGTTTCCGTACTCGGTTTTAAACCGATTCGCCTGATCGCCGACAAATTGGAGCATGGCACGCAGATCTTTCAAATCGAGTAATAAAAGACCGTTGTCGTCGGCGATTTTGAAGACGAGAGAGAGGACGCCGCTCTGGATTTCATTGAGCGTCAGGATCCGGCTGAAGAGGAGAGGACCCATTTCGGAAACGGTGGTGCGGACCGGATGACCCTGCTCCCCGAAGACGTCCCAGAAGGCCACCGGGAATCCCTGGAAGGCGAAGTCCTCCAGAGCCAGTTGCTGGATCCGTTCCCTCACCTTGGGGTTTTCGCCGCCAGGAAAAGGAAGGCCCGAGAGGTCTCCTTTGACGTCCGCCATAAAAACCGGCGTCCCGATGGCGCTGAATTGTTCGGCAAGGGTCCGCAGGGTAACGGTTTTCCCCGTACCCGTAGCCCCGGCAATAAGCCCATGGCGGTTGGCCATTTTGGGAATGATGGAAATCACGGATTTCGCCTTGGCAATCATGAGAGATTCAGGCTGCATTCCTGCTTTCGCCCTCCTCTTTTCGGTTCACATGGCCGTTGCCTGGGCCCGTTCTTCAACGGACATGGCCGCCAGGCGCTTGACCTCGTCGCCATCCAGACCCAGCCCTTCTGCCACCCGCTGCCCATACTCGGGCTCCGCCTTGTAAAACAGGGCCGTTTGGCGAAGCTGGATGCGTTTTTGCGCTCCCGCCAGGTGGTCCACGATATTTCCCACCAGGTTATCACGATCCTGAGCGCTCATGACGTGGCGGTAAAGGTTTCCGGCCTGAACGAAATCGTCGCGTGGATGCGTGAACTCAAACCGTCCGGCTTTACCGGCAACCCAGAAGGCCGGTTCGCCGGCGTCTGCTTTGGGCTCCGGACCGCCGAAGCTGTTTGGCCAGTAATTGGGCCCGCCGCCGCCGTTGGCGTCGAAGCGCATGAAGCCGTCCCGCTGGTAGTTGTTTTCGGGGGCATTCCTGGGGGCGTTGACGGGGAGCAGGTGATAGTTCGGACCCAGGCGGTGAAGGTGGGTGTCGTGGTAGGAAAAGAGCCTGGCCTGGAGCATCTTGTCGGGAGAGGCGGCAATGCCGGGGACCAGGTTGCCCGGACAGAAGGCGGCCTGTTCCACTTCGGCAAAGTAGTTGACCGGGTTGCGGTCCAGCACCAGGCGGCCTATTTTGATCGGCGGAAAGTCGGCATGGGGCCAGACCTTGGTAATATCGAGAATATCGAAACGGTAATTTTTGGCCTGCTCCGGCGTCATGATCTGCATCTCAAGCGTCCAGGATGGGGTGTCTCCTCTTGCGATGGCATCATAAAGGTCGCGCGTGGCGTGGTCGGGGTCTTCCCCCGAGATGCGCGACGCTTCCTGACGGGTGAGGTTCTTGATGCCCTGGTCGGTCTTGAAATGATACTGGACCCAGAAGTGATCGCCTTTGGCATTATACCACTTGAAGGTGTGGCTGCTGTATCCGTTCATGTTGCGGTAGGTGGCCGGAGTGCCCCGGTCGGAAAACAAAATGGTAACCTGATGGATCGATTCCGGGGTCAGCGACAGAAAGTCCCAGAACATGTCCGGGTCCTTGCAGTTGGTGGCCGGATGGCGCTTCTGGGTGTGAATGAAGTCGGGAAATTTCAAGGGGTCCCGGATAAAAAAGACCGGAGTGTTGTTGCCGACGAGATCGTAGTTGCCTTCTTCGGTGTAAAACTTCACCGCGAACCCGCGAGGATCGCGGGCAGCGTCGGGGGAACCCTTTTCCCCTCCGACGGTGGAAAAGCGCACGAAGACCTCCGTGCGCTTGCCGATCTCCGAGAGAAACTTGGCCTTGGTGTATTGGGTTACCTCCGCCGTCACTTCGAAGTAGCCCCCGGCGCCCGCGCCCTTGGCATGAACGACGCGCTCCGGAATGCGCTCGCGATCGAAATGACCCAGCTTCTCCAGAAGGTGAACATCCTGCATCAAAACAGGCCCGCGCTCGCCGGCCGTCAAACTGTTCTGATCGTCGGCGACCGGGATTCCAAAGGCGGTGGTCAGGATCTTCTTGTCTGTTGCCATCTGAAAACTCCTTTTCTTTTTGCGGCATCCGTTGTGTCAATGATGATCGAACCTGCTGCCAGGCTCGCTAAGATTTGCTCTTGAGCTTTATGCATCTTGAGAACAGGATCAAACCACATTGATGATCGCCGAACAAACGTACACGGGAAATGAGAAAGGACCTTACCACCTGGCGGTGAGAAATTGATCGCACAGCACAAGGAGTTTGTCAAGCAGGTCCTCGGCTGGTCTCCGGCTGAAGCGTCGCCCGGATGGCATCCGGTGGTTAAGGCGCTGCCTGCTCCACGCCCGCGGCGCGATGTCTGACAACCTCAAGGGTGGGGGACACGCCCGCTGCAGGCGTCCCCTGCTCCCGCCTGACGCGAACATCGATTTGCTCCCACGGACGCTCATCAAGTTCTCGCCGCAATGACGCCCGGGGTGCGCGGATTTTTGGGTTGCCCTGGCGCCACTGGGAAGGTACCATCTCTCTACTATGCGGGTGATCGTCCAGGCCGAATGCGGTTGGAGGATCGGCCAGACGGAGGGGCTCGCAGTGAAACCAAACACAAAATTGAGGAAGGGCACATGAGGCTTGACGACGAGCGAGAGAGCGAAAATGTTGAGGATCGCCGGGACGAAGTTGGCCGCGGCAGCGGCGGCTTTGGCGTCGGGCGGGGTGTCGGTGTCGGCACGGTCATAATCGCCCTGGTGGCGAGCTACTTCCTCGGCATCGACCCGTCGGTGATGCTCAGCCTCTTCTCGGGCGGCGGCGCCCCGGCGCCCCAGTCGGCCCCCGCGCACAAGCCTCCGGCCGGCGACGAGATGGCAGTCTTCGTATCGAAAGTGCTCGCGGACACCGAGGACACGTGGCGCGTGATCTTCCGGCAAACCGACCGCCAGTACCAAGATCCGAAGCTCGTCCTCTTCACGGGCGCGACACCAACCGCCTGCGGCACCGGCCAGACGGCGACGGGGCCTTTCTATTGCCCGCTGGACCAGAAGGTCTACATCGATCTCGCTTTCTACCGGGACCTGAAGACCCGCTTCAAGGCGCCCGGCGACTTCGCCCAGGCGTACGTCATTGCCCACGAGGTCGGCCACCACGTGCAGAACCTGCTTGGCATCATGGACAAGGTTCAGGCGGCGCAAAGGCGTGCCGGCGAAAGCCAGGCCAACGCCTTGTCGGTGCGCCTTGAGCTTCAGGCCGATTGCTTCGCCGGGGTGTGGGCCTATCATGCCGATCGCGCGCGCAACATCCTCGAAGCCGGCGACATCGAGGAAGCACTGAACGCTGCCAGCGCCATCGGCGACGACCGCGTGCAGCAGCAGGCACGTGGCTATGTCGTTCCCGACACGTTCACCCACGGCAGTTCGGCACAGCGCGTGCGCTGGTTCAGGCGCGGCATCGAAAGCGGGGATGTCAGCCAATGCAATACCTTCGAGGTGCGGCCGCATTGACGACGGGAAGAGTTTCGATGGCGCTAAAAACCACCGCCTGTGCGAAAACCGCCGCCGCCGAAGCCGCTCCCCTCATCGCCAGGACCACCTCCAAAACCGCCGCCAAAACCACCCCTGTCGCCTGAAGGTTGGCGGCTCTGATGGTTGCGGCCGAGTTCCTGCCAGATCATGTCGGAATTTATAAGGCCTCCCAGCAACTGGCCCAGAAGGCTGCCAAGGGCAAAGTCGGCGGGGAAGGAGGAATTGTAGGCGTCGTAACCGTTCTGGCGATAACGGCGCCGCAGTTCCTCCAACTCTGCCATATTCCTCTGCTGTTGCTGCAGGAACTGGTTGATGGACTGGATTTGCCCGCCGATCTGGGTTTGCTGCTGCTGAATCTGTTGCAGTCGGGTGACGACCACGTCGTCTTCCGGCCGGGGAGTGGCGCGAGCTTTCCGCAGGAGTTCGGAGAGTTCCTCTCGTTGCAGGGCAGCCATCTGAAGGTCGATGACCTGCTTCGATAACGGGTCCGTGGCCTCATTGAAACCGGCCTGCTCCTGCAAGAGCTGCCGATGCCGGGCTTCTTCAGCCTCGATTTGGGCATCATGGTGCTTGAGCTGCTTTTCGGCATCCCGGACCCTTGTTTGAAGGTCAAGGAGGCCGTCCGCTTCGGCGGCTTGCCGCTCCAGGGTCTGCAGCGCCTGAGCCTCGAGCCGGGCCGTCTGCTGCGCTTTGGTAGCGTGCTCCCGGAGCCGGCGGGGCAGTTCCTGGAGCATGTGGTAGTTGGAGCGATTGCGCTGAAAGTCGATGTGTTTTGCTACCCAGTTGTCCAGTCGACGGGTGAACCACCCCGCCTGGTAATCCGGCGTCAGGTAGCGTCTGTTCCATAGGTACATGAACAGCTGGTCGGCTTCGTAGGGTTTGCCCTTTTCCTGCTGGTCTTTTTCGGTCTGCGAGGCCTTTTCATCGGCCTGTTTGCCAACGGCTGCAGCCTCCTGAGCCCGTTTCTGCTGCTGGCGGTAGGCATCGGTCTCGAAAATCATTTTACGGGTCTGTTCCAACTGACGCTGAACACCCTCTCCGGCTTCGTCCCGCCGGCGTTCCAGCTCCTTTCTCTGTTCTTCGAGCTGCTCTTTCCGGGTGATGCTGGCGTTGATCCGCTCTTGCAGGTCATGCCGGGCCTGCTTGAGGTTTTCCAGCAGCTTGAGAGTAGCCTGATCGGTCTCATCCAGCCGGGAAACCAATTGGCTGGCCTGGAGGCTGTCCAGTCGCAGCCTGGCCAGCTCCCGGTAGCGTTCTCCGGTTTCCTGGCGCAGGGCGTTGAGTTGCCGATGCAGTTCTCCCAGGTGTTTTCCAGCCTCCTCCTGGGCCGTCTGCGCCTGTTGCAGGTGCTGGTTGATCAACTGCAGGTTATCTCTTCCCGTTATCATGGTGTCGCCCTCCTACCACTGAGTAATGGCCCCGCCCGTCGTCGGCATCAGGTAGCGGGGGGTCAGATAGCCGCGCTCTTTGATGCCGAACCGGTTGTTTTGGATGATGCCGTCATCGGCTTTGTCGCGGCGAATTCTCTCGAAAACGGCGCCATCCACCCGGAGGCCCCATTGCGACACCTCGCGCGTGGTTGCGTCTTCCTCACTGGTAATGGGCAGAGTCAGCCGTTCTCCCTTCGGGGTGACGGCCTCGACGATGACATAATAGTTGCGGGTTCCGGCCCTGATCTGGGGTTCCCGCCACACCCCGCTGGGAGCCCCGGGTCGGGAGGTGATGCGCAGTTCGTACTCCTGCACCACCCGACCATAGAGCTCCTGGAGGGCAGCCGACCCGTGGCGGGCCTCCTGAACATTGCCGCTGTTCAGCGCTGCCAGAGCATCGGCGTGTAGCTTTTCTATCTGCCCACGGGCTCTATCTTCCCGGCTTTCTGCCAGCAGGCTCTCGCGCTGACCGGCAAGTTTTTCCCGCAGCCCGGCAAGTGCGCTCAAATCGGTCACGGCCGCTTCGGCCTTATCCAGATGAGCGTTCACATCTCTCAGCAGCCCCGCCCGTTGTTCCAATCGGCGTTGGATGGCATCACCTTCCCGGGCAAGGCTGTCGCCGTCGAGGTCCGGCTTCAGTGGTAGTTTGTCGAAGGCCTGAAGCTTGGTATCGGCTCCAGCCAACTGCAGCCCGGCCTCTGAAAGAAGGCTTTTGGCTGCAACTTCGGTAGATTGGGAGGCCTTGTTGCCGGCGCTCTTCAGGGTCTGGTTCAGATCTGCCAGGCGCTGTCCGGCTACCGTGATCTGATCCTGTTGTTGGCTGATCCGGGTATTGATGGTCCGGGCCGTTTGCGTCCGCTGGCGAACTTCGGGGGCCACAAAGGCAAACCGGTAGATGAAAAAAACGACCATCAGGGATATGGCCACAACCCCCGTCGCTTTCGCCCAGCGGCCTCGGTTGACGTAAAGCTTGGCCAACCACAATGATCCTCTGGGCGGGGGCCGCCGGTAGACGAATCTTTCCTCGCGTAGGGCGGCCACACCCTCAGCGATGATCTTGTCGGTGACTTCCAACCCCTGTGAGGCGTACATGCGCTTCACCTTATCAAACAGGGCCTGGTCGCGTTCGTCAGAGGCCAGTTCCCGCTCCACCAGTTGCTGCTCGTGGCGCAGGGTGTCCACCACGTCCATGGCGAGCATCACTTCGTCGAGCTCGATTTTCTCCGGCTTCTCTTTATCAACCATGGGTCAAAGATTCTCCCGCTTTGGTCAATTCTACAAGGCGGCGTTTGCCTGCTTCCACGGCTTGCCGGATTTCCTCTTCGTTGCGTGTGCTGAGCTGCCGCAGTTCGGCAATCAGGGTTCGGGACTTCTCCTGAAAATTGATCACGGAATCCAGCAGCTTCTTGACGCTTTGGGCCTTCAACGTTGGGCCATAGCCGGCCCGGAGGGCGTCTTCCTGAACCTTGCCTCCCACTTCGGCCAGCGTCTCCAGGCTCTGGTTGATGCCCTCTTTCATGACCTCCAGGGTCCGGGTGCTTTCGTGCAGTCCCTGTAAGCTGGTAAAGGAAGCGTTTAAAGCGGTGAAGACCGTCTCGTTGGTGCCGAAAAAGGTCACTGCCTGGGAATAGACCCGCTCCTTCACATCATTGGACTGAACCAGCCGAGCCATGATCACTTCGGTCGTGTTGTAGTTGATGGAAAGGTTTTCAGCCAGGTCCTTGGCCACCTGATAGCGCTTGTCCTCCTCCTGAAGCTCCCGCAACCGCTCATCTCGAACCAGTTCAAGTTTGGCGATCACCACCTGGTCGGTTATGGTGTTGGTTTCCAGGGCTTTGGAGGCTTCCTCGAGACGCGTTTTGGCCTCCTGCAACTGGCTTTCAGCCTTTTTCAACACCTCGTAGGCCATCACCTGAGCCTCTTTCAAGGCGCCGCGAAAGTCTCGGTAACTTTCCAGGATGGTCAACTCCCGCTCAATCTGGTCCCTGCTGTCATGGGTTACCTCGTTAAAAGTCTTCTTGATTTTCTCGAAACGGCTTGGAATTTCACCCCGGGTAACCTTCATCCAGAAATTTCCCATGCGTTCCAAGGTGTCGATCTTGCCGTCTTCGAGTTGTTTGACCATGTTTTGGGCGTCATCCCGAATGCTGTTGAAGGCTGCGGCGATCTGCTCGTAGCGCTCGCCCACTTCCATGGCCGAAACCTGTTCGCGCACCACTTCGTTGAATACCGTAGTGTGATTCAGGGTCCGGGCAATGGCAACAGCCCTCTCTTCGTCCAGGTCGCTGATCTTCTGGATCATGGCCACCACAGGAGTTTCGTTCGGCTTCTCAGGCATCAGCCCCACATCGCGCAGTTTGGTTAAGGCCTTGTCAAGGTAATTAAGAGGCATGGGCATCAGGTCTGTACTGGTCATGGTCCGGCTCCCTTCTTGATGATTTATGACTCATAATGGGTTCCACGGTTGTTACGGACTTGTCCGTAAATACGAAACAGATTGCTCCAGGCAAAAAAGACGGCGCATGCAAACCGGAGCAGGGCAAAGGAGCTAGTGTCCATCCGGGAAGGCCCCGAATTTCTCCTCCCCCTCGATGGGGGAGGCCGGGTGGGGGTGAAAAAGGACGTCATTGCAAGCACTTGATCAACCCCCTCCCCCTGCCCCTCCCACCTAGGGAGAGGTTTCCGGATGGGCACGAGCTAATAATTGAGTCCAGGGAAACAACGTTACGCGCAGCCTGCGAGGCTCATCTGGAAAGTATTGTTCGCAAAGTGCCGACAACCTGACCGCTGCCCGGGGACAGTCTGGATCAAACCACCCCCATCAAACGGGCCAAGATTAATGAAGAACGGCGCTAGGCGCTCTTGGGAGGAGCCTCAGCGTCAGCGACAGCTTCCGGGTTTGGAAAATACCCTTCCTTACTCTTAAAAATCCCAATCTTTTCGTGTTTACCGTCTATGACCTGGTAAGTCTGGGGATCAATTCTTCGGAGCTGCCATCCTTTATCAGTGCAAATTTCCTTCTTAAAATCCCAATATCCCATGTCTTTCGTTCCTTCCATGGGACCAGCTTCGGTTCCAGCAGCATCAGGCTTGTTTTTATCGGTTTCCATTGGGTTTCCTTTCACTCTGAAATTGGGCTGACCAGACATTAAAATGCACTGTTACCTTACTCCAGATCTCGATCAAAGAAAATGATATTGAGCCGATAGATGCGGGGACGGCATGACCTGCACGAGGATATTGAATCCCGCGAGACACGTGGAGAATTGTTCAATATGAGTTGACATCAAAATCACAGGGGGATAGTTGTGTGGTAGTCCCTGTCGTTTTCCGGAGATGGCCAATCACTACCGACAATGGAGGCTCCTACATGGATGTCGACAAGAACGAAAAATCAGCCGCACCTCACCAATGGCGATTTGCGCGGGTGGGGGGCTTTGACCAAGTTCGCCTGGAGACAGGCGCGGACCTGATGGCCCTCGATCAACTTGACCAGAAGCTGTGGGCCAGTCTCGCCTGTCCCGCTGACGGGCTTGAGTTGGACTCCAAAACTCTTGAGCTCATTGATAGCGACGGGGATGGACGCATCAGGGTCCCCGAGATCCTTGCCGCCGTCAAATGGGTGGGATCTGTCCTGAAGAATGCCGACGACTTGACCAAACGCACCGATGCTCTGCCGCTCTCAGCCATTGATGAGAGCACCCCGGAGGGCAGACAGCTCCTGGCTTCGGCAAAGCAGATTCTGCTCAATCTTGGCAAGCCCGATGCCGCCGTCGTGACGACTGAAGACACTGCCGATACCGTGAAAATCTTTGCCCGGACCAAGTTCAATGGAGACGGGATTGTCCCTGTTGAAGCCGCGGACGATGATCCGCTCAAGAACGTCATCAAAGACGTCATGGAGTGCATGGGATCGGAGCTCGACCGCAGCGGTGAACCCGGCATCACCCAGGAAAAGACGGACCGTTTTTTTGCCGAATTACAGGACTATTCCGATTGGTGGAGCAAAGCGGAAGGCGATGCTGCCAGTATTCTTGTGTTCGGCGACGCGACCAGCGAGGCCGCGGAAGTCTTCAAGGCCGTCAGGACCAAGGTGGACGACTACTTCACCCGCTGCCGCCTGGCGGAATTTGATTCAGGAGCAGTCGGACCGTTGAATCCATCGCCGGAAGAATACCAAGCCATGGCCCGTAAGGAGCTCGCGGCGACTGCCGAGGAGATTTCGGCGCTGCCGTTGGCCACCGTCGAAGTCGGCAAACCTTTGCCCCTGGAGGAAGGCATCAATCCAGCGTGGTCTCAGGGGATTTCGAGCCTTCGCAAGGCTGTCGTGAAACCGATGTTTGGCGATAAAGCGGTTCTGGATGCCGGCGAATGGGCGCTTATTAGCGCGAAATTTGCCGCCTTCGAAAGCTGGTTTGACAGCAAGAAGGGAGCGGCCGTCGAAAAATTGGGGTTGAATCGCGTTCGAGAGATTCTGGCTCTCAACGTGAAGGAATCTCTGACCGCCCTCATCGCCCAGGATAAGGCTTTGGAGCAGGAAGCGAATGCCATTGCATCCGTTGACAAACTGGTCAGGTATCATCGCGATCTTTTCACGCTCCTGAACAACTTCGTGTCGTTCCAGGATTTCTATTCTCCCGGGACCCAAGCCATCTTCCAGACCGGTAGTCTCTATATAGACGGCCGCAGTAGCGATCTTTGCATCAAAGTGGATGACATCGCCAAACACAGCGCTATGGCAAGTCTGAGTCAAACGTATATGGCCTACTGCGAGTGCCGGCGCAACGGCAATGCGGAGAAAGTGAGCATTGCGGCCGCGCTGACCGATGGCGACGCCGGCAACCTCATGGTCGGGCGCAACGGCGTTTTTTACGACCGGAAGGGCAACGACTGGGATGCCACCATTGTTAAGTTAATTGAACACCCGATCAGTATTCGAGAGGCCTTCTGGAGCCCCTATCGACAGATCGCCAAAATGATCCGTGATCAGATCGAAAAAATGGCGGGCGCCCACCAAAAACAGGTGACGGATGCGGCCTCCGCCGGCGTATCCGGTGCGGCCGCAAAGGCCGAAGCCGGGAAGCCCGCTGCCGAACCGCCGTTTGATGTCGGCAAGTTCGCCGGCATCTTTGCCGCCATCGGCCTTGCCATCGGCGCCATAGGGACCGCCATCGCCGCGGTCCTGACGGGTTTCCTCAGCCTCAGTTGGTGGCAAATGCCCCTGGCGATTGCCGGTTTGATGCTCCTCATTTCGGGGCCTTCGATGGTCATCACTTACTTCAAGCTTCGCAAACGCAATCTGGCTCCCATTCTCGATGCCAACGGGTGGGCCGTGAACGCACGTGCCATTGTCAACATCCCCTTCGGTAAAACGCTCACCGCTCTTGCGCGGTTACCTGAGGGAGCGCAGTCTTCGCTCGTGGATCCTTTTGCAGAGAAGGAGAGGCCTTGGAAGCTTTACCTCTTCCTGGCGGCGGTCGCAGCAGCAGCCCTGTTGCTCTGGCAGAAAGGCTGGCTGGGGGGGTTGTGGAAGTGACGTCCTCCCGGGCCGGGAGACGACTCAAATGCTCAAAAAGTCACCGCCGCCTGCTCCAACCAAAGTCCAATGACCCGTCAATCCACGCGGTAGTCACGGTATCCTCCGGATGCCCCCTGGCGGGGCCTCCGGAGGATACTCTCCATCTTCAGTTGCCTTGGGTATCCCAGCGACAATAGCAAAGGGAGCATACCCTATTTGTTCTGCCCTCTGTGGGACGGCTATCACAGACGTCATTCCGCAGGTTTTTAGCCGGAATCCAGTGTTTTTGAACCAGACAACCGGCGCAAGAAGCTGGATTCCGGCCCAGAAGCGCCGCCGGAATGACGAAACGGGCGACCATCCATTCCTCAGTACAGAACAGGGTATGCTCCCTAGCAAAGGCTGAGGCATGAGAGGAACAGGATCGTCTCGGTGCTGTATGACGCTGCAAAGGTCCACGTTAACGGCTTCCCACTCAGCACATTGTCGATGACAACCTTCAGGGGCCAGGGTTTCAGGATTTCAAGGCGCTGATCAGGAAGACCTGACAGAGTGCGATGGTGAAAGGAATGCGGTAAGGCCATAGATACCTGAGAATTTCTCGTCTCATTTTGCCGAATCTCCCCCGTGGGAATCTCTGTGCCGACTGTATTCCCTTCAGTGGACCCTTTTTGAGCGTTTTCGGCTGAATCTCCAACCGGTCCCCAGACACCCGGATCGAACCTATCTAATTAACCCCCTGGAAGCAACTGAAAACTGGCTGGTCGCATACTGATGGAGGCCTCATCGTCTCACAGCAAGATCAAAGTCAAGGGAAGACTGATTCTCCCTGCCTTCCAAGAGTCTTTCCCCTGCTACTGTAAAAATAGTTCGAATAAATGGTCTGGTTTGGTTTAGAATGGTGGCACTTGGTTTCGACAGAACATGCCCGAGTTGAGTACTTCAAACCAGCTGATCGTCTTCATCGCGGATTTCGAGCACCTCTTAAACAGCTATTTGTAGTTCTCGTTTGAGCGCACCACCCCTTCGCCGGTAATAACATGGAGAAGATGGGTAAGCCGGCAATCGCCGGCCCGTCATCAGGCTAATGTCCACGCAGAGCGTGTCCATAAGCCTTGAACGTCGAGAAGAAGGAGGGGCGACTCATGCATGATCAGGTTTGATGGGGAGATGGAAGACCAAATCAGAGCCTTTCCGGAGAAGGTTTGATCTTCCGGTTTTCAGGAATGAACAATCTCAGAATTGGGAGGATCGCCATGGGACTTTTCGATTTCGTGAAAGACATTGGGAAAAAGCTCTTCAGCCGTGAAGACGACGCGGCTGATAACATCAAGAAACACATTGAAGAAGCAAACCCCGGGATCACCGGACTGAATGTTTCCTACGACAACGGTGTCGTTTCCCTTTCCGGACAGGCGTCCAGCCCCGAGGCCATGGAAAAAGCCGTCCTGATGGCCGGGAACGTGGCGGGTGTCTCGGAAGTCAAGGTCGATGGGCTTCAAGCCCCGCCGGTCGAGGCAAAGGTCGAATACTACATTATCAAGAAGGGAGACACGCTCTCGGCCATCGCCAAGCAGTTTCTGGGAAATGCCAATGACTACCCCAAAATCTTTGAAGCCAACCGGGAAGTCATCCGGGACCCGAACCTCATCTTTGTCGGCCAGAAAATCCGGATTCCTCTGAAGTGATCCGTTTGGGGATATCGCTTTTCGGCTCCTTTTATACTCGTTAAGGGTCGGGAAGTTCGTTTTTGACTATCTTGCGAGGCCCGCTCCCCGCTTAAAGCTTGCGGGGAAAGGCTTCGCGGGCATGACAAGGGGACGTTCATTGCGACACCGGCGTTCCCACATGCTTTGGGCGGGAATCCCTGGATGTAAGTTCCCGGGTAAAGGATAAATGCTGGATTTCATGCTTAACGAGTATAATTGCGAGATTCAGTACGGGAAATCCTGGGTTCCCTGGAGGAAGAGGAGAATGTCATGAGTCTCAGCGAAATTTTAGGTTCCCTGATCCAATCAGGGATGACGACGTCGTCCAACGATCGGTTAAAAAACTCTCTTGGCGGAGGCAGTGAAGGCGGCGGCCTGCTGGAGGGTCTGTCTTCCACGCTTGGGGGTTCTGGGAGCGGGAGTGGCGGTCTGCTGGAGGGCCTCTCTTCGATGCTCGGAGGTGCTGCGGGCGGCAGCGGCGGCCTGGGGGGATTACTGGGAAGTGTCCTGGGCGACGCGGAACAGGCTGTCGGTGGCAGAGACAATCTCGCCCTTGGCGGATTGGGAGCGCTCGCCGGCGCGCTCTTGGGCGGCGGCGGCAAGTCCATGGGCGGTGCTTTGGGAGGCGGGGTCATGGCGCTCCTCGCCGCCATGGCTTACAAGGCCTTGCAAGGCAGTGGCGCTGGCACCTCGGCTGTGCCGATGGGCCTGGCGGAACCGAAGACGGATGCCGACCGGCAGGAACTGGAACAGCATGCCGAACTGATTCTGAAGGCCATGATCAATGCCGCCAAGGCGGATGGCCGGATTGATCCGGGCGAAGTGAAGCGCCTTGTGGGTAAATTGCAGGAGGACGGAATACAGGAGAGTGACCAACAATACCTCATCATGGAAATGCAGAAGCCGATGGAGACGCAGCAGCTGATCGCCGCCGCCCTGGGTCGCCAGGACGTGGCGGCGCAGATCTACGCGGCTTCGTTATTCGCGATCGAGGTGGATACCCCCGCGGAGAAGGAATACCTTGCTCAACTGGCATCCGGTCTGGGGCTCACGCCGGAGGTGACCCAGCAGATTCGGGGACTTGCCGGCGTGCAGGTGGCATGAGGAAAAGACGGCATCAGGGGGCAAAGGGGTGAGCTTTCAGAGGGCAAGCGTTTTCGCCACACGAAAGCCATAACTGCCACTGCGGAGGTCCGGCCTGCGGTTGCGGAATGCGCACCGAAAATAGTCCTCGTTGTCCAGGACCCACGAGCCCCCACGAACCACGCGGAATTTCCCGGATGAAGGCGGCTGCAGGTCAGCCGCCCGGTATCGCTCATAAGCCTCGCTGTCATACCAGTCTTCACACCACTCCCACACGTTCCCTGCCATCTGGTAGTGGCCCCACACGCTGCAGCCGTCGGCGTAGCTCAAGACCCTGCAGGTCGTCTCACCATTTTGATTTTTGCCATTGCGGCATTTCCTTTCATCCCACCCATCCCCCCAGGGATAGTTCCGTCCATCCACCCCGCGCGCTCCCTTTTCCCACTCCAGTTCGGAAGGCAAGCGCAAACCCGCCCAGAGGCAATAGGCTCTCGCATCTTCCCAGCCCACATACACCACCGGGTGGTCGGAAAATTCCGGCGGAAAACTCGCCCCCTTCCACACCGGCGACCCGAAGGGCGGGTCCGGTGTCCGGTGCCCCGTCGCCTCCACGAAACGCAGGTACTGGCTGTTGGTCACCGGGTGCAACCCCAAATAATATGGCGCCAGATCCACCGGAAACGGCTCACCAGCCCCTTCATCCTTGCCGGGTCCACCCGCCAGGAAGGTTCCGCCCGGCACCAGCAACAGCAGGCTCCCGTCCTTCTCGCTCTCAATCCGCCAGGGAACTCCCTCAGGCAACCACTGAGGAAATCTGAGCTCCGGAAAGACTTGAATGCGCCTGATCACATTCGACTCCCTTCGTCTGCAAAAGCAGGAGATCGGGTGACAAAAGGTCACATTTTGCAGGTCTCTCGATAACCGGTTTTCCGCAGGGTATCGCGAATATCTTCATCTCAGTTTTTATGTTTCTCATTACCGAGTGCTTTCGAGCACCCAGTTGAGGTAATCCGGGAGCCCCTCGGCAATGGGGAAGGAGATGATTTCGGGCACTTCGTAGCTGTGGAGCTCACGGATACGGTTCTGCAGCCGAGGAAAGAGGTCCGATCGAGTCTTCATGATGAGCAACTGCTCTTCCTCATCGCACAGTTCGCCCTTCCAGTGATAGATCGAACGAATGCGGGGGACGATGTTGACGCATGCCACCAATTTCTCTTCAACCAGAGTTCGGGCAATGGTTACAGCTTCCTCACCACTGCCGACCGTAACCATAACCACGGCAATGTCGCTCATGGAAACCCCCTCTTCTTCTGAAGCTTGAAAGAGTGAACCCTGCCGGAAGGTTCACCCGGCAATGGGCCGCGCTATGCCTGTTTTCGCCGAATTCCTCTCCGAATGTCGTTCAGGGGCATCCCCCCGTGGGCACCCGGATTGGCCTACTCATCAGCCACTCTACTCCAGAAACCGCCGTCTTGGAAGGCTTCACCGCCTCCGTCAGGATCATCTGTGAGCCCGTGATACCCATTGTTCCCCACCTGGCCTGAGAAGTTCGAGTTCCGGGTTGCGCGTTGCGGGTTCTTCCCGCCCCCTGGATGCGCCGTCAAGGAGCGGGCGAAGTTTTGAACGTTTTCGGGGAAAGGCTCCGTCGAGAGGTGACTGATGGATTTCTCGCCTTGTTGCCCGGTTTCGGGAAAGAGAGGATCGCAGAAGTCAGCAATCGGAGGCGGGGAGACGATGCTTTGCCATCGCCTCTATCAAATTTGCCTGTTTTTGGGGTCGGCCACCGTTTTTGCCGGTCCTATGGACTTGGCCGGCCGGTCCGGCGGCGCGCGAGGGCGTGGCGGGAGCTTCCCGGCGCCGACCGCTTGTCCTTTCCCTCGCCGAACTGGGAGGATAAGAAGTTCCTGAGGTTGTACTGAGCATTGTTGATGTTCAGTTTCTTACGGATATTCTTGCGATGGGTGTGCACCGTGCTGGGAGAAATGTGCAGATGTTCCGCTATCTCTTCGGCGGTCAGTCCGTGCTTGATGAGGCAGGCAATCCTGTATTCGCTCGAGGAAAGAATGGTACCCAGCTCCGCATGGACGGAGAAATTCGAACTCATATCCTCAATTTGACTGACCAAAAGATTCAGCTCCTGTTCATACTTCGCCACCAGCGGGTCCCGCCGCAGCTTGTTTATGGTGGGAAGGATCAGGGATTTCAGTTTGAGCGCCATCTGTTTTTCCACATCCTCGCGTTCCAGATCCACGCTGTTCGCCAAAGCGGACAGGGCTCGGTTGGTTTCCTTCAGTCGACCGGCGAAGAGTTCCAGACGTTTCTCATGGGCCAGCAGTTTCGCTTGTTTTGCGCGAAGCCCGCCCACGAGCCTCCGCACTTTCCGCCGAGCATCCACGGCCATCAAGGCGTGGCGAATGGAGTGCAGGAGAATCGCCGTTTCGAACGGCTTGCCCAGGAGGTCGAAGGCGCCCATCTTCGGGGCTCGGGCCACGGTTTCCTCATCGGCATATCCGCTCATCATGATGATGGGCGTGTGGGGACGGTAGGTCCGTATCTTGGGGATCAGATCAAGCCCGTTGACGCCGTTCAGATGAACATCAAGCAAAATAACGTCGTGAGACATTTCCCGCACGCGCTCGACCGCTGAAAGCGGCTCCGATATACCATCCGGCGTCATTCCCCATGAGCTGATATATTTCCCGAGCATCTCGACAAACGGCTGGTCGTCGTCCACCACCAGAATGTCCGGCTTCTCGCATTGAGCAGCACCATTCATCATTGGATCTTCTCCACCCTACGTTTCGGCATTCATCCCCACGGTTCTGACATTTGCATCGCTGTACCCTCCGGCCTGCGGCGGAACCCTCGCCGGTGGGCTACCTTCCCTTGCTTTGGCTACCACGATTACGAGGAGAACGCGCGGGACTCGGGGACTGGTTATGGTCCCGTCCCGGTTTCATCCGCGTCCCGGCGCTGCCGCATTCGTGAGTCAGAAGGCAGTTGTCAAGCACTGAACTCCATTGGCTCATTTGCCGCTTCGTCAGCTTTTCGAATTTCACGCCGCAACGCCGGCATCGGGCGCCCGGCGGCCCTGAAGGTTCGACCTCCACCTCATAGACCACCTTGCACGGCACTTTGTGCAGGTGAAAAGAATGGGGATGGGAAGCGAAAATATCGATCTCGACGACCTCTCCCACTGCATTTTCATTAAAGGAGAGGCTTTCGAATGCCAAGCCGCCCATGCCTACGTCCAGGACTTTTCCAAGCCGCTCGAAATCCGGCCTGAACAAAACAAAAATATCGTCTTCAACATTATATCTCCTGAATCTCCGCCTTTCTATGCCGATCCTTCTTTCCAAAGCTTCCACCTTTCCTGTTCAAGGTTGGCTGGCGCAGTTTTCACAAGGATAGATTGGCAACACGGCCATTATAGTATCGCGAGACAAAGAGTAAATGGGTATTTATCAGGGTATTGTCAGGGCAGCATGCCTGCCCCCTTCGGTCACCCTCAAATTATCCTGTCTGCTTTTGGAAAATGCCCGGATCGTCAACCACTGTTTATTGTTACGGCAACCATGCTGGAGCAGCATACCACGCCTTTTTACCTTCCGCCGAGAACCCGCCTGCTAAACATATCTATTTGTTTACAGTTGTATTTATCGACCTATAGAGGACTGGTCATACCCGGTTCTTGCCCAATTAAATGACTCTTTACTTGGAACACCACCCAGATTAGAGAAATCACACTGTAATCGAGTTGGCGGAGCTGTATAAACAGGTCGCTCTGATATATAAAGATACTAACATGCTTTTATTTTCAACATGACTGAATGAGATCATATAATAATACAAAGCCTACATTTCATTTTTAAATGCGACAGCAATTTATTTATTCAAAACATCATTCTTATAAAGCTTATCTATCATCAACGCTTTGGATTAATGCCATATCCAAGGTCCGCTAAGAGAATTCAACTTCGAGAAATAATAAGAAGATGAAAGTTTATCTGGACTGTCTGGCACAAACCCCTACCGTGAGCGTCGGCACGCAAGCCTTTATTTTGGCGAACATGGAAATAATCGAACGGGCGCTCGGGCGTGTTCACTTCATCATGCTGAGCGGTTACCCGGAAATAGGATATCATTTCTGTGCGGGGGAACATCATGACGTCACGATCATCAAGCGCTCGCCTTCGACGAGGGGCATCCTGAAGGATGTATTATCGATCAAACAGGATGTTGACGCGATCGTGTCCGCCTGGGGAGACGGGTATGTGTCGAGCCCCCCGCACACGCTGTTCAACAAGGCCACCTTCCTGAGGTCCAGGAGCAAGCCCGTGGTCCTTTTCCCTTCTTCCATAGGTCCTTTTTCGGGAGGCATCAAGAACGTCCTCGTCAGAAACGGTCTGCAGGCGTTTGATGAAATCATGGCGAGAGACACCATAACTTATGAATGGTTGCGACAGATGGGACTTGCCAAGGTTGGCCTGGTTCATGATACGGCCTATGTGCTCGATCCCGCCGGGGAGGACCACGTCGAAAGAGATATTGAAGCAGGAAGGGGTCCCGCCGGGGACGAAATACGTCGGCCTCAATATCAGCCAGCACCTGAACTGCCTGTACCGGCAGGACTTTGGCCTCGATTATCCCGGATTCATGGCAAAACTGGCAACGCTGCTCCACCACTGGTTTGGCCTCCATGTTCTCCTCATCCCTCATCAGATCTACCCGAGTTGGTTTGAACACAAAAACAAGAACCGGCCCGACTATCCGGGGAGCGATGATCGGATCCCCGTTCGGGAGGTCATGAAGCTCCTGGCGGAGAAGGATTTCGCCACTCCGCTCCTCGGCGAATACAGCGCCAAGGAATACAAGGGCATCATCAGTCGCTGCGAGCTCTTCATCGGCGGCCGGATGCACTCGGTAATTGCGGCGATGTCTTCGGGGGTCCCGCCGGTACTCATCCAGTATTCGCACAAGGCTCGGGGAGTCATGGACCTGATGGGTTTGCCCCAACTGGTCTGGGATTACCGATCACCCGAAAATGAATTGCTGGAACTCATCCAGCTGGTCTGGGATCAACGTTCGGCCATCAGGACCTTCCTGGCCGAGAGAATGGTGACGGTGCGACGGGACGTTTTCAGAGCGGGCGATATTCTCCGAGAAACCTTTGGGAACTACGGGCTGTTATGATTCGTCTGCGGAGCGGGGCCAACGATCCCCTGCAGTCGATAACCGAGGTGGTCGAAAGCGGTCTGTGCACCGGTTGCGGGACCTGTGCGGGCTGCTGCCCGGCCTCGGCCATCAGCATGGAACGCAGGAAAGCCGTCTTCCTGCCCGCGACCGATCACGCAAAATGCCGCTCCAAGAAGGGGTGCGCCATTTGCCTCAGCGTTTGTCCGGGGCACTCCATTCATCTCAACCCGCTGAGTTCGTCCCTGTTCCCGGACCACACCGAGGACCGGTATCTGGGAAGATTCCTGGAGCTTTATACGGGGCACTCCGTCGATCCTGCGATCAGATATCATGCGGCTTCCGGGGGCCTGGTCACCCAGTTGCTCCTGTACCTGCTTGAGCGCAAGATAATCGATGCCGCGATCGTAACCCGATTCAAGAAAGACCGCCCTCTTGATCCGGAAGTATGCATCGCGGGCACGAGAGAGGAAATCCTGGAGGCAAGAAGCTCCAAGTATTGTCCGGTTCCGCTCAACAGTGCCCTGCACACCATCCGGAAAGAAGCAAAGCGCGTTGCGGTGGTCGGCCTGCCCTGTCATATTCAGGGGCTGAGAAAAGCATCTTTGGTGTACCCGTTCCTGAACGACAGAGTCATCCTGCTCCTTGGCTTGTATTGCAGCTCCAACAGGACCTTCAACGCCACCGATTACCTCCTGAAACTGCTCGGAATCGACAAGGAGGCCGTGGAAGATTTCTCGTACCGTGATGAAGGCTGTCTGGGAAACCTGGTCGTGCGCTTGAAAGACGGCACCACCCTCAGATATCCCTTTTTGGACTACTATCCCAGAATGCGCTCCTTTTTCATTCCCTGGCGTTGCACTCTGTGCATCGATCATACGAGCGAACTGTCCGACGTGTCTTTCGGAGACATACACATACCGGAATACTGGCATGACAAAGTGGGAATTTCTTCCTTGATCGTGCGCAGCAACCGGGCGCGGAAGATAATACGGGCGGCCGAAGCAGACGGATATATTCGGCTGAATGAGGTCGACAAACGACTGATCGTCAAGTCCCAGTGGCCCATGCTGGAGAGGAAGAAGCACCATATGCTTGCCCGGTTTCACCTCAACCACCTGGCTGGGTCCCCGACGCCGCAATATCTCTATCGGCACCCCGATGTTTCACGAGCCGACTATGTGCGATTCCTATTGTCCTCGATTATCCTGTACAGCGAAATAACGGTCGGCTCCAGGCATAATCTTTGGCCGATGATTCACTACTTGAACAGGTTTGCAACGGCCGTCCGGAGATTCGGGTAATCCGGGCATCCGGTCCCTCCTTTAGAATCGGCGATTCGGCCCCTTTCCCGGACCCCGTGGAGTACGACTCTTGAGTTTGCCCATCAGCTTCGGGTCCGCCCGCGTCATCGCTTTTCTCATTGCCTCCGCCATGCTGCTGCTGGCGTTTTTTCCCCTGCACCTGGCAGCCTTCTATGTCATCATGAGACCGATCGTTCAGCCCTTTGCCTATCTTCAATATACCCTTTATGGCGGCATCCCGCTTACCAGCTTGTTCTCGCTTCTCTTGATCGTATTTGCCTTCACAGTCGCCATCTTCAAGCGAGGATTCCGCCTGATTCCACCCAACACGGTTCCCCTGTATGTGCTGGTGTGCTTTTCGAGCCTGTCGTTCCTGAACACTCTTGATTATGCGATGTCCTTTGCTCATGTCCTGAAGCTCCTGGGCGCCCTGGCCATGTATCTCCTCGTTTATAACGGCATCCAGTCCGTAACCGATGCCCGGAAGTTTCTTGCTTCCGTCCTCGTTGCCGCCATCGTCCCGATGGCCTTTGGTTTCTATCAGTACTACACCGGCACCGGCCACGCCCATCAGGAAGGAGGCATCTATGCCGGTCATCGCATCGACAGTCTCCTGGGAGAATACAATGCCTACGGGGAGTTTCTGGCGATTGAGATATGTGCCGCGCTGATGCTGCTTTTCGATGAATCGGAGAGGAACGGGAGGCTGGTGCTGTTTGCCTGCCTTCTGCTGATGATTGTTTCGCTTTTTCTGTCCCTCAACAGGGGCACGTGGATCAGCCTGAGTGCGGCGAGCCTCTTTGTCTTCGCCTTCTTCCGGAAAACGGTCGGCCTGCGGCAAATCGTGATCGTCTTTCTGGTGCTCGCCGTCTGCTTTTCCGGGACCATTCTGCGCAGATTTGACGAATTGGGCCAGAAGGGCGACTGGAGCGACAAGAATACGTTTGCCGACCGCACCCGCTATTGGCAGGCGGCCTTGCCCCTGGTTATGGAACATCCCCTGGCGGGCTTGGGGGTCGGGACCTCGACGCTCGTGTCGCGTCACTATCTCCATGCCGGCAATGCGGACCCCCACAACGATTATCTGCGATTAGCCCTGGAGACGGGTATTCCGGGAGCGGTTTTCTACCTGATCTTCCTCACAATCGAGATAATCTCGTGCATGCGCAGAGCGTTAACGAATACCCTGGATTTCATAAACGTGCCCATGCTCATTGCGGTACTCTACTTTTGTATCATCTCGACCACCCAAAATATCATCTACAACGTGATTGTTTTTCCAATGTTTCTGGCCCTCGTCGCCCTGGCACGCAAGGTGAACCTGTTGCACCGTGAGACGCCGGCCGAACCGGGTTCCGCTCGATGAAACCATTCCCGGCAATCCTCCCGTCCCTGAAAGTCCCGGAAAGAATCGTCGCCCGGGAATTCATGCCGCCGGCTTCGCCCTATCCCTTTCCCTCAGAACCCCTCAGTCCAAAGGAGAGATGATTGCTGCGCCTCGAGGACCGGCTTATTCGGTTTGACCTCAAACGCTGCTGCCAGTGCGGGACCTGTATCGCCGCCTGTCACCATGGCGCTCTCGCGACACACCTCACTGCGGAGGGGCTCTGGACGCTCCAGTGGAACCAGGATCGCTGTGATTTGTGCGGCCGGTGCGCAGCGGTCTGCCCGGCTCGATTGTTACCCAACAACCGGCTGCGTGAAGAAGACTGGCAGCGCGGTCCCGTTGCTTTGCTGGCCTATGCCAGGGAGGAAACAATCAGGAGGGAGGCGTCATCGGGAGGCGTGGCCAGGGTACTTCTGGCCGGCTCCCTGGAGAAGAAGATCGTTGATGCCGCCTATGGATTGCGCAAATCGCCCCGTTACCCCTGGGCGGAAGGGTCGCTCTGGCGGGCCCCGGCAAACCTCTCTGAAGTGCCCGCCTCCATGTATCACCCCATCCTGGCGAACAAGAACCTGAGGATCGGGCGGACCCCGGCCATTGACTCCCTCCTGCTGATCGGCACCGCCTGTCAGCTGACGGGTGCCGAACGACTCCTCAAGAAAAGGGTCGCAAACCTGGTAAAGGTTGCCATTCTCTGCAAACAGCAGAAGACGCTCGGCGCCACCAGATATTACGCCAACCGCCTCGACACCCGCTTCGATACCGCGGGCCCGCATGCCGTGTGTTATCGAGGGAACGGTTGGCCCGGCCGGGTGCTCATCAACCACGGCTCGATCGACTGGGAGGTTGCCGCGGCAGTACCCTACGGGAAGAGGCTCTGGAACGTTCCCGGCTGCACCTATTGCGGCAATCCGGCCGGCGGCGACGTCGATCTGACGTTGGCCGATCCCTGGCATATCGAAAAGAGGAACGGCCTGGGCAAGACCCTGGTCATCGCCTGGACCGAAAAAGGTATGCAGCTTATCGATCACCACCGGGATGAGCTCGTCTGCGAACCGGTCACCCTGGAAACCGTCAAGATGTCCATCGGGTGGACTCAAATACGGCGAAGACAGCCCCTCATCGACTATCATCTGGGCCTCCGGGTGCCGCCGCGCACAAGATTTACCGGCCTGGCCGAGCGCCTGCAAACCGCTCTTCTCGAAAAGCTCTTTGAACACACCAAGCTGCCCGGACTTCTGCACAAAGTCGTCGCCCACCTGCCGGATGCGGGCGACCTCCTGCCGGGAGACCGCCCATGATGCGGGGCCCCCTTCAAAGCACGCTGAAACCGGTTCACCCCGGCCCCGCCCGGGAGTGGCACCCGATGACCTTCGTCGACCGGACCCTCGGAGCGCTGTCGGCCAAAACCATCACCGATTACTTCTCCGTCATAGTCAGCGCGGCCTTTACCAGGGGCATAGCACTTCTCACCTCCATTCTCATCGCCAGAGAGTTGGGTTCAGCCGAATTCGGAAGATTCAGTATTTTCTACGCCAGCCTGGTGCTGACTTGGCAATTTTCAGCTGCTTTTGACAGCACTTTCATTTGCCAGGCCAAGGCAACCGAATCCCCGGAAGAGAAGAACGAACTGCTGAAGATCTCGATAATCCTTAAAATCCTGTACAGCTCTTGTCTCGGCCTCGGACTGGCCGGCATCAAGTTTTTCGGCCGGCCGCTCTCTGTCATGGATTCCGAGCTCAGCACGGTCGTCGGCATGGGGATGGCTTCCGGGGCGTTGTTGACATTCCTGATGACCATCGCCACCGTTTCCCGGGAAAAGGAACACTTCGGGGCGTTTGCCGTTCTGAGCGCCGTTCATACACTTTCGGTGTTTTGTGTTCTGGTATTGTGCAAGCTTTTTGATTTTGAGTTCACCTTGAATGACGTTATATATATATACTTTGCCCTATCTGCTATCATCGCCGTTATCAGTATTTGTGTATTGTATAATTCAATAGATTCTCGATTCACGATCAACATGAAATTATTCAAACATTCTTTTGCATTTGGAAAGTGGATGTTTGGTTTAACAATTGTTTATTTTGCATTTCAACGCATGGATATTCTATTCATGGGCTACTATATTTCCACCGAGGACCTGGGAATTTATTCGGTGGCGGTTCAGCTGATCATGGTTCTCTCCCTGACGGGCGGGGCCTTGAACTATGTCTTTCTCCCCAAATCGGTGACGGCTGTCAGAACGAAAGCGGATTTCGTGAATTATCTGAGAGAATGCCTCATACCCGTCACGCTTATGCTGATGATTCTCATCTTCTTGTTTTGTTTTGCCCCTTATTGCATCAGTCTCACCTATGGATCTTCCTACCTTGGAGCAACTCCTTTCCTTCGGACACTGCTGGTCGGATGGGTCTTTGCGATTGTCTATTTACCGTTTTCCTTTGTGTTTCTGGCGATAAACGATTCCCGGACCCGATTCATTCTGGAACTGTCCAAACTGGGCTTCGGTTTGTTCTTTATGATGCTTGCGGTTCCCAGGATTGGAGCGATGGGAGGCGCTGTTGCCATTTCCCTTGCCATGGCTTTGAATGCGATGACCTCTGCCGCCGTTCTGAAATTCAAAATGGCACACAGGTTCGCATAACCGTTCAGGACAGAGACCCGTGTCGCCCACGAAAATACTGATCATCGATGCCTACACCGATGGCAATATCGGGTCGGGGGCCCTGGTGGAAAACAGTGCAAATCTTCTGAAGCAGAATTTCCGCGACGCTCAAATCAGGATCATGGCGCAGTTTCCCGATCACATGCACCACTTCACGGGACTGCACGCTTCCCATGAACTCATCGTGATGCCTTTCAAAAAACCCCGGAGCACGCAGGTCCTGTGGTTGCTGAAAACGGCCGTCTGGATGGGTGTCCACGCGTTCGCGCTCGGCCTTCGCAGATGGGGCGGTTCGATCCCGCCGCAACGTTACACGCGTGACGTCCGCAAACTCCGGGCTCTGGAGGAAATCGCCGGCGCCGACCTGGTTGCCAGCGTTGGAGCGGAAAGGATTAACGACAACTTCTACCAGGTAATCCTGTTCGCTCTTTATATGCTCTGGGTGGTCCAGGCCAACGGCAAATTCCTGGTCTTGTTTCCGCAGACCATTGGGCCCTTTCATTTTCGTTTGACCCGTTTTCTGTCGAAAAAAATACTCTCCGGATGTGATCTCATTTACCTCCGCGACGCTCGCTCAAGCGACACCGTAAGGGAGCTGGGAGTGAGCAAGCCTCCGGTCCTCGACACCTGTGATGTGGCCTTGCTCCAACCGGCGGCGCCCGGAACGAGGGCCAAGAGCATTCTTGCAGAGGCCGGGGTCCCCCTGGACGGGAAATCCCTGGTGGGGATTTCGGCAATGAAGTGGGACTACTTCAAGGCCCGTGGCAAAAGCAGGTACGAAGACTACCGGCGGGCCGTTGCCGGGGTCGCCGACGATTTCGTAGAAAACCACGATGCCCGCATCCTCTTTTTGGCGACCAATGTGCCGGTGCACGGCTGCCGCGAGAATGATGTCGAGGTCGCGGAGGAAATTCGGGCGCTCATGAGGAACCGCGACAGGGCTTATCTCATCAGCCGGCTGTGTACTCCGGCCGAGATGAAGAGCATCATGGGTTTGCTGGAGATCTGCCTGGTCACCCGAATGCACGCCTGCATCTTTGCCACCGGCATCCTTACGCCGACTTTCTCCATCAACTATCAGTTCAAACTGAAAGAATACATGAACATGATCGGACTGGGAGAATACACCATCGATATTGATCAGGTCACGTATGAAGGACTGCGCGAGATTTCCGAGAAGGCTTGGAAGGATCGCGAAGAGATGCGCGGGAGGTTGGTGGAGCGGATCGCGTTTTGGCGCCGGAATTTGGAGTCCGAGATGAGGAAGCTCCCGCTGGTTTTTAACGGCAACGCCAGGAGCAAAACCTTTCAGGGAGATTAGACGAACATGATGCTACTCCGAGCCGACAAGAGGACCTGTTCCAAATTGGCGCTGGGGATTTCCCTCATCCTTGGCCTGGCATTCTGCATCAATGACAGTTTCGCTCTGGAATCCTGGGAATTCGTCCCCCTTCGCCCTGGGGTGCAGAAGACAGCGGGAGTGCCGGGGGGAGAAGGGATGCAATACGTGCACGCCCTTGTTTACGCACCGAGCAATCCCAATATTTCTTATCTGTCCACGGATACGTCAATGGTTTGGAAATCGGAGGACGGAGGCCATTCATGGAACCCCAGATACAACGGCTTCATCGCCAACGGCGCACGGTCACTGGCGGTGGATCCGGTAAATCCCGATATCGTCTTCGCGGCCGCGTTTCTTGGGTATACCCCGGACGAAGGGAGCAAATATCCCGGGAGGGCTCAAGGGATATATCTCAGTGAAGACGGGGCCGCAAACTGGCGCCTTGTCTATAAGACCGACTTTTACAAACAGAACTCCAAGGGGGCACTCTTTGCCTTTGATTCATCCACCGCCTGGTACGGCAGGACCTGGACCGTGTTCTGCGGTTCCTACAGCGAAGGGCTGCTCCGTTCCACCGACGGGGGAAGGACGTGGCGATATGCCGCTTTCAGAGGTCAGCGCATCGTTTGTTTGAAGGAGGACCCGGCAAGACCCGGCAGGCTGCTGGCTGCGACGGAAAACGGCCTCTACGCCTACCAGAACGGCACCGTTACGAGGATCGGAAACGGCCTTCCGACCTGGCCGAGGTCTCTTGATATATGTCCTGGCGACCCCCAGGTCGTCTACACCGCCGTCGGCACCAACAAGGTTTTCAAGTCGGTAAACGGGGGCCAGGATTTCACCTCATCGAGCTCCGGGCTGCCCAGTTGCGATTTCACCGATGTTGTGGTGAGTCTGCACGATTCGAACTTGGTTTATGTGCGGGCCGACAAAACGGCCTTTGGGCCCTTCTTCAGCACCAATGGCGCTCGATCCTGGTCTCCTCCGGTCAATGCCGACCTGGGGAATCTCTTGCCCGACAAGGGTTACTGGTTTTCGAGTCCGTTTGCGGCCCACCCGCAGGAGGCCCGGACCGTTCTGCACGTCTCCAACGGCAGAGCACGTATTTTGAAATCGCAGGACGCCGGCAAGAACTGGTCCTATTCAGGAAGCGGGTTCACCGGCGGGAGAATGAGAGACATCGCCTTTTGGGGCGACGGGAAAATGATTCTCGGTCTGACCGACCACGGTCTGTATGCGACCGAGAACGATGGGGACACCTTCCAGAAGTTGCCGGCTATCCCGGCCTTCGGCAGCCAGGAGTCCTCGTCCTCGGTAGCCGCTCGGGGAAATATCATCGTCGCGTCCATTGGGTCGTGGACAGACAAGGTGCTTGAGGTCAGTTACGATTCCGGCAAAAATTGGAAAAGCTTTAACAACTTGGTCGACTGCTTCAGAAACATCTCCTTTCATCCGGACTATCCGAACATTGTTTACGCCGGCCCCTATAAGAGTGCCGACGGGGCAAGGACCTGGCAGAAGCTCCAGTACCCGGTTTGGCTCATGCATCCCAGGGAGGGAAATACCCTTTACTCCATTACCGCCGGCCCGAACGCCAAGGGTCAAATCGTCTTGTCGACCAATGGCGGAGTGTCCTGGAGCAAACCCTATGCCACACTCCCTATTCATTGGCAGTCAGTTACCGGTATCGCCGTCGATCCCAATTATCCCGGCAGGATTTACGCCGCTACCGACCGGGGCGTATTCATCTATGACGGAACCACATGGCTTTTGCGAAACGAAAAAAATGGGCTGGCCAGGGATGCCCACGGCCTTTGTTATATCAGCTGCATTGCCGTCGGACCCGGCTGATCCAAAGATCATCTACGCCGGCCGGATGGCGCCCGGCTACGGGCGGTCAAACGGCATCTTTCGCTCCCGCGACAAGGGAATGACATGGGAAGATTTCAATCGAAACCTGAATCCCGGGCTGACCATCTGGTCGATTCGAGTCAACCCCTTTGACCGAGCGGTATACCTGGGGACCTCGTCCGGGACCATCAGGCTGCGCCCGGCACCCTAAAGCGCCGAAAACCTCCCCAACCATCCCCTAAAGAGACCCGTGAAAGTACTCATCGTCAATACCTATCACTACATCAGAGGCGGCGACAGCTTCCACGCCCTCAATCTGGGAGCACTCCTGGAAAAAAGCGGGCACACCGTGCATTATTTTGCCATGAAGGGAAAAACCAACCTGCCGTGTCCCGACGAACGCTATTTTGTCGAGGAAATAGACTATCGCCAAGCGCTTAAAAGCAGCCTCGCAAACGGTTCCAGAGTCCTGTGGCGATCCCTTTATTCGACCGAGGCGAAAAAAGCCATTGCCAGGCAATTGGATGAAGTCAAGCCTGATATTGCCCATCTTCACTCCATCCGACATCATCTCACCAAATCGATACTTCCGGAAATCGCCGGGAGAAACATCCCCATTGTCTGGACTTTGCACGACTACAAGGAATTGTGCCCGAATACTTCATTTTACGATGGCGCTGCGATTTGCGAAGCATGCAAGGGAAAACGATACCACAATCTGATAAAAAAACGCTGCAAGAAAGGTTCCCTGTTACCGTCCCTGGTGACCTATCTTGAATCTCGCCTAAACGACTGCTTGGGATACGACAAGTTCATAAGTCTGTACTTGTCGCCCAGCCTCTTCCTGAGAAACAAATTCATCGAATATGGCTACGATTCAAACAAAATACAATCCCTTCCGAACTTCCTCCTATTGAACGACTTCGTTCCCCATCCGGCCCACGAAGACTACCTGCTCTATGTCGGCAGGCTCGAAAAAGAGAAAGGACTGAAGACCTTACTCGACGGTTTCACCAGAGCGACCGGGGCAGACCCATCTTTGAGCCTGAAAATCGCCGGCACCGGCAGCATGGAAGAAGAACTGAAAGCCTATCTACCCGCGGGCAACTCGGCCAGGGTGGAGATGGTCGGGTTTCGCCAGGGGAAAGAATTGAGGAATCTTTTGCAGAAGGCCAAGGCGGTGATCATCCCATCCGAATGGTATGAGAATTATCCTTTTGCCACCCTGGAGGCCATGGCCTGCGGAAAACCCGTAATAGCATCCAGAATCGGGGGCATACCCGAACAGGTCGAGGATGGAGTCACGGGTTTCTTGTTTGAGCCCTTCAGGCCGGAATCCCTGGCTGAGAAGATCGAAACGCTGCAGGGCTTGTCCGAAGAAGAGATCGCGCTGATGGGTCGAAGAGCCCGGGAAGCAGTGGAAAGGCAAAATACCCCCGACATTTATCTCGACGCCATCATGCATATTTACAACGACTTACTCCACAAAGGAAAGGCCGTCGGCCCGAAGGAACCCTCATAATGGAATGCGCAGTCATCACGACCTACCGGTGCAATGCCCGGTGTCGAATGTGTCACACCTGGAGATATCCGAGCAAAGCCTCCGAAGAATTTGATCCGGCGATTCTTGAAAAGATACCCGAGGGGATGAAACGCCTCAACGTTACCGGCGGGGAACCTCTCTTGCGGGACGATATAGGGGATATTCTGCGGGTCCTTGATACCAAGACAAAGAGGCTTGAAGTCAGCACCAACGGCTATTTCCCCGAACGCTTGGAGACCCTCGCGGATGAATTTCCCAACCTTACCGTCAGGGTCAGCGTCGAAGGGCTTCCCGCTGTCAACGATCAGCTCCGGGGGCTCAGGAACGGTTTCGATCGCGCCCTGCGCGCCGTATTGCACCTCAAGCGAAAGGGGTTAAAGGATGTGGGTCTCGCCATGACGGTCTCGGGGGAGAACTGCTCGGATCTGCTCGATGTGTACCAGCTCGCGTGTGGCTTGGACATAGAGTTGGCCAATGCCGTTGCCCACAATTCATTCTATTTTCATATCAAAGACAATGAATTCCATAATCGGGAAAAGGTTGAAGAAATCTTCACCCGGTTTATCGAGGCCCTGCTTCGTTCTCCCCGCCGGAGGTTCAAAAAGAGGATGAAGGACTGGTTTCGGGCGTATCTCAATTTAGGGCTGCTTCGGCACCTCCAGGGGAAGGAACGGACCATAGCCTGCAGCGCCGGCACGGACACCTTTTTTGTCGACCCCTGGGGCCGCATCCTGGCCTGCAATGGATCGGAAGAGCCCCTGGTCATGGGCGACCTGCAGCGCCACTCTTTCGCCGATGTTTGGCAGAGTGAGCAGGCCGAACAAGTTAGGAAAATCGTGTCTGAGTGCCGGCGAGGGTGCTGGATGACGGGCAATGCCGTCCCCGCCATGCGCCGGAATCCCTGGAAACCCATCTCCTGGGTCCTGTCCAGGAAAGCCGGAATCGCCTGTCGGCAAATCGCTTTCTCTCTGATCTCGCCCCGCCCCGGTGGACAGGGGGCCGCCAAAGGAAAGTTTCCCAAAAGATGAAATCATTGGTGCCTTCCAACCATAATCGGCGGGTGAAATACATGGTCTTCGCCTGCGACTGCGACCCGGACTCGGAAGACAGCAGGCAGGGGTTCTCTTTCCATGGAATTGACGCCGGTATCCCGCAACTTTGCAGAGAACTCGAAAGAATAAGCCAAGAAAAGGGCCAGGCCATTCCCTTCACCTGGAATGTTCGTGCCGACCTCCAGATGGAAAGACTCTTCGGGAGCACTGCCCGATGCTGCGAGGCCTTCCTCGATCTCTGGACCGGACTCGAGCAACGGGGTCATGAAATCGCATGGCATCCTCACCTTTGGCGAGAAACGGCGACCGGCCTGTGGACCCAGGAATGGCGCGACCCTGACTGGATCACGGAGTGTCTGACCAGGGGGAAGGAAGGGTTTCAAAAAGCCCTGGGAAAAGCCCCGGAAACCGTGCACATGGGATGGTGCTATCAGGATAACGTTACCATGTCTGTTTTGGCTCGTCTGGGCGTCAAGATCGACTACAGCGCCCTGCCCGGCATGATCAGCGAGGGCTGGGAGCTGTATCCGGGCGTTCATACGAACAAACTGGACTGGCTGCAAACACCCCGCAAACCATACTTTCCCAGCGCCCTGGATTACCGGCGACCCGTCGAAAGCCCTCGGGAAGATTCCCTGAACATACTGCAGATACCGCAATCCACCATCAGAAGCCGCTTATTGCATGTTCTTTACCATTGGAAGAACTCCCGCCGGCTGAAGCCCCGGAAGGGATACGTGCGCATCGGGATGGCCACGGATCGGAGGTTGTTTTCGAGGGTTTTCAACAGATGGCTCAAAACGACCCCCTCCGAGTATGGAATCTTCTACTTTCACGCCGGCGACCTGGTGCAGGGCGGATGGCACTCGCTGCCTAATTTGACCGCCAACCTCGAGTACGTCCTGGGCACCCTCGGCCCCTCCGTCAGGTATCTGACCGTTTCCGACCTTGGCGGGATCATCCGCCAATCCCTGTAGCAGAAATCAGAAGTCGGCATTCGGAAATCGGAAGAAGTTTTCTTGCACCGCCTCGACCATGTCCACTTGCTCTTGGCCTTGGCGGTAATCCCCAAGAACAACCACGCTAGACACAAGGAGGAGAATTCATGCGCATTGCATTTTTGGGAACCAAAGGCATCCCTGGCCACCATGGTGTGGAGGTTGTGGTGGACTCACTGAGCCCCATCCTCGCTTCTCTTGGCCATGAAATCACCGTCTACGGCTACGACACTTATACCAAAGCCGGACAGCTCTTACCGCGGCGTTCGCATCAGAACGGTTCGAGGTTTCTCTCACAACCAATTTGAAATGATTTCCCACATGTGGCATGCATCTTTGGACACGCGGAGGGAAACCTACGATCTCGTTCACATACACAGCACCGACCCATGCCTTCTCGCATGGCTCCCGCGAGCGCGCTGGGGGGTGGTGGCGACTTCCCACGGCCAGGCGTACAATCTGAAAAAATGGAACCCGGTGGCCAGGTGGATGTCGAAGCTGGCCGAGCGTTTCTTCATCTATTTGCCGAAAATCCTGACCTCGGTTTCCCGGCCGCTGGCTGATTATTACCAGGGAAAGTACCGGCGGGAGGTCCGCTACATTCCCAACGGGGTGCGTGTGATGAAAAAACCTGATGCCGCCTGCATAAGGAAGTGGGACATAGAGCCCGAGGGCTATCTTTTTTGCTCGGCCGGTCGATTCGAGCGAACCAAAGGCATTCACACCCTTTTGGAGGCCTATGCCCGCCTCAAAACAAGCCTTCCGCTCATTATCGCGGGAGGCGGGAACGGCAGTGATTCGGAGTATATGAATGAGCTGCTCCATGCCAAGCCGGCAGGAGTCAAGTTCGTCGGCTTCTTGACCGGCGATTCGCTGTTCGCACTATACGCCCACGCTCGCGCCTTCGTTTTCCCCTCTGAAAATGAGGCCATGTCAATGGCTTTTCTCGAAGGGCTGTCCTTCGGCACGCCCACCGTGTACAGCAACATACCCGCGAACGAAACCGTGGCCAACGGTTTGGGCTATTCTTTTGCGGTCGCCGATGCGGAGGCACTGGCCGAAACGCTTGAATATGTATTGGGCCATAACCGGGAGGCCAGGGAAAGGGGACGCCAGGGCACGAGAGTGTCATCGGGAAAAAGTATAACTGGACGACTATTGCCGCACAGTACAATGACCTTTATTCCAGCCTTTGCGGAATATGACTTGCCTGCAATAAATGCGCAGAACAAGTATTTTGCGGACCGAGACCCGAAGGACATCGAAAGCCCATTCATTCACTCCAGGAAAGGAAACTTCCAGTGGGATTCAAAGTGCTTCTGGATATGACGGTTTTTGAGGATGTGATCGGGAAGCGGGCCGGATGGGTGGAAAGCCTTGGCATTCTTCATTTGGCAAAAGGAGGGCAGGTCGACGGATGGATCAGCGCACTCACCAAGCCCCTGCTCTATTCCCTCGTGGTCGGGAACCTCGGAGAAAGAAAAGCCCGGCAGCTCGCTGACGACTTGACCGCCTCTTTCTCGGAAATCCCGCTCAGACGCAGCCTCACCCGTGAAGCTCGGCACTGCCCCCTGCCTGGCTATCTGGACAGTATTCAATTGGCGTCGGCAAGGCAGTTTCAACTGGATGCCATCATTACCCGCAACAAGGAAAACTACAAACAATCTTTCATCCCGGTGTTTTCCCCCGAAGAACTCATGGCTCTTTGCGACCAAAAGGAAGACGTACCGAACGCCGAAATTCCGTTTCTTGACCTCAAACTGCAACACCACGACATCTACAATGAGATCGATGACCGGATTACGGAAATCATCACCAATACCGCCTTCATTCTCGGAAAACACGTGGCGGAATTCGAAAAGGGGTTCGCGGAAATACAGGAAGCCGAGCATTGTCTCGCCGTTTCCACCGGCACGGATGCCCTCCATATCGCCCTCCTGTGCCTCGGCATCGGCCCGGGTGACGCCGTCATGGTGCCCGTGAACACCTTCATCGCCACGGCGGAAGCCGTATCCCTCACGGGGGCGGTCCCCGCTTTCGTGGACTGCGACGAGTACTGCAACATCGACGTCGACCAGGTCCGCCAATACCTGAAGAACGGCAAGGCACGCCGGGAGCAATGCCACCCCGGGGGAAACGGCGGCAAGATCAAGGCGATCATGCCGGTGCACCTGTACGGGCAGGCGGCGAACATGGACGCACTCCTGGCCTGCGCTGAAGAATTCAGCCTGGCGGTGGTTGAAGACTGCTGCCAGGCCCATGCGGCAAAGTGGAAACAGAAAAAAGTGGGCAACTTTGGGGAGTTTGGCGCGTTCAGCTTTTACCCGGGAAAGAATTTGGGCGCCTACGGAGAGGGCGGAGCACTCGTGACCAACGACGCAGTCCTCTTTGAACGGGCGAGGATGATTCGCCAGCACGGGGAAACGCAACGCTATCACCACCAACTCATCGGGCACAACTACCGGATGGAAGCGATACAGGGCGCGGTGCTCTCAGCCAAGCTCCCCTACCTGCAGCGGTGGACGGAAAGAAGACGCGCCAACGCAGAACTCTATGACGACCTGCTGCGGGATGTCGCCGAAATCCGGACGCCTCTCGTCCGCCGGGACGCATACCCCGTTTATCATCTCTACGTGATCCAAGCCGACGAGCGCGACGAACTGCAAAGGCACCTTCAGGCAAACGGCATAGGGGCAGGGCTGCACTACCCCATCCCCTTGCATCTGCAACCGGCCTACTCGTTCCTGGCACACCGGCCGGGCGACTTCCCGCGAGCGGAAAGCTACGCGAAAACCTTGCTGTCACTCCCCATGTACCCCGAACTGAGCGAGCGGCAAATCCGACAGGTGGTCGACAAGGTGAAACAATTCTACGCGCGACAGGGAGGCTGAAGCATGGGTCGGGTCCACAATCATTTGAAGCAGGTCTCTCCCACCGTGAAACTGGGGCGCGACGTCAGCATACAGGACTTTGTCAATCTCTACGGCTGCGAGATCGGGGATGAAACGCGAATCGGTCCTTTTGTGGAAGTGCAGAAGAACGTCACCATCGGGAAACGGTGCAAAATCCAGAGCCACTCCTTCATCTGCGAAGGGGTCACCATTGAGGACGAGGTCTTCGTCGGCCACGGAGTCATGTTCACCAACGATCTTGACCCCCGGGCCGTGAACCCCGACGGATCGCTCAAGACCGATACGGACTGGACCTGTCTGCCCACGGTGGTTAGAAGACGCGCCTCCATTGGAACCAATGCCACCATTCTCTGCGGGCTTGAAATCGGCGAGGGAGCGTTGGTCGGCGCCGGAGCCGTGGTCACCCGGGATGTTCCTCCAAACACCATCGTTGCCGGAAATCCCGCCAGGGTGCTGCGCCTCCTCATCCCCTGAAGGGGTTTGCCGAAGCCCCTCCCCGACCGAGGACAACGTACCTCACCAACCCCCATCCCAAGGATTGACCGATTGCTGCTGCATAATCAGCCGACCTTCAAGAAGGCCTTTCTTGCCCTGGACATCCTCATTCTGACGGTGTGCTATATCCTGGCATACATCATGACTTTTCCAGATGTCTATCTATTTTTCGATGAAGATATCTATTTCTATTTAAGTCATTTCTCATTATATATTGCTTTTTTGATAATATATATTTTTAGCTTTGTTGGTAACAATCTTTATAAGCGGAATATCATCACCACTCGCTACCGCCAAATGATTCTCCTTTTAAAAGCCATTATCATCGCCGGGTCCGTGTCGGTGCTTATGATGCTGGTATCGAACAGCAACTACCTTCTGCTCTACGGAAAACAGCTCGTTTTTTATTTTTCACTGCTCACCTTTGGCTTATTCATATGTCTTCGAGCCATGGCAGCCAGAAAGCTGTTTCTGTTGTTGGTTAAAAAACGATTATATTCTCCACGAATTATTATAGTGGGCAACTCTTCCGCCGCCCATACTGTCGCACAGAGCTTAACATGTTCAGGAGATTTTATTTTAGCTGGGTTTATTGATGAGAATAAGCCTGTAGGTTCCTATATTTATGACCACTACACAAATCTCGGGACTATTGAAGATCTAAAAGAACTGCATCATGAACTATCAATAGATGAGATTATTGTGGCAATAGACAATGTTAAGTACGACAGTCTGATCACCATCGTTGAAAAGTGTCTGGAAGGCGGAAAAGTTGTGAGAATATATTCCAATCTTCTGCGCGTCATCGCAGACAAGATAAATGTTGAGTTCTATGGAACCATTCCCGTTGTAATGCTCTCCCAGTACTCCCTCTTTGACTCCGCCTGGATGGTGAAGAGGGTCCTGGATATCATGGTTTGTTCCCTTGCCATGCTGCTCTTCTGCCCGATCTTCTTTATCATTTCCCTTGGCATTAAGCTCTCCTCCCGGGGTCCCGTCATTTACCGGCAAGTGAGAATTGGAAAGGACGGAAAACCCTTCAACTTCTATAAATTCCGCTCCATGCACCTGAATTCGGATGATTCCAGGCACCGGGAATTTGTCAAAAATCTCATCAAAAACGACGATCAGTGCCGGCGCCAGGAAATCCGGGTCTTCAAGCTCACCGACGATCCGCGCATCTTCCCCTTCGGGAAATTCATCAGAAAGACCAGCCTCGATGAATTCCCTCAATTGATTAACGTTCTCAAAGGGGAAATGACTCTCGTCGGCCCGCGACCGTGCCTGCCCTATGAATGGGAATGCTACAGCGAATGGCACAAGAAGCGCCTCACCGTTCCCCCGGGGTGCACGGGATTGTGGCAGGCGGTGGGGAGGAGCACGGTGACCTTTGAAGACATGGTCGTCCTCGACCTCTACTATATCAGCAACATGACCTCCTGGTTCGACCTCAAGATCATCCTGCAGACCTTCCCGGTGATCTTCCTCGCCAAAGGGGCTCACTAAAAAGGGCCGCCGGCATGAACACCGGCACCCGGGGTGAGATAAACGCCCCCCTCAAGCATGCGCAGCCCGGGACCCATGAGGCCGGGCCGGGACTGGCGGGAAACGAACCGGCAACAACCATCCGAACAAGTATTCCAGAACGTGCCAAGCAAGGAGCGGACCATGGCAAACAACGAAGTACTGAATGTCGGCGTCATCGGATGTGGATACTGGGGACCGAATCTGATCCGCAATTTCGTTCAACTCAGCGAGAGTGACGTGGTTCGCGTTGCCGACCTGGACGAGACGAGGCTCAACCACATGCGGAGCCTCTACCCCAAAATAGAGACCACCAAGGATTACCGGGAGATTATCGACGATCCGGACATTGACATTGTGGCCGTCGCCACACCCGTGCACACCCACTACCGACTGGCAAAGGAAGCTCTCGCGGCGCACAAGCATGTGCTCGTCGAAAAGCCTGTCGCAGCATCGGTTAGCGAAGCCGAAGACCTGGTGACACGGGCCGAGGGCAACGGCTGCAGATTGATGGTCGGCCACACCTTCCTGTACACATCGGCGGTTGCCAAGATGAAAGAAATCATCAATTCCGGAGAACTGGGTGAAATTTATTATATCAACTCCCAGAGACTGAATCTGGGTTTGTTTCAGCAGGACATCAATGTCGTCTGGGACCTCGGACCGCACGACATCTCAATCATCCTCCATCTCCTGGATCAGGTGCCCCGGTCGGTAAGCGCGGTGGGCGCATCCCATATCAATCCCGCCGTGGAAGACGTTGCCATATTGACCATGGAATTCTCCTGCAACCTTTTCGCCTTTGTGCAAAGCAGTTGGCTCGATCCCGACAAGGTCAGACGAATGACGGTCGTCGGCAGCAGGAAAATGATGGTCTACGATGACGTACAAGCTACTGAGAAGATTAAAATTTATGATAAGCGTGTGGAAAAGCCGAAGCACTACGACACCTACGCGGAATTCCCGTACTCCTACAAATACGGGGACATCCTGATCCCCAAAATAGACGGGACGGAACCGTTGCGGACCGAACTGCAGCACTTCATCGAGTGCATCAAGGGCGGCAAAAGGCCATTGAGCGACGGGAAGAGCGGACTTCAAGTCGTCAAGATCCTCGAAGCAGCGCAGAGATCCCTCAAAAACGGCAACCAAAGGGTCCCGATAGCGTGAGAAAGGTGACGGCCGGTGGTTTTCATGACGAAACCCAATAGGGGAGAGCTCATCCCCAAGCTCTTGCCGATCATCGCGGTGCTCGCCTGCTTTGGCGTCGCGTTCGCCCCGGTCTTTCCCAAACTCCTGAAACAGTGGTCCACGGGCGACAATGACTACTGCTACCTGATACTCCCGCTGTTTCTTTACCTCTGCCGGGAAAGACGCCGCATTTTCCGTTTCGCCGATTTCTCTCCGACCGCCCGGGGGCTGTGGTTTCTTGGCGCAGCCCTGGCCCTCACCCTCTTCGGAGAAATCGCTTCCGCTGCAACCCTGCTTTACAGCGGTCTCTGGGCGGCGGTTGTCGCCCTGGCCTTCCTCTTCTATGGACCGCGCGCCAAGCATCTCGCCTTTCCCCTTCTGATCCTGCTCTTCATCGTCCCCTTACCGCCCTTCATCAACCAGGTTTTAACCTTTAAACTGAAAATGTTTTCTTCCGCCATCGCCGTGAAAACCCTGGAGACCCTGGGCGTCAGCGTGTTTCGTGAGGGCAGCCACATCGATTTCGGCTTCGGCCAACTGGAAGTGGTGGATGCGTGCAGCGGCCTGCGCTACCTCATTCCCACGCTCCTGACGGCACTCCTGACCGCTCATTTCTTCGCCGTGAACCGGTGGCACAAGATTGTCATCATCGGTCTTGCCCTGCCGCTTTCCCTGGCGGTCAATGTGGTGCGAATTGTCGGAACGGGGTTGCTGATGGACGGGCGCCATCAGCAACTGGCCGAGGGTTTCTATCACGATTTCTTCGGCTGGCTGATCTTTGTCCTGGTATTTGTCCTTCTGGTCCTGTTGGGACTCGCTTTTCGAAGAACCGGGGCGGCGGCACCCCCGCGGATGCCTCCCCCGGCGCCGGCGGCATGGGGGAGCGCCGCACCGTCGGCGCTGCTCATCGCTTTCACCTGCGCCGCCCTGTTGGCCGGCGGATGGGCCCTGCGACGACTGCCGACCGCTGCCGTTGCTCCCCAGAGAAGCGCGTTTGCCTCTTTCCCCATGGCAATCGACGGCTGGCAAGGGGAAAGGCGATTCCTGCCCCAGCCGATTCTGGATTCGCTGTGGGCTGACGACTACCTCAGCGCGGTTTACCAGAGGCCGGGAAACCGCAACGTTTTGTATCTTTTCATCCCCTATTACGGCTCTCAGACCACGTACCACACGGCGCACGCCCCCGAATCGTGCCTCCTCGGCGGCGGCTGGAGCATCCTCACGAGTGCCGAACGGGCGGTGACGATGCAGTCCGGTTCGCCCATAGAGATTCAAGAGCTCTTCCTGGAAAAGCAGGGGCTCAAGGTCCTCGCCGCCCATTTCTTTCTCCAGCGCGGCAAGGCCCTGCCCAATCCCCTGCTGAACAAAGTCCACCTGGCCTGGAGCACCATAACCAAAGGGCGCAGCGACGGGGCTTTGGTGCGTATCGAGATGACCCTTTTGCCCGGGCAATCGATCGAATCCGCACGGGAACTCCTGGAAGGTTTTCTCGTGACCTTGTGGGACATTTTACCGGCCTACGTCCCGTCCTGAACCCTTGTCCCGTCCCCGGCAGCTTGACACAGCGCAAAGATGAGGGAAACGGGTCCATGAAACGGGAAGGAGAGCTTCTCTTTTCCCGGAAGGAAATGCCCATGAAATGGAAGGACACTTTGCGAAAGACAATGTCGTGGACTCTTTTGGGAAGCACCCTGTGGATGCACGGTTGCGCAAACAACGGGGAATTCATCCGGCCGGATATGGCCGGCGGTTCTCCCGGAGAATATGTCATCGCCCCTTCAGATGTGATTGAAATCACGGTCTACGGCGAGGAATCCCTGACCAGGAAAGAACTGGTGGTGCGACCTGACGGCAAAGTGTCGTTTCCTCTGATCGGTGATGTCGAAGCGGGCGGCCTGACCACCTCTCAAGCCAAGGAACTGGTTCAGGTCAAGGTCCGGGATTTCATCCCGGGCGCTGTCGCCGATGTGGGCGTGGTGCAACTGGGGAGCCTTCAATACTATGTCGTGGGGAAAGTCGCAAAACCCGGAATGTTCAACGTTTCCAAGTCCATCAACGTGCTTCAGGCGCTGGCCCTCGCAGGAGGGTTGTCGACCTTCGCCAAGGAGAACCAGATTTCGATTCTGCGGAATCACGGCAGCGAGACGACCCGGTTGCCTTTCAACTATGACGATGTGAAAAGGGGGAAGAACCTTGAACAGAACATCCTCCTCAACCGGGGAGACGTGATCGTCGTTCCCTAGAAGAGAGGGCGGCATGCCGCCCCGGACCTGACGGTCGGCAAGACAACCGGCAAGCGGTGAAGGAAAGACTCCTTCACCGCTTTTTTTGTTCCGGGGCGTAAGCGGCGATGCCTCCAAGGGGTGGGAAAGAAGCGGCGGAGGTTATCCTCCTGCCGCTTCTTTGCTGAAACTTGAGCCCTCAGCGAGGGGACTCCAGGTGAGGGGGGAGATCTTGCCTGGTGAAGCGGTTAAGAACCGACTCTCTCCCGGCGCAGCCCAACACCAAGCAGGCCGAGGAGTCCTGAACCAAGAAGGAGAACCGACGGCGGGATGGGAACAGCCAACCCACCCGGACCGTTGCCGAGGACGAGACTGGTCTTGCCGCTACCCCAATCAACGGAAACACTCTTGCCTTCATCGGTGACATCAATGCTGGCGGCATCCTGCAGGTACTTGTAGCGACCGCCGGTCCAGATAGCCAAATCGATTGCATCGTTATTAAGCACCCTAAAACCGCTCACCGTGGAGACCCCGTTCCAGCCATTCCAAGACTGATTATAGGTATAGTTGTAGAAAAGGGGCGCGCCGGTGGTGAACTTCCTCACTTGAATCAGCAGCCCGTCCGGATCATCGGTAACAGCCGCAATGAGCCGCGCGCTGTGCTGATCCGAAGCGGGCGGCGGGACAACCGTCGCGTGTGAGTTCCCCGCGGCAAAGCCAAACAGGGTGCCTGCCAAAACCACTACCATCGCTACTAGAATGCAAACTTTTCTGATCATGTACAACTCACCTCCTTTGCTAAGATCTTCCGTCATGTGTACAACGCCCCACCCGGGTTCTTTGAAGAGGAACCGTTTGTCCGTCCCTCCCGAAAGCCAACAACGATTCACCTTGTTGCATTCTCTTATCCATACCGGCCAATCCATAGGTTTAGGGTAACCTCTAACAAGTCATCACTTAGAGCACAAGGGGGAATCTGGTGAGGGGACACTCTGTATCACCATTCATCACTAATACAATATTTTGTAAAGGTTACTACATGTTACGGATTTCCAAGAGCTACCTTTCCGGTTTTCATTCGTAACATATTGTTCCATAAACGAAACTGAGGACACTGCTGCTGTTATTTCCATCGAAATAGGCAACAGATGCCTTTCTTTCATTATCGCCCTGGCGACCATGGAAACCGATGGGCCTCTATAGTAAATGTCACTGTATTTAGTCGGTATCCCAATTACCCACTTGCTCTGCAATGACCCTAAAAACAACCGGATACACACCTACCATAATGGTTAACTGTTTCGTTTAATGCTTTCTATTGTCTTTGTATTTATAGCAATCGGTTATATATTTTTAGCCGATTTCAAGGAATAACCCATGGTGATGCTATTGGATTTTTTGTTTGCGGGGAGGGAAGCTTTCTCTTTGATTATCGTCAGGCGGGGCCTGTGGCAGAGTGCCGCTGGCTTGAGACATCCATATACGGGATTCATCCTCGCGGTGCATAGGGCTCTCATCGGCGCGCACCCTTCCGCGGGTGATGCGGTGCTTGGCTTTCTGGCTATTCTGGTCTGGGGCGGCGCGCTCTTTCCCGCGCTGGAGTGTCGGGCTGCAGACTGGTCTTTCAACCCGCTCCTGACGCTCTCCGAAAAGTACGACAGCAACATTTTGTTCTCATCCCTCGATCAAGAGAACGATTTCATCACCTCGGTTCAGCCCAAACTCTCGATGTCGGCCAATGGAGAACAAACTCAGTTCAGTCTGGATTCCACCGTTAACGGCTATAAATACGCTAAATACACTCAATATGACACGGTCGAAACCAATAATATCGCGGTGCTTAATCAGCAGTGGACACCACAGTATTCCAATACTTTTACGGCGCTCTTGGTAAAGGACACAACCTTGGATTCACAGCTGTCGGAAGCCGGCCTCCGGGGCAGGAAAGTGGAACAGTATGTTTACAACCTCGGGCTCAAGAACAAGTATGCCTTTACGGATGTGTTCTCCGCTTCACTCACGGCCAGTGGCGGGCAAACCTTTTACCCGGACAAGACCTATCCCGACTCCCGGATCTTTCTCGCCAACATCAGCCCCGAGTGGCTGCTGAATCCTCGCGACACCATCGGGATCTATTCCGGGTACCTGGAGAAAGACTATACGGGTTCATCAACCATTCAAAACCTCATCGAACTCGTTTACTGGCAGAGAGCCTGGAACGAGACCACCTCGACGAACCTGCAGGCGGGGTATCGATACAGTCGGATAGGACAATACACCTTTGTTTTCGAGAAGCTGCCGCAGGGCGGCCTCACCATCGTGAGAAAAAAGGAGACGGCCCTGAACAACGGCTTCGTTTTTTCCGCGGGACTCCGGAAGAACTGGACGGAAAGGCTCTCCTCCTCCTTTTCCGCAGGACACGAACAATACGCCGCCGCCGACGCCCGAATCTACAACCATACTTACGTGCAGGCCAACGCGACATACTCGCTGTCGGAGATCAATACTCTCTCCTGCTATGCCCAGTATGATTTCAACGCCGAGACCATAACCGGCGGGGAGCGGTCCAACTACCTGCAGATCGCTCCGTCTCTGGATCACAGGCTCACGGAGACGGTCTCTCTGAAGCTTTCCGGGTCCTATCAATACCAGATCAAGAGCAACCTCGGCAGCGATTTCAGGACCGACCGCTACCGTCTGTGGCTTGAACTTACCTGGCAATGGCCCAGGTTCTTTTCCAATCATTGATATGGCCCGCACTCAGGAACCTGGACCGGAGGGGAGCCGAGTCTTCTCTCGTCCTGAGGGGCGCGGGCCGGCAACTGCATGATCTTTTGGAAGCGGGCGCAAAGGCCTGCTCTACGCGAGGCAACGGGGGTGGTGATGGAACCGAATGCGGAACTGGTCAGATTCAAAGGGATCCTCAAGAGAAGGAGATGGTGGCTGATTCTGCCTTTCTCCGGCGTCGCCGCGGCCGTGGCCGTGATCCTCTCGATACTTCCCAACCTGTATCAATCGACCTCGACCATCCTCATCCGGAACTCCCAGATTCCCCCCAACCTGGTGCCCTCAACGGTTACCAGTTATGCCGATCAGCGCATCAAAGCGATCACGCAGGAAGTCTCCTCGCGGACAAAAGTCTTGAAGCTTGTCGAGAAATACAACCTCCTGCCCGACAAGCGCGAATACCTCACCACGGAAGACTTGGTGAAAAAGGTCTACGAGCGGATCACGGTGGAGACCATCGATGCCGAGATAAAAAGGGAAACCCAGATCAAACCGGTTCTTTTGACCGTGGCCTTCACCCTCTCGTATGTCGATGAAGACCCCAGGAAGGCGCAACTGGTGACCGGCGAAATCGCCTCCTACTTCATGGAAAAGAACCTGGAAGCACGGGAAAAGCATGCGCGAAGCACGGCCCAGTTCCTGGAAGACCAACTCCGCCAGGCAAAGACCCGCGTGGACGGCCTGGAATCGAAGCTGGCGGCGTACCGCGAGATGCACCTTGAGCAGCTTCCCGAATTCACTTCCTTGAGCATGCAAAAACTCGAGAAGCTGAGCGCCGACATCAGTAATCTCAATATGCAGATTCGCTCTCTGGAAGAACAGCGATCCGCCATAAAGAACCGATTAACGGGCTTGGATCCCTTCTCCGGAACCAATGAACGCGTCCTGACGGTGGACGAGAGACTTCGCCAGGCAAAGCTGGAGCGGGCGGGACTGGTCGCCAAATATTCCGAGAAGCATCCTCTGCTCCAGACAAAAAACCAGGAGATCACCCATTTGCAGGGCGGAGGACGGGCCGGTTCGGAGGTTGATGGAGCACAGGAACGCCTTCGGGAGCTCGATCTGGAAGTGGCGGATCTCAAGGCTCGCTACACCGACCGACATCCGGCCGTAACCACTAAGCTGGCCGAGATCGCCCGTCTCAAAAACGACCTCGAAAAATCGCCGAAGCCATCGGCGGGAACCGCTCTCCCCTCGTCGGAAAAGATCACCAATCCCGCCTTTCTGGCACTCAAGACGGACCTCGACAAAACGGAAGTTACCATCAGTTCCTTCAAGGCGGAAAGGGGGCGGTTGGAAGAGGAAGTCAAGAGGGTCTATGGCAATCTGCATCAAATGCCGCAGGTTTCCAAGGAGTACAACGAGCTGACGACGGACTATCAGAATGCCAAAGCCAATTACACGGAACTCCAGCAGAAGTCCCTTGCCGCTCAACTGGCCCAGGGGATGGAGGAGGAACAGCTCGGGGAAGGCTTTCAGATCGTCGAGCCGGCCTTTCTTCCCGAAGAACCCGTCAAGCCAAACCGCCTCGCAATCATGCTCATCGGTTTGGTCTTCGGCTCGGGGCTCGCCGTCGGACTGGCTTCTCTCAGGGAACTGACCGACGGCAGCGTGCATGACCCTGAAGTCGTCGAGAAGCTCAGCGGCTTGCCGATTGTCACCACGATCCCGCGCATTTTCACCCGGGAAGACGTCGGTCGCGGAAAAAGAAGAAGAATTGCCGCGGCCATGAGCAGCATGGTCGGGTTGGTGGCTGCGTCTTTGCTGATCCACCTCTTTGTCATGGATTTCTACGTTTTTTACGCCAGATTGGCCCGCTTCCTTCAAAGACATCTCCCCATCTGAGGACGATTTCGAAGAAGGCTGCGGACACAGTGAGGAGAGTAATATGAGCCAGATCAGGAAGGCTCTTGAGAAAGCCAGGGCCCAGCGAGGGCACCGCGAATTCGGGCCGGGGTTCTCCCGTGAACAGCGGGAACCGGCGAGGGCGGAAGTCCCGACGGCCTGCTACACGCCGCCCGAGGTTGCCGAACTGCCCGGGGAAGAACTTCTGAGCAGGCGAATCGTGGTGATGGCCGAGGAGAACCCGGCAAGCGAGTGGTTCAAACTGCTGCGAACGCGCATCTTCCAGCAAACGCGCCCGCGGAAATGGAACGTAATCCAGGTGACCGGGTTTGACCGGGGAGAAGGCAAGAGCACGGTGGCGGTAAATCTGGCCATCAGCATCGCGAGAGACTCGCGGCAAAAAACGCTGCTGGTCGACCTGGACTTCAGGGAACCATCGGTCCACCATTTGTTGGGTCTCGGGCCCGAGGTCGCCGGTCTTGCTTCCCACTTCCTCGAGGGAGTGCCGCTGGAGGACCTGTTCATCAATCCCGGGATTCGAGGAATGACGGTCTTGCCCGCGGGGGGTTGCGTCAACCACCCGACGGAGTTGCTGGGCTCGCAAAAGATGGAAGCCTTGCTGAAGGATTTGAAAAGCCACGACGACGACCGCTACGTTATCCTGGACACCCCCGGCATAAACCTCTGTCCGGACCCCCTGGTGATTTCAGAATACGCCGATGCCATCCTGCTCGTGGCACGGGTCAACCGCACTGCTCGGGAGAGCATCAAAAACGGCGTGGAACGGTTCCCCCGGGAAAAGCTCCTGGGGGTCGTGCTCAATGACGTTGCTCCCGACCAACTGGTTGCCTGAAGCCGGGGTCAATAACCGCCAAAACCCCGGGCGCCGTGACGCGGGCCATTGCGCCTGAGCCATCGCCGCCCGCCGGGCAAGAGAAGGAAGCGCATGTACAGACAGTTTTTCGGCCTGAACAAGAGACCCTTTGTGTTGTCTCCCGATCCTGAATTCTTCTTTCTCAGCCGGGGTCATGATCTGGCCTTCACCCATCTGGAATATGGACTGATGCAAAATGCCGGCTTCATCGCCCTTACGGGAGAGGTCGGCGCGGGAAAAACCACCTTGCTCAAGTACCTCTTCGAGAGCGTGAAGACCTCCCTAAACATCGCCATGATTCTGAATACCCAGGTGGACCCTCTCACTCTGCTGCAAATGCTCGTCCGGGAATTCGAACTGGAGTGTGCACCGGGCGGCAAGAGCGCTCTTTTGGAGGCTCTCTTTGATTTCTTCACCGGGCAGTACTCCCGGGGAAATCGGTGTGTCATCGTCGTGGATGAGGCCCAGAATCTTCCTCTGGATTCATTTGAAGAGCTGCGCATGCTCTCCAATTTCGAGGTCGGCAATGATTTCCTCGTACAGATCATTCTCGTCGGCCAACCGCAACTCAGGGAACGCCTCGCCCAGCGCTCCCTCGCCCAACTGGCGCAGAGGATCTCCGTTCGCTACCATCTCGCGCCGCTGTCGGCCGATGAAGTGGGAGACTACATTCGGCATCGCCTGAAAGTGGCCGGGTATCTGAGGCCGGAACCCCTTTTCCGGGAAGAAGCCATAGCGCTCATGACCCAGGCTTGCGGCGGCATTCCCAGGGTCATCAACGCCGTCTGCGATGCCGCCCTCACCTATGCTTTTGCCGACGAAATGGAGCACATCGGCGCTGCGGTTGTCGCCAATGTGCTTTCCGATAACGCCCTGCTCGTTGCTGCCCCCGGGAACGGGAAACCGGACGCCGCAACCGGTTGGCCGCGACCATCGGGCTCCCCGCACGAAAACCCTTTCTCCTTTCTCCCCGGCGATCTTCACTCCGTGCTGTCAGGCATTCACGATCAGCTCGGAAAACTCGACATGCGCTTGCGGGAACTCGAACTCAGCCGGACCGACGGCGCCGCGAAGGCTCTGCAGGAAATGTTGGCGGAAGAACGGAAACGGGCCATCCGTTTCTCTCAGGAAGTTGTCTCTTTGAGTCGCAGTTGCAGGGACGTGCTTTGTGAATTGGAGCAGGTCCGGCGACACCAGGAAGAGGCCAAGGCCTTGAACGAATCTCGAAAGCGATGGAGGCTGTTCAGTGGGGAAAAGATTTAGTTTGTCAGCGTGGGTTCTTCTCTTGTCATCGGTCCTGATCCTGGGGCCGTGGGGTTGCGCCGGGAAAGAAGAAAAACTTGCCGATTTTCTCGCCCGGGGAGATCGTTTGGTCCGGGAAAACGATCCGGTGCGTGCCATACTGGCCTACAAAAACGCCCTGCAGATCGATCCGAAGAATGCCGGAGCGGCTCTCGGGTTGGGCCGGGCTTACCTCCTCCAGAAGGACTATCAGAGGGCCTTCACGGCGCTCAATTCGACCCTCGAGCTGGACCCGGCCCTCGATGAAGCGAGAGTGGAAGTGGCCTGGATGCTGGCGCAGGGCAAGCAGGGGGAAAGGGCGCTCCGGGAGTTGGCGCAACTGCATCGGCCCGAAGCCTTTCGTCCCAGGATCGATCTCATCAAGGCGCGGGCTTTGCTGGACCTCGAGCGCCATGCGGAGGCCGCCGACGTTCTTCTGCTCGTCAAGGACGGAGACCGGGACAAAGACGTCCAGATGATGCTTGCCCGTTCCTGGAAAGCCACCGGGGCCGCCGCCTCGATGGAGGAAGCGGCTCGGAAGTGGTGTGCTCTCGATCCCGGCGATTCCGCACCCTACCTCTTCCTGGCCCAATATGCAGCAGACCGCGGCGACAAGGAACTTGCCGCTCGACACCTGCAGAGCATGACGGACAGCAATCCGGGGAACACCAGGTTGAGCCTCGTGCGAGCGGAGGGACTCGAGCATCTGGGGTTGATGAAGGAGGCGGAAATTGCCTATCAGGAACTCCCGGGGGCACCCGAAATGCTCAAAGCCCGGGCCGGTTTTTGGGTCAGGACAGGAGAGCGCGACCGCGCCCGCACCCTGATGCGGGAGATCGTCCAGGCAAGCCCTGAGGATACGGACGCCGTTTTGAACCTCGCCCAGCTGCAGGCGGAAGACAACCACATGCCGGAAGCCCTTGATCTCCTGGAAAGGGCGCTGAAGAGGGAACCGAAGAAGGTAGACCGCGAGAGGCTCCTGATCGCCAAGGCTGCGGTGAAGGCAAGACAGGGAGAGTGGGAGGAGGCTAAAACAATCTGCTCCTCGGTAACCGCAGAAAATCAGGCAAATCTCGATGCCCATCTGCTGCTGGGAAAGATCTTCCTCCTGACGCGGAACCCGAAGGACGCCGAGGTTCACCTCCACCAGGTGGCCGTGGATCGCCCCGGCGATGAAGAAGTCAACAGCCTCCTGGCCCGAAGCCAAATTCTCAACGGCAACGAGTTTTCGGCTGCGGAAACGCTGAAGCGAGCCCTGGAGAACCATCCGGAAAGCTCAAAGCTGCGCACGGAACTGGTGCGTTACCATGTCGGCAGGAAAGAGTTCGAACAGGCCTCACGGACTCTCGACAAAGGGCTGGAACTGCGGCCCCGCGATCTGTCCCTGCTCAAGGAGCGGGGTGAGCTTGCCGCATCCCGGAAGGATTATGCCCGGGCCGCCCGGGATTTTCGACGGATCACCGAAGTCCGGCCCGATCTGCCCCTCGGTTACCTGGAAATGGGTTGGCTGCTCCTGGTGCAGAACAAACCGGAGGAGGCCTTTAATTGGCTTCGGCTGGCCATGGTGCGCGAGGACGGCTGGCAAAGCGCCCTGCCGGCGTTGATCAAGATCTGCCTGGCAAAGGGGGAACCGGACCAGGCCATAGAATTCATCAGAGAGGAAATTCAGAAACACCCGGAATCGGCACTGCCCTACTTCCACCTGGGGCGGACATGTCAGGCGCTGGGGCGCTTTCAGGAAGCCGAGGGGGCCTTTTGGAAAGCGGCCCAGTTGGCTCCCCAATGGTCCGACGCCTATCGCGGGCTGGCTGAGGTCTATCTCCAGCAGGCCAAACTCGGCGAGGCCATAATTCGATTCCAGGAAATCGCGCGGATCCAGCCTCACCCGTCCGTGCGCACCCAACTGGCCGTGCTTTATGATCTCGCAGGGCGCCATGAGGACGCCATCCGCATCGGCAGCGAGCTCCTGGAGGAATCCAGCCGGTCACCGGAAATGCTCAACAACCTTGCCTATCTCTACGCCGAACAGGCGGCGGACCAGGCGACCCTGACCAAAGCTGCCGGCCTTGTTGCTCAGTCCCTGGGGAAAGACGAGGCGAATCCCAGTTATCTGGACACTGCCGCATGGGTCGCCTACAAACAGGGAGACCTCGACTCGGCCTGGAAATATATCCGGGATGCCCTTGCCCGGGACCCCGACCAGGGTGCCCACAATCTTCACGCCGCGATGATCGCCTTCGAGCGCGGCGACAAGGCACAGGCATCGGATTATCTGCACCGGGCGCTGCAGTTGGAATTGGATCAGAAATCACAAACCATGGCCCTGGCTTTAAGGCAGGAATGGGCCGGCAAGTGACGCCCCGGCCCAAAGGTGCCTGCGGTGCTGTCTGCCCGGGAATGATCGCCGGTTGAGATTTCTTTTGCTTATCCAATGTACTGGGTGAGATGGCTCTGCTGTTCGCGAGCCTCCTCTCGGTGGCGTCCTTGGTCTTCCTCCGGGACAGAGTCGTCCTGTCTTATTCCCCGATCTGCCTTGACAGAAACTCGAAAAGAAGCGTTTATATGAATCCTCCTGCCGCTCTTCGGCCGGAAGGGGGGCAAGGGGATTTCAGGCCCTGTTGTGACCCACCGGGTCAGGCATGGTTTGCATAAAACAGTGTTCAGGACGGTGATCAGGGCCGGTAAAGAACCCGGACGGCTTGCGGTAACCATTTTCAGCCATCGCGGCGGTGGCTGGAGTCATGAAGGTTGGTATGCTTTCGAACCGTGTGAGCGAATACCAGCGCGACCAGTGGCACAGCTTTCGAGCCATCGAGAAAGCCTGCCGCGGCTTGTGCCAGGGCGATCTGGAAGAGCTGAAGGAAGGCCTGGAGTCCTACCTGCGGTTCCGCCAGGACCCTGGATCATTTTCAGGAAAAGTTTTTCGGTACTTATTGCCGGACCACCTGCTATGAGAGCAAGCTGAGCGCCTGCTGCGGCTTCGAAAGCATTTTCACCTTCTTTGCCGATCAGGTCATTACCTTTTTGCTTTCGACTCCGGAAGAACTCGAGAGCCTTTTTCACCGGCTCGAACAGACGAACCAAACCGGACGGTGCGTCTATCTCGGTGAGAGCGGCTGCATCTGGCGAGTCAGGCCCATTTCCTGTGCCATGTTCTTGTGCGAGCAGGCAAAACAGCACGTATTCAGAGGTGGCAGCGACGCCGAAGCGGCCTGGCAGGAACTCCGCGAGGCCGAAAAAGCCTACACCTACCCCGTCCAACCCGTCCTCTTCGATGACCTCGAGAGGGTCTTCATCGATCTTGGCGTGGACTCACCGCACATGTACTTTCACAAGAGCCCGGGGCTGTTGCGACTCAAGGCCCGCTCCGGCCTCGGGAAGCGACCTTCGAGACGGCCTCATGGTGAGAAGTCGCACAATGATAAAATATGTTTATGATTGCGAATTGTTTTTTGGACGATTCCCTATTCTGTAAAAGCCATTCAGAAGCATCGGAGGTAAGGCACAATGATCGGTCAATCCTTGATGCAAAGAATCTTCGAAGGGACATTTCCCAAGGACCTGTTTGACTCCTTTGCGCCCTTCCCTCACTCGGAAAAGGCTGATCGGGTCATTGAAGGTTACCGGCAGCTTCTGCAGGAATTCCCTCCGGAGACCCTCGAAGCGGAGGGACGTCTCCCACCGGAGATGCTGCAGGGGATGGCCGGGATCGGTCTTTTTGGATTTTCGATTCCCGTCGCCTACGGCGGTCTTGGCTTCGACACCCGGGAATACATGCGGGTGGTCGAAGGGATGGTGCGCCTGGACATGGCCGCCGCTCTCGCTTCCCTCGCCCATCTCGCCATCGGCGTAAAAGGCATCGAACTCTTCGGTAACGAGGCTCAGAAGCAGAAGTATCTCATCCCCGCCGCGACCGGAAAGATGATCTTCTCCTACGCCCTCACGGAACCGAGAATCGGCTCCGACGCCCGGCACATTGAAACCAGAGCGGAACGGTCGCCCGACGGTCAACACTACCTGCTGACCGGGCAAAAAACCTATATCACCAATGCCAATTATGCGGGGGGCCTCACCGTATTCGCCCAAATGGACCCGGCCCGGCCGGGGTTCATGGGGGCCTTTATCGTGGAAACGGGATGGACCGGGGTGAAGATCGGCAGGGACATGCCGAAGATGGGCCTCAAAGCCAGTTCCACCGCCGCGATGCAATTTCGGGAGGTGGCGGTTCCCGCGGAAAATCTCCTGGGAAAACCGGGGGATGGCTTCAAGATTGCCATGACCATCCTCAATTACGGCAGACTGGCTCTTGGCGCCGCCTCGCTCGGGCATGATGCGTCAGTCGCTGGAAGATATGCGGAAGCGGTCGTCATCACGGGTCCAGTTTGGCGTCCCCATAAGGAATTTTCCTTTAATCCGGGAAAAACTCGCAAGGGCCGAAGCCACGTTGCTTCGTCTGTTCGGCCATTAACGATTTCACGGCTGCCCTGCTGCAGCGGGCGCCGACGAGCAACCTGGCCACAGAAACATCTCATTGCAAACTGTTCGGCACCACCCGCGCCTGGGAGACCCTCTACGAGGCCTTCCAAGTGGCGGGAGGCTCCGCCTATCTGGCCACAAACCCATACGAAAAACGCCTGCGGGACTTTCGAGTCGCCACCGTATTTGAAGGCACCACGGAAATCCACTCGATTTATCCCGCTCTTTCCGCACTGCGGTCTTTGCGCAAACACACCGGGGGATGAAGGAAAAGAAGAGTTCCGTCATCCATTTCTTCTTGACGAGCCTGGTCGGCGGAAGTCAATGGCCGTTGCAGTTTAAGGAGAAGACTCTGAAGAAAGCGTCCAGGTTTGCCCGAGCCAACGCCAACACCATCAGGAGAATGCTCCTTCTGGCGGCGATGGTTTATGGGAAGAAAGCGACGGAACAACAATTCCTGCTCCGCAAAATCACCACCTTGAGTCTCTATTTATTCGGAATCCTGGCAGTCCTGGCAAGACTGGCATCGGAGGAAAAAGCAGGGCCGCTCAAGAAAAAGGACCTTCTTTTGCTCCAATATTTTTTGGAGGAGGCGAAAGAGGCCAGAAGGAAGAACCGGAGGCTTTTTGATTCCAGGAAGGAGCGGTTGAGCATGGCCATTCCGCAATCCCTACAGGAACGGTAATGACCTGAAGGGCTGTCCAGATGCCGGCCCTCTTCACCGAAAAGCGCTGCCCTCGTTTAGACCGATGTGCCTCAGTCTTCCAGAGGACGGAGGCAATCCTGGGGAAAGCGATGCGTCCCCTTCTCATCCAGGCTGACCTCGATCAGTGCTTCAGGGTCATTCTTGGAGATATCCGGATCGGTGATGATTCCGTGCAAGCCGATGTATTTGTTCATGTACTCCTGCCAGCTTTCATCATCCGACTTCCGGTATATCTCTATCTTCTGCCCTCGGCGAAACGGCATTTTTTCCTCCCATTCTTACCAACTCGTACTATTCAGGCGGCAGGTTATCGGATTGGCGGGCAGCCCGGTGCCGCCTTGCGCAATCGACACAGAGCGTCGGTCCCACCATGGACAGACCGGCCTTGCTCACGCGCTCGGAGATGAAATTGCGATATCTCGTTGTTCCTACCACCACGCCGCACCCATCACATCGCTCAAGACCGAGACGGTTCAAGGTGGTTCCGCACAGCGACAGAGATCTCTCCCCTTCCTGGTCCTGCATGACCATGGCTTCATTGGGGCAGTTGGCAGCACAGGCCCCGCAGGCAATGCATCTTTCCGCGGTAACTCTGAGGTCACTGGCAACCGGGTGGTCGAAATCCAGATAACCCAACTGCAGGGCATTCACGCCCATCAGGTCGCGGCAGATTTCGACGCAGCGACCGCAGCGGCGGCATATGTCGCATCGGAGGCATCTTCTGGCTTCTTCCCGCACGGCATTCTCAGGGTAGCCCAGTTCCACCTGCTGAAAGGTGATTCGCCGGCGATCGGTGTTGAGCAGCGGCATTTCCGGGCGTTTGAGGACCATTTTGGTGGGGGCCGGGACTTCGATGCATTCCAGGCGGCGGCGCCGCACCGGCACCGGCGGCATTTCCGGCTGCGGTATGCCCTGCAGGTGGCGGTCCAAAGCCTCAGCGGCCCTTTTCCCTCCCCCTATGGCTTCCACTACCGTCGCCGGTCCGGAAACCGCGTCGCCGGCCGCAAACAACCCGGCAACCGAGGTCTCCATGGTAATGTTGTTGGCCATGATCGTCTGCCGCTTGGACCATTTGAGCTCCTCAACAGGAACCAGGCTTTCGGTCTCAACCGTTTGTCCGATGGCCGGAATCACCGCATCCACCTCCAGGAGATGGTCACTGCCCTCGACCGGGACCGGACGCCTCCGGCCCCGCTCGTCGGGCTGCCCCAGTTCGGCTCTGAGGCAGAGCAGGCCGGTCACTTTTCCGTCGACTCCCACGACTTCCTTGGGAACGGTAAGAAAACGGAGCGTCACGCCCTCCTCTTCCGCCTGGTGGATCTCTTCCACATGAGCGGGCATTTCCGAGCGGGACCTGCGGTAGACCAGCACAACCTGCTCACAACCCAGTCGAATACAGGAGCGAGCGGCATCGATAGCCACATTGCCGCCGCCGACGACGGCCACCCTCTTTCCCGGGGAGCGTCGGTCGCCGAGGGCTACGCGGCGCAGGAAGCCGACCGCGTTGATGACCTGCGGATACTTGTCCTCCCCGGGAATCATCAGCTTCAAGCTGCCGTGCGCCCCGATGGCGAAGAGAAAAGCCTCGAATCCCTCGGCCCGCAATTGGTCTACGGTCACGTCGACGCCGAGGCGGGTATTGAGCCGTATCTCCACCCCCAGGTCCGTAATCATGGCAACTTCCCGGTCGATGACTTCCCGCGGCAGCCGATAGCGGGGAATCCCCACCATCATCATCCCCCCCGCCACCGGCAGGGCTTCAATCACCGTGACGCCATATCCCTTGAGCGCGAGAAAGTAGGCCGCGGTCAAGCCTGCGGGGCCGGCGCCGATGATTGCCACTTTGCGGCCGTTGTCAGGTGCCTTCGTCGGATTGCGATAAGTCCCCTCCGACATGGCCCGTTCCGCGGCAAAGCCTTTGAGGAATTTGATGGAGACGGATTCATCGATACGTCCCCGCACGCACATCAGTTCACAAGGATTGGTGCACACCAGGCCGCATACCCACGGGAAAGGGTTGCTTTCCCGGATCAGGTCGACCGCCTCGGCATCCCTCCCCAGGCCGATCAAAGTCAGGTAACTGGGCACGTCGATTCCCGCCGGGCAGGCGATCTGACAGGGAGCCGGAGCAAGCCTGACACAGTCGCCGCTGGGGCAGATACAGGTCTCTATGTGGCTGGTAAAAACCTCCCGGTGCTGCTCCAGCAACCGGGACATTGTCTCGCCGGTTTCCACGCAGCCGCCGTCGGCACTATCCTCAACGAGCTCCCGGGCAAGCTTGCGCATGGCCTCGTAGTGCCCGGAGCCACCCCGGCCCGAGGATACGTCCTCAAGGAGTTGGAGAAGCTCTTCGGCCCGGCGGCGGCAGCGAGGCTCCGTCAGCCTCCCGGACGCCAGAGTCTCGGCCAGCTCCCGGACGGCGCCGGCAACCTCACAGTGTGGAGTCGTCATAAGGTCTTTCTTTCATGCGATGATGCTATTCGAAAGTCGCCATGGCCTTGGCGTACCGTTCGCGCCTGACCGGGGGGATTTCCTCCGGCTTGCCGAAATGCAGGCAGTGAGAGGTGCAAATGGTTGCGCACGCGGGCTTCAGCCCGGCGTCGACCCGGTCCTTACAGTAGTCGCACTTGACCACTTTCCGGGCTTCCGCGCTCCACTGCGGCGCCCCCCAGGGACAGGCGGACATGCAGCTCTTGCAACCCACACAGAGGCTTTCTTCGACAAACACGATGCCGTCCTTTTCCCTCTTCTGCATGGCCCCGGTCGGGCAGGCGGCCACGCACCAGGGATTCTCGCAGTGGAAGCAGGGCATGAAGGTGTAGGCCGCACGAGGCAGGTCGCCCACCATTTCGGGCCCGACGGTAATAACCTGGCACAGCCTGGACCGACCGGGAGCCCTTTGTTGCTCTTGCAGGCCACTTCACACGAATGACACCCGATGCATTTTCCGGCATCCTGAAACAAGTAATATACGCTCATCTCACATTCTCCAAACGCTGACCGTGAAGGACTACGCGGCCTTTACGGAAACAAAGGTATCATGGAGCGCGGGACTGCCGCCGATTCTATCCGACACGTTCGCCGCCAGAAGACTGTCCGACAATCCCTGGTGGAAGCACCGCGTCGCCATCCGGGCCTCATGGCCGAAGCCGTGGAGCATGAACACCGCCTCGGGATGGATGTAGTCGGTCACGAATGCGCGGATGAAGCCGGCGCCCCGGGGGGACGTCACCTCAACGCGCATGCCGTTGCTGATCCCCAACTGGGCTGCGCGAGTCGAGTTGATCCACAGTACGTTCTCCGGGGTGATTTCCTTGAGATAGGGGTTGTTCTGGGTTGAGACATGTGTGTGAATGGCACAGCGACCCACCGTGAGACGGAAATTCTCCGCTCCGGGGCGCGGCAGCGGCTCGTAGGCCGGGAATGAGGCGAACCCGGCACCCTCCAGCAGGGATGAAACAAACTCGATCTTTCCCGAGGGGGTCTTGAACTTGAGCCCCTCCTTCCGCTCCCAGAACATCTGCTG
>CAWJQV010000014.1:0-7998 GCA_963844985.1 uncultured delta proteobacterium
CGCCCTTTGTCAAAGGGGCGCAGGGGGGATTTCATGCTTTGAAGTGACCCGCTGGGTCACGATAGTTGGAATCAGTCAAGAAGGAGATCTGTGTTGGAAATATCAGCTGCCATGGTCAAGGAATTGAGAGATAAAACAAACGCCGGCATGATGGACTGCAAGAAGGCGCTCAAGGAGACTGCCGGGGACATGGAGAAGGCCCTCGACTATCTGCGCCAAAAAGGCCTGGCCAAAGCCCTCAAACGTTCCGGCAGGGAAGCTTCCGAAGGGGCGATTCATGCATATATTCACGGTGGCGGACGCATCGGCGTCCTGGTTGAAGTGAACTGCGAGACCGATTTTGCGGCAAAGAGTGAGGACTTCCTCGAGTTCGTGAAGAACGTTGCCATGCACATTGCTGCTTCCAACCCGGTGGGAATCCAGCAGGAGGACATTCCGGAAGAGATCGTTCAGCGGGAACGAGCGATCTTTATGGCTCAGGCCCGAGAAACGGGAAAACCCGAGAATATTCTGGAAAAGATGGTCGACGGTAAGATGCGCAAGTTTTTCGAGGAGTCCGTTCTCCTGCAGCAAGCTTACGTCAAAGATCCGGACAAGACCGTTCAGGACTACCTGAACGAACTGGTGGCGTCAATCGGTGAGAAGATTATCATCCGCCGGTTTGCGCGGTACCAACTGGGTGAATAGGGTGTGGTGTTCTGGAAAAAGTTCAGGTGCCCGGCTCACCTGACGAGTCTGACAGGGATGATCGGTTTGGTCGATGAGTGAGACGCAAAAACCCCGGTATCGGCGGATTCTTCTGAAATTGAGCGGCGAAGCATTGATGGGTAATGAGTCCTACGGGATCGACTCTCTCGTCCTGCGACAGATTTCAGAGGAAATCAACGAGATCCATGAGCTGGGGCGTGGAAATCGCTCTGGTAATCGGAGGCGGCAACATCTTCCGCGGGATCTCCGGGGCTTCCCGCGGCATGGATCGTTCCACTGCCGACTATATCGGGATGCTGGCGACGGTGATGAATGCCCTGGCCCTGCAGCAAGCCCTGGAAAAACTGGGAATCCCTACGCGCGTGCAATCGGCCATCGACATCAAGGAGGTGGCGGAACCTTATATTCGGCGCCGGGCGATTCGCCACCTGGAAAAGGGCCGGATCGTGATCTTTGCCGCCGGCACCGGGCTTCCTTTTTTCACCACCGACACGACCGCTGCCTTGCGAGCCAGCGAAATCGGGGCGGAGATCTTCATGAAAGCCACCAAAGTCGATGGGGTTTATCCTATCGATCCGAAGGAAGATCCTTCAGCCAGTAAATACGACCGGATCACTTTCACCGAAATCCTGCAGAAGAACCTCAGAGTTATGGACGCCACCGCCATTTCACTCGCGAGAGAACAGGACATGAAAATTGTGATTTTCAACGTGATGAACAAAGGCAATATCAAAAGGGTTATTCTGGGAGAACCGGTGGGGACCGTGGTGGAGGGAGTTGTTCATGTTGAATGATATTTATGCGGACACTGAGGATCGCATGGATAAGGCTTTGGAGAGCCTTGAGCGTGATTACAGGAAATTGCGCACCGGGAGGGCCTCCGTCTCATTAGTGGATGGGATCAGAGTAGGGTACTACGGCACCTCTACCCCCCTTAGCCAATTGGCGACCCTCACCATACCCGACCCGCGCACCATCATGATTCAGCCATGGGACAATACCATCATCAGTGAGGTGGAGAAAGCCATTTTGAAATCCGAACTGGGCCTCACCCCGATGAACGACGGAAAACTCATTCGGATCAACATCCCCCCCCTTACTGCTGAACGGCGTCGGGATTTGGTCAAAATCGTCAAGAAGATGGCCGAAGAGTCCAAGGTTGCCGTGCGCAATATCCGCCGGGACGCCAACGAACTGATCAAAGATCTCAAGAAAGAGAAAGAGATCTCTGAAGATGAGCAGTTCCGAGCGCAGGAAGAGACTCAAAAAGTCACGGATGATTTCATAAAAAGGATCGATACGGTCTACACTGTGAAAGAGAAAGAGATCCTGGAAATTTGATGAATCCCCAGCTCGATCCGGAGAGACTGCCACGGCACATTGCCATTATCATGGACGGAAATGGGCGCTGGGCCAGAGGGCGGAACCGCAGTCGAATCTTTGGGCACCGCGAGGGAAGCAACTCCGTTCGAGATATCGTAAGCTGCTGCCGAAGACTGGGTATCCCTTATCTGACGCTTTATGCGTTTTCCAAAGAAAACTGGCAGCGGCCGGACCGCGAAGTGAAGGCTCTCTGGCAGCTGCTTAAAAGGTTCCTGAGATCGCAATTGGCGGAGATCGTAGAGAAAGAAATACGATTGTGTCATCTTGGGGACCTTGAAGGCATTCCGGCAGATGTTGTCGAAGAACTCCAGGCGGCGGTGGCCGAAACCTCGCGCTTCGACAAACTCACCTTGAGCCTGGCCATCAACTATGGAGGGAGACAGGAGATCGCCAGGGCTGCGATGTTGTTCGCAGCCGATGTCCAGCAGGGCAAGTGCGATCTTCATGAGTTCTCTGCCGAGCGCCTTTCCAAATACCTGTTCACCGCTGAATTGCCCGATCCCGACCTGATGATCCGCACCGGGGGCGAATATCGTGTGAGCAATTTCCTGCTGTGGCAATTGGCCTACGCAGAGCTTTACATCACCAAGATTCTATGGCCCGATTTCAGGGAATCTCACTTTATCGAAGCCCTTTGCGAATATCAGCGAAGAGAGCGCCGCTTCGGAAAAACCAGTGAACAGATTCGCCAGGCAAGACCACGAACTGGCAAGGCTGAGCGCTTATAAATAATGTGGAATTGGCAGAGGCTCGATTCTCATACACAGCGACTGATCACCGGGACGCTTATCGGGGTGCCGTTGGTCATTGCCCTGGCCGTAGGGCCTTACTGGATGCTGTGTGTCCTGGTGGGCCTTGCTTCGGGAATGGGTCTCCGGGAACTGGAGCGGATGCTCTTTCAGGAGCCCTTGTCCCGGGGCTGGCTGGCTTTTTTCGTCGCGGTCGGCCTGCTCCTGCCCCTCGGTGCTTCCCTGGGAGGTTTTGGGGGACTTCATGGCGCGCTGGTTGCATGTTTTTTCCTTGGTTTTCTCTGCCTCCTGGTTCTTTCGCCCCTGGACCCTTCAGGACTTGCCCGTCTCGCCCACTTCAGTCTCGGCTGGCTTTACATTCCCTATCTTCTGTCTTATGTACTCTTGATAGGTCGTATGGCGGAAGGGTCTCTCTGGGTCCTCTATATCGTTTGTGTGAATTCCGCTGACGACATTGCGGCCTTGTATTGCGGCCGGCAATTTGGACGGCGCAAGCTGTACCCGGCGGTGAGCCCCAAGAAGACGATTGAGGGTGCCGTGGGAGGCTTGTTGGCCAGTGTTGTTGTCGGTGTGATTTTCGGCACTCTCTTCTTGGAAGGGGTGAACGTTTGGGAAATCCTGATTCTGAGCGGGATGGTGGCGGCCGTTGGCCAGGTTGGTGATCTCATCGAATCGATGGTCAAGCGAATGAGCGGGAAGAAGGATTCCGGCAGCTTGCTGCCGGGCCATGGCGGCATTCTGGACCGGCTCGACAGCCTCCTTTTTGTGATTCCCGCCATCTTTTTTTATTTGACCTGGAGATAATCAAGACGGTCTCAATGACTATGTCAAAGAAAACCCTGAGCATTCTCGGAAGCACCGGTTCCATAGGGGTGAGCACGCTGGATGTGGTGCGGCAATTTCCCGACCGCTTTGAAGTCGCCGCCCTTGCCGCCGGGCGCAATATCGATCTGCTCTGCGAGCAAATCAGGGTCTTTGAGCCTTCCCTGGTGGCGGTCCTGGATGAGGGCCTTGCCGCCCGGTTGAAGCAACGCCTCCAGTCGCGAAACCATCAGCCGGAGGTGCTCTTCGGCCGGGAAGGCTACGAGCGTGTGGCCGCCTGCCCCGAATCCCGCATGCTGGTCTCGGCCATGGTGGGAGCGGCGGGGCTGCTGCCGACTCTCGCTGCGATCGAAGCGGGCAAGGACCTGGCCCTGGCCAACAAAGAAACCCTGGTCATCGCCGGCGAAATCGTCATGGGACTGGCAAGGTCCAAAGGGATCAGGGTGCTCCCGGTTGACAGCGAGCACAGCGCCATTTTTCAGGCGCTTCAGGGGAACCATCGCAAGGCTTTGAAACGAATCCTGCTGACGGCATCGGGAGGACCTTTTTTCGACAGGACTCGCGACGAACTGGCCAGTGTCACGCCCGAAGCAGCCTTGCGCCATCCGAACTGGACCATGGGCAGGAAGATCACCATCGACTCGGCGACCCTCATGAACAAAGGGCTGGAAGTCATCGAAGCGCACTGGCTCTTCGAGGTTCCGGTAGAGCAAATTGCCATTCATATTCACCCGGAAAGCATCGTCCACTCCATGGTCGAATATGTCGATGGGTCGGTCATCGCGCAAATGGGCATTCCGGACATGAGAATTCCCATCGCCTATGCCCTGGCCTATCCGGAACGGCTGCCGCTGCAAAGCCCGCCTCTCGACCTCTTCCGTCTGCGGAACCTGAACTTCTTATCCCCCCGATGAGGAGAAGTTTCCCTGCCTGCGGCTTGCCAAGGAAGCCTGCCGATGCGGCTCGACCCTGCCGGCCGTGCTGAATGCGGCCAACGAAGTTGCGGTGGAGGCCTTTCTCGAGGGCCGCATCACCTTCCCGGGGATTCCCCGGGTCATTGAAACGGTTATGAAAGACCATCAGGTTTCCGCTTCACCGAGCCTCGAAATCATCCTGCAGGCTGACCGGTGGGCACGGCAAGAGGCTGAGAGGCTGACGCGGACTGCAACTGATGCATAAAATAAGGATTGGATTTTGATCACTACCATCGTTTCCACAATTGCCGTTCTGGGACTGCTGATCTTCGTTCACGAACTGGGTCATTTCCTCGTGGCCAAGTGGTCCGGAGTAACCGTTCTGCGCTTTTCGCTGGGCTTTGGCCCCAGGCTTTTCGGATACAAGCGGGGTGACACCGACTACTGTGTCTCTCTGATCCCACTGGGAGGCTATGTCAAGATGCTGGGCGAGGAAGCGGGGGAAGAGATCGACGAAGTACAGCGGGCCACCAGCTTCCAGTTTCAGCCTGTTTACAGGCGAATAGCTATCGTGCTTGCCGGACCTTTCTCGAACTTCCTCCTTGCTATTGTCATATTTGCGCTCATTTATGCTTTCTCGGGCATTCCTCAGCTGACTCCGGAAATCGGTTCGGTAAGTGCCAATTCGCCTGCCGAAGCGGCTGGCCTCAAGGCCGGCGACAAGGTCGCCAGCATCAACGGGATAACCATCAATGATTGGGAGGAACTTTCCGCGCTCATCGAAAGACTCGGTGAACAGCCTCTTACCCTCCAGGTCGAGCGCGGTGAGGAAGTCATGGTGATAAAAGTCACACCCCGCGTGACCTCGGTGAACAACATTTTCGGGGAGCCGATCAAACGCGCCGTGATGGGCGTCACCGCTTCCGGAAAAATGGTCATCAAGAAGTCCGATCCTCTCCATGCCGTCTATTACAGCCTGGTTCAGACCTGGCACTTGAGCAAGCTCTTTGTCGTCACCATTGGAAAGCTGCTGGAAGGGGTGGTCTCCGTTAAAACCCTGGGCGGTCCTATTTTGATTGCCCAGATGGCAGGGCAGCAGGCAAGCGAAGGATTGCTGAACCTGATCCACTTCATCGCCTTGATCAGTGTCAACCTGGCAGTTCTTAACCTGCTTCCCATCCCTGTTCTGGACGGAGGCCACATCCTTTTTTTCTTGATGGAGGGATTGCTTGGCCGCCCAGTTGGTCAGAAAAAAATCGAATGGGCTCAGAGAGCCGGGATGCTCGTTCTCCTCGTGCTCATGGTCTTTGTCTTCTACAATGATATCATGCGCCTGATGCCCGGTCACAAGCCGGATTTCCTACCCTGACCATCATGACCCGATGGGTCACATAAACGATGTAGGTGCCAGCCTTCCGCGTTCTTTGCTCTTTTCTGATCACTGGCCACTGACCACTGTCTTCAAGGTAAGACAAGCTGCGATGAAAATTCTTGCCGTCGATACCTCCAGCGCTGCGGGGAGTATTGCCCTGCTTGATGATGCCCGGCTGATGGCCGAGTGGACCCTGCAGTCGGCCCTGACCCACAACCGCCTTCTGCTCAAGAACATCGATCTGATGCTGCGTCAACTGGGATGGAGCCTGGAGATTCTCGACGGTTTTGCCGTATCCGTCGGCCCCGGGAGTTTCACCGGTTTGCGCATCGGAGTAACGACCGTCAAGACCCTTGCCTGGACCGCCGGCAAGCCTTTTGTCGGCATCCCTTCCCTGGATGCCCTTGCGGCACCCCTCGGCTATGCCTCCCGCCCCATCTGTCCGCTCCTGGATGCCCGAAAAAACGAAATCTACCATGCCATTTATCAGCCCGACGGAATGGGGGCGGTTCAGCTCCTGGAACCCTTCCAGGTTGATTCTCCGGAGCGTATTTTAGAAAAGATCCAGGGCCCCACTATCTTCTGCGGCGACGGGTGGCCGCTTTGTCAGGGACTGTTCTCGAGGGAACTCGGGGCCTGGACGATCGTTGCTGCCAGTCCCTTTCACGTGATTCGGGCCGGCCATGTCGGGGAACTGGCGCGCCGAAGGTTTCAAGAGCAGCGGGCGGAAGATCCGATGACCTGCGTGCCGGTCTACGTTCGACCATCCGAGGCGGAAATTCGGCATCCCCACCTTGCCTCCTGAGGGGATGGTAGTTTTTTTATGGCGACCAACACCGAAAAAGCCCGAAAAGCAATCCTCAGATCATTCAGGAAGACCCGCAAGGCCGGCAGGATTGCTCCCGTAACCGCATCCGCCCTGAAAAGCCCATGCTTCCCGCTCACTTTCCTGGTCCGCAATCTGCTGACGCTTCAAGGAGAACCCGGGTGGATGCAAACCTCACCGCGGGTTCGGAGGAAGCGCCTCCTGAGGATAATCGAGGAGCGGGCGCGGATTTTTCTCCAAGTGAGAGCCTGGATCATGGAAAGGCGGGGAATGGATGGATGGCGGGAGCAACTGCGCATTCTTTGCGGAGCAGGATCTTTACCCTCGGGCTACTGCAGCCATTGCGGGGGGTGCTGTGAGATTGCCAGCGGTTTTCCCGATTTTCCCCCCGAAACCGGGATTCCTCAAAGCTGGCAGCGCATTTTCGGTGACGGACTGGGAAAAGGTCACCGCTTCTGTGCTTTTCTCTGGGAACTCGACGCCTCGGGGCAGAGCCTTTGCGCCATTCACCCCTGGCGGTCCAATCCCTGCCGGACGTTCGAGGAGGACGAGTGTGAGTTCTTTATGAAAGATCTGGAAACAAACGCTTTCTTTCCCCCGGAAGTCTTATCAGTGGCGTGTCGGCGACTCTCCCGGCTGATTAATCGCGGATAACTGCCAGCGGGAAGTGCCCACATCCCGGCAAAAGGTCCAAAATTCCTGAAACTTCAAAGGATTAAGCTTGTCCCCGGCGACGACCTGCCCGGTTTTGTCATCCACGGTATAATCCAGCAAATTGGCGGTAAAAAACACCGTCACGTAGTCTTTCCCGGTCTCCTGCCAGGCTTCGCTGAATTCGACCTTTCTGACCGCAATGTTTTCCAGGCGGTTGATCCTGCCTTGCTGTTTCATTTTGGCAAACTCACTCTCGAAAAACTCCGCCATCTCCGCCGTAAACATGCCTCCGATGCCTTCCAGGCTGCGGTTCATCCATCCTGCCTGAATGCGGAAGAACATGTCCTGTACCAGTTCCTTGAAGGATTCCTCATTGAAGTCGGGATCGATCTGTCGTATCTGGGCCAGACCGCGCTCCAGGTCGTTATCATAGTTGTCCGAGTGGTCTTGGAGTCTTCCTCGATATGGGTCTCCTTGCGACGCTCCGTAAGGAATCTCGGTTCTGGGAGCAGCGGCGTCGCCGTAATAGGAGGTTGCTGCCTTCTGCTGCTGCCATCTCCGGTAGAATTT
>CAWJQV010000015.1:0-38616 GCA_963844985.1 uncultured delta proteobacterium
TCGATCTCGACACGCTCATCGCCGAGATCGCTGCGGGGAAAGATGCCGCCATCCCCTATCTCGAGGAGCTGTTCGCCGCTTTCAAAGCCCGCGCCGAAGCGGCCGGCATCAAGGTGCACGTTGCCCACACCGCCTTTGAGGCCAACTCCATCATTGCCGATATTGCCAGGGCCAACGGGGTGAAGAAGATCGTCAAGGGCAAGTCGATGACGGCGGAAGAAACCTTCCTCAACGACCACCTGGAAAAAGACGGTTTTGTGGTGACGGAAACCGACCTGGGCGAATGGATCATTCAGTTGCGCCACGAAGGCCCTTCGCACATGGTCATGCCGGCCATCCATCTCTCGCGAAAGGAAGTTGCCGAACTCTTCACCAAGGTCACCGGGCGGCATCAGGACCCGGACGACATCAACGGCATGGTCAAAGTGGCGCGGAGGGAACTCCGCCAGGTGTTTCTCGAAGCCGACATGGGCATCACCGGGGCCAATTTTGCCATCGCCGAGACGGGAACGATCGGACTCGTCACCAATGAAGGCAACGGGCGTCTGGTGACCACCCTGCCCCGCGTTCATGTGGCGCTGGTCGGCTTTGACAAACTGGTGCCCGACCTCAAGAGCGCCCTGCGCATCCTGAAGGCGCTTCCGCGCAACGCCACGGGCCAGCTCATCTCGACCTATGTGACCTGGATCACCGGCCCCACGGAATGCACATCCGCTCCCGACGGCCGGAAAGAAATGCACATCGTCTTCCTGGACAACGGTCGCCTGGCGCTGGCTCGCGACCCGCTGTTCTCCCAGGCCCTGCGGTGTATCCGCTGCGGCGCCTGCGCCAATGTCTGCCCCATTTACAAGCTCGTCGGCGGGCACAACTACGGTCACGTTTACATCGGGGCCATCGGACTCATCCTCACCTATTTCTACCACGGACGGGAAAATGCCCGCGCCATTGTCAAGGCCTGCCTCAACTGCCAGGCGTGCAAGGCGGTCTGCCCCACCGGCATCGACCTCCCCTACCTGATCAAGGGGGTTTACCGGACGATCCTCGAGGTCGAAGGCAAGCCGCCGGTCAAGAACCGGCTGCTCAAGCGCGTGATGGGGAATCGCAAACTCTTCCATTTCCTTTTGCACCGGGCCTACCTCGCCCAGAAGCCCCTCGCCAAAGGGCAGTATCTGCGCCACCTCCCCTTCTTTTTTTCCAAGGAACATGGGTTCCGCAGCTTGCCGGCGGTGGCCAGGACGCCCCTAAGAGACATGTGGGAACGGATCAATCCGCGTTTGGAAAAGCCGCGATACCGGGTGGCCCTCTTCGGGGGATGCCTGGTGGATTTTGTCTATCCGGAACAGGCTCAGGCCCTGGTGCGTCTCCTCAAAAGTCACAACGTGCAGCTGGAATACCCCATGGAGCAGACCTGCTGCGGCTTACCGGCCATGATGATGGGCGAAAATGAAACGGCCAGGGAAGTGGCTGTGCAAAACCTGAAAGCCATCGACCCGGCGAACTATGACTTTGTGCTCACCCTGTGCGCTTCCTGCGGTTCGCACCTGAAAGAGAACTATTCCAAACTGTGCGGCGAGGATGAGGGGATCGGGGTGAAGGTCCGGCAGCTCAAGGATAAGCTGATGGATTTCAGTTCGTTCATGGTGAATGTTTTGCAAGTCAAGCCCGAGATGTTTCGTCCAAGCGGCAAGAAGGTTGCCTATCACGCGCCGTGCCATCTTTGTCGCGGTCTGGGGGTGACACGGGAGCCTCGGGAGCTTATCACTACCGCGGGCATGGAATATCTCCCGGCTAAAGACGAGGACGTTTGTTGCGGCTTCGGAGGGTCGTTCTCCATAGATTTCCCGGAAATCTCCGCCGAATTGCTGAAACGCAAGCTTGATCATGTCGAAGCGACGGGCGCCGATCTTCTGGTGACGGACTGTCCGGGATGCGTCTTGCAGCTGCGCGGCGGCATGGACCAAAAGAGCGGCCGAAAAATCGAAGTGAAGCACATTGCTGAGCTCGTTGGCGAGTAGAGGTCCTTATAGAACAAGAATACACGGCAAGAGGTAAAATACCATAGATAGGAACCTCCTGCAAAACTCAATAAGTCCGTCACCCCGGCGAAATCCGGGGTCCGGAAACCTTTGAAAAACCTGTATTCCAGCTTTCGCCGGAATGACGTTGAAGGACATTTGCAAGAGGCTCATAGGATTATTGATGTTTTAACCTTCAGGAGGAAACCATGGAACTGATTAAAGCGGCCCTTGCCCGAGGCCAGGCGGCGCTCGGCGAGTATGAATCAAAGCAGTTTCTGGCGGGATTCGGCATTCCGGTGACGCGGGAAATCCTCGCCCGGGATGCTCGGTCGGCAGCCCATGCGGCTGCTGAACTGGGTTTTCCCGTGGTCCTCAAAGCCTCGGGGGCTGAGCTTCTTCACAAGACCGAGGTCGAAGGGATCAGCCTGAATCTCAGAACCGCCCAGGACGTCGAAAGGGAGGCTGAACGGCTGTTGCGCATTGCCGGGTGTGAAGCCCTGTTGGTTCAGGAAATGGTTAAAGGCGGCCGAGAATTGGTTTGCGGCCTGATAGGCGACCCCCTCTTCGGTCCCTGTGTCATGTTCGGGATCGGCGGCATCCTCACGGAGGTCCTCAAAGACACGGCCTTTCGCCTTGCTCCTCTGTCCGCCCAAGATGCCCGGGAGATGATGCTGGAGATTCGCGCCCGAAAGATCATCGAACCGTTCAGGGGTGAAGCCGCCGTTGATCAGTCGGTTCTGGCTCAGGATCCTGATGGCGCTCGGGGAAATCGGGCTGAAGCATGAAGCAGTGGCTGAGGTGGATATCAATCCCCTGAAGATCCGGCCCGACGGCACGCCGGTTGCCGTAGACGCCCTGGTGGTGTTGAAGCGCCCGGGCAAGAGTGCATGAGCGCAGAAACCATCCCCGCAAAGATTGCCAAACCGACGACAATTGAGCCTATCAAGACCCATAACGGAGAGCCGACCATGAAAACGAGCTTCGCCCCCTTTTTTGAACCGGCAAGTGTGGCCATCATCGGGGCCTCGGCAACCCCCGGAAAACCCGGCCATGATGTGATCCGGAACATTCTCGCCAACGACTACGCCGGCAAACTCCTCCTCGTCAACCCCAAGGGCGGGGAGATTCTTGGACTGCCGGTCATCCCTTCCATCGCCGCCCTGCCCGGCGGCATTGATCTGGCGATCATTATCCTCTCTGCCAAGGACACCCCCGGAGCGCTTCGGGAATGCGCCGAAAAGGGCATCGGCCACGTGGTTCTCTCCGCCGGCGGCTTTGCCGAAGTGGACGAAGGCGGCGCGAAGATCCAGCAGGAGATCATCGACATCATCCACGAGAAAAAGATCCGGGTGCTGGGACCGAACACCTCGGGCCATACCTCAACCCCGCATCATTTCACTTCGACCTTCTTTCCCCTCGGAAAGATCCGTCCCGGCAAGGTTTCCTATATCGCCCAAACCGGCAACTTCGCCACCCACACCATGAAACACATCCTCACCGCCGAACATTTTGGGGTGGCCAGAGTCATCGGCCTTGGCAACAAGATCGATATCGATGAAAGCGAGGCGCTGGAGTACCTCGGCGGCGACCCGGAAACGACGGCGGTGATCATGTACCTCGAGAGCATCAAACGGCCGCGGCGCTTTCTCGAAATCGCCCGGGAAGTCACCCGGAAAAAACCGGTGATCGTCTTGAAAAGCGGGTCAACGGAGGTCGGGAGGCACGCGGCCGTGGCCCATACCGCAGCAATGGCGGCGGAGGACCGACTCGTGGACGGCCTCCTGCGGCAGGCCGGTATCGTCCGCATATGGGACTACACGCATCTGATTCTTGCCGGAAAGGCCCTCTCCATGCTGCCCCTGCCGCGCGGGAACCGGGTGAGCTTCCTCGCCCCCTCGGGCGCCATGCTGGTGGTTTTGTCGGACCTCTGTGTCCGTCTCGGTCTTGAAGTGCCGGACCTCGAACCTGAAACCGTCCAAAGGCTGAGTGACATCAGCCCGCCCTTTATCCGCATGCGAAACCCCGTCGATATCTGGGCCTCCGCTTCGGTCAAAGGCGTGGAATTCGGCTATCGGGAAGGGCTCGAAGCGGTGCTCAAAGACCCGAACATCGATGCCGTCGTCGCCGTCCTGATGCTCACCGAGGACACCGGAGTGCCGCCCTTCGACTTCCTGGTCGAGACGGCCGCCAAATATCCGGAAAAACCGCTGCTGGTGACCTTCAGCGGCGACAAGCGGTTTGAAGACCAGTGCAAGGACTTTATCGAACCGCTGGGGCTCCCTTCTTTCCCGGAAATCGAACAACCCTTCGAGGTGCTCTCGATTCTTGCCCGCTGTTTCAAGGCCATGAATCGGCCGCACTAACCTTTGATGACAATGCAAAGGCCGGGGCGAATCATCCCCGGCCTCACTCTGCCCTTTTCCGCGTCATTTCGGCGAAAGCCGGAATCCAGATTTTTCAAGGGTTTCCGGACCCCGGCTGATGTCTACCCCGTACCGCGACACGGGGCCGGGGTGACGGTATAGTCCACAAACTTGAAAACCATGCGCAGATTCTAACCAGCGCTGCAAGCCCACAGGATCCGGCGAGTCTGCCTTTGAGTTTTTGAGTTCTCAAGTTGGGTTGTTTTAGATCACTCCTCACGGCGCCCTCTCAGGAAAGAAAACACCACAAATTAGAGACTCCCAATCTTGGTTTCATGTTCCTCTAATGTCTTTATGGTATAGACTCCCTGCCACTGTTGCCGGAATACCGCTGCCGTCTCTCGGTTGCCCTGACCGGCAAAGCGCGACATCAGGCTCTCGATGACGACTCTTTGAACGAAAGCGCAGGGATTATGGAAGAACAACATTCGCAAACCGGAAAGGCAAAACTCTCCCTCCACTCACTTTGGAAACTTCTTGCGCCCTATTGGTGGAGCGAACAGAGGTGGCTTGGCCGGGGACTCCTGGCGATCATTGTGGTGCTGAATCTTGGCCTGGTCTACCTGAGTGTCCTCTTTAACGAGTGGAACCGGCTTTTCTATGATTCACTGCAAAACAAGGATTACGAATCCTTCAAGGCACAGTTGCTGCGTTTTACTGTGCTGGCAATGATCTACATCGCCATTGCGGTCTACCGGCTCTATCTCAATCAGATGCTGGAGATGCGGTGGCGCCAGTGGCTCACCAAGCATTATCTGGAGCGGTGGATGACCCATCAAGTCTACTACCGCATGGAGGTCCAACATGGCGGGACCGACAACCCCGACCAGCGTATAGCGGAAGATCTCCGCCTTTTCACCAGCGGCGCCCTGTCGCTCTCGCTTGGCCTGCTCAGTTCCGTGGTCACCCTGGCCTCTTTTGTGGGCATCTTGTGGTCGCTCTCGGGAGAACTCAGCTTTACCCTCTTTGGCCATGACTTCCTCATCCCCGCTTATATGGTTTGGGTTGCTCTTCTCTACTCCTTCTTCGGCAGCATTCTGGCTCACTGGATCGGGAAGGCTCTTATCCGTCTCAACTTCAGGCAGCAGCGCTATGAAGCCGACTTCCGATTCAGCCTGGTGCGAGTTCGCGAAAACGCCGAGGGCATTGCCCTTTACTCGGGCGAAGCCTCGGAGCAGGATAACCTTGATACACGCTTTCTGCGCATTCTCAAGAACTGGTGGGAGATCATGAAGTGTCAGAAGCGGCTGACCTGGTTTAGTGCGAGCTATACTCAAGTCGCAATCATCTTCCCCATTCTCGTAGCCGCTCCCCGTTATTTTTCCGGAGCAATCCAACTGGGCGGCTTAATGCAGGTTGCCTCGGCCTTTGGCAACGTACAGAGCGCCCTCAGCTGGTTTCTTGACAATTACCGGTCATTTGCCGAGTGGAAGGCCAGCGTCGATCGGTTGACCAGTTTTCACGAGGCCATCGGGGCAGTGCGGCAAAAGGGGACGGCACTTGAAGGCATTGTTGTCGGCGAGGGAAATTCCTCGGAACTCACCGTTGAAAACTTGCAACTCGGGCTCCCCGATGGACATGTGCTGCTGAAAGATCTGACGTCGTCGATCTCATCCGGGGAGAGTCTTTTGGTCCGGGGGCCATCAGGCGTCGGCAAGAGTACGCTCTTCCGCGCCATTGCGGGGATCTGGTCTTTTGGTTCCGGCAGGATCACGGTTCCCCGTAACGCGAGGAAGCTCTTTCTTCCCCAGAAGCCTTACCTGCCCATCGGAACCTTGCGCGATGCCATTTCCTATCCGGAAAAATCAGGGGCGTTCAGCGACTCTGCCATTGTGGAAGCCTTAAAACTTTGCCGTTTGGAGGACTTTGTCAAACGCCTGGATGAAGCCGCTCACTGGGAACAGGTCATGTCCCCCGGAGAGCAACAGCGCCTGGCCTTTGCCCGTGCCCTGCTGTATCAGCCGGATTGGCTGTTTCTGGATGAAGCCACCGCCGCCCTCGATGACGTCACCCAGGATTACCTCTACGCGCTGGTCAAGAGTCGTCTGCCACACGCGTCCCTGGTGAGCATAGCCCACAGGGCCGACGTCAACCGCTTTCACAGCAGAGTGCTCTCACTCAGGGCGGACGGGAGTTGCCCGGTTGAGCTTGTAGAATGCCCCTGCCCCGCGGAAACCGGGTGAGCTTCCTCGCCCCCTCGGGCGCCATGCTGGTGGTGAAAAGGGCGTTAGAAACTCATCGGACGCTTTTCACGGACCATGAGCGGTTCATATCCGAAGATGGCATTCAGATGATGCAGGAAGGCATGCTGGCCCTCTTCCCGCCACATCTGCTCGATGGATGCATTGACTCGTCTGTAAAATCCAAGAGTCCTCGTCAAGATTGGAGGGCGACGCGGCCTGAGGATTTCTGTCCTGCGACTTCCCGGATGAGGTTGAGCCACATTTCACTGACGCCCATGATGTAAAAGGGCCACGACTTCTGGACGGGGAGAGACCAGGAGCGGTCGCTGGTGTCTTCAAGGTTGGGCCGGGTGACGGTGGTGGTATCATCGCAGGAGACGCGGACAATCACCCCCCGATCCTTCATCCCCTGAAGCATGGCATCCGCCTGGAGGACGCGCAAACACCTCACGAGCCGTTTCCGGGGTCGCATAGAAAATGAAGCTGAACTGATGTCCGGCCTGGTCGCGAGCCGCTCTCCGGTGGAATCGCCAGAGCACGATGTCGTTCCCGTAACGATCCAGAACAGGCGAGACCACCCGATGGGCGAGCAGCGGGTCGATGTACCAGGACGGTTCTTTATCCGCGGGCCAGTTCATGACAAAACGCGCATACCACCATCCGTTTTGAGAGGGCCCCGTCGCCTCCTTTGCCGTTGGGGGAACCGGCGAAACCCCGGGCCCCACCGAGGCGCATCCCGCCAACATTACGGCCGCCAGGACCGTAAGGACCACCACGGAGACGGCTCTTGCCCCTTGGATCTCAGATCTTTCGGGCCGGAACCTCGGCAAGATAATCGGCACCGCCCTGCAAAAGGATCCAGGGGCCTTGGCCCGGGCTGCATGGCTCCGACATGCCTTGCGCACTCGCGTGAGGATGAATAATGTTTGATCGAGCAAACCATTGGCTGTATGATTGGGCATACCATCTCATTTTCGGGCCGGGCAAACGCCTAAATTTATAAGACAAGAGGTTTTGATGATGAAAACCCCCAGCCCCAGCGGGCTTCCGGTTATTCCCACAGACAGGAGAAACGGCCAGGACCGCCGCGTCAAACAGACTTCACCTTTCAGCGCCGCCAGTTTCCGCGGCTCCAGGAAAGCCGTTCGGCGAAAGGAAGACCGATCCGTTCACTATTACGTTGATCTCTACGGGTTTGACGAGGGCCTGTTGTTTGTCCTCATCCTGGTGTTTTCGGTAGCCGATGCGTTTCTAACTCTGGAACTGGTCGGGGGCGGGATGAGCGAACTGAACTACGTCATGTATTATTACATGCAGCTTGGCCCCCTGCCTTTTGTCCTGATCAAGTATTGCCTGACGGCAGTAGGCCTTACCCTTCTGCTCATTCACAAAGAATACTTTTTCTGGCAAGGGCGGATCCGGGTGAAGGCAATTATGGTTGCGCTGGCCTGCATGTATTCCGCTCTCATCGGCTACGAACTGTTCCTCTTCCACGAATCCCGCTATTTTTCGACCTTTGCGGTTTCAATGACCACCGGTTTGACCGGGACATTCTGATGAGGCCCGGCGTTGGCTGTCGGCACTTTTGCTATCTTATCCACAACATCCATGCCCTCGATGACTTTGCCAAAAGCCGCGTAGCCGAAACCCGCCGGCGAAGCGTCTCGATGATTCAGGAAATCGTTGTCTTTAAGGTTGATAAAAAACTGTGAGGTCGCACTGTCAACCACATTGGTTCTCGCCATGGCGATAGTGCCGCGGTTATTCTTCAACTCGCCCGCAGCTTCATTCTTGATGGGCTCGTGGGACTTCTTCTGACTCATCTCTTTCGTAAACCCTCCACCTTGAATCATGAAGTTGTCGATCACCCGGTGAAAGATCGTCCCGTCGTAGAAGCCTTCCTCAACATAACGGAGGAAATTTTTCACGGTTTGAGGGGCCTTGTCCGCCCAAAGTTCGATGCGGATCTTCCCCTCCGAAGTCTTCATTTCCACAATTCGCGTCTCCGGTTGCTTCATTTTCTCTTCTGCTCCCATGGCAAGGCTGACAAACGAAAAAACCCAAATAGACAACACCAACAAAGTCACATTCTTTTTCAAGGACATGGCAAGAACTCCTTTTCCCTAAAAATGGCAGTCGACCGAAAATACCAGCGCACCCCCCTCTTGTCAAATGGGTGAAGAGCGCTAATGCAGAAAGCGGTGGACGCAAGCCACTGTTCCGTGGAGAATAGCGCGTGGCGTGTACTGATTGTTTTCTCGCCGAACATAGGGAGCGGCAAACAAAGATTTTGAAGCTGAACATTACTCGGGAAATCGACGAGAGGAAAGAATGATGAAACGGAACTTGAAGGCATGGGTGGGCTCAACAGTGCTGGTCCTGATGACGGGAGCGGGCAACTTCATGCCGCTCACAAACCCTGCTTTGGCGGCCCGGGAAACCCGGTACAAAAGGCAACTCCCCCGCAGGGTTCGGCACCCGGCTATGCCGATGTCACCCAAGTCCTTGCAAAATATCTTTGCACGGTCTGCCACGGCGGCGCCGAGCCTCGCGCGGGACTGTCGCTGGACGACTATAAAAGCATGATGAAAGGGAGCAGGCGCGGCCCCGTCATTGTTCCGGGCAATCCGGCCAAGCAGTGAAATCGTCCGCCGGCTTAAGGGCACAAGCGAACCGAGGATGCCTTTCGATGGTCCTCCCTGGCTTTCCGACGATGAAGTGGCACTGATCGAGCAATGGCTTGCCGCCGGCGCAAAACCGTAGCGGTTTATATCAACTGCCCCCCAAACCGCTTTTGTCAGAGGGGAACAAGGGGAATTTAACGCTTTGTTGTTGAGCCAGGGATCATGATAGTCAGTGGCGAGAAGCCGACAATAAGTGGTTCAGTTGTGAGATTCCGCACGGGGCCAGAGCGGTGTTGTGGCCCTGGCACAAAAGCATTGCTCCCAGTGCAACAATAATGTCACATCACCGAGCGGCGACGGCGGACTTGGCACAATTGTGTAATTTCTTCACCCCCACCGAACAGGGTAATTCAAGCACCAGTCACTAACCACCGGCCAGGCCACTAACCGGGGCTCTTCTCGCGCGCGGTCATGCGATGGAAGAGATAGGCTTCGATGAACTCATCGAGATCGCCGTCCATCACGCCTTCCACGTTTCCCTTTTCGCAACCGGTCCGATGGTCTTTCACCAGGCGATAAGGCTGCATGACGTAGGAACGGATCTGGTTTCCCCAGGCGATATCGTCCAGATTGTCGTGGATTTCCTGGAGCTTCTCCTGCTGCACCCGCCGCTCCCGTTCGTAGAGCCGGGCGCGCAGGATCTTCATGGCGATATCGCGATTCCGGTGCTGCGACTTCTCGTTTTGACACTGCACCACAATCCCGGTGGGCATGTGGGTGATCCGGACGGCGGAACTGGTTTTGTTCACATGCTGCCCGCCCGCCCCGCTGGCCCGATAGGTGTCCACGCGGAGGTCCGACTGTTTGATATCCACTTCGATGCGGTCGTCGATTTCAGGAAAGACGAGGACGGCCGCAAACGAGGTATGACGGCGACCGCTGGCGTCAAAGGGCGAGATCCTCACCAGGCGGTGGATTCCCGATTCGGCCTTGAGCAACCCGTAGGCGTTGGCGCCGGCCACGGTCAGGGTAACGCTTTTGATGCCGGCTTCATCCCCGCCCTGGAGATCAACCATCTGCACCTTGAAATGCTTGTTTTCGCACCATCTCAGATACATGCGCAGCAGCATTTCCGCCCAGTCCTGAGCTTCCGTGCCGCCGGCCCCGGCATTGACGCTCAGGATGGCGTTCCGATGGTCGTTTTCCTCGCTCAGCAGTTCCCGCAGTTCCAGATTTCTCAGTCTGGTCCGCAGACCCTTGAGCTGACTGGAAACCTCTGCGACGGCATCCTCATCCTGCTCCTCCAGTGCCATGTCCAGGAACAGGCCGCTCTCCTCCAATTCCATTGCAAGCTGCTGCCATGCTTGGATGATTTCATTCAGGTCCGCCCGCTCCTTGAGTACGTGTTTGCTCTCCTCCGGTTTTTCCCAGAAGTCGGGCTTCAGCGTCATTTTTTCCAGTTCCGCCAGGCGCGCTTGCTTTCCCTCGATGTCAAAGATGACCTCCGAGGTTTTCGACGCGTTGGTCAAGCTCTTTAAGAACACCCCTCGTTTCGGCAATGTCAATGGTCGTCATTTGAATAGCCTCCTTGCAGGACCGGAAGGGTCGGACCTCTTCGAAAGACCCGAGTGAATCAGGCCGCCGGCAGCAGTCAGGAGACAGAGCCAGGCAAAGAGATCTCCCCACTTCGCATAGAAAGTTAGGATGCGGAAAGGATGCACCGAACAAACCAAATACCCCGGCTGGTTAAGGGGGATGGTGCCGCACGATTTCCCCGTCGCATCAAAGATAGAGCTTATTCCCGTATTAGCAGCCCGAATCAGGGGAACGCGAAATTCGACGGCTCGCCACCGGGACAGCTCAAGATGTTGATAAGGGGCACTGCTCGTGCCGTACCAGGCGTCATTGGTAATGTTGACGAGCGACGTCGCTCCCCGTTCCACCGCGGCGCGCGCCAGTTCCGGGAAGATATCCTCATAGCAGATCAGCACCCCGAAGGGCTGACGACCCAGAATCAGGGGTGATGGGTCATCCCCCGGAACAAAATCCCCTGCGGCTTGAACCAGGCGATGGACAAAGAAGAGGAACTTCTGCAGGGGCACGTATTCACCAAAGGGCACGAGATGCTGTTTGGCATACACCCCTTCAAGAACAGCGGCACCGTTCACGAGATAGGCACGGTTCTGGAGACGGGGTGCGCCGTCGATAATGGTCATACCGGGGCTTCCGAAAAGCAAGGGAGTTTCCGTCTCCTTCACCATTTCCGTGAGCTGTGCGGTGAGTTTTTCTTCCAGTCGATAGAAAAAGGGGGCCGCGGTTTCGGGCCACACCAGCAATTCCGGAGCAGGGTTGTGCGCCGCCGCCTTCTTGGAAAGTTCCCGATAGCGCCTCAGGGTCTCCTGCTGAAATGCCTGGTCCCATTTTTGACTTTGGTCGATGTTGCCCTGAACCACGCCAACGGTCCACGGCGTGGCTGCGGTTTGCCGATCGATGATGGTGCCTTCGCGCCAGGAGCCGTAGGCGGTCGCGCCGGCCAGGCAGACAACCAGCACCAGCATACCGGTATATCCGCCCCGGGAGCGCCTCAGCAGGGCGGTCAGGGCCGTACTGCCGAGAACCACCAACCAACTGACACCGTAGACTCCAGAAAGGTCTGCGATCTGAATGAGCAGGTGGAGGGGTGTTTGAGTGTATCCGAGATTCACCCAGGGGAAGCCGGTGAGCACGTGTGCTCGAACCAATTCCAGGGCGACCCACACGCAGGGAAGTCCCAGCACCCAGAGGAACGGATAGGCCAGCCACTTGCGCGCGATAACCGCAAAAACACCCAGGTAGAGCGCAAGATAGGCGCAGGGCAAGAACACCACAAAAATGGCGAGAGGCGCCGGAATGCCGCCATACAGGTGCAGTGCGTAATACATCCAGTACAGGGTGCCAAGGTAATGGACCATGCCACAGAGGCATCCTAAGGCAAACGCCTGCTTGTTCGTCCGGTCGCGCAAGGCCAGGAACAGGGGGATGAGCGCCACCCAGGAGAAGTAATACCACCCGAGCTTCGGAAATCCGAGCGTCAGGAAAACACCGCTTAGCACACTTAAGAGCACACCCGACCACATATTCTTTGAGCGCTTGTCCTGTGATTTAGAGAGAAATACTTGCGGGTATGGACAAAGGGCCCGGGAAAAACGAGTCCCGGGGGGTCAATAGGAGACACCCTCCGAAGAGGGGGAGTCAGGATCGTCAGGACTGCTTTTGCGAATGCGTATTCGATCAATCTTTCGACTATTTGCCGCTTCAATCACCATCTCGAGGTCATGGAAGTTGAGCCGTTCATCGACGCTCGGCACTTTCCCCAGGAGGCTGATCACGAATCCGCCAACCGATTCGAACTTGCCCTCAGGCAGTTCCACGTTGAAATAGTCTTCCAGTTCTTCAACATCCAGCCTGGCATTGACCGTGATCGATCCGTCCTCATGTTCGACAATGAGCTTCTCATCAGCGTCATATTCATCCATGACGTCGCCGATGATTTCCTCAATGATGTCTTCGAGGGTCAGGAGCCCGGCCGTACCGCCATACTCGTCGATCACTATCGCCAGGTGCGACTTGTTGTCGCGCAGGTCCTTCAAGACCTCGCTGATCTTCTTGGTCTCGGGGATGAAGTAGGGCGGCCTGACCATTTCGCGGACATCATGATCGGCAATCTCGCAATGACCGAGGAGGTCCTTGGCGTGAACGGTCCCGATGATGTTATCCATGTTATCCTGATATATGGGAATACGGGAATGGCCACTCTGAATGATGAGTTGGACAATATCGTTGATCTTGGTTTCAGCACTGGCGAAAACGGCGTCGGTTCGCGGCACCATAATCTCCCGCGCGATTGTATCCCGAAAGGAGAAGATGCCCTGGATCATCTCCCCTTCATCTTCGGAGATCAATCCCTGCTGCTCCCCCTCGTCAATCAGTTGTTGGATTTCCTTTTCGATGCTTTCAGTGTCGTCGACCTTGGCAAGCCGCCGAAGGCACATCTTGAGCCAATGTCGAAAACCTTTAGCCGACTCCTCTCCCAAGTTCGTTTCTTTCCTTTGCGTGAAGACTTTCCAGCCCCTTGATCTGACGGTTACCATCGACTCCGCGCCCTTTGGGGAGCTGCCAAGACAACGGCTCTCACTCCTCTTTCATTTATCAACACGCATCTGGAATGTCCATAGAAATAATGGCGTCATCCCACGGTTCCGGCACGATCGCCGCATCGACTCGGCCGGAGGTTTCGTCAGTGAAGGGAGTGCCCGAAAAAGAAGAATGGGGTCCCAGACTCTCTTGGAGCCTGGACCCCATCAATTTGAAGCGGCCGCCCGGGTGTTCTCTACCGTGAACGCTGATGCAGCATCCGATCCATGCGTACAACCTGAGCGGAAGCGGAAATACTGTTCGGAAACTCCTGGCCGCGGTCGAGGACCTTCATTTCGTGTTTCTGAATAGAAAAATACTGCTTTATCGTTTGCACCGCCCTTTGAGTGTCAAAAGGCTTGCACGAAAACATGTCGAGACTCAAATACTGCTTCTCCGGAAAGGTATGGATGCTGATGTGGCTTTCGGCGATGAGAACAAATCCCGAAATTCCCCAATCCTCAGGAACCGTTCCATTGTAGCGAAAAACATACGGGGGCATGATCTTGGTCATGTCCATCTGGCCGGGATAGCTATCGAGGAAATTGTAGATCAGGGTGATATCCTCGAGCGCACTCCGCTCACACCCGTAGCCATCCACCATCAGATGAACCCCAAAGCCAAACTCAGGTTTACCCGTGCCCATGGCAGCCACCTCCTTCTTTCTGAAGACCTGTACTGTACAAGCCATGCCTCTTTCTCTAAATGCCGCTCCAATAGCTTGGAGTACCGGTGGAACCTAAAAGTGCCGCAGGGTTCGAGTGTTTCTCTGCGATTTTTTGGAGAGTACTCCAGCGCTTAGCAGGAATTACAGGCCTCTCCAAAAAGGTGAGCCTTATATAAATGAGAGGTCATGGGGTGTCAAGAGGAAAGACAAAAAAGATCGGGAAAGAAATACGCAATTCAAGGGAAGAAAATAAGGGGAACTTCGCCATTAAGAATGATTTAAGGCTGATTCCTCATCCAAATGGGCTTCATTTCCGCCCAAATTGTGTTTCACATAGTAGAGGGCCCGGTCGGCCCGCTGCACCATGTCCTCAATGTCTCTGTCCGTGTCTCCGGTCTTCACCAGATATAAGGCGATCCCGATGGAGAGGGAAGTCGGTTTGAACCCGAACCGGTTATACAGGTCAAGGATGCGTCGGCTCACTCCCAGCGCAGCATGACTCGACAGGTGAGGCAACAGCATCGTGAATTCATCTCCGCCAAACCGGAACACGCAATCGATGTTCTTCCTCACCGAAACCGTCAAGACCCGAGCAAATTCAACGAGCAAATCATCTCCAGCCCGGTGGCCGTACATGTCATTGTAGGCTTTGAAACTATCTATATCCAAAAAGAACAGACAGAGAGGATGAGCATAGCGCACGGAACGAATCGCTTCTTTCCGGGCAACTTTCTGAAACATGCGGCGGTTGTATAAACCCGTCAGAGGGTCCTTCACGGCCAGTCGCTGCAATTCGTCGAGAAGCTGTCGCTCGCGGAGGACGCGATTCAGCTTGGCTTCCAGTTCATTGATAGTGAAAGGTTTGGCAATGAAATCAGAGGCCCCGGCGGCAATCACATCGGTGTACTCATAGCTCATGGTATGGCCGGTGATCGCGATGATGCTGGTGTTCCTTTGAGTTTCCACAAGATACTTGATGAGCTCCATGCCATCCATTCGGGGCATGACCATATCGGTAATGACAACCCCGAAGCTCCCTTCGTGCACCTTCTCGATGGCTTCCGCGCCATCGCTTGCGGTCTGCACCCGATGCCCCAAATGGACCAGTGCTTCGGTGAGGAAATCGCATATGGATTGCTCATCATCAACCACCAAAATGTCTTGCGCAGGATACTCTTGTTGGTCATTCATGGATCATGCTTCTCTTCTCAAAGGGGTTGGCCCCAGCAAAGGAAGTCGGTTCAAAGAAAACGAAAACCCTGAGTCGGAACTCAAAAGACTGAATTGATGCAACCCACAATCCGCAGAAGCAGGGCCGAGCGCCGGTTCAATCCTCTCCCTCGAGGACCATGGAACATCGGCTTACCGCCATCGTTCAGCAATGCAAAATGGTTGGATTATTCTATAATTAAAAGACGAAACCAGGCAACAAAAAAACGGGATGTTCTCTCTCAACTCGAGGCAAGGCACTCAAGCAGCTTACCGCGAATTCTCTCGTGTGCTTCCCGATCATTCAGCTTGTTCCCGCTCAGGTCGGTCACGTAAAAGATGTCGGCAACCTGTGCGCCGGGAGTGGAAATCTTTGCCAGCTGAATGGAGACGCCCAACTGGTAGAGCGTGCTGGTGATGGCATGAAGCACTCCCGGGCGATCCCAGGTATACACTTCCACGATGCTGTAGAAATCCGATGCCTCCTCGTCGATTACGACTTTGTCTTCTTTGCGCGGCAAGCTTCTCTGGTGCAATAAAGAAGGTTTGCGCTTATCGGCCAGGTGTTCGGTCAGGTAGCCCTGCTCACTCAGGGCTCGCACCAGATCGGACTTGACTTTGCCCCACAATTCTTCGGGATGGAGAGGATCCGGCAAACGCTCGACCAACAGTACGTCAAGGGCGACTCCGGACTCGCGGGTGAAAATATCGGCGGAGAGAATATTCAGTCCCCGAAGCCACAGGACCCCGGTAATGATCGCGAAGAGACCCGGGCGGTCTCCCGTCGCCACCGTAAGCTGCCACATCTCCCCATCCAGTTTGCGGGTCATGAGCACCAGCGGTGGCCTTACGGCAAGCTCTTTCTCCATCGCGTAGTGCTGCAGAATCGCTGTCGGAGGCTGCGACAGGAGATAGCGAAAGGACAAGCGATCCAACCACCGGACCAGCTTTTCCCGGTCCGGAGTCTCCTCTGCCAGTTCGACCACTAATCTCTGGACCTCATCAGAGCGCTGCTGCAGGTCCTCTCCCTGCCAATCCCCTCGGGCCAGCATCCGGTCGACCTTGTGATACAGCTCTTTCAAGAGCGACGCTTTCCACGCGCTCCAGGCGCCCGGCCCGGTGGCCCGCGAATCTGCAATGGTCAGCAGGAAAAGCATCCGCAAGCGTTCCCGGTCACCGATCGTGACCGCACATCTCATAATCGGCTTTTCATCCATGAGATCGCGCTTCAGGGCAGTTTCCGCAAGAAGGAGGTGATGCTCCACAAGGAAGCAAAGCAACTCCGTTTCCTCAGGGCTCAGGTCAAGCCGGCCGGCAATCTCCCGCACCATCGGCACGCCGCGAATCGCGTGATTCGAGCCCTGGCCCTTGCCGATATCGTGAAGCAGTGCCACCAGATACAGAATGCGCCGGTGTTTGAGCCCGGCAAAAACGCCGTGCAGCCCCAGGGCGGCGAGGGTGTCATCATGATTCTGTTCCATCCGATGCAGTTCCCGGACGGTTCTCAAGAGGTGCTCATCGACCGTGTAGAGGTGATAGACGTCATGCTGCACCCGAAAGCGCACCGCCACGAATTCCGGCAGGAAAGGCATCCAGAAATGACGTCTCCAGCATGACGCGAAGGACGGAGAAAGCCTGCCTCGGGTGGAGCAGAATGTCAAAGAACTGCCTTACCACCTGAGGGTCCTTTCTCGCAGCGTCGGTAAACGCTCCCAGATTCTCCCGAATGATGCCCCCGGCCAGGTGATGAAAATGGGCGTCGGTCTGGGCGGCCTGCCAGAAGAATCGCATGAGCAACCGCGGGTCCTTCCTGATCCACTCCGGCTCAAGGAAGTGAAGATGGCGGCCATCCAGCAGGAAAGGGCCCGGTAAAATACGGCGGCGTATGCGTATTGTGGGAAACAGCCTCTTGCTTTCTCCCAGACGTTCGAGAAAAAACGAGGTGGTGCGCCGGATGCGCGCCGCGTGACGGTAGTAAAGACGCATGAAGGCTTCAACCGCCAGGCCCTGCCGGCTGTCTGCATATCCCAGACGGGCGGCAACCAGTTCCTGCTCGGGAAAAAGCAGTTGATCCTGCCGGCGCCCGGTAAGCTGGTGCAGTTGCAGGCGCACGCGCCAGAGAAAATCATAGGCCTGTTCAAGCCAGAGCTTCTCCTGGTGCCCCAGCCAATCATGCTCCATCATGGCATCCAGGTCCGTATCATGCAGGAAGACCATGCCCGCCCAGCGGATGGTCTGTAAGTCCCGCAACCCTCCCACCCCCTCTTTGACATGGGGTTCGAGGAGATAGGATGTTTCTCCGAATTGCTGAAGCCTCGATTCGCGGTAGTTCGAGAGACTCTGCTGAAACCTGCGGCGCCGCTGGATCCCGAAGCTTTTCAAAAAACCTTCGCGCCAACCGCTGTAAAATTCTTCGTCTCCCGCAACGAAACGCGCTTCCAGGTAGCTGGTGAGGATTGAAAAGTCCTCCTGAACCAACCGCTTGGCATCGGCAACGGAGGCCGTTGCGTGCCCCACCTCGAAACCTTCGTCCCACAGTCCGTAGGTCAGCTCCCGGATGAGGTCCTGGAGCGCTGGTGCGAGGCGGTTATGATACAGAAAAAGAAGATCCAGGTCGGAGGCAAAACTCAATTCGCCCCGGCCAAATCCGCCCACCGCCGCAAGACACCACCCGTCCCGAGGAATGGCCGTCCCCTGCACGGCCCCACCCAGATGCGTCAGGAAAGCCTCCGCATAGGTACGTGCCGCAAGGAGACCGGGGACGTCCTTCCGCGATGTCTCCAGAAAAGTCTCGCGAAGGTCCTTTAACCTGCGGAACAGGTTTGAGAAGTTCTTCTGCGCCATAAAGTCGGCTCTTGGCTCTTGGCTCTTAGCTCTTAGCTCTTGGTTGTTGGTTGTTGGTTCCTGAAGCTGCCCCGTGATCACTGGCCACTGACCACTGCGTTCAAAGCGCCTGTTCACCCATCTCGCCGGTACGGATACGGACGACTTCCTCGATGGCGGAGACAAAAATCTTGCCATCCCCGATTTTTCCGGTGTGTGCCGCTTTGCGAATGGCGTCCACGACTTCAGCCACCTGATTGTCCGGCACCACCACCTCGATTTTGATTTTCGGCAGGAAGTCGACAACGTATTCGGCGCCTCTGTAGATCTCAGTGTGTCCCTTCTGGCGCCCGAACCCCCGCACCTCCGTGACCGTCATGCCCTTGATGCCCAATTCGGCAAGCTTCTCTTTCACATCATCCAATTTGAACGGCTTAACAACCGCCTCGACCTTCTTCATCGATCCCTCCTCATGAACTCTGGGCCCTTCGCTCCTAATTGTCATTCCGCGGCGGCACCATTCAAAGCTGAAAACCGCCGCAGCAAGCTATCCTTGCTTTTCTTCCGATCACTACCCCCTGCCCCCGGCTCACTAGCCACTGCCCACTAGCCACCGATCACCCTTCCCGATAACCATGGGCGATAGGATTGCGCCTGCCCATTCCGAACGCTTTCGTGGTTACCCTGAGGATCGGCGGTGCCTGCCTCCGTTTGTATTCGTTGCGGTTGACTCGGTTGATCACCCAGTGCACCAGTTCGGCATCCCAGCCCCGGGCGATGATTTCCTCGACCGGCAGGCGCTTTTCCACATAGGCTGAGAGAATGGCATCGAGGACTTCATATGGGGGAAGGGTGTCCTGATCCTTCTGATTGGGGCGCAGCTCCGCTGAGGGTGCCTTGATAAGGATCCGTTCCGGAATCCATCGATGCCGCTCGTTCAGCCTGCGGCTCAGGTCATAGACCATGGTTTTGGGGACATCACCGATGACCGCCAGGCCACCGTTCATATCTCCGTAGAGGGTGCAGTAGCCCACGGCAACCTCCGATTTGTTGCCGGTGCTGAGGAGCAACCGGTTGAATTTATTGGAGAGTGACATCAGGACCAGGCCGCGAAGGCGCGCCTGGAGATTTTCCTCCGTGACATCGGGGGGCAGATCGGCAAACACAGGCGCCAGCGTGCGGAGAGCGGCCTCGAAGAGGTCGCCGATGGGCACCGTTTCGAATGCAATCCCCAGCCGCGTTGCCAGTTCTTGCGCGTCATCGAGGCTTTCGGGAGCGTTGTAAGGACCCGGCATACCCACGCCCAGGACATTTTCAACGCCCAGCGCCAGGACTGCAAGGCACGCCACCAGAGCCGAATCCACCCCCCCGCTCAAACCTATCACCGCCTTTTGAAAACCGTTCTTACGGGCGTAATCCCGCAGCCCCAGCACCAGGGCGTCAATCACTTCCCCGACGGGATCGAGGTCTGAGTTGTGGAGTTCACCCTGACCTGTTTTGGTATCATAGATTATGAGGTCCTCTTTGAAATCGGCACCGCAGGCAACGAGTTCCCCTGATTGCCCCCAAGCCATACTGTGGCCCTGGAAGATCAACTCGTCGTTGCCACCGACCTGATTCGCATAAAGCACCTGCATGTTCAATTGCGTGGCCTGAGCTCGCAGGAGCGCGCCGACCCAGGGTGCCTTGCCCACATGATAAGGGGACGCGGAAATATTGATGAGAACCTCGACCCCGGCCTCCCTCAGCTCCCGAAGCGGGTCGCAGTGGTAGAGCGGGCGGGGCAGGTAGTCGCCCATATTCCAGATGTCCTCGCAGATCGTCAAGCCCAGACGCTCGTTGCGAAAGTCGATCCAGGCGGCGCAGGCGCCCGGTTCAAAATAGCGCTCTTCGTCAAAGACATCATATGAGGGAAGCAGACGCTTGTGGAATTGGGCGAGCAGCTCCCCGTCGGCAAAAAAAAGCCCGGTATTGTGAAACGGCTTGCCGGGCACCCTCTCATTCTCCGACACGGTACCGCAAATCACCCCTATTCCTGAGCTTGCCTTCTGGATCACGGGCCAAAATGCCTTGCTTGCCCGGACAAAGCTGGGTTTGTCCAAGAGGTCTCGCGGGGGATATCCGATGAGGGCCATTTCGGGAAAGACCACCAGATCACAACCTTGGTTTTTTGCTTTCCCGATGAAATCAAGGATCTTCGCTACGTTTCCCGAAAAGTCCCCGATGAACGGATCAATCTGTACCAGAGCTACACGCATGCTTGAGGCCCTGAAAGTGAGCGGCAAGTGGTCAAAAAAGCCCCAAAACCGGAGGCGTCCAACAATCCCATGCTTCGCTTTGACCCTGAGAGTTGTAAAGGTCGGTTACATAATAGCGACCTCGAAGCGATTCCCTTGTTAGCAAGATCCATTCCAGTCCTCCGGGCCAACTCCCGCCGCCCCCGACGGAAGGCAGCACGCAGCTTCGCGCAGGGGTGAGCGGCCGAATCACCCTTATTTCAGGAGGGAGTCTTGGCACGAAAACGTTGCGGGTCTACCCCGTATTTGCCGACTTTGTACTGAATTATGCGCTTGGTGGTCCCGAGCAGGCGTGCTGCCTGGGATTGATTTCCGTTAACGTCCTTGAGGGCATCGGTTATGAGGTCCCGCTCGAACGCACCGACCAGGGCTTCCAGTTTGCCGCGACTCACCTTCTGCATCTCTTTGGGCTTCATCTGCAGCGTGGGCGGGAGCTGCCGGGCATCGATCGACTCGCCCGCGGCAAGCAGCACGGCCCGTTCGATGCAATTTTCCAGTTCCCGCACATTACCGGGCCAATGATAGGACATGAGGAGATCTATGGCGCTCGTGGCAATGCGTTTCACGCCCTTGCCGAATTCCTGCGCGTACTTGAGGACGAAAAAGTCTGCCAGGAGCAGGATGTCTGGGCCGCGCTCGCGCATTGGCGGCAGGAAAATCGGGAACACATTGAGTCGATAAAAAAGATCGGAGCGGAAGTTCGCGGCGGCAACCTCCTGTTCCAGGTCCTTGTTTGTGGCGGCGACGACACGAACGTCCACTCTCACCATGCGGGACGACCCCAGCGGTTGAAACTCGCGGTCCTGGAGAACACGGAGCAGCTTCGCCTGCGCAATGGGAGAAAGTTCCCCCACTTCATCCAGAAAGATCGTCCCGCCTTGAGCTTCCTCGAAGCGACCGCGCCGTCTCATGATGGCGCCCGTGAAAGCCCCCTTCTCGTGGCCAAAAAGCTCGCTTTCGAGCAGCGTATCGGGCATGGCGGCGCAATTGACCTGAATCATCGGCCCCTGATGCCGCCGACTGTTCTCATGGATCGCTCGCGCAACCAGTTCCTTGCCGGTCCCGGTCTCGCCATGAATCAATACGGTCGTGTTCGTGTCGGCCACCTGATCGATCAGCCGCAGGACTTCCTGGATGACTTTGGAGCGACCGATGATGCTGGTTTTGGGGCGCTTCGCCTGAGCCAGCATGGCCCGCAGACGGCGATTTTCTTCCTCGATGACCCGAAAATGCACGACCTTCCCGAGTAATTCCGCTACGGCGCTCAGGATTTCAACCTCTCGATCCAGGTCTTCCACCTGGTGAGCCAGTTTATCGGCGGAAAGCACCCCAACCGACCGTTCCTGGTAAAAAATGGGGACACATAGAAAGGCCAGCTCATCACGATTGAGAGCCTTTCGGGCCCCCGTGCGATCCAGAAACAGCGTCTCGTCCCCGAGATTGGCAACAGCCATCGGGCGCCCGGTCTGGGCGACCTTCCCGGTAATGCCCTCACCCGGCTGATAGGAGATCTTCCCGGCTTCGACAACCACCCCCCTGGCGACATCCAGAGAAGCTCTGCCGGTCTGAAGATCAAGAATGGAGATCATCCCCCGTTCCATGCCCAGCCAGGTGCTCAGGATATCCAGCGTCTTCCGAAGCTGGTCCTTCAACTCATCAGGCTGGGCCAGTACCCGGGCAATCTCATGCAGGGCCCGCAATTCCAGGTAACCAAAATGCACACTCATTGTTGAAAACCCTCCACCTCTCCCGGACATTCTCGGCAATGATAATCCATTATAACAAAAATGTCACAAATTCATATAAAAATGCGTCAGTTATCACTGCGGAAGCTGAGATCCGGGCTTGTTCCCTGCATTCCCGCCCCAACGGGAGCGACTTCAGGGGCATTCATATGAAATCCCCCCAACCCGTCACCTCGGCCCCCCAAGGGAGTTCCGTGGCAATGACGTATTCGGCGTTTGCAACGACTCGCTTCACATAGGCTATGGCGTCTTTGTTCGCCCCATGAACTTGAGGCGAACATCTGAGGGTGTAGGCATCCTGGATTCGGCCACAGTCCTTTTGGGAGGATATGATTTCGCTGTTTTAGGTGATGCGACGCATGTTGTCCGCCGCCGCCGATTGTCCGGGATGGGGCCGTGCCTGATGGATTCTCGGGTCGAATTCGGTCCTGCTGCCGAGGAGCACTTCAAGACTCATGGCCGCGGCCAAATCCGCCAGTTTTGCCGGTTCCAGGGCGTCATATACGGCCAGCGCACCCAGGGCTGTGGTCATCTGAGTGCCGCTACCAGAGCCAGGCCTTCCGCAGCCTCCAAATGAATCGGACCCGCCTTCCGGTCAGCGAAGAGGGTGTCCACTTTGTCCTCTTCGCTCTTTCACATATGACCTCATGTAAACGCGGATTGTATAATCTGCAACGAAATGGTAACACGGGCGGGGGCTGTTCGATAAGGAAGACAGAAGTTCTTCAATGAGAATGGGGGCAGGCATCATTGTCAAGGATCACTCTTTATGATGGTCCATAGAACATTTGTCAGGGAAGTTCTTGGCCGGCTCCTGATGCCGGCACTGTTGATCTTCGGCGCTTTTGTGTTCGGCACCATCGGGTTCCTGATCATTGGCGGAGGGCGCTGGAGCTTCCTCGATTGCGCGTACATGACCAGTCTGACCCTGACGACGGTAGGGTATGGCGAAGTACTGGAGGAGATGGGGCCGGAAGGCCGTGTCTTTGCCATGGTGCTGATGTGGTCGGCGATCGGGGTGACGCTCTATGCCATGTCGACCATAACGGCTTTTCTGGTAGAGAAAGATTTCTGGCAAATCCTGAGGGAACGGAAGATGGAGAAGCACATCGCGGCTCTGAAAGGGCATGTCATCGTCTGCGGGTTCGGAAAGACCGGCTTCAACGCCGTCAAGGAACTGTGCGCGGTCAAACACCCCTGCGTATTGGTTGAGACCAGCCAGGAAGCAATCCTCAGGGCCCAGCAGCACTTCGGTCAGCTGCCTTACCTTTGCGGGGACGCCACCGAAGAAGAGATCCTGAAGCGGGCGGGAGTAGTGAATGCCAAGGGCCTCATCGCCGTGCTCAGGGATAACAGCCACAACCTCTTGATCGCCCTCCAGACCCGATACCTCAACTCGACCATCAAGATTGTCGCCCAATGCACCGAAAACGAACTGGTGGAGAAGTTCTACCGCGCCGGCATCGACTATGTGGTCAACCCGGCCCACATTGGCGGGATGCGCATGGCCAGCGAACTGATCCGGCCTCATGTGGTTTCTTTTCTCGACCGTATGCTGCGAGGTCGGGGGGATGCCATTCGGGTCGAAGAAGTCGAGGTCGGTAAAGGATCAGCCTGGGAAGGACTGTCCCTCGGGGAAATCAACCTGCACGGCCGCACGGGTCTTGCGCCGGTTGCACTCAAGCAACCGGATCGTGAGGATTTTTCTTACAACCCCTCACCCGACGAACGCATCAGCGAGGGGACCATCATCATTGTGATCGGCAGCCCCGACCAGATCTTAAGGCTTCGAAAGTTCTGCTCGGCTTAAGGCGACCAGTGCTCCGTCAGCTCATTGCCGCGGCTTCGGTCTCCCTGTCATTACGCCATCGACCTTAAAGGCAAGCCGGTTGCTTCGTCATGGCTTTCTCCGCAAAAGCGTTTGCCTACCAGTGCTCGGGATCACAATAGGGCGGGAAGGGCGACCTGTTGTCGACCGTGCACCAGAAGTCGCTGGGGGGCCCCAGTTTAAAACCCCCGATCGACTCCCTGCCGGCACAACCCGCGCATAACAGGACAACTACCGCCAGCGACAGTCCTACAATTTTCCGAAAGTTCCTCTTATTCATAAGTTTCCCCACCCCCGCATGATGCATCGGCTCGCTTGCCTGAAACATGGACAACAGCTAGTGAAAAGGACTTAATGATCTATCATTGGCGAACTCCGCCCGTGAGCCCTTTCTCCCATTGATGATACCGCGGGAAATAGGCGAGTATCACCAGCACGGAGTAACCAAGGGCAATATAGAACTCCCTGTAGAGCCCTCCCATGAGGAACAGCAACAAACCCAAAATAGCCGGAATTTCCGCCACCAGGATAGAGCCGGCGGTAGCCGCCACCAATCTGCGGGCCACCGTCGTCAAGTCCGAAGATCGGCCCCGCTTCAATATCATTTTTCGAAAAGTTCTGATGGACAGGGGCAAGACGATCGCGATTCCATAAATGAAGTCTCTGACTTGGCTCGCCACCTGGGGAGCGAAGCCCGTGAACGAGGTGTTTTGCATCCTGACGATCTCCACCGTTATCGGGCAAAGCACCAGGGCTGCGACCATCGCCCAAGACAGATTGACGCTCTTTTCATATGCGCTCTTCAGTTCGCCTTGCGGCTCCATGACTTGTCCTTCATCACCTGATACGGCGGCAGATTAGCGAATCCGGCAGGAGGCCCGTCGGGTAATTGGCCGAGAGGGCCTTTCAAGAACCTCTGACCATTTCGATCTTATCCGGCTGGTTGGGCACAAGGCACAGGAAGCGAAACGATTGATCCCCCTCGGCCCGGTACCAGTGAGGCACCCCCGCGGGGATGAACACCGCATCACCCTTCTTCACCTTATGAACCCGGTCTCCAATGCCTACCTCAGCTTGGCCCTCCAGGACATATTGTTCATGCTCCACCCAATTGGTGTGGTTGGGGATGCCGCCACCGGGCTCAATGGTGAAGCATCTCATGGCGAAGTTCGGCGCTTTCTCGGCCCCGATCAAGACCTGGATAAAAGTGCCCGAACCCGCTGCGACAACACTCGCGGGAATGGTTTCGGAGGCCACCACCAGTGCTTCCTGGTCGTTCTTCATGTCATCTTCCCTTCTTCTTTCCGCAGCAGTGAGCCTGAGCTCCCGGTCATCCGCCCGTCGCCGGCCCGCTTCGGTACTGGAGCCGCACATGGGGAGAAGCAGCCGAGGCAAAGAAGATGGATCCGCCGTGCTCAGCAACTCTCGGGCGGTTGGTTAAGGCGCAGGCTTACCTTTTCCTCCAAGTCGTCGAAGATAATTCGTAAAGCTTCGCTTTCCTGAATCGGACCCGAATTGTTCCAACCCTTCTGCAAAGCTTCTTCTTTTTTCTGCCTGAATGCCTCCGTGCTGGAAACAAAGGAGACCCAGATAAAAAGCTTTTGAAGAATATGGCGTTCGGGAGCACTCAGGTCACGATCGGAATCAAAGGATCTGCCACTCTTGGTCGTTATAATCATAGGGTAATTCTCGGATCGGACCCATGCAAACGTGGAATTGTCGACAACATCCTGCCAAGGCGATGGATTTAAACACATCCCGTCGGCAAGCACAACCCATGAGTGATCCCCCTCCGCCGCTCCTCATGCCCTCTGAATCGGGATAAGGGCGGCTCAGCTCTTCCGGACCACCCATTTCAGGACGGCACGCCGCAGACAAGTAGCGCCATCAAAAGGCAATTCCATCAATAGGGTGGAGAACGCCACCATGCTCTGATCCTCGTGCCCGCACCGATTATCGAAGCAACGACAAAGGCCCCGCCCGAGAGTTCCGTGCGCTCCTTCATGCCGGTCAGCCCAAAGCCCTTCTCTGGAGCATCCTTTGAGGTGACTTCCTGCAAATCAAAGCCTCTGCCATCGTCTTCGATGGTCAACTCGACGGCACTTCCCGTCCTCACCAGTGCGACATTCACGGACTCGGCGCCGCTGTACTTGGCCACATTGTTCAGGGCTTCCTGAATGATGCGAAAAATGACTATCTTGATGGCCTCGGGGATTTCCTCCTCTTCCACTTCAATCTGTTCCTTCACACGAATGTGGGGAAACGTCTTCCGAAATTCGCGGCAAAACCAGCTCACGGTGGCGAGTATCCCCAAGTCGTCGAGAACGGATGGCCGCAGTCCCGTATAGATTCTCCTGGCCTCTTCAATGGCACCCTGAATGATGGGAATCACCAGTTCCAGCGGTTTGGCCGGCGTCTCACCCCCGCCACTGCCTGCAACAGATTCTCCACGTTGAACTTAACCGCTGCCAGAGACTGGCCGATGCTGTCATGGAGTTCCCGCGCAATTCGCTTGCGTTCTTCTTCCTGCGCTTCGAGCAGACGGGTGGAGAGAAAACGGAGCTGTTTTTCCGATTGGATCAGTGCCTCCTGGGTCCGTTCGTGTTCAAGGATTTCCCTTTGGAGTTCGGCATTCACCATCCTCAGCTCCAGGGTCCGCCTCTCCACCCTGTCTTCCAGTTCGTCATGAGCCTTCTGGAGCTCTTCCTCGGCTCTTTTGCGGTCGGTAACGTCCGTGAAAAACGCCACCGTTGCCGGCCCGTCCGGCAGGCGGATGCGAGCGACCTGGACCTGAAGGGGGAAGGTTGAGCCATCCTTCCTCAATCCGACACTTTCATAATTGTTCGACTCGGGTTCCCCCTGTTCCCGTCTCTCGACGTTTTCAAAAATCTCTTGTCGACAGTGCGGGGCAATGCGATTGAATTGGGACGTACCGACCAGTTCCGAACCATCGATGTATCCGAAGATACTCAAGGCAGCCTGATTGACATGCAGCGTGACGCTGTTCCGGGCAATGGAGATACCAACGGGAGATTGATCGAACAGGATGCGGAAACGAGCTTCCATTTCCTGTCGAGCCTCTTCCGCCATCCCGGCAAAGATTACCTGAGAGGTGGTGTTGGCAAGGTCCTGCAGGAGAGCCTCTTCCTGTGATTGAATGGCCGTCTTGCGGAAGAGGGCCAAGACCCCGATCGCCTTGCCGTCCGAAGAAAGAAGCCGATACCCGGCGAACGAAACGAGGCCAAGACTTTTCGCCCATGAGCGATTGTGGACACCCGGATCATCGGCCACGCTATTGGTGATGAAACAGGGGTCTTCGCCGGATGCCACACGCCCTATCTTGTAGCAACCCAGAGGAACTCTGCGATGAGCTCCCGTCGGTGCGGGTATAGCGCCCGGAACTGGCGGCCAGGTGGAGGCAGCGGGCGCGGTCCCGACAGGCCTCGGGGCTTGCTGCCGGAGCAGCATGGAGGCAGCCCCTGTCGCAAAGATCACCCTCCTTGGAAATCCAGATGCGCGCGAAGTCGGCGCCAAAAATGGCAACCGCCCCGTCGGTAATGGACTTTAATTTCTTTTCAAGACTCATCGTTCCCAGAAGTTGCTCTTTCAGGGAATTCAGTTTGAAGATTTGATTCTCGGCGTTCTTGCGATCGGTGATATCGATAGCGATGCCGATAAGAGAGACGGAACGGCCAAAATCGTCCCGCACCAGATCGGCGACATCATGGAGCCAAACCTCACGACCATCTTTTCTGAGCACCCGGTATTCCACGACAAACTGTTCGCCTGTTTTTTCACAGCGATCAACCTGAGCGTTAACCCGCGCACTGTCATCCGGATGAACGCAATTCATCCAAAGGTCGGGGGCCTGCAGTAATTCGCCGGCGGGGTAACCGAGTATCCTTTCAACCTGGGGACTGATGTAGAGCAGGGTCTGCTTTTCATCGAGAGCGTGGATGTAAGTCACCGCATCAGGCTTTCCCTCCACCAGGGTCCGGAACTTGGTCTCCGATTCCCGCAGGGCCTGCTCGGCTTGCTTACGTGCCGTAATGTTCAAACAGACTTCGATCCCGCCGATGACCTTCCCGGCCGCATCCATTACGGGATGCCCGGTGTTGAACCAGGCTTCCCCGTCGGGAGTTGTTTTCTCAGTGTGCTCGGTCCGGCGCCGAACGCATGGCTTTTACCACCACACAGTCCGGGCATGGATCATGCCGCAGTCCCCACAGCTCGTAGCAGTAACGTCCCGATTACTTCCTCTCGCTCCCTTCCCAGGGAATCGCAAGCAGCTCGGTTCGGCCAGATAATCTTCAGCTCGATGTCGGTAAAGACGACAATCTCCAACAATCTGTCCAGAATAGTCTGCTTTTCGTATTCCGACTTCTTGAGTGCCTCTGCAGACTGTTTGACCTCGGTGATGTCTCGCAGCACACCCCATGTCCTGGTCAAGGAACCATCCTCGATCACCCCGAACACACTGTTGGCGATGCACCTCAGGTTCCCGTCGGCGTCAGTCTCGTAGGATTCAAGATCTTGAACACGGTAACCGGATCTGATGAATGAACGCAGGAACGCCACGTTTCGCAGGTCCTTTCGCACCAGCGTATCAGCCAGTCGCAGGCCGGTCAGCTCTTCGGCCCGCTCCTTTCCAAACAGCCGTGCGAAGGCATCGTTGCATTCAGTCAGATGGGCATGGCGATACATCAACTCAATAATTTCGTCCTCGGGAAGAGAGATCGGGATGGGCTCGGTTTCATACCGGCAAAATGCTTCCGTACTGTACTGGATTATGGCTCGGTAGTTCTCCTCACCTGCGCGCAGCCGTGCCGCCATGCGCTCTTGCTCCGACGCCTTTTCTTCGATTTCGGCAAGGCGTTGGCGCATGAGTACGAGTTCGCTGATGAGCTGCTTTTTAGTCTTACTCTCGTCTTTCATTGACATATCCTGGAGATGACACATACACCATCGCCGGCTCATTTTAGAATCATATGAACCGAAAAGAAAGGGTCTTGCGCTGTCAATGCTCCTTGAACCTGAATCCGTGAGCTCACAAGGAGCAAACCATCCCTATTTGGTTTTGGAAGTAGGACGCGGGCGGAAAATCTGGTGCCGAAGTCAAGAATCGTAGCGCCGAAAGTTCAATCGGCGGGATCGACAGGTTTAGGGCATAACTTTTTGATTTTAATTTACAAATAGGCGCCATTTCCATTGTGTTTTCGGGTCTCTTCCGACATATTAGAGGTGTAAGACCTTGAAATCGCAGACAATCACCGGGAACCGAGAGGAAAAGATGCGCCAGAAAAGAGAGCCCCAGCTGAACTTCTCCCACACGATGCCTCGGACAGAGATCGGACGGGAATTGCAGGCCATGTCCATCATACTTGATGAGAATGCGAGTATCCTCGATCTGGTTCTCAAGGAACTTGAGCCTGTGCCGGGCTATACCTATTCCGACCATCAAGGCATCGTCACCAAACGGTGTCAGAAGATCCGCGATACGAAGAAAGAAGAGGTCAAGGTCAAATGCTACAAGGATCTTCTCGGGATTGCCACCCAAGTGAGAGGCTATGGCGCCAAGGCCATCGAGGTGCTTCGGGCTTACGAGAGTCCGAATGTGTTGGACGGTATCCGTGCTCGGGTTCTTTCCGATGAGCTGGAGCGGGTGCTCGGACTCTTCGATAACGTGATGGATCAGACCCGGCGCCGGGTGGTCGATAAGGAAACGGTGCCTGCCGGTGAGAAGGTGTTTTCCATCTTCGAGCGTCACACGGACATTATCGCAAAAGGCAATCGGGAGACCACCTACGGTCACAAGCTGTTTCTTACGACGGGCGAATCGGGGTTGATTCTCGATTGTGCGGTTGAGCGCGGGAACCCTAAGATTCCGGATTCTCAGCACCAAACAGGCCGCGACTTCCACCGAAAAAGTCCCGGGGGAAGGCTGGCAAATAGCAAATCGGGTATTTCCGGATGAAAAATAGTTCGGGCCTGAGCATATTTGGCCAAACCTAACAAGGACACGGTGAAGTGCAAAAAGCGCTCATGTGAAGTCCAAGTCTTTTAACAACTGCATGCCGGCAGGAAAGGAAACGATGTATGACCCCAGCTACCGAAAAAGCCAAGATGATTCTTTTCGCCTACGTCATTTGCAGTTTGTTCGCCATTTTTAATTTCAATCCAAGACTTAGAGATGTGCGATGAGAGTGTCGAAGCCAGTGTGTTTTTTTCAAGAGTACCAAAGGGTTAACGCGAAGAGAACTTCCATCCGAACCTATTCCACAACCCTTTCCTCGCCCAGCAAATCCTTCGAGACCAGGGAACTGGAGCCCATCTCAATCCAGGAGATTGTCTCCTTTCTGAGGAGCCTCACGGACGGAAGAAAACAAGTCACCAGGCATGCCCGGTATTCCAACCTGAGAACTCCGTTCAATTTCATCAGGCAGAATCTCAGCACGAACCTTCAAAATCCCTGCTGAACCTATACGTTTATTCAACGCGCCGGTTGAGCGGTGGCGAGGAGGAAACCCTGCCTTCAAAACCGGTAGGTGAGTTCCAGCATGTGCATATCTGCCCCCGTGGTGTTGGGTCCGTTGATTCCTGCATCGGAATAGTGCAGATACCGGTAGCCCACTCCGAGCCGTTCGAAGAGCGGAACACCAACACCCACGGTTAGGGCAAATTGGAAATATCCGCCATAGTCTTGCGTTCCGAAGTGATGCCTGCTAAGCAGAGCCCCGCCAGCTCCCATATCTAATGTAAACTTCCCATCTTGACTGCCAAGGGCAACCAGGGGAATGAGAGAAAGGACCAACGCGGTTTCCCCGGCTCCATAAAGAGCGCCGGCGCTGGCCATCAGCCTCGTGCCGGCTCCCCAGCCTGACTGGGAATACCGCGCCCAAGGCAGCCTGAAGTTCGCCGACACGCCGTACTCCAGAAATTCTTCCGGCGCCACATCTCCGAGCACGTCAGTGCTTGAGAGGGTTGCCCGTATGCTGACGCTTAGCAAACTCTGTTTGATAGGAATCTGCTCATCATCGGCATTCGTAAGAGTCGCGACTTTATCAGAATCATTCTCATAGAGAATTTGTGTCGAAGACACATAGCCCAATGATTTGCCTGTGGGTGAGATGACGATTCCGTTGTCGGAGTTACACCCTGCGATATCTGGGAATACACCTGTCTTGGCCTCGCCGGGAACCAGCGGGGAGAGTTGAGATGGATCATTTGGAATGACAGCACAACCAAACAAACAGAGAATGGCGATCAAAGCCATTGGAAACGACTGCTTGAATGAAAGCCAAATGCTTTTCATAGAGCCCCCCGATAGAAATTTATCGATTACTGTTTGTAATTTATCACGTATGGACTTGACTGTGAAATACGCATTACGGGAAGACATGCTCGGCGCCGATCCGATTGATCCCTCCAAACACCACTTGAAGAGCCCTTTTCTGGCGCCCCAATTACCACCTTCCCATCCGTAATCTTCAGTCTGCCAATGCCGTATCCTCTGTCTGATCAGCTTTCCTGGACGCAGGGCATGAAGCTTACCGTGAAAACACAGGCGGTTTTCATCCTCAGGGGTGACCAAACCTCTGGTCATGATAGCCAATATCCATATATTGCAGAAATGTTTGATATCCTTGCGATATCTACAAATATTTTTATCTCTATTGGTGATACATGGAAAGCAAGGGAGTGATGGTGAGCGATCTTCCTCTCACCGTTTAATGGTATTGCAGCGGAGTTGGAATTATCAAACCGATGCACCTGGGCCGGGGGGGTCAACGGGAGCGCTTGGAGGGGACTTGGCATCTTCCGTTTCTGGAGCAACCAGGGGACCTTTCATGGTCCGCCTCCTTTTCTTCAGATGATCTTCATCCTTACCAGTGCTCTAGTTACATCACCGGCCAGGGGAGCACCCGGATTTGCCGTGACCCTGATGGAGCACGGGCCGCGCCGGGGCGTGCTACTGTGCATCATTGGCTTCGGAAACACGGTGAATCTCCCGACCGCAGGACGCTCATCTGAGCGGATCGCGTGTGGATGTGTGGGGGGGGCTCCACCCGAAGCCTCAAACTTGCCGCACAAGTCATATACAGCACGTGCGGCGGGGAACGGTGGAAGCCCCCAGGGCAAAACCCAGGGGCAACCAGGCGGCGCCGACCACTCCCGAGGAGCCCACCATGTTCTTGCTTACGATGCTTCAAGCCATTATCGGGATATTCATGATTCTCTTGATTGTCCCCGTTCCGGTTCTGAAAAGTCTCTTCTACCTCTTCCTGATATCGCTCGTAACGGATGTGCTGATTGGCGCGATAGAAAGGTAAGCGGGACAGATAGCCGACTGATGGTAAGGCATCTGTGATTAACGGAAGGCTCGGAGTGATCCGGGCTTTGTGTGCTCGGGAGCAACCAGGCGCCGTCATCGGGCTTCGTCTTTCTTGGGGGGCAATCACCTCGCGCGTACGCAATGAGTACGTAAACCAAAAGAGGCTAGCAGGGCAGCCCGCTAGCCTCTTGTTTGGTCTGGTGGAGCTGGACGGGATCGAACCGACGACCTCTTGAATGCCATTCAATAGAAATAGCTTTTCCTGCCTTTTGATATATTGAGATTTCTCTTGACAATTCCAATTACTTCACGGTAGTTAATCCCATGACAGCTTGAGACGAAATAAGCCTTCTTTTTCTGAAAATTTACACACTATTTACACACCCCCTTACAGGCATGGGCAGGAGAGGGGAACATGAGCATTCAGATTTTTTGTCCGAAGTGCAAGACCAGCAGCGCTCTAGATGCCAAAGTCTGCGGGAAGTGCCAGAAGCCTTTCGACCGGACCCGGAAATACCGCGTTCAGGTATCCGTCAAAGGCCAAAGGTATAACCCGCGTGGTGGACAACCTCACCATTGCCAGGGAGCTTGAATCGAGCATCAAGGCCGACATGATTCGGGAAGAGTTTGACATCACGGTCCACCAGGCAAAGGACATTATCACTCTTGGTCGTTTTATGGGTCCGCTACCTGCCATGGGCTCAGGAAAGCAAGAAGACTTGGAAATGCGACCAGTACAATTATGAGACTCACCTTAAACCGAGATGGGAGAACAAGGCGCTTGATGCCATAACCAGCATGGACGTTGAACGGTTGAAGTTGGATCTCAAGAAGGGCTTGAGCAAGACCGGCAGACCCTATGCGCCGGCAACAATAAAGCATCAACTCGTGCTCCTAAACAGGCTTTACAATCTCGCGAAACGGTGGAAGCTCTACCAGGGGCCTAACCCAATGGATCACGTCCAAATTCCGAGACTGGACAACCAGATTACGGAGTTTTTGAGCGATGAAGAACTTTCCCGCCTTCTTGATGTGCTGAAAGATTGGCCTTTCGATGATTCGGCGGCTTTTGTCAAATTTGCACTCCTCACCGGGCTGCGGCGCTCCGAGTTGTTCCGATTGAAATGGATTCACTTGGATTTCGACCGGGGTATGCTCACGATAACCGGAGACACCCCTATGGACACACCAAAAGGCGGCAAGAGTACAACCGTTCCCATCTGCAAAGAAGCAGTGGCCGTGATCGAAGGCCTTAACCGCACCTCTGATTATTGTTTTCCTGGCAAGAACGGACAGCAGCGCGTCGATTTCAAAGGACCATGGTTACGAATACGGAAAGCGGCGGGACTTCCGGCTGACTTTCGTTTTCATGGTTTGCGTCACAATTTCGCTTCTCAGTTGATTTCAAATGGCGTTGACTTGGCAATTATACAGGGCTTGCTTTCCCATAAAGATAGTAGAACGACGGCACGTTACAGCCATCTTTCACCGGGGGCACTGAAACAAGCAGCAAATAGGGCCGGCGAGCTCCTGCAACCGAAGAAGCATGAAAGCAACGTGGTGAGGCTGGTCAAGTGAAGGTCCGGGAAATCCTTGAACTGTTGGTGGACGACGGCTGGTACCTCGTGAACCAGGAGGGAAGCCACCGTCAATTCAAGCACCGTCTACAAGAAGGGGCGCGTGACGGTTGCCGGACACCCAAGTCATGACCTGGCGCCGGGAACACTCAACAGCATATTGAAACAGGCCGGCATCAGAAGGAGAACTGACAATGGAATATCTCGTGGTGATCGAAAAAGCCGAAAGCAACTATTCCGCTTATCTTCCCGACTTGCCGGGCTGCGTGGCAACCGGGGAAACACCGGAAGAGACGATGAAGAACATCAGCAAGGCCATTGAAATGCACCTGCGCGGCCTCAAGGAAGACGGGCAGCCGCTTCCAGTGCCTACAGCAAGGGCCGAATACCTTGTGATGCAAGAAGCATCCTGACATCGCTTTCCAGGGATAGGGTGGCCACCTGACAAGCCGGGCAATCCCTACCCGGTTTCCCTGGACCCCGTAGGGAGCGCACAAGGGAGGCGCTGAGATGGTCGACGCACCAAAGCAGCTTCAAATGGAATGCGAGGTGGAGTCCAGCGGCCCGCTGCCTTTAAAACAAACCTTCAAAAACAATCCATCCGTCTTCCCGGAGTTGAAAGAAAACTTAAACCTGTTCCTTGAACAGGCGCGAATTTGGGGGGTTCGTTTCCCGCTCATCGAGCGCATCATCCTCCATCGTTCCGACACCATGCACTCACCGAATAACCATGTCGGGCTTGAGGGAATGGGTTTCACCCTCTCTAGCAATGGTGAGTTTGTCAGTATGCGTTTAAGGTACTTGCTTGCAGTTGAAGTGCCGGGTATCGATTCACCATCGCAGGATGAAGAGCTCCTGCAGGTACGGGAACGGTGGCAGCCAGACTCCCTCCGGGCGCTTGTAGAGAATGATTTTCAACCAGCTTTCAAAGATTTCGATGAGTGGATGATTGAATTGGTTGAACCGGGTGCCGAAATCATTGAAGTCATCGAAGGAGCTTGCTGGCTTCTTTATGAAAAAACGAGTGGTGCAGTGGAGGAGGAAGCCGGCGTTCAAAAGCAAGGCGGTGAAGAAATTGACGACGCACTCAAGCGAGCCGCACTCGAGCTGATGCCAAAAATTAGAGAGTTGTGGTCTTTGATCCTGGCCGGGATAAATGAACCGCTTAAGAACATGGTGGACGCTAAGGATTTGCTTAAGGTCGCTATTGATATTCTCCAAGATAATCCAAGGAAATGGTTGCCGATAAAAGAAGCTCACCTAAAAAAGCCGACTCTATACAATACCGCACCAGATAGGGCAGCACGGACATTTCATCATAATCTTTTAGGTGTTGTTCTCAAAAGTCAGGGATATTCTGTAAGAAACTCCAAAAAGCTGTGGGAGTCGCTCAAGCCGACCCTGTAACGTCCCTGGCTGTTCTCACTCCAAAAGCATCAATCAAGCAAGCATCAGCCTTTACGAGCTAAAAAACGTCCCTGGCCGTTGAGGGTCTGCGGGGTCGTCACAAGACATTTTGACCTATCTAAAATCGGCTCAACACATAGCGCAGTGTTGGGCCATTTCTTTTTTGAGAAAGGATTCAGTGATGAAGAAAAACCTTGTGCCAGTAGCAACGTGGGAGCAGCGAGAACCGAACTTCAAGAGGCCAACGCTTTACAAGTGGCAGCACACCAACAAATTTCCGGGCTTGTTCGTGAAGATCGGGGGGAGGCTGTTTGTCGATGAGGACATCTTCAACCGAATCATCGAGCAGGGACGGCAGAAATGAACCCCTACCCTGAAAACGGCAACGCCAGCTCCGGGGGATCGGAAACGGGCGGCGGCGTGGGTAAAACACTCTCAAAAGGTGCTCAGAATATGAAACACATTACCGAGAATGTCAAGACCTTCCCTATTCCAGATAGCCACCTTACCGGCGCTGCGGTCCTGGCCTGCTCTATCCTCGACCACCAGGGAGCCACCGTCGACTGCCGGCAGCAACTCGAATCCCTTCAGCAGGCCGTCAGCGAAATCTGGCGCATCGGCCACAACCTGTCTGACCTCTTTCATCAGATGGACACAGCGCTCCAACTGGCCGTGGCCGCGAGGGAGCATCCGGTTTTCAAAGCTCCCGATTGGTTCTTCCAGGCCGAAGGCACCGACCATGAGAAGATGCTCACCCGGCGGGCGCGATACCTCAAGGCCGCGAAGTTGGACCTTGATAGCGCATGGGACGTGCTGCGTGAGTTCGGTACAGACGTCTTGCGGATCAAAGACCCTGACGCCCCCGTCCGTGAAGTGGTCCGGCTGCCTATGGCGGCGCTAAAGTGTGGTCCTAATGCCAGCGCCTGCAGAGCTCAAGCGCGAATTGGAAGCAGGGGGATGCAGCAAAGGTCCTGAACCTGCCACCGATGCCGGAAGGCTTTTCCGCTTGCGACCTGATGCGGCGAGAGTTCCCTGAGCCAAGGTGGATTATCCCGGATATTCTCACTAGGGATTGGCGATCCTGGCCGGTAAGCCAAAGACCGGCAAGAGCTGGATGGCCTTAAACCTGGCGGTTGCGACTTCAGCCGGCGGCCGGGCTCTTGGCTCATTTTGTGTGGACAAGGGCGCCGCGCTTTACCTGGCTTTAGAAGACACACCTCGAAGGCTCAAGTCGCGACTGCAGCAAGTCCTTGGCGGCAACCCACCACCTGATGGCCTTCACTTTATGAATGAATGGCCCCGCATTGACGAGGGAGCGCTACCGCTGCTGACGAAGTGGCTGAAAGAGCACCCAGAAACCCGTTTTGTAATTCTTGACACCCTTGCAAAACTGTGGCCGAAGCCCAACGGCAAGGACGGCAGCGCCTACCACGCCGACTATGATACGGTTTCCGCGATCAAAACCATTGCCGATCTGCACCAAATAGCAATTCTTTGCGTCACTCACTTGAGGAAATCTCCGACTGAAGACCCTCTTGAGCAGATCAGCGGATCCATGGGTATCAGCGGCAGCGCCGACACGCTCCTCGTCCTTCAGCGGTCCAGAGGGAAGGCGGACGCTAACCTTTTAATCACTGGCCGCGACATCGAGGAGCAGGAGCTTGCCCTACGGTTTGACCCTGTAATGGGCACCTGGCACCACCTGGGCGGGGCTGATGAATACCGGCGCAGTCAGGAGCAGGGGAAGCTTGTGATATTCTCAAGGATACGGAAGAACCGCTATCGCCCGCGGAAATAGCGGAGATGCTTGGTAGCAAAAGGAATTCCGTTCAATTCCTACTGGGAAAATTGGCCAGGGATGGAATAGCAAAGAAGGTGGGGCATGGGAGGTATGTAATAGAAAAAAAGAATATTCTCTCTTTTACTCACTCTGCTCATTTTGCGCATAACGTGCACTCCACTCACTTTGCTCATCTTTCCGAAAGTGAGCGGCCACAATCAAAAGTGAGTGGGGGGCACTCATCTTTAGACCTCGTCAGGCAACGCTTTATGGCGAAAGTGAGCAAAGTGAGCGTTATGAGCGAAATGTAAAATGTGCCGATTGCGGCTACTTCCACTTCAACGAAAAGCCGAACCTCCCTGGAGATGCAGCGGCGCTCCCTGGGATGAAAACCGCCAACAGTTTCCAATGATCGAGCACGAGTGTGGTTCGTTTTCAGAAAGGGGGTTGCAATGAGTATGGTCGTTCTGGTTGACACCAGAGAACAGCACCCCTTCACCTTCGAGCGCTACCCGGACGTGACGGTTGAGCATGGCAGCCTTCCCAGCGGCGACTATTCCACGGCCGGATTCGAATCTGTCATTGCTTTCGAGCGAAAGGAGCTGGACGACTTGATAGCCTGCCTGCAGGGTAAGAACCGGGATCGGTTCGAGCGGGAGCTTGCGCGAGGATCCGGCATGCCTCACTTCGCGGTGCTAGTGGAAGCTACCCTCGAGGATATAGGCCACGGTCGGTATCGGAGCAATATGAAGACCAAGGCGGCCCTGCAGAGCATATTTGCCTTCATGATCCGGTATCGGGTGCCGTTCTTGTTTTGTGGCTCCCGCAGGGGAGCTGAGTATGTGTGCCACAGTCTGCTGAGCAAGTTCATGGTTGAGTTGGAAAGGAACGAAACACTTCACGGAAAGGATGAATCATGAAACCCGAATGGTCGGACAAGCCAACTTGCAAGGGCTGGTGGTGGTGTTTTCCAGACTCAGAGTGTGAATGGGTCGGAACTACAAGACGGGGGATGTGTCGTGGAAGCCGTAGAAGATGACGGGATTTTTACCCGACCGCAAGGGTGTACTTGATACCATCAGAGCAACAATGTGCTTCGATTTTGTCGGCGTCACCGGTAAGTATTCCGGCGACGTGTTTGGCCGATGGTATGGCCCCATTCAGCCGCCGGAATCAAAGGATCAGATGATGGAGCTATTTCAGATCAAACATCAAGGCCCCCGGGGCGGTGAGCGGATCTATGTAATCGTCAACGGGTTTGCAGATGTTGAGCGCTACATCGAGCGCCGGAAGCTGGAGGACGCGAAGGTCAAATGCCTTGCCGTCGATTATGCCTCGCCCTGGATTGTGGATATCAGGACGGGAGCCGTGCAGGCGGAAGAGAAACCTGCCCCCATTCCGGTGCGGCTGGTGGCGCGGGCCGACGCCGGCAGCAGGCAACCACAGACAAGTCGAGAGCATGACAGTCATCGGGTGGAGCGAGTGAAGAACTCTTTCCAGGTGAGGGCTCCGCATGCTTTGGGTTGAGTG